>JBPOIJ010000063.1:0-3142 GCA_052034585.1 Myxococcota bacterium
GATCATCAATCCGCCGAACCTGTACACCGCTGGACAGCAGGTGACGGTGGCTTGGAAAGAGACGGTCAACCACGCCGGCTGCTTTGTCGTCGAGTGGTCGAAAGACAACAACGCGACCTTCACCAACCTGGCGACGGTCAAGCACACCACCGTCGGAGCGCTGCCGCGACCGTACTCGACCACGGTGACGCTGCCGACGGGAAATTGCCAAAACTGCACGCTGCGGTTGATTCCGCACATGCTGGCAAACGACGGCCTGGCTTGCCCGCCGGCGACGCCAGCAGCAGGCTCGCTGTACTTTTCGTGTGCCGAGATGACCACCGACCCGAACCGGCTTGCGGACATGTCGATGCCGCCGGTCACTGACATGGCGGTCGCGGCGCCCGACCTGGCCGTGACGACGACTCCACCCCCGGGCGATGGTGGCACGACGGCGACTGGCTGTAACTTCCCGGGTCATACGGCATCGTCGGCGGGAGCACTGCTGGTGCTGGCCGCTGTCTCCAGTCTCCTTCGTCGCCGTCATTAAGCTCGCTTTGCTCGCTGCGGATCGTCGTGGTAGCGTGCCCGGCCATGCCCGATCCGCGCCTCATCGTCGTCGATGACAACCAACGGTTCTGCGAGCAGGTGGTCAGTGCCTTCGCCGAAGTCGGCATCACGGCGCAGGGCTTTGCCAGGGGAAGCGAGGCGCTGCCGGTCATCCTTCGGCAGCAGATCGCACTGGTCGTCGTCGATCTGCTGCGGCCCGGCTCGGAAGGGCGCTGGCTGTTGTCGCAGCTGTTCTCACCGGGGGCGACGCAGGGCTCGCCGGCGGTGCTGGCGCTGGTCGGGGTGACCGATGATCTGTCGGTTCTTCCCGACGGGGTAGATGCGCTGGTGCGGCCAGTGTTTCCTCGTCAGGTGGTCGCCTCGGCGCAGCGGCTTCTGCCAAGTCCGTCCCTGCGCAGTGGGCGGCAAGCGACGCTGCGGGGTCTGCCTGCACTCACGGACTCGTCGGCGGTTCACACGGTGCCGGTGTCCTCGCAGGCGCCGTCGGCAGTGCCGGTGCCCGTCGAGGACAAGATCACCGCCCGGCAGCCGTCCGCTCGCAGTCCGTTCGAGGAAGACTCCTCGGACTTTGCGCCCGGAGAGACACTGCTCGCCCCCGAGAGCATTGCCGCCCTGGCGCGCGAGATGATGCGGCCCCATCCCGACGATCCGGCCTTGCTCCACAGCGGCGATCTGCTGCCGCTCGATGAAGAGCTGGTTGGAGGCGACGAAGATACCCTGCCGCGTGATGATCTGCGCCGAAGTCGTCCGCCAGCCGGTGACTCGGGTCAGCCCTCACCGAGCGGCGTGGTGCTCAGTGGCGAGCTGTCGGCGCTGCCGCTGCTTGACGTGATCGACCTCCTCGCGCGGCAACGGCACAGCGGCATCCTGACCGTCAGCACGACCGGGCGACAGCTGGTGGTCTATTTCTTCGATGGAAGGATTGCCCAAGCGACGGCGCAAGGCCTGCCGAGTCTGCGGCTCGGGCGCTTCTTGCTCGAGCTGGACGGATCGCTGCGCCAGCCCGAGATTGATGCCGTGGCGTCGCAGATGCCGGGGCGTCCGGGGCCGAGTGATCGCGAGGAGACGCGGGTGGCCAACGACGGCGTGCTGCTCTCCGCGACCCAGGGGCCGGGCAGCCTGCTTGGCCAGCGCCTCGTCCGGGCCGGCCTGCTCCGTCCCGATGAGCTGAGCCAGGCGCTCGGACGGCAGAGCTGTGAGCTGATCTGTGAAGGGCTGCGGCTGCCGACGGGACGGTTTGGGTTCGAGCGGACGCGGCAGCTGCCGGTGAGTGTGCTGTCCGAGGAGCTGGGCGGGGCGCTACAGCTCGACCCGGCGCAGATCCTGCTGGAAGGCCAGCGCCGACTCGATGACTGGCGCCGCTTCGAGCAGGATGTGGCCGAAGGCGCGATCTATGTCAGCCAGGCCGCCGCGCCCAGTGAGCTTTTGCGCTTTGGGCTGAGTCAGGCGGAGCTCGCGGTGCTGGCGCTGTGCAACGGGCGGTCCTCGGTGGCCGATCTGGCGCGGGAGAGTCGCCTGCCGCTGGCCGAGGTGTCGCGAACGCTGTCCCGCCTGCTGGCGCTGCGGCTGTTGCGACGACGACTGCCGGCGCTGCTGGCGCTGTAAGGGGGTGCGATGCGGATCGCGGCGATTCAGTTCAAGGCGGACAAGCGCGATCAGGCGGCCTCGCTGCGGCGACTGCTGGCGCTGTGTGAGCAAGCCGCCGAGCAGGGCGCGACCCTGATTGTCTGCCCCGAGATGGCGCACACCGGCTACCTGTTCACCGACCCAGCCGATGTCCGCAGGGTGGCCGAGCCGCTGCACGGGCCCAGCTTTGAGCAGCTGGCGACAGTGGCGAAGCGCTACGGCTGTACCCTCGTCAGTGGTTACCCGGAGCTTGTCGAGCAGGCGCGGACGGTGCGGCTCTACAACTCGGCGCGGGTCATCGGTCCTGACGGGTCGCTGCTCTACAACTATCGCAAGCGGCTGCTGTTCGATGCCGATGAGACATGGGCGTTGCCGGGCGACACGCCGTATCCGCAGCTGCGCTTGCCGTGGGGCGACCTGACGGCGGGCATCTGCATGGACTTAAACGACGATCGGTTCATCCGTCACCTCGGCGAGTCGCAGTGCAGCGTCATTGCGTTCTGCACCAACTGGCTGGAGGAGGGGCTGGAGCTGCATCGCTACTGGCGCTACCGCTTGCTCGGGGTGCGCAGCCTGTTTGTCGCGGCCAACACCTACGGGGAAGAGACGTGTCCCGGTCACGAGCGGACGTGCTTTGCCGGGCAGTCGGCGATCTTCGACGGCTCAGGAAGGCCGCTGGCGGTCGCTCCCCGCGAAGGCGACGCGATCATCAGCGCCGAAGTAGATCTGCCACGCTAGCCTCGCCTGGGGCCCCGCTACCCTGCGAGACTTTTTTCCGTTCCGCAGGCGGCCCGAAAAAAAGCTCTCCGGTCGCCCCCAGGCTCATGATTCAAACTGCTAGCCCCGCGAAACAAAAAAGCCGCAGCGGTTTTTGGCCACTGCGGCTTTGTTGTCGGGGCGAGAGGATTTGAACCTCCGACTCCCTGGTCCCGAACCAGGTGCGCTACCAGGCTGCGCTACGCCCCGA
>JBPOIJ010000146.1:0-9192 GCA_052034585.1 Myxococcota bacterium
TGGCGCACCTTCACCAGGGCGAACTCGATCGCGACGAAGAAGGCGTTGGCCAGCACCAGGGCCAGCGCACCGACGAGCGCCCAGACTTCCATTAAACGAGCTCCATCAACGGAGCGCCTCGAACTCCGGCTCGCCTTCGAGGGCGGCGAACATCGGGTCGGCCTTGAGCCAGTCGACGACTTGATCGCGATCGAGCTTCACCGCGTTCTTCAGGCTCTCGATCGCCTCGGGCTTGCGGCCCCACTGCGCGTAGAGCGCGGCGAGGTTGTAGGTGAGCAACAGATCGTCGGCCTTGAGGGCTTTCGCCTTCTCGTAGGCGCGCTCGGCCTCGGCGTAGAAGCCCTTCTGCGCGTAGCAGATGCCCAGATCGAGCCACGCTTCGAAGTTCTCGGGCTCGATGCGGGTGACCTCTTTCAATTGCGCGATCGCCGACCGGTAGTCGCCTTCGTCCATCTGCAGGCCGGCGAGCTCGTGGCGCGGGAAGGCGTCGGTGGGCTCGAGGTCGATGGCGGTCTTGAGCTCTTTCGCCGCCTCGTCGTTCTTGCCCGCGTCGGCGAGCGTCAGGCCGAGGTTCAAGTGCGCATCGGGGTAGTCGGGCTCGAACTCGATGGCGGTCTTGTATTCGCTGATCGCGAAGTCGAGGGCGTGCTGGCTCAAGAAGCAGGCGAGGTTGTAGTGCGCGGTGGCCGAGTCGGGCTCGAGGCGCAGCGAGGTGAGGTACGCGTCGAGCGCCTCGCGGAACATCTTCTTCTCGGCGTAGACGGTGGCGAGGTTGTCGTGCGCGTGCGCGGAGTTGGGATCGAGCTCGATCGCCTTCTTGAACTCCTTGATGGCCTCGTCGAGCCAGCCGCGATCGGCGAGTTCGATGCCACGGGAGTTGTGCTCGTCGGACTGGCCGAGGGGGTCCTTCTCGCGAGGCATACGGATTTCTGGGGATAGCACAACGCGGAGATCGAGCCATGCGACATTGCCGGGCCCGGCACTCTGGAGGGTATGCGCGCATTCAGGTGGGTCGTGTTGGGGCTCTTCGTCTCTTGCGGTCCCATGGAGCCGGGACAGGACGCGGGCGGCGCTTCCGGCGGGCGGGCGGATCGACGGCGGGCGGCGGAAGCGCGGGCGGCGCGACGTCAGGTGGAGCAGCCGGCGGTTCGACGATCCGCGCGGCCCAGGTCGTGGCTGGTCGACTTCACAGCTGCCTCCTCACCACGACGGGCGCGGTGCAGTGCTGGGGCGCGCACGAGGTCGGCCAACTCGGAACCGGCGCGACGTTGAGCACGACCACCTACCCGACTCCGCAACCGCTCCCGGCCATCACCAGTGGCGCGACGGCACTGTCCTCGAGCATCGATCACACCTGCGCGATCGTCTCGGGGTCGGCCCGGTGCTGGGGCCGCAACGGAGAGGGCCAGCTCGGCAACCTGATGGGTGGCACGCCCGCAGCAGGTGATCGGCCTCACCTCGGGAGTCACCTTCCTCGCGGCGAGCGACTCCTACTCGTGCGGCGTGCAGGCCGGCGTCGCGAAGTGCTGGGGCACGAACGTCGACGACCAGCTGGGCAACGGCATGGGCGCGGGCTTCTCCTCGAACGTGCCGGCGGACGTGTCGCGTCTGGGAACGGCGATGAGCGCATGGGCTGGCGGTGGCCACGCCTGCTCGTTGCTCGCGACGGGCGGTGTGCGCTGCTGGGGCGCGGGCGACTCGGGCCAACTCGGCGACGGGATGAGCAGCAACTCCAACGTGCCGGTCGTCGTGACAGGCTTCCAGTGACGCCGTCGAGCCTCGGCCCCTCGGGAGCCACCGCCGATTCGGCTGGGCGTGCGCGAGCCGCTGGTGCGACACTCGCGAGGTGATCTTCGCTCTGATGATGGTGGTGGCCGCTGCGCCCGACGCCGGTGCGGTGGGCCCCGTTCGGCTCACGTTCTCGGGAGACGTGACGCTCGGCTTCCACGTCGAGGAGTGGGCCGACGAGCTGGTGAAGAAGGGAACGCCGAAGGATCAGGCGCTGGTATGGGGCTTCGAGAAGGTGAAGGACCTCACTCGCGCGTCCGATCTCTACGTCGCCAACCTCGAGTGCCCGTTCACCGACAAGGGCACCAAGCTGCAGAAGAACTTCAACTTCCGCGCGCGGCCGGAGTTGGTGGCAGGCCTCGAAGCGGGCGGCGTCGACGTGGTGAGTCTCGCGAACAACCACTTGATGGACTACGGCGCCGAGGGGCTCTTCGACACGCTGACGGTCCTCGACACCGCGAAGATTGCGCGATTTGGCGCGGGCCGATCACTCGCCGAGGCGCGGTCTCCGGCGATCGTCGACGTGAAGGGCGTGAAGGTCGCGTTCCTCGGCTACTTCTTCCTCGGCGATCGAAACATCGAACCGAAGGAAGTGATCGCGACGGACTCGACGCCGGGCGTGGCGGGGCACTTCACCGACACCCAAGCGCTCAAGGCGATGCTCCAGGCCGACGTGCGCGCCGCGAAGAAGAAGGCCGATCACGTGATTCCGTTCTTTCACTGGGGGCGTGAAGGCCGCGGCAACCCCGAGCCGTACCAGGTCGAGCTCGGCCACGCGGGGATCGAGGCGGGCGCGTCGGCGGTGATCGGCTCGCACCCGCACGTGCTGCAGGGCGTCGAAGTCTACCGCGGCAAGCCGATCGTCTACTCCCTCGGCAACTTCGTCTTCGGCGGCAACTGGAACCCTGGCGACAAGCGCACCGCGCTGGTGCACCTGCTGGTGACGAAGGACGCGGTGACGAAGGTGGAGCTCACTCCGGCACGGAGCGACGCGTACCCCGAGCGGCCATGTCAACCGTTTCTGGTCGAGGGCGCGCAGGCCGATGACGTGCTCGATCACCTCGCGGAGTTGTCCGCCGGGTTCAAGGAAACGCTGCCCGAGCTGGCGTCTCGCACGCGACCCGACGCCGGACGATGAAAGAACTCGAGGCGCTCACCTGGGGCAAGGAGGGGCCTGCAGCGCCGAGGCTGGTCGACCGCATTCGCGGAGCGCCGATGCTGACGTTCTTGCTCGCGAGCTGCATCGTGTGAGCCGCTCGAGCGGAAGATCGGCTCGGCGCGCTTCCTCATCCTCTGGGTCGTCTCGGGGCTCGCTGGTTCGGCCTTCTCCGTGCTGGGGCACGACGTCGTTGCCGTGGGTTCCTCAGGCGCCATGTTCGGGATCACCGGCGCCCGCCTCGCGCTCGATTGGAGCGTGTGCCGATCATGGAAATCGATGATCCAGAGTCAGGGTCGCACCTTTGCGTCGATCGCCCTCTGGTTCGTGATCGGCGGGACGGGAGTCTTCGACAACTACGCGCACCTCGGAGGCCTGCTGGTCGGGGTGCTCGCTGCCCTCGAATGGAAAGACTCGAGCGCGCTCACCCGACTGCTCCTGGTCGGCTGCCTGCTCGCCATTCCGCTCAGCGTGCTCCCGCTCAGCTCGGGGCCGAACGCCAAAGCCGCGCGAGACGCACACGCGGCGTCGTCCCGTGGTGACTGGAAGGCGCTCATCGCGGCCCTCGACGAGCTCGAGGAGCCAGAGCCCGAGCTCGAGCGATGGGGCATCGAGACCCGAGGCATGGCGCTCACGCAGCTCAACGTCGCGGCCGATCTCGAGCAGTACTTCGCGAAGTACGGCAAACGAACGCCGTACATCCTCAAGCTCGAAAGCGCCTTCCGCGCGTCGCAGGGCCAAATGAAGCAAGCGATCGAGCTCCTCGATCGCCTCCTCGACGCGAACCCGTTCGACGAAGAGGGGCTGCTGAGCCGGGCGCGACTGCGGCTCGCGACCGAGAACCGCGAAGGCGCCAGACACGATCTCGACAGAGCCGAGCGCATCGTCGGGACCGATGAGCTCCTCACGACCCTTCGCGCTCAGCTCGCGCTGCTCGATGGAGATCTCGACGAAGCGAGACGCCTCCGCGACGCGATCGAAGTGCCGAGCGATCGCCAATTTCTGAGCGACCTCATCGCCGATGCAGGGCGCTCCGAGCCCGCAGACGCGGGAGAATGAGCCGGCTCACCGCTTCCGCGCGAGGGTGTACTTCACGTTGATCTCCGACTTCATGTTCGGCCAATCGCGCTCCCACTCGAGCAACTCCGCCATCGCCTTCGCCGGCTCGGTGTCGTCCTCGTCGTAGGCGATCACCTCGAAGCCCGCTTCGGTGAGCGCCTCTTTCGAGAACGGGCACCGCACGTCGGTCATCGGCTTGTACGGCACCGTCGCGGCGCCGCCGACGTTGTAGACGAGGAACAAGCCCTTCGGCGCGAGCTGACCGTGGATGATCGAGAGCACCTTCGCGTCGTCGAGGCCGAGATCGATCTGCCCCTTCGCGCCGGGCGGCTCGGCTGGGTGCACGTAGCCGCGCTTGAGCGTGTTCTTCGAGATCCAGAGCGCGTAGCCAGAGCCCATCGCCTTCACGAGCGCCTCGTCACCCGCGAAGAAGCCGTCATGGAGCACCACGCTCCCCTTCCCCACCTTCCCGACGAGGCCGGTCGACGCGGTCACGAGCAGCGGATCGACCTCGACGCCGTGCACCTCCGCGCCCAGCCGCGCGAGCATCAGCAGCTGGCCAAGGTTGCCGTAGCCGAAGTCGAGCACCTTCTTCTTGTTCGGCTGGAACCCGGCGGCGTTCGCGATCTCGAACGGCCTCGCGTAGGCGAGCGGGTCGGTGATGCGCGCATACAGAAAGTCGTCATCGGCGACCCGCGGCTGTGCGTTCGGCACCTCGGGGATCGCGTGGAAGCACTTGCGCAGCTCCTTCACGCAGTACCAGGTCTTCGGCGTCACCGACTTCAGCTGGGAGACGTTGCCAAGCCACTGCTTCACCCACGGCGTCGTGAGCTTCGGCTCGAGCTGCTTCGCGAGCCGGCGCAGCTCAGGCAACACCGGAACCGGCGCGCCCGCGTCCACGCCCGCATCGACCTCGGCCACGCCCCCGTCGGAGGCCGACAACACCAACGTCAACGCGAGCGTGAACATCAGGCGTCCTCGGCGGGCGCTTCCATGTGCTCGGGCGCGTCGATGCCCAAGATGGCGAACGCGCTCTTCAGCGTCTGCTTGAGCGCCGCCACCAAGGCGAGTCGGCCCTGCGTCTTGTCCTTGTTCTCGCTGATGATCGGGTCGGTCTTGTACTGCGTGTAGTAGGCGTGGAAGTCGCCGATCAGCTCCTGGCAGTAATAGAGGACGTGGTGTGGCTCGAGTCGCTCGGCCGCGCTCGCGACGACGTCGGGCAGCTGCGACATCTTCTTCAGCATCATCTTCTCTTCCGGCAGCACCAGCCGCGCGAGCTGCGCCTCGGTGACCTGATCCGCGCCGACGAACGGCATGCCCTTCTCGATCGCCTTCTTGAGAATCGAGGCGCACCGAGCGTGGCCGTACTGGAAGTAGAAGACCGGGTTGTCCTTCGACTGCGTCGTGACCGCGTCGAGATCGAAGTCGAACTGCGCGTCCTTCGTCTTCATGAGGAAGATGAAGCGGCAGACGTCGGCGCCGGCCTCGTCGATGAGATCGGAGAGTTCGAAGAGCGTGCCTTTGCGCTTGGAGACCTTCACCTCTTCCCCGCCTCGGGTGATTCGCACGATCTGCACGAGGGTGAACTCGAGCTTCTTGGTGTCGAAGCCGAGCAGGTGAATGCCCGATTGGATGCGCGGCACGTGGCCCGCGTGATCGGCGCCGAAGACGTCGACCATCAGGTCGAAGCCGCGGTCGAACTTCGCCTTGTGGTACGCGAGATCGGCGGTCAGGTAGACGGGCGTGCCATCGGCCCGGAGGATGATTCGATCCTCCTCGTCCTTGAGCGGCGTCTTGCCCTTCTCGTCCTGCCAGGTCGCCGTCATCAAGAAGGTGCCGCCGTGCTGCCGATCGGTGAACTGGGCCGCCTTCGACTCGGCGTCGATCACCTTCTCCTTGTTGTCCTTCCGGCGGCCCTTCGCGGCCTCGTAGGTGACGCCGCGCGACTTGTAGACGTCGACGATCGATCGCACCGCGCCCGAGTCGTGGAGCGACTTCTCACTGAAGAACACGTCGTGCGCGATGTTCGCCTTCGCGAGCGTGGCCTTGATGGCCTTCATGTTCTCCCGAATGCCGACGGCGATCGCCGCGGGGAGCCACTCCGACTCCGGCTTTCCGAGGAACGCGTCGCCGACTTCGGCCTTCCACGTCTTCGCGATCTCGATCACGTACTCGGCCGGGTATTCGCCCTCGGCGAGGCTGATCGTCTCTCCAGCGAGCTCCCGGTACCGCTTGTGGATCGTGCGCCCGAGCGTCTCGACCTGTTTGCCGAAGTCGTTGATGTAGAACTCTCTCGTCACGTCGTGGCCAGCGGCGTCGAGCAACCGGGCGATCGCGTCACCCATGAACGCTCCCCGCGCGTGACCGATGTGCACGGGCCCGGTCGGGTTGGCAGAGACGAACTCGACCATCACCTTCTTCCCCGTCGACTTCGGCGCCTTCCGGCCGAACTGGGTGCCCGCCTTCAGCACCTCGGCGGCGACCCGCTGAAAGACGACGTCCTTCAGGCGAATGTTGAGGAAGCCCGGGCCCGCCTTCTCGACGTTCACGATGACCGAGTGCCGGTCGACGAGGTTGCCGATGATCAGGTCGGCGAGCTCGGGCGGCTTCTTGCCGACGGTCTTCGACATCACCATCGCCACGTTGCAGGCCCAGTCGCCGTGCTCGAGGTTCTTCGGAACCTCGACGGAGTAGTTCGGGATCGCCTCGAAGCCGAGCAGGCCCTTCTCGCGCAGCGCCCAAAGCGTGTCGTCGATCACCTGGCGGACGTGCTGTCTCATGCGGAACTCCTTGAAGACGGGCGCTCTCGCACGACTCTGACTGCGAGAAAAGGCGCTCGTGGGCTTCGCCGATCGCTATGGTCGCGCCTCCACTCTTTCGGGGGTACTCATGGGTCGGATTGCGGTCGCGCTCGGGTTCTTGCTGTCCTTCGCCGCGCACGCCTTCTGCGGTTTCTACGTCGCAGGCGGAGGCGCGGAGCTGTTCAACAACGCAACCCAGGTCGTGCTGATGCGCGAGGGCAACCGCACCGTGCTCTCGATGCAGAATAACTACCAGGGGCCGCCCGAAGACTTCGCGATGGTGATCCCGGTGCCGGTGGTGCTCAAGAAGGAGCAGGTGAAGACGCTCCCGCGTGACGTCTTCAAGCGCGTCGACACCCTCTCGGCGCCGCGGCTCGTCGAGTACTGGGAGATGGACCCCTGCTACGTCGAGCCGCCGATGGACCGGTACGAGTCTGGAATCCCGCTCCCCTCGTCGGTGCCGCTTGCGTTGGGCGGAGCGGCGCCGCCGCTGGTGAAGGTCGAGGCGCGGTTCGAGGTCGGTGAATACGACATCGTCATTCTCTCCGCGAAGGACGCGCTCGCGCTCGAGCAGTGGCTCAAGCAGAACAAGTACAAGATCCCCGCGGGCGCCGAGCCCCTCTTCAAGCCGTACGTCCAGCAGGGCCTCAAGTTCTTCGTCGCCAAGGTGAACGCGAAGAAGGTCACCTTCGAGAACGGCCAGGCAAAGCTGTCGCCGCTGCGCTTCCACTACGACTCGGAGAAGTTCGAGCTGCCGGTGCGCCTCGGGCTCATCAACGCGAAGGACAAGCAGGATCTGATCGTTCACATCCTCGGGCGCAACCAGCGCTACGAGATGGCGAACCTGCCCAACGTGACCATTCCGACGAACATCGATCTCGCGCCGTCGGCGAAGAGCGAGTTCCCGTTCTTCTACGTGAGCCTCTTCGATCGCACGCTCGCGAAGAACCCGAAGGCGGTGATCACCGAGTATGCGTGGCAGGCGACCAGCTGCGATCCATGCCCGACCTCTCCGCTCTCGAAGGAAGACTTCGCCACCTTGGGCGC
This sequence comes from Myxococcota bacterium, assembly GCA_052034585.1. Classification (GTDB taxonomy): domain Bacteria; phylum Myxococcota; class Myxococcia; order Myxococcales; family Myxococcaceae; genus Xiheimicrobium. The sequence goes on from JBPOIJ010000146.1 coordinate 7,852, forward strand.
CGACGTGCTGCCGACGAAGTCGACGCCCGACGACGAGTGGAAGCCCGAGCGCCAGTTCGTGCTGACCCGGCTGCATGCCCGCTACGACAAGACGTCGCTCGGAGAAGATCTCGTGTTCAAGGCGGCGCCTGCGATCGTGGGAGGCCGCGAGTTCCTCACCGATGGCAAGTCGCTCGAGCAGGGCTCCAGGCCCGACTCGCTGAACAACTTCCAGGGCCGGTACGCGATTCGGTACCCGTGGAAGGGCGAGGTGAAGTGCAAGAACCCGGTGTTCGGGCGGTGGGGTGGGCCCTGGCCGGGTGAGCAACAGGCTGGGACGAAGGGGATCGAGGATTCGGCGTTCGTCGCGCGCGATCCAGCGAAGGTCGAGGCGCTTGCGGAGAGTCCGATCGCGGAGCTCGCGGTGAAGGGGCTGAAGGCGAAGGCTGGCGACGCGCTCCGGCCGCCGAAGAAGAAGTAGCCTGGGCGACCCGAGCGGCTGCACGATCGAATCAGCGGAGCGGCGGCTGTGCGGAGTATGGTGGCCGCACTTCGGAGGGGTCACCATGGTTCGTCTCGTCGCGCTGCTCTCGTCGCTCACGGCCTTCGCGGCTTCTGCGTTCTGCGGCTTCTACGTCGCAGGCGGAGGCGCGGAGCTCTTCAACAACGCCACCCAGGTCGTGCTGATGCGCGAGGGCAACCGCACCGTGCTCTCGATGCAGAACAACTACCAGGGGCCACCCGAAGACTTCGCGATGGTGATCCCGGTGCCGGTGGTGCTCAAGAAGGAGCAGGTGAAGACGCTCCCGCGCGACGTCTTCAAGCGCGTCGACACCCTCTCGGCGCCGCGCCTCGTCGAGTACTGGGAGATGGACCCCTGCTACGTCGAGCCGCCGATGAAGTACGCCGAATCGGGCGCGGGCGTTCCGTCGGCGATGCCAGTGTCCTTGGGCGGCGCGGCTCCGCTGGTGAAGGTCGAGGCCCGCTTCGAGGTCGGGGAGTACGACGTCGTCATCCTCTCCGCGAAGGACGCGCTCGCCCTCGAGCAGTGGCTCAACCAGAACAAGTACAAGATCCCCGCGGGGGCCGAGCCGCTGTTCAAGCCCTACATCCAGCAGGGCATGAAGTTCTTCGTCGCCAAGGTGAACGCGAAGAAGGTCACCTTCGAGAAGGGCCAGGCGAAGCTCTCGCCGCTCCGCTTCCACTACGACTCCGAGAAGTTCGAGCTGCCGGTGCGGCTCGGCCTCATCAACGCGAAGGACAAGCAGGATCTCATCGTGCAGATCCTCGCCCGCAACCAGCGCTACGAGATGGCCAACCTGCCGAACGTGACGATCCCGACGAACATCGATCTCGCGCCGT
>JBPOIJ010000164.1:0-4734 GCA_052034585.1 Myxococcota bacterium
ACCCACATTAATATCCGACCGCACCAAATACACACGAAAAACACCCAAAATCCCCAACAAAACTGACGCCGGCAAATAGAAAAGCCGAATTGGATTTTGACAAAAAAAATGCACAATTACGTGTTGAAGAAAATAAAAAAAAATAAAAAAAAAAGGTATGCAGGGAATCGAGTAGGGAGAGGCGGCCCTACGACCGCCCCTGCCCTCTCACACCACCGTGCGTACCGGCCTGGTACACGGCGGTTCATGGAACAACAGCCTGCTGCCGTACATGATGGTAGTAATCTTTGAATGACTGATAGCCCCGCTGTCGTAGTCGCTCCTCCGTCACGGTCATTTTCATCACCGGGCTGCACGACAGCCGCCAGCCGCCCTTGCGTGACCATGCATAACGCATCGCCCACGCATGGCTTACGCCTAACTGCCGGAAGGCCCGATAACGGCGACCAGGACGTTTCCACGACTTCCAGATACAGTAACGCAGTCGGTTTCTGATCCAGCCGTCGAGCTGGTCGAACTTCTCGTACCCCGTGGCCCGTTTGAAGTAGTTGACCCAACCCCGCATCAGCCGGTTCAGTTTGGCAATGCGTTCTGTCAGGGGTACAGGGTCGGTTTTACGCGTCAACGCTTTGATTTTGCGTTTCAACGAATCCCAACTCTTCCGGGAAATGCTCAGCCGGTAAGTGGCCCGTTCACCCTTCTTGTAAGTCGGCGTAAACGTGTGCCCCAGCAGCACAAACTTCACCGGACGCACGATCTTCGTCTTCTCGCGGTTGACTTCCAAATGAAGGTCGCCTTCCAGAAAACGGGTGATGCTCGCCAGTACCCGTTGGGCCGCTGCCCGGCTGCGTAGAAAGATGCTGCAATCGTCGGCGTAACGCACAAAGCGATGACCACGTCGCTTCAATTCCTGATCAAACTCATTGAGCAGGACGTTGGACAACAACGGGCTGAGCGGACCGCCCTGCGGCGTTCCCTCTTCCCGCGCCTGTTCCACCCCGCCCAACAGGATACCCGATTGCAGAAAGCGCCGTATCAGGCGCAACAACGCCACGTCCTTGATCTTCTTGCGGATGATCCCCATCAACTTGTCGTGGTTGACCCGGTCGAAGAAGGATTTCAGGTCGAGGTCGATGATGGTCTGACGGCCTTCGTTGAGGTACGCCGTCGCCTGTTCCAGCGCCTGCGCGGCGCTCCGGCCAGGGCGAAATCCGTAACTGTACGGCGAAAATTCCGGCTCCCAGAGAGGCCCAAGCACCTGGTGTACAGCCTGTTGTATCAGTCTGTCCATCACGGTGGGTATGCCCAGCAGCCGGACCCCGCCGCTCGCTTTGGGTATCTCAACGCCCCGTACCGCCGATGGACGGTATGTCCCCGACAGCAGTTCTTCCCGCACACGGGACCAGTGGGTACGCAGGTGTTCGGCCAGTTGCCCGACCCCTACCCCGTCCACACCGGCGGCCCCGCCATTGCGTACCACCCGGCGGTACGCCGCCAGCAGGTTCGGACGCGATAGAATCACGCCCATCAGTCTTTCGTACTCCATCTGTACTCAGTTCGTTTGTTTGCCTTCCTGCCTGCCCAACGAAAACCCGATCATTCCCCATACGGGTTCAGCGATCCGGTTTGTACAAGCCGCCGTCCGGCCATTCCATGTTTGGCCCTTCGGGGTCACCCTCTCGAACGCTCGCCTACTACCAACACGGGATTGGTTGAGCATTCGGTTTGGCTCCCTACTATGGCCGCTGCTGACTTCTGCCGCCCAATCTTTGCCTCGGCACTCGCGCGCGCCTCCGCCTCCAATGTGGTCGGCAGATCTCCCCGGGTAAGGTGCATCGCTTTCGGATGATCCCGGGCGCATCTACTTGTACGGGCCCCGGCAGTCCCAGCCTTCGGTGTGTTGTGCCACCTCGACCCGTCCGTACAAGCCTCCCTATGCGCTTCCTGTTCGTCCGTACCATCCTTTGCAGTCCCGCTTACTTCAGACCAGAGGTCGCCCTCCAAACCCTTGCGGCTTGCTACACGCCCGCTGCCCAAGCGCGGGGAAGACTTTCACTTCCCAAGTTCATCGTCCGATGCATTTTGGTTATATTTGCATCAGAAGATTCGATGCCCATTCCGGGCACACACAATGCATCTACGTCCATGCCGCCCAAAGCCTAACGCAAGGCCAACGCAGGGCGGCACAGGCGCAGATGCAGCCGATGGCGGCAACGAAAAAAAACTATAATATATGAATAAAATACTACTCATCATTTTTTATTTCTGTATCGTCTTTATCAATAGGTTATCTTCGCAAAATTGGACAATGGTAGGACAATCAATTGAAGAAACGGCACATTCTGATGCTTTTGGACATGTAGTGAGTATTTCAGCCGATGGCAAAACTGTCGCGGCTGGCGGTTTAGGAATAAATAATTTATACCATGGACAAGTTGGTATCTATCGTTTAAGTGGAAATACTTGGGTTCAAATGGGTTCTGACCTTATCGGCGAGAATGATGGCGACTCCTTTGGTTGGTCAATCGATTTAAATGAAAACGGAGAAACTATAATTGTTGGCGACGTTAGCCACGACAGTCCAAATTATGACGATGCAGGCTATTTCAAAGTACTTAAATGGAATGGTACAGATTGGGTACAGAAAGGCAACGCAATTGACGGTGAATACACGAGTGATGAATTTGGAATTTCTGTTAGTATAGATGCCAGCGGTAATACAATAGCAGTTGGGTCACGTGGCTTTTCAGGAGTAGGCTACACAAAAGTTTATGCATTTAATAACAATTCGTGGGTTCAAAAAGGTACAACTTTTATGGGAGGCAATTACAATGGAATTGGCCATGATGTCAATTTGAGTGCAAATGGAAACATACTCGCACTTGGTATTCGTGAGAACGATGCAAATGGCACCAATTCCGGTAGTATTTGGGTATATGAATGGAATGGCCTCAATTGGATGTTACGAGGCAATGAAATACATGGCACGACCACAGAAGAACAGTTTGGCTTTTCTGTTGATATTACACCAGATGGCAATACAATTATAGCGGGAGCACCTCAAAGCAACCCAAACGGATTTTATTCTGGCCTTGCACGTGTTTACAAATGGAACGGTGTAGGTTGGGTTCAAAAAGGTTTGGACCTTGGGGGAAGCGAAGCCGGAGAATTTTTTGGACATTCAGTTGCTATAAATTCTGATGGAGATGTAATTTCAATTGGAGCACCATATTGGCTATCATTTGCAACTGATTTTACTGGTTATGTTAAAACTTACAAATGGGATGGCTCTCAATGGAATTTGGTAGGACTTGAAATATTTGGAGCAGAATTAGGCAGTGAGTGTGGTTTCTCAATTGACTTAAATGATATTGGTGATATGATTGCAATCGGTGCTCCAAGTTACCAAGGACCTAATGATGTTGGTGGACATTTGAGGGTTTTTCAGAATGGAATTTTAAATACCCAACTATTGCCTATCAATTTCCTCAGTCCCTTATTTATCACACCAAACCCTTTTGAGGAAAAACTTGAATTGCAAATTAATAATAATACTTCAATCAACGAAATCTCAATCATTAATTTGCAGGGTCAAACAGTTTTTATTCAAAACAATCAGTCTCAAAAGTTAACTATAAGAGATATACAACTAAATAAAGGAATTTACTTAATTAGGGTACTTGATTCAAACCATGTTTATCATATTAAAAAAGTAGTCAAACTTTGACATTAAATTTACTATTACATTAAAACATTGAAGTCATGAATAAAATTCTTTTCTTTTTGTGCATAATCAATTTGCTTATTGGCTGCGAAAAAAACAGCAATGATTCGGAAATTGACATTAAGCAAATATTGGTAGGCACTTGGACGCTCAAAAAAGTAGTAATTAAAGGAGAAGATAGTGGTGTTCCATTTGAATTTACGAGTTCAAATACTTCTGGGTATTATAAATTCTACGAAAATTGGAAAGGCGATACAGAATTTACGGTTGAAATAGCAAATGATACTTTCGGCATACAAACTATGACTGGGTTTGAATATGAATTGTTGGGAAAGAACGACAATCCATTTATGACAATCGTATATGATGGTGGAAGTAAGGATACTTGGGGAATAGAAAATATCACTGAAACCAGTTTTACAGGAGTTTCTGATGTTTCAAATTTTGACCTAACTCAACAAATTTTTTATTTCTTCACTAAATAAATTTTCAAAATGAATAAAATCAATTTATTTTCAATTTTGTTTTTTTTATTGCTCTTGCATTCCTGTGGGAAAGATTCTAGTCCAAATGATTCAAGTGGGATTTTGAAGGCGAAAATTGATGGCGTCGAAATGAATTGCAAGAACATTGTTGCTATTGGTAATAAAAGCCAACCATTTGTACTTACTATTGTTGGGAGCACTGATTCATTTAGAGATGGTATTAGCATTCAAGTTAATTTTAAAGACAATTCTAATCAGTTGAATATCAGCACAATAGGCGATTGTAGATTGCAAGATGTTTGCCATTTGCTTCAAGTCACTTACAATGAAGGTCTATCAAATGAAAAATCCTATATTAGCGGACAAGATGATGGGACAGCAATGAACCTAAATTTTTCGTAAAAACTTAGCCAGCCTGAAAAACGATAGGTTTTCTATCAAAAGCGTTAATCAGGTTCTGGAATACGTTCATTGAATGTTTGCGAAGGGTTGACGTAAAAGATTGGACGCGTGCATAGTGCTGTG
>JBPOIJ010000011.1:0-121288 GCA_052034585.1 Myxococcota bacterium
CGACGGATGCTCCACCGGCGCTGCCGCCCGCGACTGATGCTCCACCGGCGCTGCCGCCCGCGACGGATGCTCCACCGGCGCTGCCGCCCGCGACGGATGCTCCACCGGCGCTGCCGCCCGCGGGTGCTCCACCGGCGCTCCCGCCTGCGCTCGAAGTTCCACCAGCGCTGCCGCCCGCGCTTCCGGCGCAGATTCCCTGCACGCACGCCATCGCCCCTCGACACGCCACGCACGTTTGTCCCCCGATGCCGCACGTCGCCGCCGAGGTCGTCTGGCACTGCCCAGTGGCGTCGCAGCATCCAGCGCAGGTCGTCGACGAACACGGCTCGGTCGGCGCTCCGCACCCGATGAGGCCGATGAGAATGACGAGGCGAGCACTCGCGAACGCGGGGGATTTCATCGCGCCATCACATCATCGACGCGTAACTCCTTCAAATCGCACGACTCCCTCTGAATGTCAGACCCTCTTGATACTGAACGCGTGTTTAGGGAGAGATCCCCTTCGACGGAGGCGTTCATGGCGATCGCAGCAGAGGCCGGTAAATCGGCTCCAGAGCGTGGTGGGCAGGCAGCGGACCGAGGAGTGATCGAGCAGCTGCGAGAGCAGATTCGGCGCGTTCAGGCGGCGCCTCGGCGGTATCTGATCACCTTGGCCTCTGGCGCTGCGTCGCTCGACGGCTTGGGGATCTTTCGGCTGGGCGGCGCGGTGGAGCTGTCTGGAGAAGAGGCGTCGGGGCGAACGACCCTCGCGTTGTCGTTGGTGGCGGCGGCGTGCCGGGAGAAGCGGCTGGCGGCCTGGGTCGATGGGCCCAAAGAGCTCTATCCACCTGCGGCGGTCCCCATGGGCGTCGATCTGCGGCGGCTGTTGATCGTTCGCCCGCCGGCGCCAGGCCAGCTCGTCTGGTCGGCAGTGCAGTTGTTGCGGAGCGGCGCCTTCACCTTGGTGGTGCTCGACGTCACCCACACCGGGCTCACCCTGTCGATGATCGAGACCAAGAAGCTCCTCGACGCAGCGCGGGCCGGCGGCTCGTTGCTGGTGGTGCTGACTTCGAATGTGGCGCCTGCGCAGGGCCTGGTGCGGTTGGTGATGGCCGAGCGGGTCGAGCAGGCGCCTCGAGTTCGTCACCTCCAGCTCGTGGACCCCGTGGCGCCGAACGACGAAGTGACGCTGCACGTGGAGATCGCCCGGGCCCAGGGAGCGACCGGCAAGCAGGTGCAGCTCCCTCGCAGTCAGCTGGCGACGTTGGCGCGCGCGAGGCGGAGTCACACCAGCCTCCACCCGGGCCTCGAGCTCCCGAGGGTGTCGGGGCAGTCGTCGCTCCAACGGCCCAAACGAAACGAGCTGCGAGACGGCAAGGGGTTCTCCGTGGCGACCCGGCCAGGGCGTGACGGCGCGATGGGAGAGCTCCCGCTGCACTCGTGCGCCCCACCAGGGAATCGGCGGAGGCCGGCCGCCAAGCTGAGCGAGCGCGAGTCGATCGCGGCCAAGCACTGGGAGCAGATCCCTTCCCGGGACTTTCGGTGAGACCCGCCCATGCGAATGGCCTACGTCCATCTCCCGAGGTTTCCGATCCAGCGGCTGGTGCTCGAGCAGCCGTCGTTCTCGGGCAAGCCGGTGGTGCTGCTCGAAGACGTGCGCGGCGTCGAGCGGGTGCGCTTCGTCTCCAAGGCGGCCAGCGCGGCCGGCGCGCGCATCGGGCAGACGGGGGCCGCCGCAGCTGCCACCGTTCCCGGGCTGGTGAAGCGAAGGTTCGAGGCGGAGGAAGAGGCCAAGGCGCTCGCGAGCCTCGGCGAGTCGCTCCTGGTGGTGGCGCCAGCCTTCGAACTCGACGATCCCGATGGGCTCTGGCTCGACGCCACCGCGGCGCACCTGTCGGGAGGCGAGGCGAAGTGGGCGGAGGAGGTGACGGCACGTTGTGCGACGGCTGGGTTTCGAGCTCGGGTGGTGGTGGGCTCCGAGCGGTTCTCCACCCAGGCGCTCGGCCGGTTCGGCGAGCTGGGTGTGCTGCCACCTCGAGGAGGCCTCGCGCTCGCTGGGGCTCCGCTCGACTCGCTCGCCTGCGCGGGCCTCGGCGCCGACGTCATCGATCCGTTGAAGGCGTTGGGGCTGACGACGTTGGGTGAAGTGGCGACGCTCCCCCAGGGCTCGCTCGCCGCCCGGTTCGGTGCTCCGGGTCACCTGGTGGCCCAGCTGGCCCGCGGCGTCGACGACTCCCGGCTCGAGCCCCATGCGCTGCCCGAGCGCATCGACGAAGCGGTGGCCCTCGACTGGCCAGCGGAGCAGCTCGAGCCGGTGCTCTTCGCGATCAAGATGGTCGTCGATCGGGTGTGCGCCAGGCTCCAAGGGCGGCAGCTGGCCGCGGTGCGGTTGGCGGTGGGGTTGGTGCTGGAAGGCTCGCCGGCCAGCGCGCTCCCGCTGGTGCTCGCCCGGCCCTCGGCGCAAGCGAAGCTGCTCCTCGAGCTCATTCGGCACCGGCTCACCGATCTCTCGGTGCGCAACCCGATCGCCGGCGTGCGGGTGGTGGTGGAGGAGTCGTGTCCCGATCCCGGGCGGCAGCTGATGCTGGGTGATGCGCCCGCAGGCGACGCTCAGCTCGAGGTGGTGCTCTCGAAGCTCCAGTCGGCGCTCGGTGAAGCGGCGTTGTTCTCGGCTGAGCCTGTCGCGAAGCACCAGCCCGAGACCGCGTGGAGACTGGGGCCTTTCCGGCCTCCCGATGCGGGCCGGCCCTCGGAGCTCTGGGGCGCCGTCGACGCGGGCTGGACGCTCGGTGAGAAGAAGCCCGTGCTCGAGGAGGCGTCCAAAGAGGTCTCGGATCGACGACAGACCAACGATCAGCTGGCGTTGCTGCGTGCCTCACCGTCGAGGCGGGAACCCCCGAAGCCCTCCGAGCGGCCTGCGGAGTGGACTGGGCCTCGTGGGCGGGCGGCGCCAGGTCCCAACGAGGCCGAGGTGATGGACGTGATTGCGGGCCTGGAGATGGGCGCCCGGTGGAAGGTGCCCAAGGCCAAGCCGGTGGCCGAACCGCCCGTCCTGTCGGCGGTGCTCGAGGCACGCCCTGCGCGGTTGTTTCGTGAGCCAGCTGCGCTCCACGTGGAGCTCACTGCCCAAGGGCTGATCGGCTTCGTCACCCTCCAGGGCCGGCGACGGAAGGTCGAGGTGATGGAAGGCCCGGAGCGGTTGGTGGGCCAGTGGTGGAGCCCCGAGTGCAACGGGCGCGACTACTACCGGGTGCGGCTCGAAGGCGTCGGAGTGCTCTGGGTCTTCAAGGACGCCGCCGACGGGAGGTTCTATGCGCACGGCGTCTTCGACTGAGACGGCGTCACTCCCGGGTGATCCGCAGAATTCGCCCGTCACTCCACGCCGCCGCCGAGGTGCCTGCGGCCATCACGTAGACGACCCCTTGATCGACCGCGACCGCGACCGGCCAGGCGATCGACTCGGCCACCGTCTCCGGCGTGGTGGACTCGTGGGAGACGCGGCGCAGGCGGCCGTTCGTCTGCCCGCTCGTCCCCGGCTCGACCCAGTAGGTCCACTGATCATCGAGGGCGAAGTCGGTGACCCCCTGCGCGTTGGTGCCAACGACCTCGAGCAGACCGTTGCTCACCGCCTGCCGGAGCACCTGGGCCGGCGAGTCCTTCGCGTAGACGAGGTACCGGCCGTCTCCGCGCATCGTCTGAAAGCCATTGCCAGAGCGGCTGTCTTCACGCGGGTTGGTACCGTCGGTACGCGCCGACTGCATCACCGCTTGGATGCCGGAGATGTCGACGCCCACCCAGTGCACACGAGGGCCCGCGACCGCCATCGCGTAGGGCGTGCCGTTCGAGTTGATGATCGTCGAGGTGACTCCGCCGAAGGGCGTGCGGAGGATCGGCGAGCTCTCGGTCGTCCAGAACGCGGTCGTGCCGTCGGTCGCGAGGTTCACCAGCTCGCTCGAGCCGGTCGCGATCGGCTGGGAGGCGCCGGTGATGGGGTAGCGGCGGAGCGCGGTGACGTCGGCGACCAACACCGAATCGACGGTGGCGGTGAAGGCGCTCGGGCGGGTGACCGAGGCGATCGTCTCCACGCAGGCGGCGCCTCCTCCAGGACAACCCGTGGTCGGCAGGCGGTACAGCCCCGGCGTGCTCCCGCTCTCGACCCAGTAGAGCCAGGTACCGACGACCGCGAGCCCTCCGCGCCAGGGCCGAAAGCCGCGGGTCGAACGAGCGCCCAGTCGGCTCCGGTTCTCGAGGATCGGTGTCACCCGGATCGTGCCTCCCAAGCCCGCGTCCGAGGTTCCTCCGTCAGCGGGGTCACTCCCGGCGTCACTGGGGCTGCCGCCGTCACCCGCATCCGATCGAAGCGGGGTGATCGGCGTGCAGCCGAGCATCACGATCGCCAGCACGGCGAGGAGGGACCTGAGGATCACCCGTGGCGCGTACCATCGGGCGACTCGCTCGCTCAAGGGACGCGCGCTCCTGGACCGTCACGTGCCCGGTCCGCCCGCAATCGTCGGCCCCGTACCGCCGACGCCAGCGCCGACCGAGCCGCTGCGTCCCCCGCCGGTCCTCATGGGCTACCGCTCGCCGCCGAGCGCCGGCCTCTCCCCGCTCGCCGAGGTGACGACCGACCCGGCCCGGGGCGACCCGTTCGCGCTCTGGCGACCTCGAGCCGGTCTTCAGAGGTTCTTGCCGAGGATGACCCGGGTCGCGCGCCCTGGATCGTCCTGCGGCCAGACCGCCCAGACGCCGGCGTCTCCTCCGAAGGCACAGAACGGCGCCTCGGCCGTGGAATCGATCGTCTCGATCACCCCCACGTCCTGCATCGCGCCGCCGACGCTCCGACTGAGGCCGATGCTCGGGAAGCCACCGCTCGTGCGCAACCCCACGCCGACGAACTCGGTGCCATCGCTCGTCATCGAGGTCACCGCCATGCCCGTGACCGCGAGCGGCGCCGCCCACGTCCCTCCATCGGACACTCGGGTCTGCGAGCCGACGGCGATTCGGTAGCTGTCGCGCGCGCTCGCGATCGCCAGCGGGAGCGAGAGGGTGCCGGTGGTGAGCACCGCAGGGCCCCAGGTGCCGCCGCTGAAGATCTGGCTCTGCATGTTTCCACCCGTCGTCGCGCAGAGCACTCCGAAGCTGGTGGGGCCGGCAGCGCTCTCGCACGACGTCCCGGAGAGCGAGGAGGAGCCGGGCGCGATTCCTCCGTCTGGCGACAGGCTGCGCGTCGCGGTGCTGCCCGACGCCGTCGCGGTGATGAGGTAGCCCGCCGGTCTCCCCGCGATGCGCAGCGCCGACCAGTTCGTCGGAGTGAGCACCTCACTGGCAGGCGACCAGCTCGTCCCGTCGGCAGAGACGCTCACGTTCACCGAACGGGTGCCGAAGGTGGCGGCGCGCGTCCACACGGCCGAGTACCCGGTTCCGGCGCTGGCGACCTCGGGAGCGACGTACTCCACGTTCGTGACGGCGCCGGTGAGGCGGACGGGAGCGCCGAGGCCCGCGCCGGGCACGTCGTGAGCGACCCACTGCGCCGAGCCCGAGGTGTCGCTGGTGGACCAGGAGATGACGAAGCTCGAGCCGTTGGTCGCGACGCGCGGCGTGCGTCCATCGGCGACCACCCGGAACGCTGGCTGCCAGGTCCGATCGAAGTGCGCCGCGAAGACGCCGGTGACGCCGTTGTCGTACTGCTCCCACGCCGCCAGCCCGCGGCCTCCCGGCGCAAAGGCGAGCCGCACGTTCGTGGCGTGCCCATCGAGCGTCGAGGTGCGGAGCACCGTCGGGGGGCCCACAGCCCCTGCGGTGAGGGTGCGCGCGACGTAGGGCTTCCCATCGGAGAAGCTGGCCGCCAACGCCCCGGCGACCTTCAGGGTGAGCAAGCCACCGTTCGAGACGGCGCCGCTTTGGAGCGGCGCGAGGTCCATCCAGGTTCCTGCGCGGTAGGTGAGGGCGCGCGCCTCTCCGTTCGCGAGGTAGGTGACGAGCCCATCGGTGCCAACCAGCCCCGCGCCGGTCAGCAGCTGGGGAAGCTGGGTCGCGTTGGCGGTGCCCGAGAACGGCGCGCTCCAGCTGCCGTCGTAGACGCGGCCGACGGGGCGGTTGGTGTTGTAGTCGTAGGCCGCCAGGAGAATGCGGGAGCCATCGGAGTCGACCTGTCGGGGACTGACCGCGGTGCCGAGGTTGAGCACGGTCGTCGTCGGCAGCCAGCCCGTTCCGTCGTGGAGCCGCACCGAGCTCGAGTTCTCGGTGTACGCGGCGAGGTAGCCGTTGCCGGCGCGCCAGACGCCGGTGACGCGCGCGAGCGTGCCGCCCAACGGCGTGTTCGACCAGTTCGAGGTCGTGGGATCGAAGACGAGCACGTTGGGGGCGTTTCCGCTCGAGGCGACGTAGCCGGCGCCGTTGGTGGCGATGCTGAACCCGCCCGGGAAGCCCATGTGGTTGGCGATGGTGAACGGCCCGGTCCAGCTCGTGCCGTCGTGCCGGAGGACGAGGCTCACGTACGGCGAGCCGACATCGCCATAGATCAACGCGAAGGTGTTTCCCGTGCCGGCAGCGAGCGGGACCGCGACGGTGACGTCGGAGGCGATCGCGGCCGGCGTCGTCCAGGTGGTGCCATCGTAGAACCGCGCGACGATCGCGTAGGGGAAGATGGAGCTCACCGTCAGCTCGAGCAGCCGGGTGTCGTTGGCGGTGATGTTCTCGGCGGGCGCTGCCGCCGAAGGCGTCGTCCAGGTGCCCAGCCGATGAATGGCCCACTGACGGGAACCGGTGGGGCCTTGCCAGGTGAAGACGAAGCGATCGGTCCAGGCGATGAGGCGCGCCGCAGTGAGGCTGCCGGCGCCGAAGGTGCCGTTGGTCCATCGAGTGCCGTCGTGGTGCGCCCAGGAGAGCGTCGTGCGAGCGCCGTTGTTCTCCGACCAGACGATCATCGTGCCTCCCGTGCCCGTCGCGGTGATCGCCGAGACCGCAGCGAGGGTTGGCCCGGAGATGACGACGAGATCGGGAAAGGCCGTGCCCCCCGAGCTCCCTCCGCTCGCGCCGCCTGCGCTCCCGCCCGCAGCGCCGCCTCCAGTTCCACCTGCCGTGCCGCCCGCCGCGCCGCCTGCGGAGCCGCCAGCAGCGCCACCGCCAGTTCCGCCTGCCGAGCCGCCAGCGCTTCCGCCCGCAGTGCCGCCCGCGCTTCCACCCGCGGCGCTTCCGCCCGACATGCCGCCAGCGCTTCCGCCCGACGTGCCGCCAGCGCTTCCGCCCGCGGTGCCCCCCGACCTTCCGCCTCCTGCGCCGCCAGCGCTCCCACCTGCGTCTCCGCCCGCGACACCGCCGGCGTCACCGCCGGAGGAGCCGCCTGCGCTCCCTCCACCCGCACCGCCCGCGGCAGCACCTCCGGCCGTCCCACCCGAGCTCCCGCCGGCCGCCGGGAGTCCTCCCGATGATCCTCCGCCAGTCGTTCCACCGTCGGCTTCCGTCACCGGAGGACCACACGCGACGATGAGCAAGGCGCTCCAACCGACGAGGTGCGATCGGGTCATGCGCCCGACCATACCGAGTCACCGGCGATGCTCGCCGCTCGGAGCACGTTCGATGACGCGCTCAGCCGCAACGAGGTCGCGCGGGCGAAAAGGCTCCCAATCGTCCCTGGCTGAAAATATGTTCAGTGCATGTATGCCGAGCTCGTCGCGCGCTCGAACTACGCCTTCCTCCGCGGGGCCTCGCACCCCGAAGAGCTCGTCTCGACCGCGGCCGCGCTCGGGCTCGCCGGCCTCGCCATCACCGACGACGACGGCCTCTACGGCCTGGTGAAGGCGCACCTCGAGGCCAAGCAGCGCAACCTCAAGCTGGTGCTCGCCAGCCGGCTCACCTTGCTCGACGCGCCGCCGATCGCCCTCTACGTGCAGACCCACGAAGGCTACCGGCACCTCTGCGAGCTCATCTCCGAGAGCCGGCTCGCGCACCCCAAGGGCCACGCCGGGTTGCCATGGGAGCGGGTGCTGCCGCGCGCGGGTGGGCTCGCGATGGTGCTCCTCGACGACCCAGGGCGGCCGCCCGATCACCGCGTCGCCGCCGCGCTGGCCGAGGCGTTCTCAGGGAAGGCCTATGTCGGGCTCTCCCGCCACCTCTGCGCCGACGACGAGGCCCGCTGCTTCTCGGCCACCACGCTCGCCCGCGCCCTCGAGCTCCCGCTGCTCGCGCACAACGACGTGCACACCCATTCCCGGCAGCGCCAGCCACTCCAGGACGTGATGACGGCGATCCGCCACGGCACCACGCTGCCCAACGCCGGCACGCTGCTGTTCCCCAACGCCGAGCGCACCCTCAAGTCGGGCGACGAGCTGCTCCGCCTCTTCTCCGACGAGCCCGAGTGCGTCGGCCGCACGCTCGAGATCGTCCAGGGCGCGACGTTCTCCTTCGACGATCTCCGCTACACCTTCAGCGAAGAAGAGCTCCCGCCGGGCGTCACCCGTCAGGCCTACCTCGCCCAGCTCTGTGACGAGGGCCTGCGCGTCCGCTACCCGTCCGGCGTGCCCGAGGCGGTGCGGCGCCAGCTCGAGAAGGAGCTCTCGCTCATCGCCACGCTCGAATACGAGGGCTACTTCCTCGCCGTCTGGGACATCGTTCGTTTCGCGCGCGCGCGGGGCATTCTCTGTCAGGGCCGCGGGAGCGCCGCCAACTCGGCCGTCTGCTACCTGCTGCAGATCACCTCGGTCGATCCGGTGCGCATGGGGCTGCTCTTCGAGCGCTTCCTCTCGATGGAGCGCAAGGAGCCGCCCGACATCGACGTCGACTTCGAGCACGCGCGCCGCGAAGAGGTGCTCCAGTACGTCTTCGAGAAGCACGGCCGGCACCGCGCGGCGATGGTGTGCGAGCACATCTGCTACCGCGGCAAGCTCTCGGTGAAGGAGGTCGGCAAGACGCTCGGGCTGTCGATCGATCAGCTCGATCGACTCTCGAAGGCGATGGACCTGTCGGACGACGTCGGGCCGTACCAGCTGCACCAGGCGGGGCTCTCGGCGTCGGATCTCGCGGTGCAGCAGACGATGGTGCTCGCGCGGCAGCTCTCGGGCATGCCGCGGCACCTCTCGATCCACGTCGGCGGCTTCGTGATCACCCACGACGCCCTGGTGTCGATGGCGCCGGTCGAGACGGGCGCGATGCAGGATCGAACCGTGGTGCAGTGGGAGAAGGACGATCTCTCGGCGCTCGACATCTTGAAGGTCGATCTGCTCGGCCTGGGCATGCTCACGGTGGTGGCGCGGAGCTTCGAGCTGATCGAGGCCGTCACCGGGCACCGCTTCGACATGGCCACCGTGCCCGCGGAAGATCCCTTCGTCTACGACATGATCTGCGAGGCCGACACGGTCGGCACCTTCCAGATCGAGAGCCGGGCACAGATGAACATGCTGCCGAGGCTCAAGCCGCGCACCTTCTACGATCTGGTGATCGAGATCGCGATCATCCGCCCCGGGCCGATCGTCGGCGAGATGGTGCACCCCTACCTGCGGCGGCGGAACGGCGAAGAGACGGTGACGTACCCGTCGGAGGACGTGCGGGCGATCCTCGAGCGCACCCTCGGCGTGCCGCTCTTCCAGGAGCAGGCGATGCGGCTGGCGATGGTGGCGGCGGGGTTTTCGCCTGGAGAGGCCGATCGGCTGCGGCGAGCGCTCTCGCACAAACGCGCCGACGAGCTGCTGCCGACGTTCCGCGATCGCTACGTCGAGGGCTGCCTTGGCCGAGGGTACTCGCGCGAGTTCGCCGAGAAGAGCTTCGACTCCTTCAAGGGCTTCTCGCACTACGGCTTCCCCGAGAGCCACTCGGCCTCGTTCGCGCTGATCGCCTACGTCTCGTGTTGGCTCAAGAAGTACTACCCGTCGATCTTCTGCGCGGCGTTGCTCGACGCTCAACCGATGGGCTTCTACGCGCCGCACACGCTGGTGGAGGACGCGCGGCGGCATCGAGTCGAGGTGCGCGCGGTCGACGTCAACCGCTCGGGGTGGACCTGCCAGCTCGAGCTCGACGGGCGTACGCCGGAGGGCTTGCGGAGATCACCGCGGCGCGGCCAGGTGCCGGAACAGCCGGTGCTGCGCTTGGGCTTTCAGCTGGTGAAGGGGTTGCGGGAAGAGACGGCGCAGCGCCTCGTCCAGGAGCGCACGCGGGGCGGCGCGTTCTCGACGCTGGCGGAGCTGGCGCGGCGCACCCGGGTTCCTCGTGCGGAGCTGACCCGGCTGGTGCTCTCGGGGGCGGTGGGCTCGCTGTGTTCCTCGAGGCGCGCGGCGCTGTGGGAGCTCGCTGCCTTGGGGCCCTTCGAGGAAGACGATCTCTTCTTCGGGTTGGCGATGGCGACCGACGCGCCAACGTTCCCGCAGATGTCGGCGACCGAGCGGGTGGCGACCGACTTCGACACCACCGGGCTCTCGCTCGAGTCACACCCGATCGGGTTGTTGCGCCCGCAGCTCCAGAAGGCGGGCGCGGTGACGGCCGAGCAGCTCCAGAAGATCCCCAGCGGGAAGCAGGTTCGGTTGGGCGGGTTGGTGATCGTCCGGCAGCGGCCTCCGACCGCGAAGGGCTTCTGCTTCATGTCGGTGGAGGACGAGACCGGGCTCGCGAACCTGGTGATCGAGCCGAAGCGGTTCGAGCAGTTTCGGCGGGAGATCACCGGCACCGCGCTGATCCTCGCCGGCGGGCGCGTCGAGCGGAGCGGGAAGGTGGTCAACGTGAAGGTCGATCACCTCGAGGCGTTGCTCCCGTCGGAGTGAGGCGCACCCCGAGTCGATTCGAGCGCGCGAGCAGCCTCGAGCGAGCACGGCTGGGCGACCGCGAACGTGGACTCGCACGCGGGCGAGCCGAGCGCACGACTCGCCGACCAGCGAGCGAGGCACACGAATCAACCGAGCCGTGTGCTAGCCGCGAGCCCGATGGGACTCGGTCGACCGTACGTCAAGTGGTGGCAGCTCCAGCTCGTCGTCCCCTTGCTCCTCTTCGGCGCCTTCGTGGCGTCACGGTTCGTCTCTGGTGGAGCGAAGGTGTTTCTCTGCGTCGAGCCGACCGAGGTGCTCGAGGTCTCCGTCGACGGCGCGGTGGCGAAGCTCGAGGTCGAGGGGGTGCGGCGATCGCTCGAGCTCTCTCCGGGGCGGCACGCGGTCGTGGTGAGCTCGAAGGGCCTCGCGCGAACGAGCTACGCACTCGAGATGGGGCGTTGGTCGGACGTCTTGATCGCCTGGGACCCGGCGGAGTGTTTCGTGCAACTCCTCCGCGACCCGACTCCGCGCATCGTCGGGCGGTTCCCCTCGGCGCGCCCGGTGGACGTCCCCAACGGTGCAGCGGTGTGTCCCACCGTGCCGTCTTCGTCTCCGACCGCGATCGTGCCCGTCGAGTGCGACGAGCTCGCCTTGCCCGACAGCGAGCTGCTCTCGTCCCTCGGGCGGTGAACGACGTCAGGGTTGGGGCAGCTCGCAGATGCAGTCACACTCGCCGCAGGTCGCCGCCGTTCCGGAGCACGCGAAGGAGTCGCAGTTGAGGACGCGTCCCGACGGGCAGCTGTTGGCCCCCGCGCAGTTGCTCGCGTTGGGGGTCGGGCCCGAGTACGCGAGGGTGCCGCAGCTGCTGCCGGAGGGTGCGTAGCGATTGATCGGGCAGCTCTCGCTCCCGTTGCAGCTCTCTCCGAGGTCGCAGTCATTCGTCGCAGCGCGGCAGATGGTGCCGGTCGCGGCGGCGCGGACGGGGCAGCTCGTTCCTCCAGTGCAGACATCGTCGAGGTCGCACGGATCGCTGGTGCGGGCGCGGCAGATGGTGCCCGCGGCGAGGACCAGATCCGAAGGGCAGCTCTTCGTCACGCCGTCACAGCGCTCCTCCCCGTCACAGGCTCCGACTGCCGTGCGGCACACCCAGGTGTTCGGCTGAACGGCGTCGGCCGGGCACTGGCCGCTGGTGCCCGAGCAGACCTCGCTCAGATCGCAGGTGCCCGCGCTCGCACGACAGATCGTTCCACCGGCGAGGAACGCGTCCGCGGGGCAGGTGGCCGAGGCCCCAGTGCAGGTCTCCGCGAGGTCGCAGACTCCGGTCGCCGGCCGACAGGTGGTGGCTGCGGAGGCGAAGGCGTCTGCGGGGCAATGGGCGCTCGCTCCCGTGCACGCCTCGGACACGTCGCACGCTCCCGCGCTCGCGCGACACACCTGTCCCGACGCCATCAGGGTGTCGCCCGGGCACTGCGGGCTGAGGCCAGTGCAGGTCTCCGAGAGATCGCAGGGGCCTGCCGCCGAGCGGCAGACGGTCGAGCTGGGCGCGAGCACGTCGGAGGGACACGTGGGGCTCGTGCCCGTGCAGCGCTCGTCGAGATCGCACGGCCCCGCAGGCGGGCGGCAGACCATGTTCGCCGTCTGAAACGCGTCTGCTGGACAGGTGCCGTTGGGGAGACACACCTCTGCCGCGTCGCACACTCCAGTGGCTGGCCGACACTCGACCCCCGGCGTGCAGGCGCCCGGGGTTCCGCCACCCGCCGAGCCGCCACCCGCCGCACCTCCACCCGCCGCACCTCCACCCGCCGCGCCGCCACCCGCCGCACCGCCGCCGGTCCCTGAACACGCGAAGGCACCTCCACTCATCGTGCAGTTCTGACCGGACGTGGTGCAGTCCTGGCACGCGCCACCGTTGCTGCCGCAGGTGGCGTCGTTGCCGTTGTTCGGCGAGATCACGCAACCGGTCGCCGCGCAGCAGCCCTGGCAATTCGCCGCCGAGCACGAGGCACTTCCGCCGCTCGCACCGCCAGCCCTTCCTCCGCCGACGGGGCCTCCACCCGCGCCTCCGTCGATCACGACGCAGGTGCCGCCTTCACATCGTTGTCCATTGAGACAGTGCGCGTCCGTCATGCACGCGGAGCCTCCCGGACTACACGAGGTGGTGATCGCGGCCGCGAGCAGGCAGCCAGCGAAGGGAAGGAAGCCGACACGGTTCAAGGGGCACCTCATGGTTGAGCGAACGACGATCGTCGACGTCGCGGAGTCACGAGGCGAGGCTGCAAGCGATGGACCCGCACGCGCGGTTTGGCGATTCCGCCCTGCTGTCGAGGTGTTCGCGGCGTCGACTGACGGGAGTGTCTCCTGACCGTCACGTGACTGCTCACTGTCATGGTGACGAGAGAGGGGCCGTGCTCGCATCGTCGAGCACGGCAGTATCATGCGGGCATGCGGACGCCGGGCTCGGTCGCCAAGACTCCCTTGGAGGTGTTCGCTGCCCTCGCAGAATGGCCGCCGAGGGCGTGTCACGAACGCGCTCCAGGCCGCCTTCTCGTCCTTTCCCGAGGTCGAGGTCTCGTGTGCGGACTTGCTCGCCGTCGCCTTCGACACCGTCGTTTCGCCGGCCAACTCCGCCGGTTTCATGGATGGCGGGATCGACGCCGCCTACGTGCGCGCCTTCGGGGCCTCGGTCGAAGCCGACGTTCGCCGGCGCATCTCGTGGATGGATGGTGGACTCGACGTCGGGGCGTCGCTCTGTGTCGTCGTCCAACACCCGCGAATTCGACGCCTGATCGTCGCGCCGACGATGGAGCACCCCGAATCGGTATCGGCGCTCAACGCCCGTCGCGCGCTGGCGGCAGCGCTCCGCCGCGCGACTGCCGAACACGTCCAGCACCTCTTCTCTCCAGGGCTCTGCACCGGCGTTGGTCGAGCCGATGCGGCCGAGGCGGCAGAGCAGATGCGTTTGGCCTACGCGACCTGGGTCGCGCGCGAACGCTCCTCGAGGGTGAACGAAACCGGGTGACTCGGCGCGTTCCATCGACGCCGGGATCGCGTGAGTGACCCACGGTCCCGGCGGGCCTCAATACGTCGTCGGTAG
Organism: Myxococcota bacterium; assembly: GCA_052034585.1. Taxonomy (GTDB): domain Bacteria; phylum Myxococcota; class Myxococcia; order Myxococcales; family Myxococcaceae; genus Xiheimicrobium. Next base: position 13,804 of record JBPOIJ010000011.1, read on the forward strand.
CAGCGTCGTGAGGCGAGACACCGTGTCCTGGCAGAGCAACGAGGCCCCGCGCGGCGTGCCGTCGGCGAAGGTGAAGAAGCGCGCGGTGACGAGCCGTGAGCTGGTCGCCTGGCAGAAGTCGAAGTCGGCAGAGGCTCCGCTCGCCATCGAGTAGGCGCCGCTCGCGTTCGCGAACATCACGTCGACGAGGCCCGTGCTGCGGGCGAGGCAGTGGAGATCGGCGCGCCCGTCGGCGTCGGCATCGGCGAGCGCGACCTGGGTGGAGACGTGAAAGCACCAGCCGCTCGTGCTGCTGAAGTCGACGGAGCCGTAGAAGACGCCGGTGCCGGTGGATCGATCGATCTGGACCAGGCCGGTCGTCGACGAGTGACACACGAGATCGGCGCGGCCGTCGGCGTTCACGTCACCGACGAGCAGCCGGCTGGTGCTCGCCGAGCAGAAGAAGGCACCGCCACCGAGGAGATCGACGCCACTCGGGTACGCGCCTCCAGTCGCGCGGCGAACCGTCGTTCGGCCCGTGCTCGTGTCGTGGCAGAGCAGATCGTCATCTCCGTCGCCGTCGACGTCACCGACCCGAAGGGTCTCGGTCAGTCTCGAGCAGAAGGTGGGTTGTCCCCATGCGGTCGTGCCTGGCAGCCCGGTCGCCTCGGTGTACAGCACGTGGAGGCCGCCTCCGGCCGAGGTGTGGCACAGCAGATCGTCGCGCCCATCGCCGCTGACGTCGGCGATCAACAGCCGCCCGCCAGCGTGAGTGCAGAACGGGGTGAGCACCGAAGCGTTCGAGCGGTTCTCGAGCCCGTCTCGCGCGAAGTCGATCTCGAGCGTCACCCCGGTCGCCTCGGTGTGGCAGAGGAGATCGTGGCGCCCATCTCCATCGAAGTCGGCGGAGTGAACCGTCGCCCCAGCGTGCCCGCACCAGCGAAGGGGCCGCACCCGGTGCTGGGTCGCGAAGTCGAGCACCTTGTTCGCGAGGAGCCGGGGACGCTCGTTGTGGATCGAGTGGCCCGTCGTCGCGAGGAAGAGCGTGTCACCCCGGGTCGCCGTCATGCGATCGGCGAGTCGGCGGGTGTTGTCGTACAGGTGCTCGGGGAAGGCGTTGTCGTCGGCGCCCGCGAGCAACAGCGTCGGAGTGGCCAGCGCCCCGGGGGCGTCCTGGTGGCTGAAGATCAGCTGCTCATGCGCGATTCGCCAATGCCACTGGCGGAAGGTCGGGCTGTAGATCTCTTGCCGGTCCCGCACCGCGCCGAGAATGTACGAGTTCTTGCAGGGCCAGCCGTCGCGGTACCACCGGGGCGCTTGGGCGCTCTGGATGCGCAGCGGCCCGTAGCCACGGAAGACCTGCTGGAAGTAGTCGATGCGCGAGCTGCCGCCCTCCGCTTCGTTGTACCGATCGCGGGTGATGCGAACCCCTTCGCCGGTGACGAAGAGCGTGCCTGCCCAGGTGTCCCACACCGAGGCGGGCGACCAGGCGACGACCTTCTGGAGCCAGGCCGGCCGGCGTGCCTCGAGGCGCAGCGAGAGGTTTCCGCCGAGGCTCCCGCCCACCACCGCGACCAGTCGATCCCTCACCGGCAATCGGCCATCGAGCGTCTCGACGAAGTTCACGAGGAACTGATCGAGGAAGGCGAGCATCGGGTAGCTCCCCGGGTAGGCCGAGGCAGCCGAGGGCGCGACCCGAGCGTGATCGAGCATCATCGCGTAGCCGTTCGACGGCAGATCGACGGCGATCACCACCACGTTCTCGTTTCGTCGCGCCGCCTCGGCGAGGAGCGGGCCAGTCACGTCGAGGGACTCCTCGAGGCGCGCGCTGTGCCCATGCACGTAGAGGATCACCCGCGCGTCGGCTGGGAGCGTGAGGGCCGGCTCCGCTGGGAGGGTGCCAAACGCGTAGGTCTGCGCGGGCTCGCTCACGCCCGCGACGGAGTAGCGAGTGCGGACGATCACCGAAGAGGTCGAGGTGGGCACGAGGACGTCGAGATCGCGCTGCGGCCACGGCGTCACCGGCACGTTCACCGGCCGATGCGGCGCGTCGTGCTCGGCCGACACCGCGATCCACCCGAGGCCAGGCCGGTTGGCGGCGCGATAGCTCGGAGGGCCCCTCAGCGCCCAGGCCACGCGGTAGGCGCGGGTGAGCACCGCCTCGGCCGCAGCGCGCACGTCGGTCGTCGACGGGACGTGGGTGGGGGCGAGGCTCGCCAGGCGCGAGACGAGGGCAGCGGAGACCGCGTCGATCGACGGCCGGCGAACGCGAAAGTTCGAGTACTTCCGCTCACCGCTCACCGCGAGATCGGCGATGGAGTTCGCGGGCGTGTACGACGGAGGCCCGAGCTCCGGGTGGGAGCGTTGGTACTGGTTGTGCGCGGCCATCGCGAGCACGGTGAGCGCGTCCGAGCTGGCCGCCGCCTCACGAAGTTCTGGAGTGATGAGCCGCCCGCAGGCGACGCCGTCCTCGATGCCCGACAGGTACACGGTGGTGCAGTACTCCGAGAGCCCCTCTCGCGGCGGCTCGGGGTAGTCGGCCTCGTTCGCGATCGAGCAGGCCTCCATTGGGCCCGGATCGGTCGCGGCCGGTGTGACGCGCAGTGGATCGGTCGTGGTGGCCGACTCGGGGGAGGACACGGGCGGATCGAGGCGTGCATCGCCGCACGCGGAGGCGAGCAAGAGCAGGACAGGACTGAGGCGTCGACGCATTGGGGCTCCAGGTGGAAGTGGACTCGTGGAGGTACTGGCCCGAGGCGGAGCGTCTTTTTCGAGGTCGGGTGGCGCCTCGTGTCAGAGTCGTCTCGTGCGGAGGCGGTCTCTCATCAATCCGACTCAGTCGGCGCCGAGCCTGATCAGTCGAGCCTGGCCCTGGGTCGCCGGACTGCTCCTCGCGCTCATCTCCTTCCGCTGGCTCTTCCGCGGCGAGGTGCAGGCGGCGCGCGATCTCTACGCTCAGTTCTTTCCCGAGACGTTCGTCCTCGTCGAACGATGGAAGGCGCTCGAGGTGCCGCTGTGGCTCCCCAACGAGCGGCTCGGTCAGCCGTTCCTGGCGCTGCTCTACACCCAGGTCTTCTACCTGCCGCGCGTCCTCTCCGGCCTCGTCTTCGGGCACGTGCGCGGGCCGAGCGTGATGCACGCGTTCCATTGTTGCTGGGCCTTCACTGGCGCCTTCTTCGCGTTGCGCTCGACGGGCCGCTCTCGCGCCGGAGCCTTCGTGGGTGCCGCCGCGTGGGGCTTTGCTCCCTTCTTCGTCGAGCTCTCGCAGAACCTCGCCTTCGCCTCGAGCGCCGCCTGGGCGGGGTGGACGTGGTGGGCGACCGAGCGGCTGGTGCGCACTCCGGCGACGGCGCCGCACCTGCTCCCCTGGCACGTCGCGAGGCTGGGGCTCGTCGTGGGGGCGGCGTTCCATGCTGGCGCGCCGGAGATGGTGCTGTGGCAGACGATCCTCGTGGTGCTGATCGTCGCGTTCTCCCGGGCTCCACGGGTCGCGCTGGTGCGGGCAGCGCTGGGGTTGATCGTGGCCGCGCTCCTCTCGGCGGTGGTGGCGCTCCCTGCGCTCGAACTCGTCCTCGAGTGGACGCACCCTGGAGAAGCCGCTGGTGGGCTCTTGGCCTGGTCGATGTCGTGGCAGCAGCTCGGGTCGATCGCGATCCCCGACGCCGACTTCCCGCGCGCCGAGCCGTTCTTCGGAGCCGATCAGCGCTTCTTCTTCACCTTGCTCCTCGGGCCCGCGACGGTCGCGCTCGCCCTGTTGGGCCACCGGCGGAGAACGCGCCCCATCGTGCTCCTCGCGCTCGTCTGCGGCGTGCTCGCGCTCGGCAGCCATTTTCTCCCGTCGAGCTGGCTGCTCGAGCTCCCCCCGTTTCGTTTCTTCCGTTTCCCGGTGAAGTACGCGGCGGGCCTGCTCTTCGCGCTCTCGATGCTCGCTGGCAGCGGCCTCGATCGGCTCCTGGTGCTCGCGCGGAGAGGGCGCGCGCAGGTCCCGGCGCTCGCGATCGTCGGAGTGGCGGTCGGCTTGTTCCTCGCCTCGAAGCTGAGCGCGGAGCTGCGCGACGGCTTCGTGCAAGGCGCGCGCTGGGCGTTGCTGAGCCTGGTGATCCTCTCGCTGCTCGCTCACCTGAAGCGGCGTCGCGTGCTGGTGACCTGCTGGGTCGCGACGGAGCTCCTCGCCATGCCTCACCGGACCTGGCCGCCCGAGCCGATCGCCCCGTACCTCGTGCCCTCGCCGATCGCGGAGAGCCTGGGGCGCGACTGGGTGCTCGGGCGAGTCTCGATTCGCGTCGACACCGCCGATCCAGGAACGCCCTGGTCGCGCGCCGAGGATCCCGACGCCGAAGCCGAGCGCGTGGTGCGAGACAGCCGGCAGCGGCTCTCGGTGCTTCGCTACCTCGAGGAGGGCCTCGAGAGCACGAGTGGCTATGGGTTTCGCGATCCCTGGCGGCTCAAGCGAGCCTTCGAGCAAGGGGAAGGTGCGTTTCACCTGGCCGCCGTCACCCGCTTCGTTCGCAATGCCGGTGAGCCGCTCCCGTTTCAGGGCGCAGTTCCGTCGCGGACGGCCATCGACGACGTGTGGGTGTGGGAGTTTCCCCAGGCGAAGCCCCACCGCTCGCCCGATCGATATTGGGTCGTCGATCGCTGGGAAGTGATGAGCGACGACGAGGCGTTCAGCCTGTTGGGACGAACGCCACATCCTCCGAGAGACTTCGCGCCGATCAACGAGCCCATCGGACCGACTGAGCAGGGAGAGGACTGCCCGAGCGGAGGGCCCTTGGCGCCGATCGATCGTCAGCCCGAGGCGCTCCGCTGCAAGGTGAGGGCGTGCGGGCGCGCCGTCATGGTGGTTGCCGACGCGTGGTATCCAGGCTGGCGAGTCTGGGTCGATGGAGTGGAAGCCAAACCGCTTCGCGTGTGGGGCTTCTTGCGCGGCGTCGCGGTCGAGCGCGGCTGGCACGAGATCGAGTGGCGGTACGATCCACTGACCTACCGGTTGGGGAAGTGGGTGTCGGGGTTGATCCTGGTGGCGTGCGTGGCCGCGCGTGGCTGGGCGCGTCGTCGAAGGGGCTGAAATGATTCGAGAAAACGTCCGGCGCATGCAGTTCAAAACGCCTTGAACTATATGAACGGCCATGGATCCCTCGGCCGTCTTTCACGACTTCCTCAAGCAGGTCGAGCGCTCACTGCAGAGCCAACTGGGCGGCAGCTCGCCGAACCCTGAAGACACCTTGCTGATCGCCGCGCGGCACCTCGTGTTCGCCGGCGGCAAGCGAGCGCGACCGATGCTGGTGAAGATCTTCGCCGACTCGCTCGAGTTCTCCGACGCGCGGCTCGTCACCATCGGAGCCGCCGCCGAGCTCATTCATGCCGCCTCGCTGCTCCACGACGACGTCGTCGACGCCGGCATGTTTCGGCGCGGCAAGCCGACGGTGAACGCGCGCTGGGGCAACACGGTGTCGGTGCTCTCGGGCGATCTGCTCCTCTCGGGCGGGCTGCTCGAGCTCGCGCGGGCCGATGCGCAGCTGGGCGTGCTCTCGCTCGGCACCGTTCAGGAGATGACGCGCGCCGCGATCGCCGAGGTGCAGGCTCGAGGGAATCTCGATCTCCCGCTCTCCGCACATCGAGCGATCGGTGAAGGCAAGACGGGCTCGCTCTTCGGCTTCTGTGGACGGGCGGTGGCGACGCTGGCGAAGAACGAGGAGGCCGCGCGCCGCTTCGATGCCTTCGGCCGCCGCATCGGCATCGCCTTCCAGATGGCGGACGACGTGCGCGACGTCACTGGCACCGACGAGGGCAAGCCGCAGTACGCCGATCTCTCCTCGCGCACGCCGAACCTCCCGGTGCTGCTCGCCTGCGCGAAGGACGCGAAGCTCAAGAAGCGCATCAACGAGGCCTGGTCGTACGGCTCGCTCGGCGTCGACAAGGTGCGCGAGCTGGGCACGGCGGTGCTGGTCTCTGGCGCGCTCGACGACGCGATCGCGATGATGAACGTCGAGCTCGACGCCGCGGTCGACTTCCTCGGCGCCTACGCCCACACCCCGCTCGGGCAGAACCTCGTTCACTGGGCGCGCACGCTCGCGCAGGGCATGACGCTCAAGGGGGCCGCATGAAGGGATATCTCTGGGGGCCGAGCGCCGCGACCTCGGTGAAGTCCGCTTCCTCCAGCTGGGAGGAGATGGCGATCGACGCGGTCGGCAACGTGATCGAGTTCTGGGGTTTCAAGCGCAACCAGGGCCGGGTCTGGGCGCTGCTGTACCTGCGCGACGAGGCGCTCACTGCCGCGGAGATCGAGCGGGAAGCGGGCCTCTCCAAGGGTGGCGTGTCGATGTTGATCCGCGATCTCGAGCGCTGGGGCGTGGTGCTGCGGGTGCGCGCTCCGGGCGACGCCTCGTGGCGGTACCGCGCCGAGACCGATCTCCTCCAGATGGCGCGCCGAGTGATCGAGGAACGGGAGTTCTCCTTCATCACCCGCATTCGCGCCGATCTCGCCGAGGCCGTCGCGCTCGCCCAGCAGGATCCGAAGGCGCCCAAGGCGAAGATCGATCGCATTCGGCGCATGGAGGCGGTGGCGGAGGCGACCGAGAAGGCGCTGTCGATCTTCCTCAAGACCTCGCGCTTCGATGTGGGCGCGATGTTCGAGCTGTTTCGCGCGTGAGCGCCTTGAGGCGCGGTGACGTCGTCTGGGTCGCCGCGGAGGTGACGAACGCACCGCCCCACCCACACGTCGTGCTGGCGGTGCAGACCGACTCGGTCAGTGCGTGCTCCCTCACCTCGAACGTGGGGCGCGCGAAGATCGCCGGGAACGTCTTGCTCGCAGCCAAAGAGGCGGGGCTCGAGAAGGAGAGCGTCATTCTCGCGGCGGTGGTGACGGTCGCGCGATCGCGGATCGGATCGACGATCGGCTCGCTCAGCGTTGCCCGCCTCGACGAACTCGAGCGTGGGTTGGCCTTCGTGGAGCGGCTTCGTCGCGGCTGAGCCGTCCTTCCATCACTCGCCGTCGGGGTCGAGCCCGTGCCTGGCCAAGATCGCCCGAAGTCGTTCGATCTCTTGCTCGAGCAGGTCGGTCTTCGAGAGCTTCTTCTCGGGCGCTTTCCCCTCCATCAGCAGCACCCCATGGCCCTGGAGCCCGCAGTCGGCGAAGCACCGCCGGAGTGCGTTAAGCGGCGTGTTGACGGCCTTGTTGTCGACGCCAGTGAGCGGGCCAGCTTGGAGCGCCTCACGCACTTCCTTCGGGTCGAGGTAGCGGAACAGCCCGGCAAGCCGGCGGGCGTGACGAACGGAGACGACCCTCGGTGCCTGCGTCGTCGTGAAGTCGAGTGGATCGAGGAGCGACGCGTCCTCGCTGCGCAGCGCGCTGACGACGTGCCTCAGGGCGAGGAGGAACGCGGGGCTGAAGAAGACCGGCTTGAGGTAGTCGGGGAAGTGAGGGTTGGCGCGGAGGCCGACCTCGACGGACGGTTGCGCGGCGAGCCACGCGCTCGTCTCGGCGCTGAGCGGCCGAAAGAGGATCTCGCTCACAGGGTCACCTCGATGATCAGCGCTCGTCCATTCTTCGCCGCGCGGTCGAGGGTCGAACACAGCGTTTGGAACGCAGTCATCACGCCGCCGAGGCTCTCGACCTCGTCCCACGTCATCGGGCGCAGCCTCGCAGCCTTCAGCTCCGCTGGGTCGTAGGCCTTCTCGAACCGAAACGTCCCCTGAACGTTCAGGATTCCGGCGAGTCGTCGGGCGAGCACCGGAGAGAACGACACGCTCTGGCGATCAGGGCTCTGCACCAGCGGAAATTCGGCGTTGGGTGTTCCGAGCAAGGTCGCCCAGGTGTCGGCCTCGTCGGGGAACCTCTTCTTCAAGAGGAAGACGATGCCCTCGAGCCACGGCCCCAGCGAGGTGCCGTCGTCCCAGGAGGCGACGTGGGGGACGCGCAGCGCGCCAGCGAGCTCGATCACCTTCGGGTGCGCCACGAAGGCAGCTGGGTCGATGCCGCCAGGCTCGCTGCGTCCTGTCCACCTCGTCATCAGCTCCGGGGCGCGGGCAATTGCCTCGGCGAACTCGGGCGAAATCAAGTGAAGGCGCGTTTCGACGCTCATCGGCCGTCCGATCGTTTGGGCTCGTCGCGAAGCGACCGTTCGCCACCGGTCGAAAGACCGTCCTTCCCGAGGACGAGGCGTTGCGAGGGGTAGATGCTCCGGTGGCCCGTGAGCACGTAGGCCAGCACGCAGACGATCGCGACGTGCGGGAAGACATGACCGCCGACCAGCTCGACCGCCATGATCGACAGCGCGATCGGCGTGTTCGAGGCCGCGCCGAAGACCGAGGCGAGGCCGACGGCAGCCCCCAGCTCGATCGGCAGCCCCAGCGCGCTCGCGAGCGCACTCCCCAACGTCGCGCCGACGAAGAAGAGCGGCGTCACTTCTCCACCGACGAAGCCCGCGCCGATCGTCACCGCGGTGAAGAGCAGCTTGAGCGCGAAGGCATGGGTCACGATCGACGGATCCGAGAACGCGCGCACGATCGTCGGCACGCCCAAGCCGAGGTACTCGCCGGTGCCCACGAGCTTCCAGAGCACGATCACCACCAGCCCGCCGATGAAGAGCCTCAGCGGAAGCCTCGGCACCAGCCGTTCTCCGCGCTGCCGGATGAAGTGGGTCAACTCGATGAAGGCGACGGTGGTGAGCGCGATCGCGGCAGCGAAGACGAGCCACTTGAGCAGCACCAACGGCGACAAGGAGAGCGCCGCGATCTGCGGATACCGGGTGTGCTCGATGCCGAAGGCGCGGGTGGTGAGATCGCCGACGACCGACGCGACGAGCGCCGGCACGAGCGCGCCGTACTGCACCCGACCCAGGGTGACGAACTCGAGCCCGAAGATCGCCCCGGCGATCGGCGTCCCGAAGACCGAACCGAAGCCACCGGCGACGCCCGCCGCGAGCAGCTGCCGGCGCGTCTGCGGAGTCACGCCCAGCCGATGCGAGACCCAGTCGGTGAGACTCGCGCCCATCTGCACCGCGGTGCCTTCGCGCCCCGCACTCCCACCGAAGAGATGCGTCCACACCGTGCCGAGCAGCACGATCGGCGCCATTCGCAGCGGCAGCTCCGGCCCGTCGTCGTGAATCGTGTCGATCACCAGGTTGTTGCCCGCGCGCACCGACGCGCCGAGGCGCTCCAAGACGAGCCCGAGCAGCAGGCCCGCCACCGGCAGCGCGTAGACGATCGGCTCGTTCGCCTCTCGAAACGCGGTCGCCCGATCGAGCAACCAGAGGAACGCCGCCGAGGCCGCCCCACAGACGACGCCCACCACCGAGCCGAGCGTGAGCCACTGCCCGAAGGTGGCGAGGTGTGCCTTCATCGATGCTGCGATTGCAGCGTCCACCCGATCATCTTGTAGAGGAGCCGCGCGGCGACGTTCCCGTCCCACTCGTCGCCATCGGGGCCCGGCGCGACCTCGTTCAGATCGAACCCGACGATCGTCTTCCCCGCGCGCACGACGCCTTCGAGCAAGGTCGCGGCCTGATGAAAGGTGAGCCCGCCAGGCACCGGCGTTCCCGTGTTCGGGCAGAGCACCGGGTCGAGGCCGTCGATGTCCCACGAGAGATAGACGTGCTTGGGCAGTTGCTGCACGACCGCGTCGACCTGCTCGCGCCACGGCATGCCGTCGAGCCGCGCCGCAGCGAGCCGAGCATCGAAGAAGGTGTGAATGCGCCCGTCGGAGCGCTGGATGTAGTCGAACTCCGCCTCTCCAAAGTCGCGAATGCCGACCTGCACCAACCGCGCGACGCCGGGGACGCGCTCCATCACGTTGTACATGATCGAGGCGTGGCTCCAGGTGAAGCCCTCGTAGGCCGTGCGCAGATCGGCGTGGGCATCGAGGTGGAGCACGCCGAGGCCGGGGTGCTGCTCGGCGCAGGCGCGAATGGCTCCAAAGGGCGTCGAGTGATCGCCGCCGATCACCCCGACGATCTTCCGCTTCGTCAGCCACTCCCTGGTCGTCTGGTAGACGTACTCGTTCATCTTCTCCGAGAGCGCGTTCACCTCGGCCAGCGCCTTCGCGTCGGAGACGAGCCCGCCGGAGTCGATGATCGGAAAGGCGAGCGTCTTGCCGCGATCACTCCAGGCGCGCACCTCGGCGCTCTCCTCGAGCATCGCGATGCCGGCCTCGTACGGCTTGCCGGTCTCGAGGTCGAACAGATCGACCTGCTTGGACGCTTCGAGGATCGCCCTCGGGCCGTTGCTGGTGCCGCCGCCGTAGCTGGTGGTCGCTTCGAACGGCACGGGAATGAGGACGATCTTCGAGTCCTCTGGAGTGAAGGGGAGCCCGAAGATGCCCGAGTCGGGAGCCGCCGCTGCGTTGGGATCGAAGGTCATGTCAGTCACCAGGTGAGCACGGTCTTGCCGAAGGTGTCGTTGGAGGCGAGGCGCTCGAGCGCGGGCACGGCCTCGGAGAAGGGCAGGGTGGCGTCGATCACCGGCACCAGCCGGCCGCTCGAGAAGTGCGGAACGATCAGCTGCTCGAAGGCCCGTGCGAGCGAGATCTTCTCTTCGATCGGCCGCGCGCGCAGCGTGGTGCCGACGATCGAGATTCGTTTCCCCAGCACCGTCCGAAGCGGCACTTCTGCTGACGCACCGGCGACCAGCCCGACGAGCATCAGGGTCGCGCGCGGCGCCATCGCGTCGATCGTCTCCGGGAGCCAGTCTCCGCCGACGAGATCGAGCACGAGATCGACGCCCGCGCCGCCGGTGAGCGCCTTCACCCGCTCGGCGAAGCCCGGCTGCTCCTTCGAGACCAAGACTGTGTCCTCGAGGCCCATGCCGCGAATCCGCTCGAGCTTCTGCGCGTTGCGGCCGGTGCCGATGAGGTGGGCGCCGAAGAGCGCACCGAGTTGGAGCGCCGCGGTGCCGACGCCCGACGCCACCGCGTGAACGAGCACCTTCGAGCCCGCCGTCAGCTTTCCCTGGAGCACCAGCGCATCCCACGCGGTGAGGAACGCCTCGGGGATCGCCGCGGCTCGGCTCGCCTCCAGGCCCGACGGCATCGCGATCGCCTCGCGCTCGTGCACGCAGACCTCCTCGGCCCACGCGCCCCCCGCGACGAGCCCCATCACCCGATCGCCGACGTTCCACCGGCTCACCCGCGCGCCGCGCTCGCTCACCGTTCCCGCGAACTCGAGCCCGGGGATGTCGGCCGGCACGCCCTTCGGAGCCGGGTAGAGCCCCATCGTCTGGAGGAGATCGGCGCGGTTGAGCGCGCTCGCCTGCACCTTCACCCGCACCTCGTCGGGGCCACAGGTCGGCGGGGCGACCTCCTGAATCGCCAGCCCCTGCGGGCCCGCTCCAGCCGTCATCACCAAGGCCTTCATGCCCGCGCGGATAGCACGTCGCGTGGCGGTTCTTCGCGATGTTTCAAAATCCCACGCGCGAGCTCCCACTCACCCGGCATGAACGCGATGACTCGAGTGCGGTGGCTGCTGATCCTGCTGGGAATGACGGCGTGCGGCGTCGGGAGCGAGCAAGTGACGCGCTGCGAGCAGAGCTGCGCGGGCTGCTGTGATGCCTCGGGGCAATGCCAGAGTGGGGTGCTCAACATGGCGTGTGGGAGCTCCGGCCGAGCCTGCGCCGCCTGCTCGATCGATCAAGTCTGCACGCTGGGCTCGTGCACCGGATCGCAAGCGGTTGGTGGGCAAGCCGGAGGGCGCTCAACGGGTGGTGGACAGGCCGGGGGCCAGGCCGCGGGCGGACAGGCTGGAGGCGCTCGGGCTGGCGGGACCGCGGGCGGAACCGTGGTGATTCCTCCCCGCTCTCGGTGCGCTGGCAGCACCGTCGAGTGCAACGGCCGATGCCTCGATCTCGACATCGACGAGAGCAACTGCGGTCGGTGCGGCAACCAGTGCCAGGCTGGCCTCGTGTGCACTCGTGGAAGTTGCGCGCCGCTGCCAGTCGACTGCGTCGCGACGCCATGCCCGGCCGATTTCGGTTGCGATCCGACGACGAGGCGGTGCTCGAACGGCTGCTTCTCGGGCGCCGATTGCAAGGCGCAAGGTTCGACGTGCCAGAACGGCGCCTGCAGATGCTCGACGGGGTTCGCGATCTGCGGGAGTGCCTGCGGAGCGACTGCCTGCTCCTGCCCCTCGGGGAGCGAAGGCGATCCATCGCTGGGCTGCGTCGACATCGACGAGTGCGCGCGCGGCCTCTTGCGCTGTGGCCAGAACGAAGTGTGCCGAAACCAGCTCGGCAGCGCGACCTGCGCGTGCGCTCCCGGGACCATTCGTTTGGGCGGCCAGTGCGTTCGCGACGAGTGCGCGTTCGGCAACGGCGGGTGTCATCCGCAAGCGACGTGCTGGATGAGCAGCCCCGGGCAAGTCGACTGCCAGTGCGGCGCCGGCACCTACGGAGACGGACACACCTGCGCGCCAGGCTGCACCTCGTCGGGGACCTGCACCGATCCCTCCTTGGTCTGTTACCCGTCTCCCGACTCTTTCTACGGAACCTGTCATCGCCCTGGCGCGGGTGTCGCCGGCCAAGCCTGCGGATCGAACTCCGACTGCGTGAGCGGCACGCGCTGCGAGGTGAGGCCTGGTTCGTCGATCGGCTTCTGCGCGACGGTCTGCAGCACGAGCGGCGTGTGCGGAAGCGGGCAGAGCTGCGTGCAGTCGTCGGGCGCGAGGGTGTGCGTGAACGCGAACGGCACTGCCTGCGATCTGCTCAAGCAGGACTGCGTCACCGGTTGCTACCCCGCGCCTGGCTCGACGACGCTCTGCGCGCCGACGGGCTTCCTCCAGGAGGGCTCGGTCTGTCAGTGGGCGAACGACTGTGTCGGCGGTCACGTGTGCCTCGTTCAAACGGCGGGCGCGATGACGGGCATCTGCCGCAAGCTGTGCGATCTCTCGGCGCCCAACTGCCCGTCGGGTCGCACTTGCCAGCCCACCGCCTCGGGCGCGGGGACGTGCGGCTGACGCGAACCTCGGCGCGGCTTCGACTACGGTGCCGCCATGAGCTTCGTCGCCCGTCGTGAACGCCTCCTCGCCAACCTCTCTCGTCCGCTCGTGCTCTTCGCTGGCGGGGCGCTCTCGAGGAACTACCCGGCGAACACGTTTCCGTTCCGTGCCGACTCGAACTTCCTCTACTTCTTCGAGCGCCCCGAGGCCGGCAGCGCGGCGCTGTTCGACCCGCAGGAGAAGACGGTCACCCTCTTCCTCCCCGAGCGGAGCCTGGCCGACGCGCTCTGGCATGGCGAGCTCGAGCCCTTCGAGGCCGCGAAGGCCCGCCACCAGGTGCACGCCGTGCTCGCGGTCGAGGCGCTCGAGCAGCACCTCCAGAAGCTGGCGAAGGGCCGCTCGCTCGACGCGCTCGCCGTCGCCGACTTCAAGGCCACCCAACGGGCGCGCGCGATCACCGAGCAGGATCTTCACTTCGACGAACCCACCAGGGTGGGGCGCGCCGAGGTGCTCGATGCGATCTCGGCCTTGCGCCTGAAGAAGGGCCCCGAAGAGCTCGCCGAGATGCGGAAGACGGCGGTGGTGACGCGCGAGGCACACCTCGCGGCGATCAGGGCCTCGAGGCCCGGGGTGAAGGAAGAGCTGCTCGCGGGGCTCGTCGGCGGCGCCTTCGCGCGGAGCGGGTGCGTGGAGGCCTACGGGACGATCTTGTCGGTGCGCGGAGAGGTGCTCCACAACCACGATCACGGCAACACGCTCGCCGCTGGTGACATCGTCTTGCTCGACGCCGGCGCAGAGAACGCGGCGGGCTATTGCAGCGACGTCACGCGGTGCTGGCCGGTCGGAGGGCCCTTCAGCGCCGAGGGCCGCGACGTCTACGAGCTGGTGCTCGAGGCCGAGCTGCACGCGATCTCCCTCGTGAAGCCGAAGGTGCGCTACCGCGACGTTCACCTCGCCGCCTGCAGGGTGCTCGCGCGCGGCCTCGTCGAGCTCGGCCTGCTCACCGGCGCCGTCGATGGGCTCGTCGAGTCCGGCGCCCACGCGATCTTCTTTCCCCACGGCCTCGGCCATCAGATCGGCCTCGACGTGCACGATCTCGAGGCGTTCGGCGATCGCGTTCATTACCCGCTCGGGCGCACTCGCTCGAACCAGTTCGGCCTCGCCTACCTGCGCATGGACATGGATCTCGCCGAGGGCATGGTGTTCAGCATCGAGCCGGGCCTCTACTTCGTGCCCGCGATCATCCGAAACCCGGAGTTCCGCGCGAAGTTCAAGGGGCAGGTCGACTTCGAGAAGGCCGAGGCGTTCCTCGCGATGAACCAGGGCCGGGGCTTCGGCGGCGTTCGCATCGAAGACGACGTGTTGTGCACCGCCAACGGGAGCGAGGTGCTGACGGCGGCGATTCCCAAGGCGCGCGCCGAGCTCGAAGGCCTCGTCGGGACCGCGTAGGGCGTCGTGCGGTTCAGCTCGTCGTCGGGCCCTTCGCCTTCGTGCGCCGGAGCAGCCCCTCGAACTCGACCGCGTCGACCGGGCGCCCCAAGAGGAAGCCTTGCGCTTCGCCACAGCCCATGCGCTCGAGCGCCTGGCGCTGTTCCTCGGCCTCGATCCCCTCGGCCAACACCTCGAGGGACAGCGCTCGCCCGAGCGTCACCACCGCCTCGGCGACGGCTCGATCGGCGGCGTTCGAGAGCAGGTGCTGCACGAAGGCGCGGTCGATCTTGAGCCGGGTGAGGGGCAGGCGCCGCAGCTGGGAGAGCGACGAGTAGCCGGTGCCGAAGTCGTCCATCGCGATTCGCACCCCCAGGTCGCGGAGCTGCCGCAGCCGGCTCACGCAGCCCTCGCCCGGCTCCATCACCACGCTCTCGGTGATCTCGAGCTCGAGCAGCGAGGCCTCGAGCGCCGCCTCGCGCAGGCTCTCCTTCACCAGCTCGACGAACTGGGCGTCGAGCTGCCGCACCGAGACGTTGACCGCGACGGGCAACCGCCACGCCGCCGCGCGCCGGCACGCCTCCTTGAGCACCCAGGCGCCGATCGGCACGATCAACCCCGACTCGTCTGCGGCCTGAATGAAGCGGCCGGGTGGCACCAGCTCGCTCCCGCGCTGCCACCGCAGCAAGGCCTCTGCGCTGATTAGCCGACGGCCCGCGATGTCCCACTGGGGCTGGTAGTGCAGGCGCAGCTCGTTTCGCTCGATCGCCCGTGAGAGCGCGTTGATCAACGACAGCCGCTCCCGCGCGTGCACGTTGAGCTCGTCGGTGAAGTACCTCCAGGATCCACGGCTCGCGCCGCGCGCCGAGTAGAGGGCCGCGTCGGCGGCACGAAAGACCGCCGGGCCGTCGGTCGCGTCTCGTGGGGAAAGGGCGACCCCGACGCTGGCGGTGAGCGAGACCTCTTCGCGATCGATCGCGATCGGCGCGGCGACCGTCGCGAGCACCTTCTGGACCACCTCGAAGCTGTCTCGTTCGTCCGCGAGCCCAGGGATCAACACCGCGAACTCGTCGCCTCCCATGCGCGCGACCGTGTCCGACTGGCGGAGCAGGCGCTTGAGCCGGTGGGCGATCGTTCGCAGCGTCTCGTCGCCCAGGTGATGGCCGACCGAGCCGTTGACCGTCTTGAAGTCGTCGAGATCGACCAGCAGGAGCGCCACCGAGGTCCCGTCGCGAGCGCTCGAGGCGAGCGCCTGATCGAGCCGATCGAAGAGCAGCGTTCGGTTCGGCAGGCCAGTGAGGTGATCGTGGTGGGCCAGGTAGGTGAGCTGCGCTTCGGTTCGTTTCGCCGCGGTGATGTCGGAGAAGATCGCGACGTAGTTGGTGACCCGGCCTCGCTCGTCACGGATCACGGTGAGCGTCGCCCACTCGGGGAACACGCCGCCGTCCTTGCGCCGGTTCCACAGCTCCCCCTGCCAATGGCCGTCGCGGGTGAGGGTGCGCCAGAGCCGCTCGTAGAAGGCCCGATCGTGCCGGCCCGACGAGAGCAGGCGTGGGTTGCGACCCTTGACGTCATCGAGCGTGTAGCCGGTGATCTCGCTGAAGGCGGGGTTGGCGGCGACGATCACGTTGTCGGCGTCGGTGATGAGGATCGCCTCTGCGGTGGCCTCGAAGATGCGGCCGAAGAGGGTGAGCTGGGCGCGGTGCTGCGTCGACGCGCTCACGTCACGGACGAAGCCGACCCACCGGTTCGAGGTGAAGGTGGTGGCGAGCACGTCGACGACGATCTCCTTGCCGCTGGCGTGCCGGAGCGCGACGGCCTCGGCTTCGAGGCGGCTCTGCTGGCCCGGGAGCTGGAGCCGCGCTTCCGAGCCCGAGTCGGTCGTCAGCGACGCGAGCGGCCGGCCGATGAGCGCCTGTCGATCGAGGCCGAGCATCGAGGCGAGCGCCGGGTTCGCCTCGAGGATGACGCCCGACGCATCGAGGGCCACCACTCCTTCGGGCGCGTGCTGACACATGGCGCGCAGCTTCAGCTCGTCGGTGAAGGAGAGCGCGTCGGGGCGCCAGAGCGCGCTGGCAGAGCCATCGAAGCCCGGCAGCGGCATCGTCGCAGAGAGGAGCGCCAGCTCGGTGCCGTCACGCCGCTTCACCGCGACCGGCCGCACCGCCGCCGGCATGAGGGGCACCGTCGCGCGGCGCAGCGAGTCTGGCAGGGGTGAGGGTTGGCCGACGCACTCGTCCCTCGTCCACCCGAGCAGCTCGCTGGCGGCGGAGTTCCAGAGCGTCACCCGACCCGTGTCGTCGTGCCCGACGAAGGCGACCGGCAACGAATCGAGGAGCTCGGCGAACTGGCGCACTGACATCGGGCGCGAAGTGTAGAGCCCTGGGTCCGTGCGCGCTCGAACTCGTGACACTCCCACCTCTCCACCCACGCTGCGCAGACGTGCCGACTGCGTAGCCAATTACGCACCTCCAATCGCGGCGCTTGAGCCGGTCGAGGCCTGGGGCTACGAGCGCGCGCATGTCGTGGTACGCCAAGAAGAAGCCGAAGATCGCCACCGCCGCCGAGGTGGACGAGGTCGAGCAGCGCAACGCGCCCAGCCGCATGGAAGGCCTCTGGGTGAAGTGCGACGACTGCGGAGAGATCTTGCTCCGTGAAGAGCTCGAGCGCGCGCTCAACGTCTGCCCATCGTGCAACCGCCACATGGCCTGGAACGGCCGCGCCCGCCTGCTCGCGCTGTGTGACGAGGGCTCGTTCGAAGAGCACGACGAGGGCCTCGAGCCGCAAGATCCACTCGGCTTCACCGACTCGAAGAAGTACCGCGATCGGATCAAGTCGACGAAGAAGAACCTCGGCGAGAACGACGCCTTCATCTCCGGCACCGGCCGAATCGACGGGCAGCACGTGAGCGTCGGTGCGTTCCTCTTCGAGTTCATGGGCGGCTCGATGGGGAGCGTCGTCGGCGAGAAGGTCGCGCGCGTCTTCGAACGGGCCCGCGAGCTCGACGTGCCGGCCATCGTCTTCTCCGCCTCGGGCGGCGCGCGCATGCAGGAAGGCATCTTCTCGTTGATGCAGATGGCGAAGACCTGCGCGGCCATCAACCGCTTCCGCGAGGTGAAGAAGCCGTACATCTCGGTGATGTTGCACCCGACGACCGGTGGCGTGGCCGCCTCGTTCTCGTGGCTGGGCGACGTGATCCTCGCCGAGCCGCGCGCGCTGATCGGCTTCGCCGGCCCGCGGGTCATCGAGCAGACGATTCGCCAGAAGTTGCCCGAGGGGTTCCAGCGCTCCGAGTTCCTCCTCGAGCACGGAATGATCGACGCGATCGTCCAGCGCAAGGATCTCAAGACCAAGCTCTCGCAGCTGATCGGGCTGATGAGCTGAGCCGATGACTCCGGCCGAGGCGCATGCGTACCTGGAGGCGCTCACGCCTTCGACCATGCGCATGGGCCTCGAGCGAATCGCCCGTGCCCTCGAGCGGCTCGGTCACCCGGAGCGTTCATTCGCGGCCATTCACGTCGCCGGCACGAACGGGAAGGGGTCGGTCTGCGCGATCCTCTCGTCGATCCTCTCCGGCCGTGTCCGCACCGGGTTCTACTCGTCGCCCCACCTCGTGCGGGTGAACGAGCGCTTCAAGGTGAACGGCGTCGACGTCGACGACGAGACGTTGGCGAAGCGGGTCGGCGAGCTCCTCGAGCGCCTGGGGCGAGACCACGAGCTGACCTACTTCGAGTTCGGCACCGCGCTCGCCTTCTGGCACTTCCAGCAGGAGCGGGTGGAGCTCGCGGTGATCGAGACCGGCCTCGGCGGTCGGTTGGACGCCACCGTGCTCTGCGCGCCCGTCGTCACCGCGATCACCTCCATCTCGTTCGATCACCAGGAGTTCCTCGGGGCGACGCTCCCTGCCATCGCCGCCGAGAAGGCGGGCATCGCGAAGCCCGGCGTGCCCTTGATCGTCGCCCGCGCGGTGCCGGAGGTCCTCTCGGTCTTCCGTTCGACGAAGGCCTCGGCGCTCGTCATCGAGGGGTCGCAGCTCAGCTTCGACGGGCGTCGGTTCGTCGGCGTGAAGCGGACGATCGACGGGCTCTCGGTTCCCTTGCGCGGAGAGCACCAACTGCAGAACGCGGCCATCGCGCTCGGCTGTCTCGAGCAGCTGCCGATCGAGCTCTCCGACGAGGTGATTCGCCAGGGGCTCGCTGCGGCGCGCTGGCCTGGGCGCCTCGAGCTGCTGCCAGGACGGCCCTCGCTGCTCCTCGACGGCGCGCACAACCCGGCCGGCGTCGACGCGTTGGTGGAGGCGCTCGAGCGCTCCTTCGCGGGGGTCGACCTGCACCTCGTCTTCGGGGTGTTCGCCGACAAGGACTCGGAGCCGATGATGCGGCGGCTCTTCCCGAAGATGGCCTCGGTGCACTTGACCCCGCTCCACAGCCCTCGCTCGAAGGCGCCAGCCGAGCTCCTCCCGCTCGCCCGCTCGCTCTGTGCCGCGGCTGAGACGTGCGCTGGGGTGGAGGTCGCGATCGATCGCGCGATCGCGGCGGCGCGCCCGAACGACGTGGTGCTGGCGGCCGGGTCGCTCCATCTCATCGGCGAGGTGCGCGCGCTGCTCCTGTCACGCTTCGAGGCGGCCCTTGGTGCGCTCGACGGCTTCACGCCCGGAGACGATCCCGACGAGACGATGCGCCGGCTCGCTGAGCTCGTGGAGCGGGGCGTTCCTGCGATCGATCCCGCCCGGTACCGAAGCCACGTCTTCGCCCTGCTCGAGCGCTTCCCCGACGCGGAGTTCGGCACCCCCGGCGCCCTCATTCACCCCATCGAGCGCGACGGAGGGTTCGAAGCCGAGCTCGAGGCCTCGCTCGCCCGCCAGCCCACGTTCCTCACCGTGTCGATGATCAATCGAGTGCTGAACCTCGGCCCAGCCGATCGCCTGCGGTGGGTGCGCGCGCTCGAAGCCGCTTCCCGTCACCCCAAGGCGCCCGATTGGGTCCAGAAGGCCGCCTCGCGGTATCTGGACGCCCAGCGCGACCGTTGACACCCCGAGGTCGACGGTTACCTTGGCCCGGCCATGAGTGAGACGGGCAACGTGCACCCTGAGGACGCCGCCGAGCCGGCGGTGAAGATCAACGACAAGCGCCGCTTCAAGGAAGACGGGCTGCCGATCGAGGTCGACGTGATGCGTCCCGAGTCGACCGAGGTCGGCCGGCTGACCTCCGAGCTCGAGGCCGCCCACCGACGCATCAACGAGCTCGCCGCAGGGCTCCAGCGGAGCGAGAGCGAGCGAGAGGCCTTCAAGACCCGGCTCACTCGCGAGCGCGATCAGCTGCTCGATCTCGAGAAGGGCAAGGTGGCGCTGGTGCTGCTCGAGGCGATCGACGATCTCGAGCTCTGCCTCACTGGTGACGACTCTCCAATCTCGAAGGGCGTTCGGCTGATTCGTGACGGGCTGGTGAAGCGAGCCGAGGAGTTCGGGCTCGAGCGCGTCGAACTCAAGGGCGGCGCTTACGATCCCAACCTCGCCGAAGCGACCGACATGGAGATCACCCCCAACCCCGCCGAGGACGGCCGAGTGGTGGCGGTGCTCAAGGCCGCGTGGACGCTCAAGGGCCGGGTGCTCCGGGCAGGGCGGGTGAAGGTCGCCAAGTACGTGCAGCCGGCGCAAGCGTGACGCTGGCCCGAATCTCGGGTTGAGTCGGGCTTCGTGCGGCCGCTTCTCCTCTTCGTCTTCGTCCCCTTCGTCGCCCTCGCCGACGACGCGTCCGACTGGGCCAAGGAGAAGGTGCGCGCCCAACGAGAGGGCCTGTCGGCGAAGCCCCCGCCAGCCGTCGAGACCGACTCGAGCGGCCCCACCGTCTGGCGCGAGCGAACGATCATTCCGTTCTGGAAGGAGAAGCTGCCCGGCGGGCCGTCGCTCGTTCCGTCCTTCACTCCACCGACCTCCCTGGCGCCGCTCGTCCGAGCCGTTCGCTCGGGCGTGGTGAACATCTCGGCGAAGAACGGCGGCTCCTCGAAGGGGCTCGGTTCGGGCTTCGTGATCACCTCCGACGGCCTCGTCGTCACGAACAACCACGTCATCGAGCGCGCCGAGTCGATCGTCGTTCGAACCGCCGACGGCAAGAGCTTCGAGGCGCAGGTCGTCGGTCGCGACCCCGAGACCGATCTCGCGCTGCTGCGCCTCACCGACGCGCGCGATCTGGTGGTGGTGACCCTCGGCGACTCCGACGATCTCGAGGTGGGCGACTGGGTGGTCGCGATCGGCAACCCCTTCGGGCTCGACACCTCGGTCACCCACGGGCTCATCTCGGCTCGGGAGCGGGTGATCGGCGTCGGCCCCTTCGACGACTTCATTCAGACGAACGCGCTCATCAACCCGGGCAACTCCGGTGGGCCGCTCTTCGACATGAAGGGCCACGTCGTCGGCGTCACCACCGCGATCATGAACCAGGGCCAGGGCATCGGCTTCGCGGTGCCGGTGAACCTGGTGAAGGAGCTGCTCCCCAACTTGCGCGACAACGGCACGCCGGTGCGCGGCTGGCTCGGGGTGACGGTGGTCGAGTCGAAGGAGGCCGACGAAGCGACGATCGTCGACGTCTACCCGGAGTCTCCCGCGGCGCGCGCCGGCCTCAAGCCAGGCGATCGGCTCGTCTCGGTGAACGGCAAGCCCGTCGATCGGTATCAACAGCTGCTGCGACGAATCGCGATTCAGGGGCCGGGCGTGGTGGTGAGGCTCGGCATCGTGCGCGGTGGGAAGGTGATCAACGCCTCGGCGCTGCTCTCGACGCGACCCGCCGCGGGGCCGAGCAAGGTGATGGCGTCGGGTGGGCGCATCGACGCGCTGGGGCTCGTCCTCACCGAGCTGGAGCCGTCGCAAGGGCAGGGCGTGCACGTCGAAGCGATCGCACCCGGGAGCGTCGCCGAGCTGGGTGGTCTCGCCGTCGGCGATCTGATCGTCGAGGCGAACCGGGTGAAGGTGGCGTCGATTCGGCAGCTGCAGGAGCTCGTCGCTCAGACGCCGGCCGGCGAGCCCATTCTCCTCAAGTTCACCCGGGCGGACGCCGCGCGCTACGTCGCCCTCAAGCGGCGCGACGGCTCATGAAGGCCGAAGACGTCGAGCTGCAGCTTGCCGAGCCTCGCACCACCGCCTTCACCTCCGAGGGCTGGCTCTTCGAGCTCAAGTTCGACGGCTTTCGCCTGCTCGCCGAGCGGATCTCGAAGAAGGTGCGGCTCGTGCTGCGTCGCGGGCGAGAAGCGACGACGTTGTTCCCCGAGATCGTCGCCGCCCTCGAAGCGCTCCCCGGCCCGGACTTCATCATCGACGGCGAGCTGGTGATTCAGAACGAGCACGGGCACCCGATCTTCCAGCGCCTGCTCAAACGATCGACGCTCGCGCACCGCAAGGACATCGTCTCGGCCTCGCACGCCGATCCCGCGGTGTTCTTCGGCTTCGATCTCCTCATGCTCGACGGCCACGACACCCGCCGGCTGCCGCTGCGTCAGCGCAAGGAGCTGCTGCTCGGACTGCTCCCGAAGGTCGAGGGCGCGCGCGTGCTCCCGGTCGAGCACGTGGAGACCCAGGGCGAGGCGCTGCTCGAGGTCGTTCGGCAGAAGGGGCTCGAAGGGGTGATGGCGAAGCGGGCGGACGCGCCCTACGAGGGCGGGCGGAGCGATCGCTGGCTCAAGATTCCCCTCACCACCATCGCCGACTTCGCGGTGACGGGCTTCGCCGACGACGACGGCGCGCTCTCGCTCTCGACCTGGGACGGAGAGCGCTGGCTGTACGCAGGCAAGGTGGGCGCTGGCTACAACCCGAAGGTGGCCGCGCCGGTACGCAAGGAACTCGACGCCAACGTCGTGCCCGCGCCGGTCTGCCTGGGCGACGTGCCGCTCGACCCCGAGATGAAGTGGGTCACCCCGACGATGGTGATCGAGGTCCGCTACAAGTCCTGGCCCGAGAACCTCTCGCTCCGAGAGCCGGTCTTCCTCCGCTTCCGCCCCGACAAGCGCCCTGAGGAGTGCCCGACGCCGCCCGAGAAGCGCCTGCCCGACACGTCTTCCGATCCACCGCCCGGCGTCTCGCTGTCGAACCCGACGAAGATCTACTTCCCGAAGGACGGCATCTCGAAGGGTGAGATCTTCTCCTGGTACCACGACGTGGCGCCCTTCATGTTGCCGTACCTGAAGGACCGGCCGCTGCTCGTCACGCGCTACCCCGACGGGATCACCGGGAAGAACTTCTTCCAGAAGGCCAAGCCACCCAAGGCGCCCGACTTCGTGCGTACCGTGCGCACCTTCAGCGAAGAGATGAACCGCGAGGTCGATCAGATCGTCTGTGACGATCTCCCCACCCTCGAGTGGTGCGCGAACCTGGGCGCGCTGCCGTTCCACATTCCCACCACCCGCGCGGCGAACATGGGGCGGCCCGACTGGTGCGTCGTCGACTTCGACCCGAAGGACGCGCCGTTCGCCTCGGTGATCACCCTCGCCAACGAGCTCAAGGCGATCTGCGATCACGCTGGGCTCCCTGCGTACGTGAAGACGAGCGGGTCGAGCGGGCTCCACGTCTTCATTCCGCTGGGCGGCCAGCTCGATCACGACGGTGCCAGGCAGCTGGCCGAAGTGCTCGCGGCCCTCCTGCTCCAGAAGCACCCGACGCTCGGCACCCTGGAGCGCTCGGTGCCCAAGCGCCACGGGCGCGTCTACCTCGACCTCGTGCAGAACGGCCCGGTGAAGGTCGTCGCGGCCCCGTTCTGCGTTCGCGCGAAGGACGGCGCCCCGGTGTCGATGCCGATCCCCTGGAGCGAGGTCGTCGACGGGCTCACCCCCACCAAGTTCACGATTCGCAACGGTCGCGCGTGGCTCGAGAAGCATGGTGATCCGATGCGAGGTGTCCTCACCGAGCGACCCAACCTCGCCGCCGCGTTCGCGAAGCTCGCCGAAGGTTGAAGAAGATCGGCGGGTTGCCACTCGGGAAGGGTCCTTCGGGCTCGAGGCATTCCTTGGGCGTGCGACCCCTGCTCAGCCTCGTGCTCCTGTTGGCCCTTCCAGCTGCGGCGCAGTCGGCCCTCTGCAATGCCCGAAAGTGGCGAGTGCTGTTGGGCACGAGTGGCGGCTACGCGCGCTCGGCCACCTCCGTCGACGAAGCGTTGCGAGCCCCTGCGTTCAACGCTCGCTTCGCCGGCTTCATCAACTCGAAGTTCAACCCCGAGCCAGGCCGGAACCACGCGGCCGACTCGAGCTTCTTCATCGCTCAGCACGTGCTCGCGAACCAGCTGCCCTGGCGCGACACCTTCGTCGGCCGCCTCAAGGTGCCCAACCGCGACTACCCGGTGGTGGAGGCCGACCCCGACGGGCTCGGCTACTTCACCAGCGAAGGGTGGCTCCAGCGCTACGCCGGCAACGAGAAGGACGGCTACCTCATCGTCGCGGCGAACCGGGTGCTGCAGAACACGATCGGCTCGGTGCGCACGGCCGCCGCGAACAACGCCGATCCGAACGTGCCCAACGACTCGATGGGCCGACGCGCGCCGGCGTGCGCGGGGTGTCACTACCAGGGGCCGTATGCGCTCGACTTCGTGGCGCGGCTGCTCCCGCGGAAGACGGTCGTGAATCGCCAGCTCGGCTTCGCACCCACACGAGAGGGCCCGCAGCCCGTGCTCAATCGCTCGGTGACCGATCTGCGGCAGCTCGTCGAGACGTTGGTGGCGTCCGAGGCGTTCGACTTCTGGTCGTGCCGGCTCGCCTTCGAGTTCGTCTACGGGCGGGCAGAGTACGCCTGCGAAGCGCCGCTGTTCGATCGCTGCGTCGACGCGTTTCAGGCCTCGGGGAAGATCCAGGACGGCCTTCGGGTGCTGATCGAGGACCCCGGCTTCTGCGGAGACTTGCCATGAGAGCCTTGGTTGGAGTGCTCCTCGCCGGGGCCGCCTGCTCCGGCACGCTCGAAGGTGGGCGAGCCGCCGGTGGGACAGCGCCCGAACTTCCTGGCACCGAGCTCATCAGCTCCGAGCCGACGCCGACGCCCGAGCCGGTCCTTCGGCTCCCCGCGGCGGTGGCGTGCGACGGGCGCTCGACGGGCCGGAGCTACCAGGGCTTTGGCGGTGAGGCGCTCGATGCCGATCGGCTCCCGCTCGCGGCCGGCCAGGACGTCGCGCGGCTGCGTGACGGCGACGATCTCTCCCACGTGCTCGAGTCCCGCGGCATCGCCGCTCCGGTGCCTGGCAGCGTGAAGCAGACGTTCGGCATCGTTCCCGAGCGGTGGCACGAGAACACCCAAGCCAGCTTCGCCTCCGTCTACGCCGCGTACTCGCTCGCCTTCCAGGGCTGCCTGGGCAGGGTGAAGGACCCACGCAACTACCACCCCTTCGGCCACGCCGACTACGCGACGAGCCCGAACGCGACCTCGGCGCCGCGGCAATGTCAGGTGATGGGGAAGCTGATCTGGAAGCGTGAGCTGAGCAGCGAAGAGCTCGCGGTCTGCGTCGAGCTCGCCCTCGAGACGCCGTCGCTCGAGTCCGACGTGAAGCGGCAATGGGCGGCGCTCTGCGCCTCGCTGGGCGCGTCGGCCGGGTTTCTCCTCTTCTGACGGAGCACGCATGCACTTCACCCGACGCACCTTGTTTCGTGCAGGCCTGGGAACGGCGGGGTCGCTCGTCGCGGCGCCCGCGTTCGCGCAGCAAGCCGAGCGATCGACCGTCGTGATCGTCAACCTCACCGGTGGGCTGCACTCCTTGTTCGGCCAAGCCGACTGCTTCGTCTCCCGCAACGCCTTCAGCTGCACCGGCAGCAACACCCGCGACGTCGGCAACGGCGTGGTGGTGGACAACGCGACCTTCGGCACGCTCGAGGACTCGACCCTCCAGCGCATGTGCAACGTCGGCGTCTTTCACGGGATCAGCGCCCACGACGTCGCCCAGAAGGCGTTGGTCAACGACGAGCGGGGCAAGAGCTACCCGCTGCGACTGGCGAACGCGATCTCGACCGACGCGCCGGTGGCGTGCGCGAACGTCGGCGTCTACCTGCCCGGGCACCACGACGCGATCGGAACCGCGAGCGTGCAGCGGCTGACCGACGCGGGCGGGGTGCTGGCGGCCCTGGGCGCGCAGCCACCCGGTGAGCTCGTGCCCTCCCGCGCCACCGCCCTCGCTGGCCTCCGCGGAGCCGTTCGCCTCTCCGCCCCGACGCTCGCCCGCAATCAGCGCTCGCTCGTCTCGTTGACCGACGGGCTGAGCGGTGTGGTGCGGGCGCTCGCGGCGCCGCCAGTGCAAGTCGATTGGAGCGAGATCTCCCAGGCCTACGGCTTCTCGCCGGCGACGACGTTGATCACCGGCTTCGCGAGCCAGTTCGCGACCGCCGAGCTGCTCATCCGTGCGGGCACCAGCGTCGTCCTGATCAACGGTCGCGGCCCGGAGTGCACGCTCGGCTGGGACACCCACTCCGACAACGACGGCTCGTGCGCCCGTGACGGAATGAACCGGCTGCTCTTGCCGTCGCTGCGCGCCTTCCTCCGGCGGACCCTCGAGCTGCCGGGCCACAACGTCGTCACCGCGCTGATCGGCGACTTCACTCGCACCCTCGACACCGGGCACGCCGGCACCTTGGTCGCGAACGTCTGGGGCAAGCACGTGCGGCAGGGCACCAGCGGCAACTTCGTCATCACCGGCGCCTACGACACCTACGCGCCCCGCAACGGAGTCCGCACGGGCCCGCGCGAACTCTGGGCGCTCATCGCGGCAGCGGCGGGCGTCACCACCAGCCCCTTCGGCGTGAACCCGCACCCATTCGCCTGAGCGCCGACCCGGAGAACTGGTCGACCAGTGAAACAGAAACGCGACACTCTTCGGTTTCATCGATGAGCGCGATTCATATGAAGGGGCTTGTAGGTTTGTGTGGGTTCGTTGCATACGGCGCGCATGAACAAGCTCATTGGGTTGGTGGCGCTCGTCGTGGCAGCAGGGTGTGGCGTCGATTCCGCGGCGGTCGTCGCGGGCGATGGGCTGACGGGGCCGACGGCCGACGTCGCCGAGACCGAGCAGGGCCTCACCATCGCCAACTATCTCCCCCTGCGCGCCGGCAACGGGTGGACGCTCGAGGACGGGACGAGCACCCGCACGCTCCGTGTCACCCGCGCGTCGGGCACCGTTCACCTCGTCGAGGGCTTCGGGAGCGCGCCCGCGTGGATGGCGTTCGCGGGGACCCGCCTGTGGATCTGGAACCAGGGCGCCGCGAAGTGGGAGACCTTCGTCAACTTCCGCTCGAACGCCGAGACCCAGTTCTCGATGGGCAGCCCGTGCGAGCAGTTCACGGTGACGCCCGTGCGCGGCACCGTGTCGCTCACCACGCCGGCCGGTACCTTCACGGCCGCCAAGCGCTATCAGTTCACCGTTCGTCCTCCGCCGTACGTCCGCTGCGCGCAGCCGCCCTTCAGCTCGCTCACCTTCGCGGAGAACGCTGGGCTGGTGGAGCTCGGAATGGCCGACGGCCGCACCTTCTCGCTCACCCGCGCCACCGTGAGCGGCCGGACCTACCCGATGCCGACGGTGAAGGCCTCGCTCACCACCGACGCCGCGCAGGTGCAGCTCGGCGCCGATGGGACCGCGACGATTCGGGCGACCTACCACCTGCGAAACGAGACCTCCCAGCCCGTCACCTTCCAGTTCTCGAGCGGCCAGCAGTTCCAGCTCGAGGTGACCAACGCCTCGGGCGACATCCTCTACGTCTGGTCGGCGACCCGGCGCTTCACCGGAGCGCTCAGCACCTTCACGCTCCAGCCTGGCGCCTCGAAGACGACCAACGACACGATCACCCTGCACGGCGTGCCCGCTGGGTGGCTCGTGGTGAAGGCGTGGCTGCCGACTCGCATGGGTGAGACCTTCGAGGCCTCGACGAAGGTCGAGCTGCTCGCGGCGCCGGCGTCGTGCTTCATCGGTGGTTGTTCTGGCCAGGTGTGCAGCGATGGGCAGGACGTGGTCACCAGCTGTGAGGCGCGCCCCGAGTACGTCTGCTACCGGCAGACGGTGTGCGAGCGTCAGGCCGACGGGCAGTGCGGGTGGACGATGACGCCCGCGGTGCGGCAGTGCCTCGGTCGCTGAGAGTCCGTCACGTCTCGAAGCGGAAGACGAGATCTCGAACGGCCAGCTCGTCGCCAGTGCGGAGGCTCCGAGAGGGCGAACCGGAGTCGGTGTCGGCGCTCCACCGCCCGGCACCTCGGTGACGAAAACGAAGGGCCACGCCGGGCTCGTTCTGGCCGAGGTCGTGCTCGAGCGCTCCCGAGCGCATGACGGCGAGGCCATCGGTCAGCGGAATTCGTTCGAGCCGTTGACGCGGCGCCCAGCCGACCGCTTCCAGCACGACGATCGACGGGGGCGCTGGCGCACGCACCAGGTCTTGCGAGTGGCTGCGAAGGGGCAGGGCACCGGCGAGGGCGGCGAGGTCTGCCTCGAGCGCACGCGCCTCGATCGCCACGACGCCCAGCGAGATCGTCGAGAGCCTGGGCGGGCAGGCCGCGGCGATCGCGTGGAGCATCAAGCGGGCGTTCTCCACCGCGTCGTCCGGCAGGGTCTCCGTCGCGACGGTGAGCGATTCGATCGCGCCGCAGATCGGGTGGGCGAGGAACTCGCGGAGCTGGCTGCGAAAGGTGATCGGGCTGGTCTCCTCATCGGCTCGCACCGTCGCTCGCTGCACGAGCGCCCCGTCGAAGCTCACGTCGTCGACGCGTTCGACGAACCACTCGAGCTCCTCCGGCCAGCCGAGCGGAGGACCGTTGACGTACTCGCCGAGCGGATCACCCAGCTCGACCAATCGATCGCCGAGGGCCGCGCGCGCGAGGGGATCGCCGAGGGGAATCACCGGCCGATCGGGCCCACCGCCGACGATGAACCAGGTATCGGCGACCTCCACGAGCGCGCCAGGCTCGAGCCGGTACCCTTGCCCAGGAGGCGGTTGTTGGCCGTCGACGAAGACCGAGAGCCCGATCGCCGCCGACGTCAGAAACCAGCGGCCGTCGAGGCGGGCGAGGCGGCCATGCTCGGCAGCCATGAAGGGATCGGCGAAGCGCAGCTCACAGTGCGCGGCGCTCCCGATGAGGCCCTCTTGGAGCGCAAGCACCGAGAGCAACGCGCGCCCACGATTCCCCTCGCCCGAGGAGCCGACGAAGATCAGCTCGTCCGAGGTCGCGCGCGGCAGCGGCACTCAGCGCCCCTGGGCGACCCGCCGCACCACCACGCCCGCCATCTGCATGCCGAACACGCTGGTGACGAAGGCCACCGAGCCGTCGATCTGGTTGCGGTGCTCGCAGGAATGGAACTCGTTCTCGCCCTGAGGGCAGACGCAGAGGAACCCGCCGTGCTGCTCGTCGTAGTGCACCGCGTGCGGGTCCCGTCGCGGCTCGATCGAGAACACCGCGGTGATGCCCGTCGGCTTCGAGGTGTCGTGCCCGTACTTCCGCTTGAGCAGCTTGCGAATGTCCTTCGCGAACGGGTCCATGTGCGTCTCGCAGAGATCCTCGACGCGGATCGCCGTCGGGTCGAGCCGGCCTGCCGCGCCCATCGAGCTCACCACCGGGTAGCCGCGCGCCAGGCACTCGTGGAGCAGGTTGAGCTTCGCCTTCACGTTGTCGATCGCGTCGATGACGAAGTCGAACGGGCCCTGGAGCAGCTCGGCGGCGCGCTCTTCCCGGTAGAAGTCGACGACCGGCGTCACCTGCACGTCGGGGTTGATCGCCTTGCAGCGCTGCGCCATCAGCTCGGCCTTGGGCTTGCCGACCGAGCTCACCGTCGCGTGGAGCTGCCGGTTCGAGTTGGTGACGCAGACGAGATCGAAGTCGACGACGGTGATCGAGCCGACGCCGCTGCGCACCAGGCCCTCCACGGCATAGCTGCCGACACCGCCCAAGCCGAAGACGATCACCTTCGCCTGCTCGAGCCGCTTCATGCCTTCGTCGCCGAGCAGCCGGCCGGTGCGATCGAAGCGACGGTGCAGGCGCCACGGCTTCTCGTGCGGCACCACCGGGAGCTGGGGCTGTTCGACGGGGGAAGACTCCATGCGGGCCTGTTTGCACGAAACCACGGGCTGTCTGCAACCCATCGAGCGCCCGGTCGAACGGCGCCTCGGATCGGACTTCTTCGAGCGGGACGCCGCGTCCCGGGCTAGAGCCCATGCGCCATGGAGCGCCGCCCGTACCTGACCTTCATCCTCATCGGGGCCAACGTGGCCGTCTTCGGGGTGATGGTGGCGCTCGGCGTCTCACCCACCGATCCGACGCAGGAACAGCTGCTGCGCTTCGGGGCGAACCACGGTGTGTCCGTCGTCTTCGAGCGCGAGTGGTGGCGGGCGGCGACGAGCATCTTCGTGCACATCGGCGCGCTCCATCTGCTGGTGAACATGTACTCGTTGTGGCGGCTCGGCGCCGTCGTGGAGCGCCTGCTCCATGGGCCGCTCTACCTGCTCGTCTACGTGCTCGCTGGGCTCGGGGGCTCCTTCGTCTCGGTGATCTGGAACCCACTCGGGATCTCGGCTGGCGCCTCGGGCGCGATCTTCGGGCTCTTCGGGTTCGTGACCGGGTTCGCGTTGCAAGCGCGTCACTTGCTCCCGCCCAACGCGTTGCGCGGCCTGTGGGACGGCATTCTCGCGACGGTGGCGATCAACGTCTTCCTCGCGCTCTCGATTCCGTACCTCGACAACGCCGCCCACTTGGGAGGCGCCGGCATCGGGCTCCTCGCCGGCTTCGTCGCGACGGCTTCGGCGATCGAGCGAGACGGGAAGGGCGCGTCGTTCGGTTCTCAGCTGATCGTGATCGCCGCGGTGATCGGGCTGGCGGTGCTCGCGAAGGTGCGCACCGAGAACAACCCCAAGGTGCAGGTCGCGCTCCTCCTCGTCGACGCCGACAAGGCCCGCGCCTCGGGTGAGCTCGAGAAGGCAGAAGCGTTCACCACCAAGGCGATCGCGATCTCCTCCGATCCGACGCCTCTGGTCGCTCGCGCCATGGTGCGCCGAGAGCGCGGCGATCTCGACGGAGGCATCGCCGATCTCGATCGGTTCGTCGATCGATTGAAGGGCCCAGACCGCGAGCTCGCCGAGCTCAAGGCGTTCGAGCTGAGGGCCGAGCTGCAGTTTGCCACTGGCAACTACGCCGCAGCCGACGCCGATCTCACTCGCGCGCTCAACGGCAGCCAGCAGCCCGACTGGTTCGGCAGGCGCGCCTTCGCCCGGTTCCGGCTCGGAGACTTCGACGGCGGACTTGCGGATGCGAAGACCGCTCGAGCCGACAGCCGCACCGACGCGGTGACGCTGAACAACGCCGCCTGGGCGCTGCTGATGAGCCAGGGCGATCTTCCGGTTGCGCTCGAACTCGTCGACGAGGCGCTCAAGCGCGACCCTGCCTCAGCGGCCGCTCGCGGCACTCGCTGCTGGATTCTCGTCGAACGCGGCGAGCCGGAGGGCGGGCTCCCCGACTGCGTGCAAGCCGTCGCTTCGGCGAACGAGTTGATGGATCGCGGAATGGTCGCCTTCATTCAGCACCGGCCGGAAGAGGCGATCGAGCTGTGGGAACAGGCCGGCGCGAAGAATCCCCTCGACGCGAAGGATCTCGTGCCCTGGCTCGCTCGAGCCCGCGCTCAGATCGAAGCGACGCCCTGAAATACGGGGAAGAGCCGAACCGTGTTCGCGAAGAGCGCTTGTTCGAGCGCATCGATCGCCTCGCCCCGTGCGCTCGCCATCGCCTGGACGATCAGTGGGAGGAAGGCGGGTTCGGAGCGCTGGCCACGATGGGGATGCGGCGCCTGATCGGGTGCGTCGGTCTCGACGAGGAGCCGCTCGAGGGGAACGCTCCGGAGTGCATCGATCGGCCGTCGCGCCTCAGCGAAGCTCACCGGCCCCGCGAACGAGAAGTGACACCCGAAGCGGACGTACTTCTTCGTGAGCTCGGCCGAGCCCGAGTAGCTGTGCATGAGGAGCCCCGCCTCGGGCAGAGGCTCGGTCTTCAGCAACTCGAGCAACGCAGGGTGGGCGCGCAGGCAGTGCATCAACAACGGCAGCTGGTGCTTCCTCGCGAGCGCGAAGTGCCCACGGAGCACCCGCACCTGCCGCTCCATCGGCACCTCGGTCGGTCCATCGAGGCCGCACTCTCCGACCGCGATCGCGCCACCGCGCCCGAGCAGCGAGTCCAGCGTCGCGAGGTGCTCCTCGTCGTCGGCTTCGTCGAGATCGGGGAGAAACTGGGGGTGAATGCCGAGGCCGACTTGCACGCGTCGATCTCGCCGAGGCCACTCGAGCAGCGCCTCCCAGGTCGCTGGCCCCACACCGGGAACGATCAACCCGGCGACGCCAGCGCCAGAGGCCCGTTCGAGCACCGCCTCTCGATCGCCGTCGAAGCGCGGCATGTCGAGGTGGCAGTGGGTGTCGATGAGCCGCATCAGAAGTTCGGCTTGATGCCCTCGGCAGCGGCCTTCGCCATCAGCGCTTCGTGATCGCTGGGTGAGGCGGCGGTCGCTTCCTCGATCAGCATCACGGGAATGTCGTCGTCGACCCGGTACTTGCGCTTGAGGCGCGGGTTGTAGAGCACCCGATCGGCCGCGAAGTAGAGGAGGGGCCCCTTGTCCTCGGGGCAGGCGAGGATGTCGAGCAGCTTTGGATCGAGCGCCATGGCCGTGGCATAGCATCACCGTCATGGCGATGGTCGATCTCCACCTCCACCTGCTCCCCGGCGTCGACGACGGGTGCAAGTCGATGGACGAGACGATCGCGATGGCGAAGACGTTGGTCGCTCTGGGCTTCGGCACGCTGGCACCCAGCCCGCACAACCGCCCCGAGTACGCCTCACGCGCGGTCGCCCTTGCTCGCCTCGAGGAGGTGAAGCTCGAGCTCGGCCGCCAGGGCCTTGGGTTGTCGCTCGACGTCAACGCCGAGAACTTCTTCCTCGACGAGACGTTGCTCACCTCGCTGCCCACGCCCGAGTCACGTCGCCTCGGGTCCGCCGGCAAGTACCTCCTCGTGGAAGCGCCCTACACCGCGCCGCTCCCGCAGCTGACCGACGTGATCTTCCGAATGAAGCTCAAGGGCGTGACCCCGGTGATCGCCCACCCGGAGCGCTGCTTCGAGTTCGAGCGCAAGGGCCGCGCCGCCGAGGCCGTTCAAGCCGGGGCCCTTCTCCAGCTCGACATGGGCGCGCTGATCGGCCGGTATGGAAAGCCGGCGCAGAAGCTCGCGCGTCAGCTCTTCGACGCTGGCCTCTATTCGATCGCCGCGACCGATCTGCACTCGCCGGTCGGCGCCGAGAAGTGGGTCGCCGAGAGCCTCGAAGCGATCGTCAAGGCAGGTGGGCGGCAGGCGCTCGGGCTCCTCACGGAGACGAACCCCGCCGCGGTGCTCGCTGGGCACCCCCTCGGCTGATCGATCGCGCCTCCCGCGCCGAACTCTGGGTATGACCCTGCCCATGCGCGCGCTCTCGTTCTTCGCGGTGGTGCTCTCACTCGCCGTCGGCTGTGGGAAGTGCGGGAAGCGGCCCGACCCGACGCAGGCCGAGCCGCCGCCCGGTCCAGCGACGCCCACGCCCAGCACTCGTACGAAGGTGACCCTCGGCTCGTTGAGCTACCAGCTCCAGGTGCCAGCGCCGGCGAGGCCCTTCGCCGGAAAGCGCTTCGAGGACCCGAAGGTCGCGATCGTCCCGAGCGCCGTCGATGCGGGGGCGTCGAGTGCTCCGGGCTGGAAGTACGTGCCGCAGCTGATGGTCGCGCCCGGCACCTTCGCTCTCCTCGAGAAGGAAGGCATCGCCGTCGACGGCAACCGCGCCTACGACGAGTTCTTCCAGATCTACGAGCAGAACCGCTATCGCCCGCTCGAGATCTCGCGCGAAGAGGTGAACGACGATGACGGCTTCCTCATCAAGCGTCGCTTCCTGACCTCGTTCCCCAGCGTGGTGACGACCGACGTCGTGCTCCATCACCTGCACCTCTTCTTCGACTACGCCTTGGCGCAGGCCGAGGTGCAGCGCTTCCTGCCGGAGCTCGAGGCGATCGTCGTCAAGCTGCTCGACGCGACCCTCGAACAGCGCACCGCCCTGGCAGGCACGAAGTGGGAAGCGGCGATCGACGACAACCTCGTCTTCCTCTCGGTGGCGCAC
This sequence comes from Myxococcota bacterium, assembly GCA_052034585.1. Classification (GTDB taxonomy): domain Bacteria; phylum Myxococcota; class Myxococcia; order Myxococcales; family Myxococcaceae; genus Xiheimicrobium. The sequence continues at coordinate 47,242 of JBPOIJ010000011.1, forward strand.
GTCTTTCTCGCCAGCGCCGAACTCGACGAGCGCGAGCTCGCATCGAAGGAGGACGACGGCAGCACCGTCGGCGTCGACACCGCAGAGCAGGCGCACGACTTTGCCGAGGCCACCCGGAGCGCGGTTGCGACGCTCCTGCCGAAGACCCTCCCCGCGGGGCTCGGCGCGCGGGTGACGGCCGAGGTGAACCGCATTCTCGACGCGAAGGAGACCGCGAAACCCGACGTCTACGACTACCCCGGCGACTTCAAGGAGGACTACTCGCAGTACACGGTGCGCGGTCACTACCTCAAGCTGACCAAGCTGCAGGCGTACTTCAGGGCGATGATGTGGCTGTCGCGGGTGCTGTTCTCGTTCGACTCCGATCGCGGCGTGCGCGGAGCCGTGCTGCTCAGCCTCTCGCTCTCGAAGGGCGACACCCTCGCTCGCTGGCGCGCGCTCGACGAGGCGATCGGGTTCCTGGTGGGCCCTTCCGACGATGCCTCGGTGCTCGAGGTGAGCTCGCTCGTCGCTGTGCAGTCCTCGCTCGACGACGTCGGGCTCGAGGCGCTCCGCGCGAAGTTCGCCAAGCTGCCCAAGCCGCAGGTCCAGAGCATTCTCACCAAGACCGAGGCCGGGCCTTCGCTCGAGACCCAAGGCGCGTTCCACTTCTTCTCGCAGCGCGCGGTGATCGACGCGGTGATCTTCCAATCGCTCGTCGAGCCGAAGGCCAAGCAGAAGTCCTTCGTTCGTGCGCTCGAGGTGCCGGACGTGTTGGGGTCGGCGCTCGCCGCGAAGCTCCTCGAGCCAGAGAACCTCGCCCAGTTCGCGGGCTACGCCGAGCAGCGCGCGGCCCTCAAGTCGACGATGCCCAAGCTGCTCGCCTCGCGCGCCTCGAGCGAAGCGGTCGCCGGGTGGTTGTTCTCGACCCAGCCGATGCTCGAGCCTGCCGCACCAGGGCTGCCACCCTTCATGGCCGGCAACGCCTACGCGACGCTGCGGCTCAGCACCTACCTCGCGAACTACGCCGAGCTGAAGCACGACACCGTGCTCTATGCGAAGCAGGGCCTCGCCGAGATGGGTGGCCCAGGCTTCGAGGACACCGAGGAGCAGATCGACGATCGCGGCTACGTCGTGCCTGAGCTCGCCATCTACTCCCGCGCAGGAGTCGTACTCAGCAACCTCCGGACGGGCCTCACCGAACGAAAGCTCTTCCCCGACAGCCTCGGCGCGCCCTTCGGGAAGTTCGAGAAGCTCGTCGGTGCGCTCGAGGCGATCTCGCGAAAGGAGCTCACCGGGCAGGCGCTCTCGGCAGACGAGTACCAGCTCATCAAGTTCATCGGCGGCGACCTCGAGCACTTCTGGGAACAGACGCTCATCACCGGGAAGAACCGCGACCGGTGGATGCTGCTCGACGAGAACAACTCGCGCCTCATCGCCGACGTCTTCACCGGTCCCGGCGGCGTGCAGCACGTGGCCTCCGGCTGGGTTCACCCGGTCTACGTCGTCTTCCCTCGAGACGGGAAGCCAGCGGTCGGGCGTGGCGGCGTGCTGTCGTTCTACGAGGTCACCGACAAGGAACGCCTCACCGACTCGGTCTGGCGCACGCGCCTCGGCGCCGAGCCGCGGCCTGCGCTCCCTGCCTGGACCAAGCCGGTGTTCGCGAGCGAGCCGAAGGGGCCGTTCCGGCGCTACGACGAGATGGCCGAGGAGTGAGCTGGCTCGTCCTCGTCGTCGCGGCGGCGGCGCCCGGCGATCACCTGGTGACGTCGTTGCCGATCACGACTCGCGTCGACGGTCGCCCCGAGCCCGCCGAGCTGCGATGGCTCATCAGGCGCGACGAGAACGAGCGGGGCGTCGTGCCCCACCGCTCGGGGTGGATGGACTACGGCGACACCCCCTGGCTCAACCATCACCTCGCGATCGTGACGGTTCGTGAAGGCGTCTCGTCGGTCAGGTGGATGTCGTCTGCGATCGAGCTCGACGGGCTCTTCACCGAGGGCGACGACGTGATCGTGCGCTCGAAGGGCAGGCTGAGCCGCTTCGTCTTTCGAGGCTGGCAGCTCGAGCGCAGCGATCGATCGCCCGACCCACGGCTCGAGGCGAAGCGGCTCGCGGCGAAGTTCGACTCGGGGCTGGTGCACCTCGCGGTCGTCGGCGACGTGATGATCGGGCGCGCGACCGCCAAGGCCCTCGACGCGATCGGGCCGGAGCGCGCGTTCGCCCAGGTGCGCCCGGTGCTGGCGCGCGCCGATCTTCGGTTGGGGAACCTCGAGTCGTGCTTTCGGGAGAACGAGTCACCGCGAGGGGTGATGGATCTGGTGGCTCCGCGGCGGCATCTCCCGGTGCTGAAGGCCCTCGGCTTCGATGCGCTCTCGCTGGCGAACAACCACTGCGATCGAAGCGACGCCGCGGTCTCCCAGTCGGCCTTGAAGGAACTCGGCATCGCCGGGCTTCGCGACGCGCCTGCCATCCTCGAGACGCACGGCGCGCGGGTCGCCGTGATCGCGGTGCTCGCCTGGCCGTCGGATGAGGCGACGATCTCGCAAGTGCTCTCGCCAGGCCTCGAGCGGCGCATCGTGGAGGCGAAGGCGGCCAGCGACGTCGTGGTGGCCCTCGTGCACTTTGGAGACGAATACGCGACCGCGCCGAACGCCGCTCAGCACCGCGTCTCGGAGTGGCTCCTGGCCCGGGGCGTCACCGCGATCTTCGGCGCCCACCCTCACGTGCCCCAGGCGATCGAGCAGCCGTCTGCCTCGACGCTCGTCGCCTGGTCGCTCGGCAACTTCGTCTTCGATCAAGAAGACTACCGCCCGGAGGCTCGAGGCCAGACCGAGACGTCCACCGTCCTCGAGGTGCGCCTCCATCGGACGCTCGGAATCACCGCGCGAGCGAGCCTGTTCCGCATCGTCGGCCGCGCGCGGCTCGAGCCGCTCTCCAAGTGACGGTCAGGGCACCGGCGCGAACACGGTGTTCCCGATCAGGAGCAGGAAGCGTGCATCGCGCCAGATCGGAGTACCGAACCCGCCGTTGATCCGCTTCGGCGTCTCGCCCACCTTCGCGAGGTAGCGCCCGCCTTGGTTGCGGAACAGCACCGAGCCGTCCTCTCCGACGGCCTCGACGGTCGAGCTCTCACCGAGCATCGTCAGCTGAGCGTCGACGCCCGACGCGCCGGCGCGCCACACCTGGGCTTTCCCAAAGTCGTCGCGTTTCCCGTAGCCCACCCAGCCGTTCGAGAGCTGGTAGGGCTCGACGGGATGCAGACCGGGCGGCGCGAGCACCCGTTCGCTGCCGGTGCTCGAGCTGAGCACCACCGTGTTCGCGTAGTTGAACGAAGCGCCCGACTGGAAGACGGTGTTGATTCCATCGGTCCGCGGGCAGAACGCATCGCGCGCCGCGCTGACTTGGCTGATCGTGCCCGCGCGCCAGCGCTTCACCGTGCCGTCGATGAAGACGACGTCGCCGTTCGCGCCGAGCCCCGGGCACCCGATCGTTCCGAGCGAGGTACTCACGCGTGCCGTCAGATCGCGCGTCGTCCAGCCGTTGGCGCTCTCCCAGAGGGCATAGGCTCCCGCGGCTGCGAAGGCGCCGCCCGGGCCGAGCTCGGTGGTTCCGCTCTCGGTCCACTCTCGAATCGTTCCGCCCTCGACGAAGAGGGCGCCAGTTGGAGTGAGCACCGCAGCGCCGCCCCACGCGCCACTGCTCACGACCCAGTCGCGGCTGGCCGAGAGATCGCGAATCATCAGCGCGCTCGTGCTGTCACTCTCGAAGAGCACGCGTTGCCCTCGCACGTCGATCACCCGCCCTCGAACCACCGTCGTCGCACCGATCGCGGTGCTCGTCTCGACGACGATCGGGACGATGACGGTGCCGGTCGAGCCGGACCGGTCGGTCCCCGTCAGCAACAACCCAGGCGCGGCGTTGCCGACGGAGCCGAGGTCGACCGTCCCGGACAACGAATCGCCAGCGCCCTCGCTGCGGCGCTCTCCTCCGACGCTCACCGCGAGCGTCACGCAGCCAGCGTCGTCGAAGTCGTCTCGACAGGTGAACGAGTAGCCGATCGAGGGGTTCGCGATCGACCAGGCCGTCGGGCTCTGCACGGTGATCTTCGGAGGTCGATCGCGCCGAATCACCTTCACCGCGGTCGTGCTCGAACCTGTGACGTCCCGCGCCTCGACGCTCAACAGGACGTAGCCGTCACCTTCCGCGTGGAGGTCGAGGTTTGCGGAGAACTGGTCGCCGAGGCCGGTGACGAGCGTCATCGGGCTGGTGGCCGCTCCGAGGGTCGCGGAGATCTGCGCGAGGGCCCGCACGGAGGTGACCCGCGCCTCGACCTGCACCGATTCCTGGGTCGCCAGCGCCGTGAGCGGCGACTCGATCGAGACCTGAATGTCGGAGGAGATTGGCCGTGTCTTCGCCGCGGCGACGAAGACCGCCTCGACCTGCCCAGCGCGCGCGCGGAGCAGGTTGATCGCCTGGGTTCCGAGTGTCCACTTCCCTGGGCTGGCGTGGCCCTCCGCATCGGAGCGCACCGTGACGGTCTCGACCGAGCCTTCGCCTTCGACGGTGAAAGTCACCTCGACGCCCTGCAGCGCGCGCTGCGCGTCTCGCACTTCGACCAACGGAGCGATGGGAAGAGCGGCGCCCGGAAGCCCGGCCTGATCGTCGCCGGCCACCTTGATCACCACCGTGGGGTTCACCGAAGGATCAGGGCCCGCGTCGCTCGGCCCCGGTCCTGGTCCCGGGCAGCCTGCCGTCAGCAACAACACCAACGTGATTGCGCGCATCTCGACCTGCTTCTCGGCCCCGCTCCCACCCTATCACCTTCCATGGGGTGTCGGTGGCGAGTGTCTGCTGTGGGTGCTAAGCGGCGAGGACCATTCGTTCGTCGTGGGCCCGAGCCAGTCTGGAGCGTGTCAGTGGGGAAGTGGGTCAAGTTCATCGTCAGCCTCGCCATCACTGGCGTGTGTCTGTACCTCACGTTCAAGGACACCCGCTGGCCCGAGATGTGGGGCGCGCTCCAGAGCGCCAACTACCTCTGGCTGCTCGCCTATCTGCTCGTCCTCACCGTCATTCACCTCGCGCGCACCTTGCGTTGGGGCAACCTGCTCTCGGGGATGGAGCAGGTGCCGTTCAAGAAGCTCAACGAGGCGTCGGCGATTGGCTTCATGATGCTCCTGGTGCTCCCGTTCCGCCTCGGAGAGTTCGCCCGGCCCTACCTCATCGCCGAGCGCTCCACGATTCGGCGCAGCGCAGCGATGACCACCGTCGTGTTGGAGCGCATCGTCGACGGCATCGTCATCGCGGTCAGCCTCCGCGTCCTGCTCTTCTTCGTCCCCCCGACGTCTCCCAACATCGACGGCATCGCCTTCGCTTCGACGGTGATGTTCGCGATCTTCGGTGGAGGGCTCGTCTTTCTCCTGCTCGCCCGGTGGCAGCACGATCGGGTGATCGGGCTGATGCGGTTGCTCCTCGGGAAGGCGTCACCGAAGCTCGCTGAGCGCGCGGTGTACGTCGTCGACGGGTTCGTCGGAGCGCTCAAGCAACTGCCCGATCGCCGCAACATGGCGCTCTTCACCTTCTGGACGGCGGTGTACTGGGGCGCGAACGGCTACGGAATGTCGGTCTTCGCCCGCGCCTTCGACTGCTCCCGCGTCACCGCTGGCATCGCCTGCGAGCCGCTCTCGCTCACCACCTTCGAGGGCTTCGTCGTCCTCACGGTGCTGATCGTCGGCCTGATGATCCCCGCCGGCCCCGCGAGCGGCGGCACCTTTCAGTACGCCGCCAAGGTGGGGCTCGCGCTCTTCGTGAGCAAGGAAGTGGTGAGCTCGAGTGGGGTCGCCTACGCGAACCTGCTCTGGCTGGTGCAGCTCACCCAGATCATCGGGTTCGGCATGATCTTCCTCTTCCTCTCCCACGGGTCCTTCCGTGACATCGCCGGCAAGCTGTCGAACCAACAGGCCGACAAGGACAAGCCTGACGATCCGAAGTCCGAACAGAGGGCCACCGCATGACCATCGACTGGAAAGCGCTCGTCATCCTCGGCGTCGCGTACCTCTTCTCCCGCTTCGCGCCTGTCCCTGAGCGCATCAAGCTCATCGTCTTCGCGGTGGCCTGCCTCGGCATCGCTGGCCTGCGCGCGATGGACGGCATGGTCGGGAACAACCCGATCTTCGTCCTCATCGCCGGCGGGTTCGGCCTCTTCTACCTCTACCGCGCGTTCCGCCTCCCGAAGGGCTGAGGGCTCGGCGATGGCGTCCTCCGAGCAGGAGACCGTTCGGCTCCAAGACAAGCCCGATCAGGGCGGCCGGCCGCGCCGCTATCGCCTGGTGGTGGTGAACGAAGCGGGCTCGTCTTCTCACGCGCTGCCGGCGACGGGACACGTCGTGCTCGGCCGCGGAGACGAGGCCACCCTCAAGCTCGACGACGCGGCGGCTTCTCGCAAGCACGCCGTGCTCCACATGGGGCCGCTGGTTCGGCTCGAAGATCTCGGCAGCGCCAACGGCACCACCGTTCGCGGACGAAAGCTCGGCGCCGGGGAGTCGGTCGACGTGATGGCTGGCGATTCGATCGAGCTCGGGACGAGCCTCGCCGTGCTCCAGGCCGACGAGCTCTCCGGCAGCACCACTCCGTGGACACTGGTGACGCACCCCCGCTTCCTCGAGTCGCTCCAGGGCACCAAGCCGCCGTTCGCGGTGCTGCGACTGCAGGTGCAGGCCTCACCAGGCGTCGCCCAGAGCGTGCTCTCCGCCGAGCTGTCGCCGCACGACACCGTCGCCTCCTTCGGTCCGGGCCAGTTCGAGGTCCTCTCGCCCGGCCGCAACTCCGAAGGCGCCACCAAGCTGATGGAAAAGCTCTCGGCGAAGCTCGTCGCCGCTGGGGCGCGGGTGCGGGCCGGGAGCGCGAGCTGCCCCGTCGATGGCACCGATCCGGAACAGCTCCTCGCCGCCTGCGCCGCACCCTCGAGCCAGCCGAGCCCCGGCTTCCTCGTTCGCGACGACGCGATGGTGTCGATCTCCCGCCTGATCGATCGGGTCGCGCCCAGCCAGATCAACGTGCTGCTCCTCGGAGAGACGGGCGTCGGAAAAGAGGTGCTCGCCACCGAACTCCACCGCCGCTCCAAGCGCAGCGCCGGCCCGTTCCTCAAGCTCAACTGCGCGGCCCTCACCGAGTCGCTGCTCGAGAGCGAGCTCTTCGGCCACGAGAAGGGCGCCTTCACCGGCGCGATCAAACAGAAGCTCGGGTTGCTCGAGACCGCGAAGGGCGGCTCGGTGTTCCTCGACGAGGTCGGCGAGCTGCCCGAGTCGCTCCAGGCCAAGCTGTTGCGGGTGCTCGAGGAGCGCAAGGTGATGCGCGTCGGCGCCACCAGCCCCGAGTCGATCGACGTGCGCTTCATCTTCGCGACGAATCGCGATCTCGAAGCCGAGGTCGAGCGCGGCGCGTTCCGGCGCGATCTCTTCTACCGAATCAACGGCATCTCGATCTCCATCCCGCCGCTTCGTGAACGCGTGGGCGAGATCGAGCCGCTCGCCCGCCAGTTCCTCGGAGAAGCCGCCCAGCGAGAGAGCCGGCCCGTGCCCGAGTTGCTCGCCGAGACGATCGCGCTCCTCAAGTCCTGGCCCTGGCCGGGGAACATTCGTGAGCTCAAGAACGTGATGGAGCGCGCGCTGCTGCTGGCGGGAGATGCGCCGATCTCGCCGGGCGCGATCGCGATCGACGGGCACGACTCGACCGAGGCCGTTCCAGTGAGCAGCAGCCTGAAAGAAGAGCGGGACGCGGCGGAGAGGCGGGTCGTGCTCGACGCGCTCGACAAGACCGGCGGAAATCAGACGAAGGCGGCCGAGCTGCTCGGCATCTCTCGGCGCACCCTGGTGAACCGGCTCACCGCCTACGGAATGACCAAGCCGCGCAAGAAGCTGGAGCCGTGACGCTGACGGCGCCGTTTCGGGGCACGCCGCGCTACCAGCTCGTCCGTGAGCTGGGCGTCGGCGGCATGGGCATCGTCTACGAAGCCATCGATCGCGAGCGTGGCGATCGACGCGTCGCCCTCAAGGTGCTGCAAGGCCACGACGCCGACTCGCTCGTGCGGCTCAAGCGGGAGTTCCGCTCGCTCCACGACGTTCGCCACCGCAACCTCGTCGCCCTCTACGAGCTCACCTGCGACGACGACACCTGGTTCTTCACCCTCGAGCTGATCGACGGAGTGGACTTCTTCTCCTGGGTACGGCCCACCTCGCAGCTCGCCAAGGCCGAGGCGGTGACCGCCGATCTCGGGGCGACCGTTCGTTCGCCGTCGGCCAGCCCGATGATGGACGTCGCCAAGGTGCAGGACGCGTTTCGCCAACTCGCCGAGGGCGTCGCCTTTCTCCACTCACGCGATCGCATTCATCGAGATCTGAAGCCGTCGAACGTGCTCGTCACCGCGGAAGGGCGGGTCGTGATCCTCGACTTCGGCCTCGTCGCCGAGCTGGGGGGCCCGAAGAGCCTCTCGGAAGAGCAGGGCCGCGCGATCGTCGGCACCGTCGCCTACATGGCGCCCGAACAAGCGGCGTCCGGTCCGATTGGCCCCAAGTGCGATTGGTACGCGGTGGGGGTGATGCTGTTCCAGGCGCTCACCGGCCGGCTGCCGTTCGAGGGCCCGCCAGTCGACGTGATGCTCGACAAACAGCGTCGGCCCGCGCCTCGTGCGCGCGAGGTGAACGTCGCCGTCCCTGAGCACCTCGATGCGCTGTGTGCGCGGCTGCTCGCGACGAGTCCCTCCGAGCGACCAGACGCGAGCGAGGTGTCGAAGGCCTTGGGCCTCGCGGCGCCTGCGCCAGCGACGAACACCACGCTGGTGGGGCGGGAACGAGAGCTCGCCCGGCTGGAGGACGCGTTTCAGCGCACCACTCGAAGTGGGCCGCGCATCGTGCGGATCGAGGGCGCCCCCGGAATCGGAAAGACGGCGCTCTTGCGCGCCTTCGCGCAGCGGGCGGAACAGCTGGGAGCCCTCGTGCTCGCCGGCCGATGCCACGAACGGGAGACGGTGCCCTTCAAGGCCGTCGACCCCGTCATCGACGCGCTCGCTCGCACCTTGGCCGCGCTCCCCGCCGAGCGGGTGGAGGGCTTGCGGCCGCGCGATGCGTCGCTCCTCACCAAGATGTTCCCGGTGCTCAACCGGGTGCCCGCGTTTCGCGACGCGAAACCTCGCGAGGTCGAAGAACCCCTCGAGCGTCGGCGGCGCGCGATCGGCGCCTTGCGCGAGCTGTTCGAGCGCCTGAGCGATCGAGCGCCCCTCGTCGTCTTGGTGGACGACGCGCAGTGGGGTGACGCCGACTCGGTGGCCTTGATGGAAGCGCTGCTCCAGCCACCCGAGCCGCCGGCCGTGCTCGTGGTGACCTCGATTCGAGACGACGGCACCGTCCTGCCCACGCCCTCGGTTCCACAGGAAGCGCTCGAGCTCGGGCCCTTGGCGCCGACGGTGTGCCGAACGCTCCTCGCCGGCCGCTCGCTCGCAGAAGGCCGCCTCGACGCGCTCGTGCACGAGGCCGCCGGCAATCCCTTGCTCCTCTTCGAGCTGCTCGAATCTGGTGGAGAAGGGGAGGTGTCGGCCGAGGCGCTCTGGCGGCGAAAGGCGAGCACGCTGCCCGTCGACACGCGGCGCGCCCTCGAAGCGATCGCCATCGCGGCCGGGCCGATCGAGGGGGCCGTCGCGTTGGAGGCTGCTGGCGTCGGGCTCGCGCAGCTCGACACGGTGGCGCAGCTGGAAGCGGCCCACCTCGTGCGGTTGCTCCCCGACGAGCGGCGGGTCGAGTGTTGGCATGAGCGGCTTCGCCAGACCGTGCTCTCGACCATCGAAGCCGATCGGCAGCGCCTGCTCCATGAGCAGCTCGCCTTTGCGCTCGAGCGAAGTGAAGGTGATCTCGAGGCGATCGCCCAGCATCACGCCGCTGCTGGCCATGGTGAACGAGCGGCGAGCGCGACGCTGCGGGCGGCGAACCGGGCGAGAGATCAGCTCGCCTTCTCCCGTGCAGCGGCGAGCTACCGACGCGCCCTCGAGCTCCTCCCGGCTGATGACGTGCGCCGCTTCGAGGTCTCGGTGGCGTTGGGCGAGAGCCTCGCCAACGCCGGTCAGGGCAAGGAGGCCGCGTCGATCTACCGGCGCGCGTTGAGCGAGCCCAAGGTGATCGCCGAGCTCGCCGAGGATCTCCCGCGCCGGGCCGCCGAGCAGCTGCTCACCAGCGGGCACGTCGACGAGGGCCTCTCGGCGATCGCCGAGGTGCTCCGCGGGTTGGACATGACGCTCGCGAAGACGCCGCGGCGAGCGGTCGGCGCGCTCTTGTTTCGCCGGGCCCACCTCGCCCTCCGTGGGCTCTCCTTCGACGAACGGACGGCCGCCGAGGTGAGCCCCGCGCTCTTGCGCCGGATCGATGCCTGCTGGGCCGTGTCGGTCGGCATGAGCATGGTGGACACGATCCGCGGAGCGTCGTTCCAGACCCGGCAGCTCCTGCTCGCCCTCGACGCCGGAGAACCCTGGCGGATCGCCCGCGCCATCGCCGCCGAGGCTGCCTTTCTGGCCACCGACGGGCGGCGGGCCGAGAAGAAGGCGAAGGCGCTGATCGAACAGGCGAGGGTGCTCTGTGAGCGGGTGGGCGACGCGCGCCTCGAAGGCCTGCTCGCGTTCTGTGAAGGGCTGACCCGTTTCCTCGTGGGCGATTTCCGGGAAGCGAAGTCGCGGGTCGCCGATGCCGAGGTCGTCTTGCGGGAGGCGGGCCTGGGCGTGTCGTGGGAAGCGGCGACGGCGCGGCTCTTCGCGGTGTGGTCGCTCTTCTATCTCGGAGAGATCGGCGCGCTGTCGAAGCGAATTCCAGCGTTGTTGAGAGACGCCGAGGCACGGGGCGATCGGTACGCGGTCACCAGCCTCACCGTGGGCCTGGCGAACGTGCACCTCCTCGCCGAGGGACAGCCCGAGCTGGCTCGCCAGGCGGTACAGCGCGCGATGGCTGCCTGGCCGTCGAAGGCGTTCCACTTTCAGCACTACTGGGCGGCGCTCTCGGAGGGGCTCATCGGGCTCTACGAAGGGAAGCCGGCACCCGCCCTCGCGCGCCTCGACGCCGTCTGGCCGGAGCTCGAGCGCACGATGCTCCTGCGCATTCAGAACGTCCGGGTGGAGGCGATCTCACTGCGCGCCCGGCTGGCCTTCGCGGCGGGAGATCTCGCGCGCGCGAAGAGCTCGGCCCAGCAGCTCCTCACCGAAGGCGTGGGTTGGGCGAGGGCGCAGGGCCTGGCCCTCGAGGCGCTCCTCTCGAAGACGCACGCTCAGCCACGGCTGAGTGACGCCATCGCGCTCTTCGACGAGAGCGGCATGCGCCTGTTCGGCGCGGCGACCCGGCTCAGGTTGAGCGAGCTGCAAGGGCCCGAGCTCGGCGCCGCCAACGCCCGCGCCGCACGCGCCTGGTTCGAGACCCAGGACGTGCGGGAGCCGGATCGGTTCGCCCGAATGTTGGTGCCCGAGTTCACGACGTCACGGTGACGGACTTGAGGCCCACCATCGAGTCGCGCTGGTCCTTCTTCGCCACGAAGTCCTGAATGGTGCGCGCGAGGGTCGCCGAGAGGAGCCCGATCATCGGCAGGTGCTCGCCGCCCTCGCAGGTGGCCTGGCCGGCCTGATCCTCCGCGTCGGGCACGAAGCGCTCGTCCCACCGGACGATGCCGAAGGAGCCATCGCCCGAGATGGCGGCGTGCACGAGCGCCAGCCCCTTGGCCCGGGCGTGCTCGCTGACGATCTTCCGGCTCTCGGCATTGTCGAAGCAGTCGACGATGAGCCCCGCGTCACGGGTCAACTGCTCGACGTTCTCGCGGGTGAGCCGCACGCCGAACGCCTCGGCCTTCACGCCGTGGAAGTTGAGCAGCTGCAGCTTGAGCGCCTCGGCCTTGTTCTTCCCGAGCGACTGCTTCACGTAGGCCTGGGCGAGCAGGTTCTTCGACTCCACCTTGTCGAAGTCGACGAAGACGAGGGTCGCGTCGAGCGAGCGGCAGAGCACCGCAGTGTTCGAGCCCAGCGCGCCCACTCCCAAGATCACGATTCGCATCGGCCCCTCCTCACGACTTCGAAACGAAAAACGACGAGAGCACGTCCCTCACCGTCGAGGTCCGTGCTCTCGTTTCCAGGCCGTGGGCCGCTTCGCTCACGCGCCGAACGGCACCTTCGGGCGCAGGTACAGGCGCGCGCCACCCTGCAGCCGGTCGACCACGAAGCCGTCGAACGCGCGCAGGTTGATGTTCGGCAGGTGCAGGCCAGGCACCTCGCCGTTGCGGACGACCTCGACCGCGATCCGCTTGAGATCGGCGTCCGAGACCACGCCGTCGACCTCGATCGGGTAGTCCGCCGACAAGCCGTTGTAGGTGATGTTCAAGATCGCCATTCGCCGCCTCCTTGGTGAGGTGCTCCAGAACGCTCTCGACGGGCCGACGCGAGGGGACTGACCAGCTCAGCCCAGGCCGTCGGCGTTCTTGAGATCCTTGAGCCGCAGGCCGTTCTTCTTGAGGAGCCGGTAGAGGCTCTGCATCGACAGCCCGGTGCGCTGCTCGGCGACCTGCATGTCGAAGTTCGCCTGCTTCATCACCTCGGCGAAGTAGTGGCGCTCGAAGTCGCCCACCACCCGATCCTTGGCCTCGTGGTACTGCAGCTTGGAGGCGATCTCGATGAGCGTCGTGTGATCGGTGCGCTTCTCGCCCTGCACGAGCAGATCGAGCCACGAGCGATTTCCCGTCGCCTGCATCAGCGCGCCGCGCTCGAGCACGTTGCGCAGCTCGCGAACGTTCCCCGGCCAGTCGTAGCCCTCGAGGAGCGAGAGCGTCTGCGGCGAGAGATCGAACGGCGCCGAGAGGCCCTTCACCAGGTGCCTCGCCAGCAGGGGAATGTCGATCTTCCGGGTGCGCAGCGGAGGGAGCCGAACGCGGGCGACGTTGAGGCGGAAGTAGAGCTCCTGGCGGAACTTTCCCTGCTGGACTTCCTCGAGGAGGTTGCGGGCCGTCGAGGCGATGATCCGCACGTCGAGCTTGCGGGCGGGTTGGCCGCCGTAGGGAGGGATCTCCTTCGTCTCGAGGATGCGCACCAGCTTGGGCTGCACCACGTCGGGCAGCTCGCCGATCTCGTCGAGGAAGAGGGTGCCGTTCTTCGCGGTGAGGAAGGCGCCGTCTTCGCCGAAGAGCTCTCGATCGGCGTTCTGCTGGGAGAGCATCGCGCAGTCGACGACGCGGAACGGCCCGTAGCGCTTGGCCGAGAGCGCATGAACGGCCCGCGCCGCGAGCTCCTTGCCAGTGCCGGTCTCGCCCTCGAGGAGCAGGGTGACGTCTTCCCGCGCGATTCTCCGCAGCTCGGCGAAGACGATGCGCATGGCCTCCGAGGTGCCGACGAGCTCACCGAAGCTCTCGGCGTCGAGCAGCTCCATCTCGGTGTCCTTCGTCTTGCGCTTCACCACCAGGCGCGTCTTGCCGATCGAGATCTTGTCGCCCGAGTCGATGAAGACCTGCATCACCTGCCGGCCCTCGAGGAAGGTGCCGTTGCGGCTCTGGAGATCGCGCAGGAGCAGCCCGCGGATCGTCCGCTCGATCTCGAAGTGCCGGCGGCTCACCGTGGTGTCGGTGAGGACGAGATCGTTGGCGGGATCGCTGCCGACCCGAACGAGCCCCTCCAGCGTCGTCACCTTCTTGCCCTTGTCTGGCCCGGCGATGACCTCGACGGTCCACTCGCGAACGGGCACCCGGCTGATCGTCTCGCCCGGAATCGTGACCGATTCCGTCAGTTCAGGAGGACTCACGGGGCCGCAGTGTAGCGCTTGCGCGCCTCAGCACGAGGGGATTGCGTCGGGAGTGTGACGCGACGTGCGGCGGGGCGCGGTCAATTCAGCGCGCCGAAGTCGCACACCTCGATCGCCTCGGCGCTCGTCTGGAGCCGCAGCTCGTCGCGGTAGCCCTCGGCGTCGCCAGCGATCTGGAACGGCATCGGCCGGGAGAAGCGCACCGAGACGTCGCTGGCGAGGAAGTCGTGCAGCCCCTCGGGGAACCAGGTGCCCGACCACAGCCCAGGGAGGTTCGCGAGGATCTTCGCCGCAGGGATCTTCCCCACCCGGAGATCGAACATGCCGCGCCGCTTGCCGGCGAAGGGGAACATCTTCAGCTCGTAGCCATAGAAGGGGATCGTCCCCGCAGCGGCCATCATCAGCGCGCCCTTGAAGAGGGTCGAGCCGGGCCCGAAGGTCTCCACCGGCTTGCCATCGGCGCCCATTCGCCAGGCCACCGAGCCGTGGTTGACGATCTCGCAGTCGACCGAGTTCGAGTTCGCCAGGTAGTAGGGCACCGTCTTCAGCGCGACCGAGGTGAAGTACCCGCCCGGCCCCGACATCAACCGCGCGAGCGGCCCTTCGGCGAAGCTGTTCTTCAACTTGATGTAGTCGTTGAGGAGCTGCCCATCCATCCCCAGGCCGGCGAACGGCGCCCGCTTGCCGTCGATGAGGAGGAGATCGATCGCGCGAGTGCCCGGCACTTCGCCCGAGCGCGCGCGGAGCACGTCGTCGAGGAAGCCGTCACCCTTGGTGGGCGAGGCCTTGACCCAGGTGGCCAGCGAGTTGCCGGTGCCCAGCTTGAGGATGCCGAAGCGCGGCGTCGGCGTGGAGTGGTAGCGACGGCGCCGGTTCACCTCGCCCAGCACCTCGTTGACGAAGCAGGTGAGGGTGCCGTCTCCGCCGCCGAGGAAGACCGTCTGGTATCCGCGATCGACGACCGTCTGGGCGATGCGCCTGGCGTCGAGTTCGGATCGGGAGAGGAAGAGATCGCCCTCCGGCACGACGTGGGAGAGCGCTCGCACGATCTTCGCGCTCACCCGCCGCGCGTTCGCGTTGAGGAGCACCGCCACCTTGTGCTCGACGTCGAGCTTCGGCGGGACCTGCTCGATCGTGCTGCGATAGGGCTGAACCCACATGGTGCCGGCCTCCAGGAAAACCTGCCCGACGGAGCCCCCCAAACGACGTCGTGCGCTGGTCCTCTGAGCAGGAGTCTTGCCAAGGTGCGGCATTGGCGAACCATCTGAAATAATGAGGAAACGCGCACAGCGTCATGCGCTCGCTGGCACCTGACGGTGGCGGTCAGTGCGAAGGCTGTTACGCGCTTGACACCCTCGCACGGAGAAGTTTCCAGCCGCATTGACAGCCCAGTGGCCCTGGTTAGCTTGCGTTCATCACGGGCTGACAAAAAGCTCCGCGATTTCAAACATTTGGCGCGTTGCGCCGGAGGATGTATGGCGAAGATCATCGGCATCGATTTGGGCACGACGAACTCCGTGGTGGCGATCATGGAAGGGCGGGAGCCCAAGGTGATCGTCAACGAGGAAGGCAGCCGCATCACCCCTTCCGTCGTGGCCTACACCAAGGACAGCGAGCGGCTCGTCGGGCAGGTCGCCAAGCGGCAGGCCATCACCAACCCGGAGCGCACCATCTACTCCGTGAAGCGCTTCATGGGCCGGCGCTTCGACGAGACGACCGAAGAGGCGAAGTTGGTGCCGTACAAGGTGGGGCGCGGCCCGAACAGCGACGCGCGCGTCGAGATCGACGGCAAGCTGCTCTCGCCTCCGGAGATCTCCGCCCAGGTGCTCCTCAAGCTGAAGCGCGCAGCCGAGAACTACCTGGGCGAAAAGGTGACCGAGGCGGTGATCACCGTCCCCGCGTACTTCAACGACGCGCAGCGCCAGGCCACCAAGGACGCAGGTGAGATCGCCGGCCTCAACGTGCGCCGCATCGTCAACGAGCCCACCGCCGCGGCCCTCGCGTACGGCCTCGACAAGAAGAAGAGCGAGAAGGTCGCCATCTACGACTTCGGCGGCGGCACCTTCGACATCTCGATCCTCGACATGGGCGACGGCACGGTCGAAGTGCTCGCGACCAACGGCGACACCCACCTCGGCGGCGACAACATCGACTTGAAGATCATGGAGTGGCTGATCGCCGAGTTCAAGAAGGACAACGGCATCGACGTCTCCAAGGACAAGATGGTGCTCCAGCGGCTCAAGGAGGCCGCCGAGAAGGCGAAGATCGAGCTCTCGAGCGCCTCGGAGACGCAGATCAACCTCCCGTTCCTCACCGCCGATCAGACCGGCCCCAAGCACCTCGACGTCAAGCTCTCGCGCGCGAAGTTCGAGCAGATGATCGCCGACTTCATCGAGCGCAGCCTCGAGCCGTGCCGCAAGTGCATCAAGGACTCGGGCCTCCAGGTCTCGCAGATCGACGAGGTCGTGCTGGTCGGTGGGTCGACCCGCATCCCCGCGGTGCAAGACGCGGTGAAGAAGCTGTTCGGCAAGGAGCCCAACCGCTCGGTGAACCCCGACGAAGTGGTGGCCATCGGCGCGGCGGTGCAGGGCGCGGTGCTCGCCGCTGAGGTGAAGGACATCCTCCTCCTCGACGTGACGCCCCTCTCGCTCGGCGTCGAGACCCTGGGCGGCGTCTTCACCCGGCTCATCGAGCGCAACACCACGATCCCCACCCGCAAGTCGGAGACCTTCTCCACCGCGGCCGACGGCCAGACGCAGGTCGAGATCCACGTGCTGCAGGGTGAGCGCGAGATGGCCAGCGACAACCGCAGCCTCGGGCGCTTCCACCTGACGGGCCTGCCTCCGGCGCCGCGCGGCATTCCGCAGATCGAGGTCTCGTTCGACATCGACGCCAACGGCATCTTGAAGGTCACCGCGAAGGACAAGGCGACCAGCAAGGAAGCGAACGTCACCATCACCAACAACTCAGGCCTCTCGAAGGACGAGGTCGAGAAGATGGTGAAGGACGCCCACGCCAACGAGTCGGCCGACAAGGCGCGCCGCGAGGTGATCGACCTGAAGAACCAGTGCGAGCAGATGGCGTACAACCTCGAGAAGCTGGTGAAGGAGAACAAGGAGAAGCTCAGCGCCGACTCCGTCACCAAGCTCGAGGCCGCCGCGAAGGAGCTGCACGAGGTTCGCAACTCCGACGAGAAGGCGAAGCTCGAGGGCGCGCTCAAGTCGGCTCAGGAGATCAGCTACAAGGCCGCCGAGGAGATGTACAAGGCGACGGGTGGCCAGGCTCCGGGTGCGGGTGCGCCGGGGGCAGCGCCAGACGCGGGTGCTCCGGGCGCCGCGCCGGGCGGCAAGAAGGACGACGTCGTCGACGCCGAGTTCCGCTCGAACTGAGCGCACAACTCGACGCAGCACCACGGCGGGATCTCGATCAACTCGAGGTCCCGCTTTTTCGTTCGGCGCTGTGGAGGCGGCTCCCCACGTCGGGTGAGTCGCGCGTGCGCCACCTCGGTCGCGACGATCGTCAAGGCGTGAGAACGACGGTGGTCATGTGAGACGCCCTCCCGCACGAGCGCACGGCGGCGACTAGCGTCTCACTGGGGGCTCGGCTCTACGGTTGCCCTCCCCATGCACGGCTTCGACGTCGAGGAGAAGCTCGCCGACGGATCGGCGGTCGAGGTGTTTCTGGCGCGCTCGTCGTCCGGGCGGGTGCTGGTGCAGGTGAGTCGCCCCGAGCTGGGCAACGACATCGAACTCTACGCGCGCTTCATGGACGTGACCCGCCGCGCGAAGGCGCTCAAGCACCCCGGGTTGGTGAGCGTCGATCACGTCCACTGCGCGAGCGACGGCCGGTTCGTCGTCGTCAGCGAGCCGGTCACCGGCACGACGGCGCAGGCCTTCCTCGAGGCACGCGGGCCGCTCTCGAGCGAGCTGGCGATCGCCTGGGGCTTGTCGCTGTCCGAGGCGCTCCAGTTCCTCCACGATCACGGCTTGGTGCACGGCTGCCTCGCCCCGCAGCACGTCTTCCTCGAGGGCGCGAAGGAGGCGCCGACGGTTCGGCTCCTCGACACCGCGCTGATGCTCTTCCGCGACGTGCGCTCGTTGCCGGTGCCGAAGGATCGGGTGCTGGTCGCGCCGCAGTACCTCGCGCCCGAGCGCGTCGCTGGAAACCGCGCGACGCCCGAGTCCGACGTCTATGGCCTGGGCGTGATGCTCTACGAGCTGCTCACTGGCGCGCCGCCGTTCTCGGGTGAGACGAGCGCGGTGACGAAGCAGCTCCACATCGTGGCCCCGGTTCCGCCGATGCCGCCGCACCTCACCGCCTGGGACGAGGTGTTCGACCGCGCCTTGGCGAAGAACCCCGCCGATCGCTTCGAGTCGATGCTCGCCTTCCGTCAGGCGCTCGTCGATCTCGAGATGCGCGTCACTTCGGTCGAAGGGGTCTCTCCCATCGTCCAAGGCGTGCCGATTCCCACCAGCACCCAATCGGGCGTGCGGCCGGCCGAGGCGGTCGAGACGATCGGCAGCTGGCGCGTCGAGCGCACGATCGGCGAAGGGGGAATGGGCCGAGTCGTCGAAGCGCGACACCTGACGCTCAACCTGCGCGCGGCGGTGAAGATCCTGCACCCGCAGCTCACCGAGCAGCCCGATCAGGTGCAGCGCTTCATTCAGGAGGCCCAGTCGATCAGCCACCTCGAACACAGCGGCATCGTGAAGGTGTTCGATCTGATCAACGAGCCGAACCAGGTCGCCTTCGTCATGGAGTACCTCGAAGGCAAGACGCTCAAGCAGCTGGCGCGGGAACGGCCGCTCGAGCTGGTGCGATCGCTCAAGCTCATCGGCCAGGCGGCGAGCGCGCTCGCGGCGGCGCACCACATTGGGGTGATTCACCGCGACATCAAGCCCGACAACCTGCTCGTCCTGAACGGCACCGAGCAGCTCAAGATCCTCGACTTCGGCGTCGCTCGGGTGCGCCAGCCACGCACTCAGGAGATCCCGCGCCTCACCCAGGTGGGCCAGGTGGTGGGAACCCCGCTGTGGATGGCGCCCGAGCAGGTGCTCGGCCAGGACGTCGACGAACGCGCCGACATCTACGCGCTCGCCACCGTGCTCTACACCCTCGTCGCCCGCCGGTTCCCCTTCGAGGGCGGCGCGATGAGCGAGGTCGTGATGTCGCGCTTGTCGGGCGAGCCGAAGCCGGTGGGTGACTTCACCTTCCTCGGGGAGCCGATTCCCAAGAAGCTCCAGACGCTCTTGTCGGTCTGCCTGTCGCGGCAGGTCACTCGGCGGCTCAGCAGCGCGAAGGCGATGGCAGACGCGATCGAGTCGATCCTCCAGGCGCTCAAGGAGCCGGAGCCGGAAGAAGATCTCACGCCCTCCGGGCGCTGGACGATCTTCAAGCGCTCCTGAGGCGCAGCTTCGGACGGGTTCGGCGTCGCGCGATCAGGAGGCGTCCTCGAGCAGCCCGCGGATGGTGAGCGGGCTCGAGCCCTCCGCTTTGTTGTTGACGATGATCCACAGCTGACGACGCGCCTTCGCGGTCGACGCGATCAGCCGTCTCACCGCCGCTCGCATCGCGTCGTCTCTCGCTTGGATTCGATCGAACGGAGCGAAGGCCTCTCGCGCTTCTTCGTAGCCGACGCCTTGCGGCAGCAGCAGCCGGCAGACGGCGAACGGCGCAGTGAAGGCCGCCTCTCGGGTGAGCTGCTCGTCGAGCGAGGGCATTCGCTCCCAGTGGTTGAAGACGTACGCGACGCCGTGCCGCGCGAGCACGTCGAAGACGCCAGGCACCATCCACTCCGGGTTGCGCAGCTCGAGGCAGTACTGCGGCCCCCTCGGCAGCTCGGCGAAGAAGCGCTCGAGCTTCATCGCGAAGAGCGTGGGGGCGAGCAGCTCCGAGCGGGAGAGCGGCAGCATCTGGAACAGCAGCGGGCCGAGGTGTTCCTTGAAGGACGACAGCGCTGGCGTGAGCACCTCGTCGCGAAAGAGCTTCGCGTCGAGGAAGTTGGGGTTCGGCGCGCGGGTGCGTGGGTCGACGTAGGAACAGACCCGGCTCCAGACCTTCATCACGCAGCGAAAGCCGTCGGGCAGCTGCTTCGCGTAGCTCGACAACTCCAGGCTGGTGAGCGGCGAGTAGTAGCTGCGATCGATGCCGACGGTGTTGAAGAGCGGGTGGCGGGAATAGGTCTCGAGGCCGTGCGCGACCAGCTCCTCCATCGTCGGCGCGCCCGGGTAGACGATTCCCTTCCAGCCCGGAAACGTCCAGCTCGAGGTGCCGAGGAAGACGTGCGGCGGGCGCTTGCGAGCCAGCGCCTCGTCGGCGGAGAGATCGAGCGGCGGAGGAGGGAAGAGCGAGAACTGCATCAGGAGGCGATTCCACTCCAGCTCGACGGATCGAGCGGACCCGCGGCCGGCTTGACCGAGACGACGAAGCCGGTGAGGTGCGCCATGCCCGAGACGCGCTCGAGTCGATCGGGCCCGTCGGCGGCGAGCAGGTTCACGTTCACCCCCGTCGTCTTGCTCGCGATCGACAGTCCGGTCGCGTGCTGGTGACCCCAGCCGTGCGGGAGCGCCACCGTGCCGGGCATCAGATCGCTCGTGAGCTTCACCGGAACTCGCACCGTGGCCGTGTCGGTGGAGACGTCGGCGAGCGTACCCTCGACGATCCCTGCCTTCGCGGCGTCGTCGGGGTGCATGAAGAGGTGGTTCGTCTTCTCGTGAACGAACTCGGCGAGGTTGTGCGTCCACGAGTTGTGGGTCTGCACCGCGCGCTTGGTGATGAGCTTGAGCGAGCTCGCGATGGTGCGCTCCGTCTCGAATCTCGTCTCGAGCGCCTTGGCCGCGGCGAGGAGTGGCTCGGGCGCCAGCTGGACTTTCCCCGACGCCGTCAGCACCCGTTTCCCCACGAAGTCGTCGTCCTCGTGGCGCTCGCGCAGCCGGCCATGCGGGTGATGCTCGTGCAGGTCCTCGAAGCCGCCCTGCCCGGTGAGCCGCAGCAGCATCGAGAGCAGCAGTTCCTGCGGAAGCTCTGGCTGCCGTCCGCGACGATGAAGTGCCGAGTGGACCGTTCGCATGCCCTCGAGCATGCGTTGCGCGGCCGCCGAGCCGAAGAGGTTCACGCCGCTCGCACGACACAGCTCGAGATAGATCGACGCCTCGTCGCGCTGATCGCCATCGGGCTCGACGATCGCCTTCGTCGCTTGGAGATACGGCTTGCGCTGGAGCCCGAGCATCAACGGAAAGATGAACGGCAGGTCGGGGCGCTCGAGCGGTGAAGTCGCGGGCAGCACGTAGTGCGCGAGGGACCCCGTCTCATTGCGGAAGAGATCGACGGTGACGAGCAGCTCCAACGACTCGAAGGCCTTCTTGAGCCGCCCAGCGTTCGCCATGGTGATGAGCGGGTTGCCGCCGGTGACGAAGAGCGCACGGATCTGCTTCGGGCCGGGAGTGAGGATCTCGTCGGCGAGGATGCCTCCCGGAAACGCGTCGTTCACCGAACCGAAGTCACCGATTCGCGAGCGATCGGAGCGGGTGAGCACGCCGTTCTTCTTCCCGAAGGCTGGGAAGTCGATCACCCCACGGCCGACGAGCGTTCCACCACGTCGATCGAGGTTGCCCGAGAGCAGGTTGATGCACTCCTGCAGCCAGAACCCGAGCGAGCCGTTGCTGCCCATGTTCACGCCGGTGGAGGAATAGAGCGACGCGCCTTTCGCCGATCTGAACGTCTTCACCAGCTCGCGCATCACCTCGGCCTTGATGCTGGTGACGGCTTCGGCGCGCTCGGGAGGCCACGCGCGCGCGAGCGTGAGGACCTCGTCGATGCCCTCGGCCTGGCTCTCCGCGCGGGCGCGATCGATGCCGCCCTGCCGCTCGAGCTCGTTCAAGAACGCGAGGTAGAAGAACGGGTCGGTGTTCGGTCGAATGAAGTGATGCTCGCCGGCGACCTTGGCCGTCTCGGTGCGCCGAGGATCGATCACGATCACCCGCGCGCCACGCGCCTTCATCTCCTGGAGCGTGCGAGCCGGGTTGGGGACCTGGAGGAAGCTCCACTTCGAGATCACCGGGTTCGCGCCGACGATGATCAGACACTCGAGGTGATCGAGATCGGGAAACGGTTGGGTGAAGGGGAAGCCGTAGATCAGGTTCGCGACCGCGAACTTGTTCGAGCAGTCCTGGGTGGCCGATGCGTACATCGACTTCGACCCCAAGGCCGTCATGAAGCCCTGGGCGAAGACCGGGTGCAGCACCCCGAAGCCCGCCGCCGTTCCGACGTACATGGCGATCGAGTCGGGGCCGTGATCGCGGCGAAGTTGCTGCACCTTCTGGCCGATCGCTCCGATGGCGGTCGGCCAGCTCACTTCCGACCAGCTCGACCCGGTGCGCGCGAGTGGTGCGCGAACGCGATCGGGCGAGGCGTAGAGGTCGGCTTGTTTGAGCCCTTTGGGACACGCGAAGCCTCGGGTGGTGAGGTGATCGCGGTCGGGGTGGATGGCGGTGACTCGACCATCGTTCACGGTCACCGTGAGGCCACACAGCGCCTCGCAGATTCGGCAGAAGGTGTGGTGCGTCCCGTCGGGCATCGGGCCCACCCTAGCGGGCCTCCCTCGGTTCCAACGCAGATTTCGGCGCTCAGGGAGGCAGGCTGACGATGAGCGTGTCGTAGAGCGCGAGATCGGAGAAGTGCGTCAGCCGCAAGGTATCTGGTTGGAGGTGTTTCATCGGGAAGATCAACCTCCCGCCCGGAGCGAGCGTCACCGGCGAGAACGTGGGGGGATGGTCGAGCTCGTTCAAGACCCGCACTCGCTCGAGCATTCCGTCGAGGAACACGAGCGCGGCGGCATCGGCCGTTGGGAGAGGTTGCTGATCGAAGAGCGGGTTCCCTCTCCAGTTCGCCGTGAGCACGACTCGCCCATCGTGGCTCTTCCGCAAGTCGTAGCCGTTGAAGGCGAGGTCGCTGACGACGGAGACCTTCTTGAGGGCCCCGGTCGCGGGATCGTACCTCGCGAGGAAGAAGGCCCGGCCCCCGCCATCGACGACGCCCGCGCCGAAGTCGACCTCGTGGAAGAAGTGCCCAATCACCGCGACCTCGGTGCGATCGAAGACGATCGTTCGCATGTCGAGGCCGGTCCCGGTGACGCTGATGCCCAGATTCGTGCGCAGCTGCCTGGCCCAGCGGCGGGTGCCCGTCGGGGTGTAGGACGCGACGAAGCCATCCTCGAAGCGGTGGGCAGAGGTCGGCGTACCGGTCACGTTCGCGCCCGCGGCTCCCTGAATCGAGAGGTAGACGTTGCCTTGATCGTCGAGCGCGAGCGAGCTGACGGTCGAGAGATCCGAAGCGTTGATCGAGACGTTGGTCGCGACTTGGGCGTCGAGCTCGACGGCACCCGTGGAGGAGTAGCGGAGGAGCTGCACGGTGTAGCCGAGCTGGATTGCGACCACGATCTGGCCCGTCGCGGTGACGCCGATCGCCGTCGAGCGGTCGAACAGAGGCCCGCCTCGAAGGGCCGCCCACCGCAAGGTGCCATCGGCGCCAAAGCTCGCGACGAAGGTGTCGGAGCCTCCCTGCGTCGGCAGCCGCACTGCACCGATGACGAGCGCCGGAAACGGAGGGCCGTGGGTGTTCCCGGTCACCGCGATGCTGCCGTCGGGCGCGATGACCATGTCCCGCACTTGGGCACCGCCCCCTTCCCCGAAGCGGATCGCCCACAGCACCTGCCCATCGGCGGAGAACTTGGTGATGAACATCGTGCCGCTGCCGGTCGGCGTCGCGCCGAGCAGCGCACCTTGTTCGGAGCGCCCGGCGACATAGACGTTGCCCGCCGGGTCGACCGCCGTCGCAGTGAGCATGAGATACGAGGGAGGGTTTCGAAACCGGTACCACCACGCGCCGCCGTCGAGAGGCGTCGTGCCTCCGTCGTCGATCGGCGTCCCAGCGTCGATTGGACCTGCGTCGCCCACACCCGCATCGCTCACACCCGCGTCGACGAGGCTGGCGTCGACCGCGCCCGCATCCATTTCGAGTGGCGTCGTGTCGCCTCCGTCCGACTCGCTCACGGGCGAGGAGCACTGACAGGCGGGAAGGAGCGCGCAGACGATGGCGAGGTGGCGCATGGCGGCGCGACCCGAGCAAGCGGCGGGCCGTGCGTTCGAGGCGGAGCCCTCGGCTCGGTTGTCGGCTCGAGGCGACAGAACGTCGGTCGAACCCTTCAGCTCAGGGCGTGGCGTCGATGGTGAGCGCGTAGGTCCCGCCGTCGGCGATCGCGTCGACGAGGATGAACCAGGCATCGGCTGGGGCGTTGTCGATTCGCACCGTCGCGGTTCCTCCGTCGGCGACCGCGCAGGCGAGCTCCGGGCTCGTGCAGCTCGCGCGACGCACCGAAGCGATCGGAGTGAACCCGGTCGACGAGACGCGCACCTCGAGGCGGCTCGCAGGAGCGTCGAGGCGGAGAAGATGGGCGCGCTGGCTTCCCGACCCTCCGCACATCGAGGTCACCGCGGCGCGGGGCGCGAAGGTGGTGCTGGTGAGGAAGCGTTGACGAGGCACGGCGATCGCGTCGGCGCCGGAGCAGGCCAGCGGACGGACCTGATGGGTCAGCCACGGGCTGCCTTCCAGCACCTTGCGTTGGCCCGCGGTGATCGTGAGCGGCTCTCGAGTCGGGAAGAACGGGAACATGATGTTCCGCTCGTCGGGGCAGCCAGAGCCAGCAGGGTTCGCGCAGCTCGGGGTATCGCTGATCAGATCCGGCCCGCGAAAGTCGTCGCTCGTGTGGGTGAGCCCGAGGAAGTGGAGGAGCTCGTGACTCGCCAGCACCGCGCTCGTCTGCGGGCCCGAGGCCAGTGGCTCGACGACGACGCCGGTGCCCGGGCGACGGTAGATTCTCGGAGGGCCGGGGACGCCGCCCGAGACGCCGCCCGCGAAGGTGAGCTCGCCGACCAGGAAGAGGTTCACCGGCCGCGCACCCAGCTCGTCGCGCGAGTACTGCTGCCAGAGCTGGTTCGCCTGGAGCGAGGTGCTGATCGAGGCGCCCGCGTCACCCGGAAGGCGGAGCTGCTGGACCGATCCCAACGTCAGGCCCACCTTCGTTCGCAAGAGGCCGTCGAGGGAGTCGAGCATGGTGGAGACGAAGCTCCCGTCGGGCGCGTAGGTCGTCTCGGGCGCGATCTGCAGGGTGAGATCGACGACTCCGCCCGGTTCGGCGCGATCGAGCATCACCGCGACGCGCTCCACGCGGCCCTCGAGCTGCCGCTGGGTGAGCGGGAAGTTGGTGGGATCGAACGTCGCGAGCTCGAGGCGCCAGGTGCCAGGCGGGGGAACGGCGCGTGGATCGTCGGTGCCGGGGACGAGGAGCGTCGCCTGCCCACGGCCGCTCGAGCCGCGCGCGAAGTCTCGCGTTCCACCGTCACCCGGGTTCCCGACGAAGACGGCGCCAGAGGGGGCGACGAGCTTCAAGATCACCGGAATTCGATCTTCGAAGTCCTCGACCACGACGGTGAAGGCCGTGCTCTCCGCGGGGAGCTGGAAGGAGAGGGTCGCCACTCCCGTTGCTGGCGTGTCGAGCGCGCCGAGCTCGAGGATCGGCTGCTCCGCCCACCAGGAACACACCCCGACATCGACTGAAAGCTGTTCGCGCGTCACCGTCGCGGGTTGGCAGGCGAGCAGTGACGGACAGCTCCCGCACGGGCTGGTGCAGTGGCCGGCCTGGCAGAATCCGGAGCGGCACTCCTGGTCGGCGCTGCACGTCTCGGTGAGGAAGCGGCCGGGCGTTGCGGACTGGCAGGTGAAGCGCAGCTTGCTGCCGTCGGGCCGGGCGTCGACCGTCGGGGCGCAGCGGTCGGTCGCACAGGCCGTCACCTCTGCACAGGCCGTCGCGCAGGTGTTGCCGCTCGCTCCGAAGACACACGCACCGCCCTTGCAGTGCGCGTCGTGAGAGCACGCGGCGCCATCGTCAGCCGGAGGCGGAACGACGCAGCGCTTGTCAGCACCACAGATCGCCGGAGCCGCGCAGCTCGAGTCCGACGAGCAAGGTGCTTCGCAGGCGCTCACCGCCGTCACCGCCGCCGCGAGGAAGAGAGTTCGCATGGAAGGCCCGCACCGGACGGTACACGGGCGAGCGATCGAGCGTCTCCAAGAAACTCCGTCGAGCCCGGCGATCGTGCGAAGCTCGGCGCGTGCGCTGGATCGTGCTCTGGGGACTGACGCTGCTGGGCTGCCTCGAGCCGAGGGTGTGCCACGCCGATCCCGACTGTCCGTTCGATTCGGTGTGCGAGGTCGCGGTCGGCCAAGACGGAGGCGTCTGCCGACGAAACGGCCCTCCCGACGGCGGCTGAGGTTGGCCTTGAACGCGGTCTCCAGCTGGGCTGACCTCCGCGCCCATGCGAATCGTCGCTGGGATCGTCGTCGTCGTGCTGCTCGGGTGGCTCGGTGGGACGTACTACGTCGCGTCCGCTGAGAAATCGGCGGCCGAGGCGCGGCGCACCCAGGAAGCCGCGATTGCCTCACTGGGAAAGAAGCTCGCGGGTGAGTTCGGAGCGATCGAGTCCGGGCCCTTGAAGGACGCCTGCGCGGGAAAGCTCGAGCCAGGCGGCGCCGAGAGCGTCGTCGCCTACAGCCTCGAGCTGCCCGAGAACGAGCGCCCGTCGCTGCGAGGGTATGAGACGCACGTCGACGCGAAGTTCCTCCGCATGAACGATCGCAACGGGTACCTCGAGTCGATCGGGTTGGATCCGCGCGAGCCGCGCTTGGCGTTCACTTCGTCGATGTCTCCCGACGACTGGAGCCGCCACCTCGAATACGCCGCGACCTCACGCAGTCGCACCGAGGCGGTGAAATACGTCGTGCTCACGTCGTTTCTTTCGCTTCGGGCGCCGTCCGTCTCGCTCATGGGCGACACCTTCACCGCTGGCTCGGGCGACTATCGATCTCGGGTCGTTCGCTGGCCTTCTGGTGAGACGATCTGCCAGGGCA
Source organism: Myxococcota bacterium (assembly GCA_052034585.1). Classification (GTDB taxonomy): domain Bacteria; phylum Myxococcota; class Myxococcia; order Myxococcales; family Myxococcaceae; genus Xiheimicrobium. Next base: position 73,983 of record JBPOIJ010000011.1, read on the forward strand.
GCGGCCGCGCGCGCATGGAGCTCTCCAAAGTGACGGGCCACGGCGGGAGCGCAGGCGACGCGGCTTCGGACTCGGAGCGCGAATTGTCCGACAACTGGGTGCAGGCGACGCTCGCCTCTCCACTCGACGACGTGTGCGCGGCTGGCGGCAAGGACCTCTGCACCGCGACCGCCAATCGGCTCACGCCCGTCGATTGGTGAGCTACGGGATCTCGGTCGGCGCCCGGAGCGACGCCTTCGGCAGACCCTCGGAGCCCATCGCGCCCATCTTCCCCGACAGCGCGCCGGCCTGCTCGTGTGGCATCACCTCGCGCGGCGATCGGTACACGTGCATCGGCGAGTAGAAGACGAAGTTCGACACCCGGCTCGTGTAGAGACAGGCGTACTGCTCGACCTGCTCGCCGAAGCGCGAGTTTTCGTTCCCTTCCTTGAAGTGCAGGCCCCAGAAGACGTTGAAGCCGCGCTCGACGTCCTGCTCGAGCACCTTCACCACGTTCACGCACTCCTTGAGCGCCTTGCGCACCCGATCGAGCTCGAGCTTCGTCTCCTTGAACTCTTCTTCGAGCTTCGCCTCGTCGCCTTCCTTGCGCTCGAGTCGTCGCTCCACCTGGTTCAGCTTCGACTTTCGGCGCTGCACCTCGTCGTCGAGGCGCGCCTGAACGCTCTCGACCTCGGCCAAGGTGGTGATCTCGTCGCGCCGTGACTCGAGGTAGCTGATCTCGTCTTCGATCTCCTGAACGATCATGCAGGTGCGCCACATCGAGGTCTTCTTCGACTTCAAGATGTCGCCGTAGATGTGATCGCCGACGTAGAGCACGGACTCTCCCGCCGACCCGGTGAGCCGCTCGAACTCGGCGAGGTTGCCGCCGCGGTAGACCTTGCCGCGCTCGAGCACCGTGGCCTCGCCCAAGACGCTGTTGTCGTCCTTCGACTGATCGACCTCGATGAAGGGGTTCGAGCTCGAGAAGAACTCGGGCTTCTTGGCGTCGGTCACCACGAAGTCGAAGTAGTTCCTCCAGCTCGGGTACTCGGGGACGAGATCGTCGAGCAGGTAGCTCATCACCGCGCGGGTGAAGTCGAAGCCCGAGTTGGTGAGGAGGAACAGCTTCTTCCCGCCGGAGCGGAGCTTGTGGAGCGCGACGCCAAGCTCTGGGTCCTTGAAGATGTACTGGCCGATGTCGCGGCGGATCACCGTCTTGAGCGAGTTGTCGCGGTGCACGGTGTCGATCGCCTCGCGAATGTCGTCGTAGAGCTTCCAGTAGTCGCAGGGCCGGTGGAGCTCCTTCTCGAACAGATCGACGATGCCGGCGTAGAGGCAGGCCTCCGGCAGGGCGAAGAGGGTGTCGATCCACGCGTACTCGGGGCTCTTCAGCCGAATGCGCTCGTTGCGGTACAGCGACTGGAGCGTCTCTTCGTCGAGCGGCGTTCGCCCGTGGTAGGCGCGGCCGACGTGCCCGAAGCGATCGATCTTGAGCATGTTGCCGTGCTTCTTGTCGATGAAGAGCCCGCGCATCACGAAGGCGTGATCGTACGGAATGCGGCGAATCTCGACGGGGTAGCCCTTCACCGAGATGAGGCGCTCGATCGTCATCTCGTACGAGAGGCCCTCGAGGCGCCGCAGGTGGTAGATGGCCAGCGTGTAGTCCATGTCGAAGCCCACCAGCTCGATGCGCGAGAGGTGGAGGTTGCGGTTGACGAAGATCTGCCGCTGCACCGGAATCTCGTTGCCGTGGCTGTTCGAGAGCACCCGCTGGAGCGCCTCGTCTTCGAGCACCGCGCGCGCCCTCGCCGAAGCCTCGAGCGCCTTCGTGCGATCGATCCGTCCATTGTACGCCCCGTGAATGCTTTCCACTTTTTTCCCTTCGTCAGACCGCCGTGACACGCTTCTACAAGCGATGGCCGCACGACGCAGCACCATGAGCGATGGAGAGCGCAGGCAGCTCCTCGATCGGATCGCCGACCTGGAGCTTCGCATGAAGCTCTTGGAGGCCAGGGTGCGTCGGGAGGCGGCCGAGCAGCGGAGCCGGGGGAAGATCGAGGTGCGGCGGCCGCTCGCCAAGGTGGTGCGTGCGCCCAAGAGCCGGCCACGCTGCCCGGGCTGCACCCTCGAGCTGCCGAAGGGGCGCCGCGGCGTCGAGTGCGTGTGGTGCGGGTTTCGCTTCGACGCCCACGAGCTGTTCGATCAGGCCGGGCGCCGCTCGAGTCGGGTCGATCGCCGGTCGAAAGGCTGAGCCGCCGGGCGGACGGGCGGGCTACAGTTCGTCTTCGTGTATCGCCTGGTGGGCCGCCTCGAGAGCTCGGAGCTGAGCGAGCTGTACCGTGCCGAGCGGCCGACCGGGGCCCAGGTGGTGGTGAAGCTCTTTCACCCGAAGACCTCCGACGTCGCCTACGCGAAGGTGATCGCCGACTACGCGTCGCGGCTGCAGTCGGTCAACACGGCCGGCATCGCGCGGGTGCTCGAGGTGGGGTTCCTCCAGCGGCGGCTGGCGATCGTCCGTGAAGATCGCGGCAAGTACACGCTGGGCCAGGCGCTCAATCGGCTCAACACCCGGGAAGTGGTGCTGCCGCCCGCGGTCGCGCTCGCCTTCGTCATCGAGCTCGCCGACACCCTCGACGCGGCGCACCGGGCCGAGGTCGTGCATGGAGCGCTCACGCCCGGAAACGTGCTCCTCGGCGCCGACGGGCGATCGGCGCTGGCCGACTTCGGCGCACTCGAGGCGCTGATGGCCTCCGATGGCTTGCGGCGCGCGTTCGGGGCGCGGGGCCGCTCGAGCTATCGCGCGCCCGAGCTCAAGGCGGCTGGCGCGGGAACGCCGGCGAGCGACGTCTATGCGCTGGGGGCGCTCGCCTACGAGCTGCTCACCTTGAAGGAACCGTCGGTCGGGCGTGACTCGTTGTCGACTCGCCAAGGGGAGAAGCTGCCGCCGCCGAGCCGGCTGGTTCGACGACTCCACTCGCGCATCGATCCGATCATCATGCGCGCGCTCGAGCCCTCGGCCACTCGCCGACATCGCAGCGCGGCCGAGCTCGCCGACGGGCTGCGCGAGTTCCTCTCGGCGCAGGGCGGCATTCCGGGGCGCGACGACGTGAAGAAGTTCGTCGAGGAGCTCTTCCCTCGCGACGTCGTGCTCAACCAGCTCGGCCCCGTTCCCTTCGATGGGCAGTTCGAGCTCGAGCCGATCGCCGGGGTGTCGGGACTCGTCGCGGCGGAGCTGCCCGAGGTTGGCGTGCGGCCGTCCTTCTCCGGAGGGGTGATCGACGATCGCACCTCCACCTCCGATGGCTTGCCGGTCTTCGCGATCACCGGCGAGCCGAGCGCCCACGAGACCCAGCCGCTCTCGAAGGCCGATGCGAACGACCCGTCGCTCCAAGAGACGATGAAGTCGCCACCGCCACCGCTGGACCCGCCCAAGCGCATCACCTGGGACGCGCCGGTGGGGCCGATCCCCGACGGGCCGAAGCCGGGAGAGGCCGTCGACGAGGTCTCGAAGCGGCTCAAGGCGATCGAGGACTTCGCTCCGCACGACACCCAGCCGACGACGGCGAAGGAGAAGGAGCGGCAAGGCCCGACGCCGCAGAAGAACTCCGATCGGCAGCGGCTCAAGACGATCCTCACCTTCGCGGTGCCGTTCAAACGCGACACCGACTACGTGCCGCCCGACTGGCGAAAGGAACGAGAAGATCGCAAGCGCGCTGGCCGCATGGCGGTGCGGGGTGGGGCGGCGATTCTCACCATCTTCACCATCGGCATCGTCGGCTTCTGGCTGCTGCGCACGAGCGACGCGATCGGCGATCTGATCTCGTGGATGCCGAGGCCGATCGAAGAACAGCTCCAGAAGCTCCGAAAGCCGAAAGTGGTGGGCGCGCCGCCGCCGGGCCTCGTGCTGCCGACCGTGAAGCTGCCCGACTTCGACCGGCAAAACGGCAAGCCTCCTCCGAAGCCCGACCCCGATCCGCCGCCCAAGCGCGTCGAGGCGCCGAAGCCCCCCAAACCGCCTCCGGCAGCGAACTGTTACGCGCCGCCGAGCGGAACGACCGGCTTCCTCACGGTGAGCCTCGCGCGCAGCGGCCGGGTCGAGATCGACGGTGTGCGGGTGTGCAGCGCGGTCACCAAGCTGCCCGTCAGCCCGGGGCCGCACCAGGTGAAGGTCGTCGACGCCAAGACGAAGCAGGAATGGAAGTCGACGATGCGCTTCGAAGCTGGCAAGCAGGCGAAGATCGACCCGTCCTTCCGATGACCGCCGAGACCGTTCGCATCTACGTGGTGGAAGATCAGGCGCCGCTGCTGGCGAACCTGCTCAAGGCGCTCGCGGCCTTCCCCGAGCTGCAGGTCGTCGGCTCGGCGAGAGACGGTGAGAGCGGCGTCGACGAGATGGTGAAGCTGGTGCCCCAGTTGGTGCTGCTCGATCTCGAGCTCCCCGGCATCGACGGCATCGAGGTGACGCGCCGGCTCAAGCGACGGGTGCCGCAGGTCGAGGTGCTGATCCTCACCTCGTTCGACGACGAACAGAAGGTCTACGAGGCGATGCAGGCGGGCGCGTCGGGCTACCTGGTGAAGCGCGTGGGGCCCGAGAAGATCCGCTCGGGCATTCACGAGGTGATGGCCGGCGGAACGGTGCTCGAGGCGCGCATCGCACGGCGGTTCTGGAACTACTTCCAATCGGTGCAGGCGAAGCCGGCCCAGCCGCAGAACCCGTGGGGCCTGACGCCAGTGGAGATGGACGTGCTGCGCTACGTCGCGAAGGGGCTGTCGAACGCGGAGGTCGGGCGGGTGATGGAGCTCGAGCGCCGCACCGTGCGCACCCACCTCGGCCACGTCTACAAGAAGCTCGGAGTGAACTCGCACGTCGACGCGGTGGTGATGGCGCTCAAGGCCGGGTTGGTCGAGCTGTGATCGCGTGGGTGGTGCTGGTCGCGCTGGCAGCGCCTGAGCTGACGATCTCGCATCGACGCGTCGACACCGCCGACGGAGTGGCCCTCGCGCTCTATCGCTACCGGGTTGGCGCCCAGCCGAACGACTCGTGCCCGATCCTCCTCGTTCCCGACCTCGGCTTCACCCGGTCGGCCTTCGACTTCGAGGGCAAGGGGCTGGCGCGAGCGCTCGCCGAGACGGGGCGAACCGTCTACGTCGTGGAGCTGCGCGGCCAGGGCAAGTCGGGGCCGGCAGACTCGCTCGAGAAGCTGGGGACGATCGACTTTCCCCGCGTGCTGGAGGTCATCGGCGCGCCACACCTCGACGTCGTGGTGCAAGGCTGGGCGGGTTCGATCGTCTTGGCCGCGAACGCCGACGATCCTCGGCTGCGCAAGGTGGTCGCGCTGAACACCCCGCTCCTCGCCGAGGTGCCGAGCGCGCTCGCCGAACGCTTCCTGCTCGAGGGAGGCCACTTTTCCGAGCTCGGCTCGTCGCCCGAGGGCCGAACGGTCTTCGACGAGCTCTTCGCGCTCTGGGCCGAGCTCGACCCTCACACGCGCTCGGCCTTCCTCGCCAACGGCACGCGTGATCTCTCCCGCCCGATCGCCAACGAGCTCCTCGCGTGGATGAGGACGGGAGATCTCCCGCTGCCCGAGCGCTCGCTGGTGACTCGCCTGTCGAGCTGGAAGAAGCCCACCCTCCTGTTGTTGGGGCTGGCCGATGGGTTCGCTCCGCCCGAGCAGTGCGCGGTCTGGCGCGAGCGCGCGCCTGGACCGATCCAGCTCCGCACCTTCAGCCGCGTCGAGACGGGCGACGACTTCGCGCACCTCTCGATCCTGCTGGGCAGGCGCGCCCCAACGATGGTCTACCCGCGCATCATCGGCTTCTTGGAGGATCGATGAAGGCGGCGATCGCGTTCACGCTCGTGCTCACGTCCTGCGCGAACCTCCGGGTGGTGCCGCTGCCGGCCGAGGCCGAGCGCCATCGTCCCAAGACGAGTGACGGCTGGGAGATCTCCCTCGTCCGCTACCGGCCCACTGGCGCGCCGACGGGCCGCCCGGTGCTGCTCTGTCACGGCATCTCGGCGAACGAGCGCAACATGGATCTCGACGACGAGCACTCCATGGCGCGGTGGTTCGCCTCTCGAGGACGCGAGGCGTGGACGATGTCGGTGCGGGCGACCGGCGACAGCGATCGGCCCGATCCCGAGAAGGGTCGAACGCTCCCGATCCGCTTCGATCACTACTGGCAGCACGATCTCCCGACCGCGATCGAGCACGTCAAGCGTGTCTCCGGCGCCGACGCGATCGACTACGCCGGCCACTCGATGGGCGGAATGATCGCCTACGCGTACCTCTCGCAAGGCGGCAACGGGCTGCACGCGGTGGCGACGCTCGGCTCTCCCACCCGGCTCGACTGGGGCACCGGGCTCGAGTCGCTCCTGCGCACCTTGGGGCCGAAGGTCGTCACCGAGGAGATGATGTTCCCTTCGCGGCTCGGCGCCTCGGTCTCCGCGCCGATGCAGACCTGGTTCGACGACGGCCCGTTTCAACGCTTCTTCTACAACCCCGAATCGACCAAGCCCGAGACCTGGCAGCGGCTCGTGGTCTACGGCACCGCCGACACCGCAGGAGGCGTCGCGAAGCAGTTGCTCGAGGTGATCGACACCGGGCGCTTCGCCTCCTTCGACGGGCGCATCGACTTCCGCGCCGACATGGCGCGCATTCACGTGCCGGTGATCGTCGTCGCCGCCAAGCTCGATCGCGTCGCCCCGACGCCGGCAGTCAAGGACGGCTTTCGTGCGCTCGGCGGACCGAAGAAGTGGCTGTTGATTACCCGGGCGAACGGCGCGAGCGGCGAGTACGGTCACATGGATCTCGTCATCGGCGAGCGTGCCCCTGCCGAGGTCTTTCGCCCAGTGCTCGACTTCTTCAACCAGCACGAACCCCCGAGGATCTGATGTCCACCGCTACTCGCCGTGTGAAGGCCGCGCCGGTCAAGCTGCCGCCTGCCTTCACTCAGCTCGCCGACTCGGTGATCGAGACCAAGCTCCCGAACGGGCTCAAGATTCGCCTCGTTCCGAACGACGCGGTGCCGACCTGCAGCTACTACACGTTCTTCAAGGTGGGGGCCCGCAACGAGCGGCCCGGCATCACCGGCATCAGCCACCTCTTCGAGCACATGATGTTCAACGGCGCGAAGAAATACGGGCCGGGCATGTTCGACAAGGTGCTCGAGTCGAACGGCGGCAGCTCGAACGCGTACACCTCGAACGATCTCACCGTCTACTACGAGGACTTCATGGCCGAGGCGCTCGAGTGGGTGATCGACCTCGAGAGCGATCGCATGCGCTCGTTGGCCGTGACGCCGAAGATGCTCGCGAGCGAGCGGCAGGTGGTGATGGAGGAGCGTCGCCTGCGCGTCGACAACGAGATCGCCGGAATGATGGACGAAGAGCTCGGCGCGCTCGTCTACAAGGCGCACCCGTACCGCTGGCCGGTGATCGGGTGGATGGGCGACATCGAGAACATCAGCCGCGCCGACTGCCTCGACTACTTCCGCACCTACTACGCACCGAACAACGCGACCGTGTACCTGGCGGGAGACTTCGACCCGACGCGGGCCATCGCGCTGATCAAGAAGTACTACGGCACCATCAAGGCCGGGCCGGCGGTGCCTGCAGTGCTCGACGCCGAGCCGGAGCAGAAGGGCGAGCGGCGGGCCGAGGTGCACCACCCGGCGCAGGCCCACTCGATGTTGATCGCCTGGCGTGGTCCCAAGGGCAACGATCACGACACGCTCGTGCTCGACGTGGTGCAGTACGTGCTCTCGGTCGGCCAGTCGAGCCGCCTCACCAAGCGGCTCGTGTACGAGCTGGAAGCGGTGGTGAGCGTGTCGGTCGATTGGACGTGGCGCTTCGATCCCGGTGCCTTCACCATCGGGCTCGAGCTGAAGCCTGGTGGGAACCCGGCCGAGGCAGAAGCCGCGCTCTACGTCGAGCTCGAGCGGCTCGGGCGAGACGGCCTCGACGCACGGGAACTCGAGAAGGCGAAGAACAACCTCGCGGCGACCCTGATGCGAGAGCTGACGACCAACAGCGGGCGCGCGCACGCGCTGGGGACCTACGAGCTCATGCTGGGTGACTGGCGCCGAGGCCTCGCCCTGCCGAGCGCCTACGACGCGATCACCGCGGAGGACGTCAAGCGGGTGGTGAACAAGTACCTCGGCAAGGAGCGCCGCAACGTCGTCACCCTGGTGCCCTCCAACGGGGCGGCGGCGGCGGAGGCGGGAGTGGCGGCATGAAGTCGGCTGCGACGGCGATGAAGCTGAGGCCCCTCAAGCTCCCCCAGCACGAGAAACGCCGGCTGGCGAACGGGCTCACCTTGCACCTGGTGCCGCGGGGGCCCTTGCCGTTGGTGGCGGTGCGGCTCGTCATTCGCGGCGGGAGCGTGTGGGATCCTCCCGAGCGCGCGGGGGTCGCCGACTTCGCCTCGCGGCTCCTGCGGCGTGGGGCTGGTGGAAAGACCGCGGACGAGATCAGCGAGGCGGTCGACTTCGTCGGTGCGGCGATGGGCGGCTACGCGAACGAAGAGAACGCGGTGCTGTCGTTGAGCACGCCGTCGCGGCACCTCGAGCCCATGATCGAGCTGATGAGCGTGCTCTTGCTCGACCCGCAGTTCCCCGACTCCGAGATCGAGCTGGCTCGGCGACGAACGCTCGCGCAGCTGCAGAACGAGCTCGACGATCCCGGCGCCCTCGCGGAGCGTGCCTGGGCGCGCGCGATGTGGGGCAAGCACCCGTACGGTCACGAAGCCCTCGGGCAGCGGCGATCGATCGAGGCGATGAAGCGATCGGATCTGACGAACTTCCACCGCACGAGGCTGCGCCCTTCGCTCGCGCACCTCTACGTCGTCGGTGACATCGAGATCGAGCGCCTCACCACCGTCTGCGATCGGCTCTTTGGCTCGTGGAACGGTGGCAGCGACATCGCTCCGCTCATTCCCGAGTGGCTCGGCCCCGAGAAGGCGGGCGCGGTCGTCATCGTCGACAAGCCCGAGCAGACCCAGGTGCAGATGCGAATCGGTGCCATGGGCGTCAAGCGCGGCCACCCCGATCACTTCCCGCTCACGGTGATGAACGCGGTGTTGGGTGGAGGCTTCACCTCGCGCCTCATCACCGAGATCCGGGTGAAGCGCGGGCTCTCGTACGGCGCAGGGAGCAGCTTCGACATGATGGGCGGCGCGGGCACCTTCACCGTCAGCTCCTTCACCAAGACCGAGTCGATCAACGAGCTCATCGACGTCGCGCTCGGTGAGGTGAAGAAGATGCGCACGAAGGGCCCGACGACCCACGAGGTCGAGACGATGAAGCGCTACATCAGCGGCCTCTACCCGGCACGGCTCGAGACGAACGAGGCGGTGGCGGGCGCGATCGCCGACGTGCAGCACTACTCGCTCCCCGAAGATTGGATCGGTGAGTATCGAGCCCGAATCAACGCGGTGACGGTCAAGGAGGTCGCCGCCGCAGCCGCCAAACACCTCTTCGACGACAAACGAGTCGTCGTGCTCGTCGGCAACGCCGATCGACTCGAGCGCGCGGTGGAGAAGTACGGGCCAGTGACGGTGATGCGGCCTGGCGAGCTGGAGTGACGGTTCGGCTCCTCACCCCGGTGGGACAGAGCGGGCTCGTCGCCGTCGACAAGCCACCTGGCGTGCTGGTGATCCCAGGGCGGGCAGGGGAGCGCGAAGGCGTGTGTCTGCGTGATGCGCTCGAGCGCTCTCTGGGCCGGAAGGTGTGGGTCGTGCACCGGCTCGATCGCGACACGTCGGGAGTGATCGTCTTCGCCCTCGACGCCGACGCCCACCGCTCCGCGTCCATGGCGTTCGAGGCGGGTGAGGTGAAGAAGCGCTACCTGGCGTTGGTCGAGGGCCGGGTCGAGGACGAGCTCGACGTCGAGCTGCCGCTCGTCGAGGGTCGCAAACGCACGATGAAGGTCGCGCCTCCCGGAGTCGAGGGCAAGCCCAGCCGGACGATCGTTCGCCCCGTCGAACGCTTCCGTCACGCGAGCCTCGTCGAGTGTGAGCCGCTGACTGGTCGGCAACATCAGCTTCGGGTGCACTTGCGGGCGCGCGGCCACCCGTTGCTGTTCGATCACCAGTACGGACGAAAGCAGCCGCTCCTCGAACGAGACCTGGGCGGGAGCTCGAGCGCGGTGGTGCTGGCCCGCACGCCGCTGCACGCCTCGAAGATCGAGCTCACGGGACTGGGCGTCGTCGAGGCGCCGCTGCCGGCCGACATGAGCCAGGCCTTGGAGCTGCTTCGGAAGGGCTGATCGAGGAGGACTCGCGTCCTCGAGCCTCGTGGAGTCTCCAGCCGTGCCAGCGGTTGTCGGGGGTTCCGCCGTGGTACGCAGCGTGCTTTGTCGCGCGCGGTGCTTCGTCTGAGCGCGCTCCTGGCGTTGGCGTTCGGCTTCGGCTGCGGCCCGGTCGCGCTCGTCGCCGAAGACGCGGGCGTCGCGGTTCAGGATGCTGGGCCGAGCGACGGAGGCGAGCGGTTCGATGCGGGTGAACTCGACGCGGGCATGCCGGTGGATGCGGGTGCCGTCGCCGATGCCTCCGTTCCTGGCTCGTGGCGCCAGCGGGTGATCTACCTGGTGATGCCCGATCGCTTCGTCAACGGAGACCCTTCCAACGACGAGGCAGGCCTGCCGAACTGCCACGATCCAGCGAGCCCGACGAAGTTCCACGGCGGCGATTGGGCGGGCGTGCGGCAGCGGCTCCCGTACCTGAGCGACCTGGGCGTCACCGCGATCTGGTTGACGCCCGCGAACGCCCAAGCGGCGCGTGGCTGCGGCTACCACGGGTACTGGGCCGATCTGGTCGACCCCGACGACGGCGCGCTCGAGCCGAAGCTGGGCAGCGCCGCCGATCTCCACGGGCTGATCGACGACGCGCACGACGCGGGCGTGAAGGTGATCCTCGATCTGGTGGTGAACCACGCCGGTCGCGCCGCCCGAATCGCCACCCAGCGGCCGACCTGGTTCCACGACTCGGCGACGTGTGGAGGGCTCGGAGATGCCACCGTGTACTGCCCGCTCTCGGGGCTGCCCGACTTCGCCCAGGAACGGCCCGAGGTCGCGACCTACCTCGACGGAATGAGCGCGCGGTGGGTTCGCAGCTTCCCGATCGACGGGATCCGAATGGACACCGCGAAGCACGTGCTCCGATCGTACTTTCGCGATCGCTGGTTCCCGGCGATTCGCGGCGTTCGGCCCGAGCTCTTCACCGTGGGAGAGGTCTACGACGAGAGCACCGCGGCGGCGCTGCGGCCCTTCCTCGAGGCGGGCTTCGACTCGGTCTTCAACTTCCCGCTGAAGCGGGCGCTGACGAACTGCTTCGCGCGCGGCGGGTCGGTGGACGAGGTCGCGAACGTCGTCGCCGACGACGTGGCGGTGCTGGGGCTGCAGCGAACGTTGTCGCTCACCAGCTTTCTCGACAACCACGACACCCCGCGCTTCGTCAGCGTGGCGAGCGGCACCGGCGACGAGGTGCGCGCGAAGACGCTGCTGGCCTTCACTGCGCTCTTCACGCTCCCTGGAATTCCTCAGCTCTACTCGGGCGACGAGCTCGGCGTGTACGGCCAGGGCGACCCCGACAATCGACGTGACTTTCCCCGGTGGGGCTTCGAGGCGCCGAGTCGCGAACAGCCGCACCCAGAAGCCGTGCCGGGTGCTGGAGCCCTCTTTCGCCGCGTGCAGGCGCTCACCGCGCTCCGCACCCGATCCGCCGTGCTCGCGGAAGGGAGCTACACCGAGCTCTGGCGCCAGAACGGCGCGCAGAACCCGAACCTCTTCGCCTTCGCCCGTGTCTTGGGCCGCGAGACGGTGATCGTGGTGATCAACGCCAGTGGCCAGAGCGTGAACGCGGATCTGCGCGCGCCGAGCGTGGTGACGACGATCCGCCACGACGAGGTGCTGGGCGACGGCGCGAGCCCGCTTCGATTGGAGAACGGCCGGCTGAAGCTCACGATCCCGGCGCGCGCGAGCGCGATCTACCTGAGCCGCTGAACCTCAGATGCCGACGCCGGTGGGGGCGGTGAACTCCGACCGTGGGGCATCGCCGGTGTTCACGACCTCTGCTGGCTCGAAGATCAACACCTCGGCCTCTTCGTCGGCAGCGGTGCGGTGCTCGACCCCGACGGGGACGACCGTCGCCTGGCCGGCGCGCAGCTCGATCACCCGATCGCGGTACTCGACGCGAAACACCCCGCGCACGACGAGGAAGAGCTCGCTCTCCTTCTCGTGCCGGTGCCAGGGGAAGACGCCCTTCACCTTGACCGCCTTGAGCTCTTGCCCGTTGAGCGCCGCGATCACCTTGGGTCGCCAGTGCTCCTCGATCAGCGCGAACTTCTCGGCGAGATCGATCCGCTCCATCAGCTCTCGGACGACTCGGACGCTGGCGTCGAGGAAGCCTCGGCGGTCTCCGGCCCAGGCGGCTTGTCGGCGAACCCACCACCAGCCGGCTTCGAGGGCGGCGCGAAGGCGGGCTTCTGCTCGCCACCACCCTTGCCGTGCACGAGCGTCTTCACCTCGGCCTTGAAGGTGATCTCCACCTTGTCGATGCGCACCGCGCTGACGATGCCGAAGCCGAAGGTCGGGTGATCGACGACGTCGTCGACCTTGTAGGTGTCGCGAATGGAGTACTTCCGCGCCTTGGTGACGTCCTTGCCCTTGAGGAGCTCGTCGAAGCCGATCACCACCACCTCGGACTTCGGCGTGCGTGGCGTGGAGCTCTTCTTCGGGGCCGCGAAGGAGGCCGCCTTCTGGAGCGGCTGTTGCCCTCGGAACATGTGCTGCGAGCCACAGGTGTTGCACTGCACCCGCTTGATGGAGGTGCCCACCATCGCGAGGATCGTGTGAGCCAGGTTGAGCTCGCACTTGTTGCAGTGGGCGTCGACTTCGCCTCCGACGCGGATCGGGTTCGGGGGATTCATGCCCGCCCTGGAGTAGCACGCTTCGCCTGCCCCGCAATGCCGCTTCGAGTCGAGCCACCCAATCGACCCGTCTCAATCGGCGCCGGGCCCGATCGGGGAATTCCGCCGCGCGACGCCGGGCCTTGGAGCTATGGTGCCGGCAGTGTCGACGGAGACCACCCAGCTTTCACCGCCGCCGCCGAGGCCTCCCAACCCGTTCACGCAGGCCGTGGAGGCGATCGGTCACACCCTCACCAAGACGGTCGAAGACATCGGCGGGCTGGCGACGTTGCTCGGTGACGTGGTGCGCTGGGCGGTGCGGCCTCCGTACCGGGTCGTCAACCTCATGGCGCAGCTCGACTTCGTCGGCGTCGGCTCGGTGCTGATCGTCGCGTTGACCGGCGTCTTCTCGGGCATGGTCTTCGCCCACCAGAGCGCGCGCGCCTTCGAGATGTTCAACGCCAAGTCGCTCGTCGGCCCGACGGTGACCCTGACGATCACCCGCGAGCTGGCGCCGGTCTTCAGCGCGTTGATGGTGACGATGCGCGCGGGCAGCGCGATGTGCACCGAGCTGGGCACGATGCGCGTCACCGAGCAGGTCGACGCGCTCGAGACGATGGCGGTGAACCCGATTCAGTACCTGCTCGTGCCGCGGGTGCTCGCCGGGCTCATCATGGTGCCGCTGTTGGTGATGGTGTTCGATCTCTTCGGCGTTGGCGGCGGCTATTTCGTGTCGGTGGCCGTCAAGGGCGTCACCGCGGGAACGTTCATCTCCCGCACCCAGCAGTGGCTCGATCCCGAAGACATCGCCGAAGGCCTGATCAAGGGCGCGGTGTTCGGCCTCTACGTGGCGCTCGTCGCCTGCTTCAAGGGCTACAACGCGAGCGGCGGCGCGAAGGGCGTGGGCCAGGCGACGACCGAAGCGATGGTGCTCTCGGCGCTCGGCATCTTCATTCTCGACTACTTTGTCGGCGTGCTCCTCCACTGATGGCCCCGCCCGCCGCTCAGCCGATGATCCAGATCATCGACCTGTTCAAGTCGTTCGGGTCGCATCAGGTCCTCTCGGGCATCACGCTCGACGTCCCGGCCGGCAGCACGCTGGTGATCCTCGGTGGCTCCGGGAGCGGGAAGACGGTGCTGATGAAGCACATGATCGGCCTGCTCAAGCCCGACTCGGGCCGGGTCGTCGTCGACGGTGAAGACATCGTGCCGCTCGGTCCCGAAGGCCTCGAGCGGGTGCGCCGCAAGTTCGGCATGGTGTTCCAGGCGGCCGCGCTCTTCGACTCGATGACCGTCTTCGAGAACGTGTCGTTTCCCCTGCGCGAGCACCGCAAGGAACTGCAGGAAGAGCAGATTCGCGCGCTGGTGAAGGAGAAGCTCGGCATCGTCGGCCTCAAGAACGTCGAGGAGAAGTTCCCGGCGGATCTCTCGGGCGGCATGCGCAAGCGCGTGGGCCTGGCGCGCGCGATCGTCCTCGACCCGAAGATCGTGCTCTACGACGAGCCGACCACCGGCCTCGACCCGATCACCACCGACTACGTCGACGAGATGATCCTCGATGCCAAGAAGGAGCTCGGCGTCACCAGCGTGGTGATCAGCCACGACATCGCCTCGGCCTTCAAGGTGGCCGACAACATCGCGTTCCTCTACCAGGGGCACATCGTCGATCAGGGCCACCCGACGAAGCTGCGCCACTCCGAACACCCGGCGGTGAAGGTCTTCCTGTCCACCTGGTTCGGGAAGAACTGACCAGATGACTCCCCGGCGCGATCAGCTAGGTTGGGAGGCCTCGTGAAGAAGGTCTTCACTCCCTTCCGGGTCGGCCTGCTGGTGATCGCCGCCCTCGGCATTCTCTTCGGCTTCCTCACCTTCTCGAAGAAGGGCGGAATGGAAGAAGAAGAGTCCGTTCAGGTGTTCGCCTTCTTCAAGGACGCCTCGGGGTTGGGCCGAAAGTCGCGGGTGCAGATCGCCGGCATTCCCGTCGGAGAGATCGTCGGCATCGACCTGGTGGGGCTCCGCGCGAAGGTGACGATTCGCATCAAGAAAGAGATCGGCGTTCGCCGGAACGCGTCGCTCACCAAGCGCTCGGAGTCGCTGCTGGGCGACTACATGATCGACCTCGCGCCCGGCACCGAGGAGTTTCCGCCGCTCCAGAACGGGGAAGAGATCAAGACCGTGCTCGACGCGCCGGGCATGGAAGCGGTGATGGGCAGCGTGCAGCTGATCGCCCAGGACGTGCAGCAGGTGACGAAGGCGCTCAGCAACGTGCTCGGCGGGGAAAAGGGCCAGGCCTCGCTCGAGCAGATCGTCGCCAACCTCACGACCCTGACCGCCGCGGTCGACAAGACGATTCGCGACAGCGCGTCGCGGCTCGATCAGATCCTCAACAACATCGAGGGCATCTCGGGCGACGTGCGCAAGGTGACGTCGAAGGAACAGGCGAGCATCACCACCATCGTCCAGAACCTCGACACGATCTCCCGCGACGTGCGCGACGTCGTGGCGACGGTGAAGCGGCTCGTCGGTGAGAACGAAGGCGACGTGAAGGAAGGCGTCACCAACGTGAAGGAGACGCTCGCCAAGCTCGATCGCTCGCTCGCCAACGTCGAGGAGATCACCAAGACGATCAAGGAAGGGAAGGGCCCCGTCGGCGCGTTGGTGGCGAACGAGCGCCTCGGCCAGAAGCTGTCGGACACGATCGAAGACGTCTCGGACTTCGCGGGCCGGCTCACCGGCATGGAGCTCGAGCTCGGCGTGCGCACCGACTACCTGGTGAACCAGGGCTCGGCGAAGATCTTCGTCTCCGGCCGCCTGATGCCGAAGCCAGACAAGTACTACCTCATCGAAGCCGTCGACGATCCGCGCGGGAGCGTCGAGACGATTCAGGTGCAGAACAACCCGCCCAACGCGGGAGAGCCGGCGATTCAGAAGCAGATCCGCACCACCGAGAAGCTCAAGTTCTCGGCGCAGATCGCCAAGCGCTACTCGTTCCTCACCTTGCGGCTCGGCATCATCGAGTCGACCGGCGGCGTCGGGCTCGACCTCAACGTGCCGATCAAGTTCTTCTACTATTCGCGCTGGCTCGAAGACGCGCTCGTGCTGAAGGTCGACGCGTTCAACTTCTCGGTCGAGCACCTCACCTTGCCGCGCGTGCGGGCCACCCTGCGCTTCACGCCCTTCGAGCACGTCTACGTGAACGTCGGCATCGACGACGCGCTCAACGAGACGAACCGCGACTCGCTCACCAACAAGCTGATCTCGGGCCGTGACTTCTTCGTCGGCGCCGGCGTGTACTTCACCGACTCCGATCTGAAGTCGTTGCTCCCGCTCCTGCCGTCACCCTGAGGCTCACCGGACGCTCCGCAGATCTCGTCGGGAATGGTCGCGACCATCGGCCCGGCGGCGACCGCTCGTGCAGCCTCGGCGTCTCCCTGCACCCCGCAACGACGCACGCCGCGCCGCCGAGCAGGCCCTGGGTCGCGAGCACCTGAAAGGGAAACGAGTGCGCGTGCGAGCGAGCGCACGCATGGGTCAGCCCAGCGCCGCGGTGAGTTCCGTCGAGGCGCCGAAGCTCTCGGCGTAGCGCGAGAGGAAGGTGCCCTTGGTGAACGCGTGCTCCTGGCAGCCCTTGATCTCGATGGCGTAGGTCGCCGCGAGCGCCGCGACCCGACCGATGACCGGCAGCGGCAGGTTCTTCGACAAGCCGAAGGCGAGGCCGGCGAGGTAGGCATCTCCGGCGCCAGTCGGATCGATGACGTTCGAGACCTTGGCGATGGGAATCTCGATGGGTGGCTGGCCACGCTGGTAGATGCGGCTGCCGAGCTCACCGCGCGTCATCACCGTCAGCGGCGCGGCGTCGATCAGCTGCTGCTCGCTCATGCCGGTGGCCTTTGCCATCATCCCGAACTCGTAGTCGTTGCCGACGAGCGCCGCGCAGCCGTCGAGGCCGGCGAGGATCTGGCTCTTGTCGAGGCGAGGCGTCTGCTTGCCCGGGTCGAAGATGTACTTGGTGCCGGTGCGTCGGCACTCCTGCATGTGGCGCATCATCGACTCGGGATCGGTCGGGGAGATCAGCGCCCAGTCGTCCTTGGTGAGGCCGATCGACTCGAGCGTCACCTCGCGGGCGTGAACGACGGCGCCCGGGTAGAAGGCGACGATCTGGTTGTTCGACTTGTCGGTGTTGATGAAGCAGCTCGCGGTGAACTCGTTCTCCACGATGCGAATGCCGCGGGTGTCGATGCCGAGGTGCTCGAGCGAGCTCTTGTAGTGGAGGAAGTCCTGGCCGGCGGCCGAGACGATCGAGGTCTTCGCGCCGAGCAGGGCGAGGTTGTAGGCGATGTTGCCCGCGGTGCCGCCGCGCAGCCGCTTCATCGAGTCGACGAGGAAGCTCACCGTCAGCATGTGGACCTTGTCCGGGAGGATGTGGTCCGAGAACTTCCCGGGGAAGTTCATGATGTAGTCGTAAGCGAGGCTGCCGGTGACGATGACGCGCATGGGGTGGTTCCTGACGGGTGAGACGACCGGGCCCGCTTACACGACCTCGCGCAGCCTGACGAGGGGTCGATATGTCCGGGCGCTCGCGCCGTTGTCCCTCCCATGCGAATGAGCTGCTTGCTGCTCCTCGTCGGGTGTGCCGCGCCGGCGAAACACCACGGGCACGACTGGAACGAGGTCTACCGGAGAGGGACCGGCTTCACCAAGGCGCCCAATGCGCTGCTCGTCGAGGCGATCGAGGGCGTTCGTCCTGGAGCCGCGCTCGACGTGGGCATGGGCCAGGGCCGCAACGCACTCTTCCTCGCGAGCAAGGGCTGGGCGGTGACCGGCTTCGACCCTGCGGAGGAGGGCGTTCGGCAGGCGCAGACGGCGGCACGGGAGGCGGGCCTGTCGGTCGACGCCCAGCTCGCCGACGCCGAACACTTCGACTTCGGGGTCTCCCGGTACGAGCTGGTCGCGCTCCTCTACGTCGGAGGCGCCGACCTCGCGCCGAAGGTCGCCGCCGCGCTGAGGCCAGGAGGGCTCGTCGTCGTCGAGTTCTTCCAGTTCGATCCCGCCGCGAAGTTCAACGTGCCTGGGTCGTTCAGGCCGGGCGAGCTCGAGGCGCTGTTCCCGAACTTCGAGATCCTCCGCAGTGAACGCGTCGAGGATCGCGCCGACTGGAGCCTTCGGAAGGACAAGCTCGTTCGCTTCGTCGCTCGAAAGCGGTGAGCCGCGTGCTACGCCGGGGCTCCCCGTGGAGCTTCGACTGAGAGCGTCGTGGTCGTGCGCGCTGCTGCTGGTCGGCTGTTCGGCGGCGCCATCGGGCGTGGATGCAGGCGATGTCTTTGCGGCGGCGGGCGCTCATGGGGTCGGCAGCCGGCACTTCGAGGTCACCACGGACGCAGGCCGCGTGCTGCCCGTCGAAGTCTGGTTCCCGACGACGACGGCCACCGAGTCGTTCCCCGTCGAGGAATTCGAGAGCGGCGCGCAGCGAACGCAGCTGGCGAGCTGGATCGGCCAGGCCCCGGAGGTCTGTACGCCGCGGCTCGCGCACTCCACTCGAGCGGCCGCGCCCATCGATGGGCCGCTGCCGTTGCTCGTGTTCTCCCACTGCACCGAGTGCTTTCGCTTCAGCGCCCACTCGATCGCCGAGCGGCTCGCTTCGCACGGCTTCGTGGTGGCGGCTCCCGATCACGTGACGAACACCCGCTTCGATGCCGGCGCTCCGTTGAACGACGCCTTCCTGGCCGTTCGCGCGGCCGACCTCTCGGCGGTCATCGACGCGATGGTTGCGCCCGGAGCGCCGATCACCATCGAGCCCACGCGCGTCGCCGCCTTCGGACACAGCTTCGGAGCCGTCACCACCGCGCGCCTCGTCGAGACCGACGCCCGGGTGAAGGCGGGTTTCCTGATCGCCGCTCCGGCCGACAGCGTGCTCAACGCGGGAGCGATCGCACGCCTTCGGAAGCCGCTCAGCTACCTGCTCGCGGTCGAGGACAACTCGATCTCGTCGTTCGGCAACGAGCTCATTCGCGACAACTTCACCAAGACGAAGACGCCGTCGTGGCTGATCGAGGTCGAGAACGCCGGGCACTGGAGCTTCTCGGACATCGCGATGCTCGGCGGTGCCTATCGCCCCGGCTGCGGCACTGGCGCTCGCGAGCTCGACGGCGGCAGCTTCGACTATCTCGACAACGAGCTGGCGCGCTCGATTGCTCAGCGCACGCTCACGGCCTGGGCGCGGTTCGTCTTGAGCAACGACGAGGCGGCTGGCAAAGCGCTCTCGGTCGCGACGCCCGACGGCGTGGTGCACGTTCGAAAGAGGTGAGCGCCTGGGTGGCCGGGGAACGCGCGGGTGGAGTTTGAGGGTGATGCTGGGTTGTCGGCCTGAGGTGGCGAGAAGTCGCCTCAGTGTGTTTCCGGGCTGGCGGGTTGAGCAGCCGCCTCGACGAAGCCAGTCTTGCTGGCCTTGACGGTCAGGTGCGTCTTGCCGGTGGCGGTCTCGATGAGGACCAGGTCGCCGCCGCGGTCGAGGTCTGCGGAGCGCGTGGTGATCACCGCCCAGCCCCCGCGCGGCGTCCATTTCAACGTCGAGGACCGCTTCGCGATGGCGCTCGGCCAGTCGGCGATGGGTCGCGTGGTGGACTGTGGAGGCACGAGGTGGATGATGAGTGGATCTGGTGGGTCCTCGACGCAGCCAGAGACCACGAAGCGGTCGGGCTCGGGCAGATACGTCGTGGGCTCTCCACACGGGCCGGTCGCGGTCCACCGCCCGCGAACTCCCTTGCTGGTGACGCGGTCGAACACCACCGACGTGTCGTCCCTCGTCGCGACGATGAGCTCGGCTCCACGCAGCCCGAGCACCCCGCCCTCTGCGGGTGTCGTCCAGGGCGTGACGGTCATCGTCGTGGCGTCGACCTCGAGGAGCGCCGTGCCGGCTTGCACGATGAGCGTCTTCGCACTGATCCACACCGCGCTCCGAGCCTGTTCCGGTAACGAGAGCGTGCGGACGCGAGGCTTGGTGCCGCTGAGGTTCGAGATGAGCGCGAGCGTCGTCTGATTGAGCGCGGCGAGCCCGTCACCGTCTGGCGAGAAGCGCAGCAGCTCGGCCGGCCCTGGAAGTACGAGGCGTGGCGTCTTGCCCAGCCGGTACAGCCACACCTCGAGGTCCACCACGTACGCCAAGGCGCTCCCCTGGTCGTTCCAATGAAGGTTGCGGGCACGCCCCGAGGCGAGGTGAGTGGTGGTGCTGCTGGCGAGCTCGACCAGCACCAGGCGGTACCCGCTGGGCACGAGCTCGACCGCAGCGGCGTGGGTGGGTGGCGGCTCTGCGAGCGCGGACAGGCTGACGAGGCACGACAGGCCGAGGCGGAGCGACATGCCCGAGTCTCATCCGCTGCGTCGGAACATGAAAGGACGGCTCTCGACGAGTGCGCAGCTCAGCTGCACCCGCGGTCACGGCGTGCTCGACGGCCAGCCTTCGCGTTGGTCGAGGGCGTTCTATTGGAGTTGCACAACGCAACAAAACAGCCGAGCTGCGCCTGCCTTGGCTCGAGCTGACTTCCCTCCGTTCGCCAGCTTCGTAGACCGCACTTCAGCATGTGCGTGGTGCAGAAGGGCTCGAGCAACGCCGCGTGTGCCTCGGTGTCCCCAAGCAGCTTGCCCCAGTCGTCGACCGGCCGGGTCGAGGTGATGAGCGTGCTCCTCGTCTCGCAGCGACGAGCGGCCCCGCTCGGCTTCCTCGCTCACCTGACGCTGAGGACGCTCCTCCGCCAGCACCCCGTCGCCGCTGGGCGAGGCGCCTGAGGCTCACGGGGCCGTCCGTTGGACGCAGGAGTGTCCAAGACTGTGGTTGTGCGTATTTCTTCTGCCTTCTGCCAAGACGCACCTCACCAGCTTCCACGGCGTCCACGCACCTCACGCCGCCGCGCCCAAGAGGGCACGTGCGTACCCGCGCTGGATGACGCGAGGCGCTCAGGCAAGCCTCGGTCGACCGCCGAACGGGTTCTCGCGACGCGGACGATACGGAGCGACGAGCTGTTCTGCTTTCGCTGACCCCATTTGACCGCTTCGAGGTACTCACGGCGATGCGGATCCTCGTCGCGTGTGCCTTTCTCGCAGTCTCGTGTGCGCCGACGAAGGCCGAGCACTCGTCGCGCGATGCTGGGGTCGAGCCTGCGGAAGCCGATGGGGGGGCAACCGATGGGCCTGCCGATGCGGGGGCTACCGACGCTGGGAGCGACCACGACGGCGGCCAACAAGCGCGTGAGCGATGGCCGGTGCTCCCCGCCAACTCCTGGGCGCGCTTCGAAGCGAGGAACCCGGGAAACATCTGGGAGAGCGGGGCTGCGTTCGACGCGCGCACCGAGACACTGGTGCAAGTGGGTGGGCACGTCCTGAGGGGCTACCCGCAGAGCAGCTACACGTTTCGGTTTCACCCGCGCGACGGCGGCTTCTCACTCTCGACCGCGCCGGTGCGGCCGCAGCGCATGTGCCTGGTGGACACGGTGTGGATCAGCTCGCTCGGCAGGGTGCTGCTGTCCCAGGGCTCGCTCGAGCACGGAAGCCTCTCCCAAGGCGCGCTCTCGAGCGATGGTACCGCCATCGATTGGACGTATCGCCGACCCCCACCCCCCGGGCCGTGGCTCTACGACCCGCGCGCCGACACGTGGGAAGACGCGCGGCTCGTCAGCACGACGATGGGCAGTCGCTTCCACTCCTCCCTCGCCTATGACGAGGGCAGCGACCGGGTCGCCTACCTCCTCGCGGACGAGCTCACGCTCTATCTGCCACGGCTCAATCGCGTGCAGCGGCGCGCGCTCCCGGACGCGCTGAAAGGCCGACGCAGCTACGGCATCGCCGCCGACCCCGACGCGCGCCGCTTCTACGTCTTCGGCGGCAGCACGCAGACCCCGCTGCCCTTCTGGACGACCAGCAGCGACCTCACTGAGAGCTACGAGGCGCAGGTGAAGAACGACCTGTGGGAATACGACGTCGCGACCGACAGGTGGACGCTGCTCGCCCCCTCCGGGGTGGCGCCCAAGGGCATGCCCACCGCCGACTTCCTTCGAGTGCCGCTCCTCTTTCATCCGCAAACACGCTCGCTCTTCACCATGCAGGTACCAGTCTCGAGGTACGTCGACGGAGGTGCCAGCGCGTGGCCGCCGGCGGCGTTGTGGCGCTTTGACCTCGACGCGCGTGAGTGGTCGCCCCACCTGACCGGCGAAGGCCCGCGCTTTCCCGGCTTGCTGCGCTTGGGGCCCGAAGACCGGTTGCTCCTCCTCGGCGGAGGGCCAGACGGAGATGCCCAGCGACCCGCGCTGAGCCAGGAGGTTTGGTGGATTCGACCCTCGCTCAATCGGCCCACGCACCCTTCTCCTCCCGCGCTCGAGCTCGTCCGACTGACGGCGAGCAGCGTCGAGTTGGCGTTCGAACCAGACTCCGCCATCGACGTCTTTCGCGCGCCCGCGGGTGAGGTGATGGGGCCCGAGCTGCTGGTGGCCTCGGCGGTGACGAGCGGTCGCTTCGTCGACGAGAGGTCGACGGAAGCCTTCGCCTGGCGGGTGCGTCGGGTGGGGGAGCGCCGGTTTTCGCCACCCGTGTTCAACCAGCCGACCCGTCCTGAGGGAGTCGTCGCCGACGTGACAGGGCCTCGAGCGGTGACGGTGCGGGCGAAGGCGATGGTCGAGCGCTCGGTGGTGGGCTTCCACGTGCACCGCGCGCGGGGGTTCGGAGCTCCGGTGCGGCTCACCACCACGCCCGTCCCGCTCCCCTTCGCGGACACGACGGTCGACCTGACCGACGGCGTCTTGCGGCGCTACTGGGTGACGGCGGTGTCGCTGGCGGGCCTCGAGAGCGGCCCCAGCCCCCAGGCCTTCACCGCACCTGACAGCCCGTGGTGGTTCGACGCGCAGGTGGTCGATGCCGGCGTGGTCGACCTCAGCTGGGCGCCCGGTGCACCGCCGAGCGCGGTCGAGGTGTTCTTCAACGACACTCACGTCAACACCCTGGGTCAGTCGGCGATGGTCATCGACGGGTGGGTCGCCAACTGGCGACGCGCAGCAATCGTGCCGGCCGGCGAATCGGCCCTCCGCTTCGTCGTTCCCGAGGCGAGCCGCGCGATGCCGCACACCTACTTCTTCCTCAGAGCCGTCAACGTGCTCGGCCAGCCCGGGTTCATCACCGACATCGTCTCACCGACGGACACGCGCTTCGTTTCGGCGACCCCGAGGACCAGCGGGCAGTGGCCACGTCGCTGACGAACCCGGCGTCTGGCCCAGTCCTTGGCCAATGAGGTCAGGTGTGGGCCGTCGAGCCGATTGACCCGATCGCAGCAGGGCTGACCCCAAGTTCGAAGCTGGCGGTACTGGACAAAGAACCCCGCGAAGGACCCTCATGCGCCCCTTGTCTGTGACTCGCCTCCTGGCTTGGTCGTCTGCGACGCGCGCTTTGGGCGCAGCGCCGAGGCGCTCATGGTTCGCGTTCAGCATGGTGTTGGTCGCTGGCGCGGGCTGTGACGGCGTCATCGACACGACGACGCCAAGCCCCCAGCACCACGTGACTCCGGCGCCCTCACCTCCGACGCCCACGACTCCGCCTCCCACGTGTACGCCCGTCGTGGCGCAGCATTCGGACGCCGGGAGCACCCTCTCGGCGTCGCGCCTTCTTCGCCGTGCTCACCTCTTGCTCGTCGGCGAGCCCCCCTCGCCAGCACAGGTCGAGGCCGTGTTGGCAGCCGAGGCGAACGACGGAGGTCATGCCCTCGTGAACGAGGCGGTCGAACAACTGCTGAGCGACCCACGCTTCTACGACGAGCTCTACGACTTCGGCCGCGAGTGGCTGCTCTTACCGGCCATGGCGGGCATCGGCGATGAGCCCGGCTATCGAATGGCGAGCCAAAGAAACCTGATCAAGTGCCCGGTCGGGACGAGACACGAGGGTGGCTGGGCGGAAGTGGCGACGGTGCTCAACGATGCGGGGGTCGTCGTCAACTACCCCTGCGAGGGGTTCGAGCGAGACGGCACTCCTGCCCTCGAGAAGCTCGTGGAGCCGTGGTGGGCGCCCGGCACGCAGGTGAGCGTCATCGGCCGAATGGGAAACGACGCGCAGAGCATCACGGTCGGCACCAAGCTGTACGACTGCAGTCGACTATCGGAAGGCGAACTCGATCGGGTGCCGTCGGCGTGCGGCTGTGGGCGCAACCTCCGCTACTGCCGGCCAAGCACCTCGACGGGCTGGGCCAATTGGTACGTGTACATGAAAGAGAGCCCTGCCGCTCAACGTCGCCTGTTGTGGGAAGAGCCCGCGCGGCTGGTTGCGCACGTGGGCTGGTTCGACAAGCCGATGAGCGACCTCATTCAGGGCGACTACTCGGTCGGCCCAGTGGAGGTACAGGTCGCCTACGTGGCCGCGGGCAGGCGCGCCGGAGCGCTCGAGCTGGACGACGACGACTCCTGGTGGCGACCGAACCAGTGGACTGGCCTCGTCGACCCACGTCACCTCCCGACGGATCCCTGGGCGTGGCGCGAGTTCCAGGTGCCAGCTCGCTACCCGTTTCTCCTGGCCGACCGAAACTACAGGTTCGACCCTCGAACGGCCGCGCGGGGCAGCCTGAAGGGAATTCCTGCAGCGGGCATCTTCACGATGCTGGGAGTGCTCGAGGGCTACCCACGGGAGCGGCTCCGGGCGTCGCGCATGCTCGAGGCGATGGCGTGTGACGAGTTCACGCCTCCACCGAGCTCGCTCCAGTTCACCGCCTACAACGGAGACCCGGCCGTATCTGGCCCCTGCCAACACTGTCACACCCGAATCGATCCCGCGGCGATCCACTTCAAGCGCTGGTCGTACTTCTTCGTCACGGAGTCGCACGGGCCCGTCGGGGCGGGCCGCTTGAAGGTGCCTGACGCGTGGACCCAGGGGCGCTACCCCTACGCGGGCGGTCCCTACGTGCATTGGATCCAGTGGTGGAAGCCGAACACGGTGATGACGCCAGTGACGACGGCCGAAGCCGAGGCGAACCCCGAGACGCGCTTCATCGACTTCATGCCTCGGGGCGTGACGCTCTATGGCCAGGAAGGCGATGGCACCGTGGGGCCCCTCGGGCTCGCGAAGCTCCTCGTCTCGAGCGGCGCGTTCGATCGCTGCATGGTGCGGCGGCTCCATGAGCGGTTCCTCGGACGAACGCTCGATCCAGCGAACGAGTCGGCGGCCATCGACGCGCTGGCGAAGCAATTCGTGGCGCACGACCGCAAGGTGCGCCCCTTCTTGAAGACGTTGTTCCAGAGCGAGACCGTCCGGAGGGGCTTCTGATGCGCCTGGTCCAGAGCCGACGCTGGGTGTCATTGCTGGCCGTGACGGTCGTTGGGTGTCTTGGCCGGCCTGCCTCCGGGAACGACCAGCCAACCAACGCTGCCCCCGACTCGGGCGTGGCGATGGTCGACCCGACGAACACGTGCGCTCAGAACGACGCGATGATGAAGGCGTTGGCGCCCCAGTGCGCGAGCTGCCACACGACCGGGCTCAGTCCGTTCTTCGCCTCACTCACCGTGTTCGAGGACAAGCTCGCCTACGACACGCGCTACGTCGTCCCTGGCCACCCGGAGAAGAGTCCGTTGATCGCTCTGCTCAACGGCGCCGGCACGGGGACCTACAAACAGATGCCGCTCGGCGCGGAGCCCTTCGCAGCGATGGCTGCCCGAGGCGAGACCGGGGTGACCGTCGAGCAAGTCGCTGGGTGGATTCAGGCCCTCGAGCCGAGAACCGAGGCTGCGGTGCTCGGGGGCGGAGGGAGCACCATGTCTCGTCTGTCGGCGGACAAGATTCGACGCGCGCTCTACCGCCAACTGGGGCTCACCGACGACGACTTCTTCACCGACACTGCCTCTTATGGTGTTGCCCTTCGCACCGCTCGCCCACGCACGTTCGCGCTGCGCTCTCCGGATGACCCCATGGCCAGCGTCGACTCCCAGATCGACGAACGGCACGCCCAATTGGGAGGAAGCCAGGCGTTCCAGGGACGCACGAGGGATCTCTCGACGCCGCCGCCATTCGTGTTGGCGCTCACTGGAACCACCCAGCGGTGGTGTCGAATGTCGGTCGCCAAGTCACCCTGCCCGTGGATGAAACACGCGACCCGCAACCAGGCGAGCACACAGGCGTCGGTTGCCATCAAGAAGAACATTCAATTCATGGCACTTCATTTCTGGAGTCAGCCCATCAGCGATGACGAACTCACAGAAGTGTACGACGACGTCTTCGTTCCGCTGGAGAGAGAGACCACTCCCGAGAACGCATGGATCGGCGTTTGCTCCTATTTCGTTCGTCATCCACGGTGGATTTTCTACTGACGTGAGGGATGCATGAAACTCGGCCGCCGAAGTCTGTTGAAACTCGCAGTTGGTGCATCACAGTTGTCGCTTCTGGAGCCCATGGCGCCACTTCGGGCCTTCGCGGCACCGGGCGACAAACCAACCAAGCTCCTGGCCGTCTACATTGGCGGCGGCATTTCTCACCACGAGATGTGGACGGCGTTCAACAAGACCAAGGTGAGTCAATTCATTCCGCCCCCAGTCGGTGGCGGCACCCCGCTGTTCTACAACGCGGCGATGGTCGGCAACTACGATGGGTCGAGTGACGAAGGTGGGCCCTTCGCGAGAGTTCGTGGTCCGATCTGGTGGAACCCGGCTGATCCGCTCGACCGGCGCCAGAACCCGGCTTCTCCCAGCCAGTCCTTCATCGGGCACGGGTACTCATGGGTCTCGAAGAGCCTCGGGAACACTCAGGCAGTGTACGAGCGGGCGTGCATGATTCACGGCGTCGACCAGGGCACCGCCACGCACTTGAGCGGGCTCATCGGTTCCCTCTGCGGCGTCTCTGGCGGAGAATTCAGGGCCCCGGCGATCGCGGCGGTCATCGCCAACGCGATGATGAGGGCGTTTCCGGATCGTCCGATTCCCAGCGTCGCCATCGGGGGCGTTCGCCCCAAGGCGTTGAGCACGACCGCGCACCCGATCAGCACGGCCGCGAACGCCGTGATGATCGACTCAGTGCCGGGGCTCGAGCAGGCCATGTCGGATCGCACGCTCGAGGCCTGGGCTGGACTCAAGACGCGTCGCGAGGTCGACGAGCTCGACTTCGCCGGAGCCTCGACGGGCGGGAAGCTGCGAACGACGTTCGTCGAGCAACAGCTGCTGCGCTCGGCTCGGCGCCTCAAAGGGCGGTCGACGCCTGGCACCGACGACGCGCTCGAGCAGCTCTATGACTCCTATCGAGTCACCAGCAAGACGTTGGCGCTCGACATCGTCTCGAAGCTGAATGCCACGAGAGGCATCGAGCACCTGCCCGCCACCATTCCCTGGACCAGGTTTCGACGGCTCGGTTATCAGGTTGGCTATGCCGACGGCACCGAAGCACCGGGGTGGTCGGGCCGCGTCGACCTGGCCCTCAAGCTGCTCAAGTCCGACATGGTGACGAGCGTTTCGTTGCGAGTGCCAGGCGCGTTCGATCATCACGACCCACCGGCCGCTCCCCAGCACATCCCTCACCTGCGGGGCACCTTCGAGATTCTGGGTCAGTTGATGATCGAGATGATGATGACGCCAAGCACGTCGAGACCTGGGAAGTCGCTGCTCGACGAGACGCTCGTATACGTCTTCAGCGAGTTCGGCCGAACGCTCTCGACCCCAGCCGGCGGAACCGACCATCACCCCGCGACCTCCGTGATCCTACTCGGGGGGAACACCATCAACGGCAATCGAATGATTGGAGGGCTCGACGAAGTGACGCCAGCGGGCCTCTCGCCGTTGGGCGTTCCGGTCGACATCATCGACATCGAGACCTCGGCGACTCACATCGTGCGGCGAGTGCCGGGGGCGGCGGACGTCGCCGCGACCGTTCTGCGAGCCTTTGGCCTTCGCGCCGGAGCCGACTTCTTCATTCCTGGCGGCTACGGCGAGGTGGCAGGGGTCCTGGCGTAGGGATGACCGAGTCAGGGGCACGGGCCTCGTCTGCGATGAGCTGACGCCTCCGCAACGGGCCGCCGTCATGGACGCTGGCGGCTGGCCCCTGCCAAGGCCGGAGCGAATGCGGTGCGTCGAAGGTACTTCGCTGAGCCTGGCCAACCATCACACCGATGGCGATTGCCTTCGACGGCGTCAGCCACTCGTTCCACGCCGTGCCACGTGCGCACTGGAAGACGGTGCTCACCTCCGTCACTCGCGCGACGAGCACTCTTCGTGGAACCGGTTGACGAAAGACCGAGGGGCGCGCCGCCGTGGGTTCAGCCGGCTCGACGCTGACGTGCAGCGAGCGTCGCGGCCAGGACGAAGGCGAGGACCCACGCCTCTCCGCTCTGACTCTGACTGCACCCAGAGCTCACGGAGAGCTGACGGCGTGACGGCTGACCACCTTCGGTTTCGCCACTGCCTGCGTCCTCCGCTTCGTTTCCGCCATCGGCGGGCGCCAGGACGGGTTTGGGCTCGGCCGCCAAGGTCCACCCCGGGTTGCCGCCATCACGAAACTGGATGGCACCCACGGTGGCGGGGCTGTTCCGCGGGAAGCCGTTGAAGTCCTCCGTCGTTCCAAAAGCGTCGGTTGCGGCGCCGATGAGCGCTGAGCCCGGTTTGGGGAAGACGTCGTTGGGCACCATTCCCGAGAAGTTTGCAGCCATGAAGTCGGCCGACAGCGAGCCCGTTCCCAGCACCGGCGCTCGGCCCGCGCCGATGTTGTTCGTCATCGTGATGGTGGTGGATGGCCCAGCGACGGTGATGGCGGCGCCGGTCGAGACATAGACGGCGTTGTTCGCGACCAGCACCGGATCGACCGCGTCTGCGAGGACGATGCCGTCACCGTTCGCGTCGATGACCGTGTTGTGCACTACCCGGACGTTTCCAGGCCCTGCGTCGACCAGCACGTGGCGACGAACGGCGATGGACCCGGCTGTCGCGCCGAGGATGATGTTGTTTCGAATCACCGCGTCACGGGTCGCCTGGATCCCAACGTCGCTGCACCGCCACACCGCGTTGCGCTCGATGCGGTTGGCTTGCGTCGGATCCGCCGAGGCGGTGAAGACCAGAATGCACGGCCGCGCATCGTGCACCACGTTGTCTCGAATGACGCCTCCGTAGCTGGACTCACGAATGACGATTCCGGCGCCGACTGGTCCCGATGCGTTGTGAATGTAGTTGCCCTCGACGAGCGGCTGGATGACCCGGCACTGGCCAGTCGAGCACCCGAGGTTGATGGCGCTGTTGCCGGTCCGGTAAACGTGATTTCGCAGCACGCGCGTTCCAACGTACGTGGCCATGGAGTCGGTCGCGGCGACTCCGTTTCCGGCCGTGTCGTGAATGGTGCATTGCTCGATCGTCACGTTTTGTGCACCCGGGCGAAGCTGGATACCGCTCGACCCTCCAGAGATCTCGAGCCGTCGAAGGATGATCCAGCTGGCGTTGAGATCGAGCACGTTCTGGTTGGCGTCGGTTCGCATGAGCACCGCGGTCGACTCGCCCTTCGAGCGAATGACGATGGGAGCCGCGGCGGTCCCACTGCGAGTGATCTCGAGACGAGCAGTCGGAAGAGTGTAGGTGCCTCCGTTCAACACCAGCTCATCACCTGGGTTCAGCATGCTGACGGCTCCGGCGAAGTCGTCACCTGGCATGAGCTCCCGAACCTCGGCCTGCGCTGTGAGTGAGCACAGGAGGAGTCCGCCGCAGCCGAGGAGCTTCGGAGCGATCGCAGCGATCCAGCTCGAGTTCGGAATCCGGGAACCTCCACGCCATGACCAGGGACCCATGGCCCTGGCAGTACCGCGGCGCGAGAAAGGCGGGTCACGGGCGAAACGCCAGCAAACGCGGTCGCTTCGGCTCGCCACCCTTCCACACCTGATCGAATCAACCGGCCACGTCGCCAAATGAAATCACGTTCGCTTCTCAGCGGCCTGGTCCCGTTCGCTGCTGGCTGCTGGGGCCGACCCGTTTCTCGACGTGGGTGGTACAGTCGAGTGTGGTCGGAAGACTCCACCTCGTGCCGAACAAGCTGCAGGATCCGGCTGCGGACGTCGGGCAACTGGTTCGCGCCGCCCGCACTGGAATCGATGGAGCCTTCCGGTCTCTCTACGACCTGAGCTTCCCCTGGGTCGAGCGGTTGGCGTTTCGGCTGCAGCCTCATCGCGGGGAAGCCGAGGACCTCATGCAGGACGCCTTCACCCACGCGTTCGCCAACCTCGATCAGCTCAAGGAGCCGTCGAGTTTTCCCGGCTGGCTTCGAGGCATCATGATCGGCATCGCCCACAAGCGGGCCAGGCGGCTGCGGCTCTTCAGCTCATTTGGGCGCGACGACGACGAGGTCGACTTCGAGTCCTTTCCGTCACCTGGCGCGACCGCCGAGGAGCGCGCCGAGCTCGTGCGCCTCATGTCGGCCATCGAGCGACTTCCTGCGCAGGAGCGTCTGTTCTTCATTCTGCGTCGCGTCGAAGGCCTTACCGTGCTCGAGGTGGCTGAGGCGAGCGGGGTGAGCGAGAAGACCGTCAAGCGGCGCATCGTTGCCGCGACGGAGCGGCTGACCCGCTGGGGAGTGCTTTCATGACTGGACGGCCCGAACTGCTGCCGCCACCTGATCCCACTCGGCAGGAGCGCGTCTGGAGCGCGGTGAGCAATCGACTCGAGGCTGGTCGGCCGCGGCGCTTCTGGTTGCCGGTCGGGCTCGGAGTGGCGGCAATGAGCGCAGCGGCCGCGCTGGCTGCGTTCGTCTGGTGGCCACGCGCCGTGCCGTGGGAAGGCCCCGACTTCGAGAGCGGGCCGTCGGCGCACCAACTTCAGCTGGCTGACGGGTCGCTGGTGGTCGCCGAGCCCTCGACGACGCTCTCTCGTTGCGCCAGCGACGCTCCTTGCATCAGCCTCATTCGCGGCCGGGCCGAGTTCCGGGTCAAGCGGCAGCGCGCGGGGACGTTTCGGGTCATGGCCGGCCGAGTCGAGGTTCGGGTCGTCGGCACGCGCTTCACCGTCGAGCGGGACGGCGCTGATCCACGCGATTCGTCCGTCGAGGTGCGCGTCTCGGAGGGACGGGTCGACGTGCTCCTCGATGGCGCTCGCGCCGCCTCGGTGTCGCCTGGAGAGCGCTGGCGAGCTCCGGTCTCGCCCCGCCTCGAGGAGCCGCTCGACGCTGGGCCGGAGATGATCATCGAGCCGCCAGGTCAACCTCCGACGCCCACCGAGGACCCTCCGCGCTCACCCGTCCAGCCCAAGCCTGCGCGGCCGAATCCTCCGCTGCCATCGGCTGATGAACTCTGGAATGCGGCGCTGGCGGCCCGCATCGATGGCGCGACCGATCAAGAACTCGATCACTACCAGCGGTTCCTGCAGCGCTTCCCGAACGATGGGCGAGCAGGCGTCGCGGCGTTCGAGCTGGCGCGGTTGATGGTGGACGTGCGGCAGGATCCCCGGCGCGCGGTGCCCTTGCTCGAGCTCGCCTTGTCGAGACAGCCCCGGGGCGCCTACGCCGAAGACGCGATGATGCGGCTGGCGCGCGCGAAGGCGGCCCTCGGTGACGTTGCCGGTTGCCAGGCGGTCAGAGACCGCTCGCTCAGCGAGTTCCCGCGGGGCGTGCACCGGGCGACGCTTCGCGAACTCTGTCGCTGACCCTGAGCCACGCTGGCCTCGCTCGGAGGACCGTGCGACATTCCTCAGTGAATGGCTGCGGGGCGTCGAGTCGACGAGGCTGGTCGTGCCGCAACGCACACGCGCGATGGAGCCGCTCGATGATGTTGGCCTGGTTCGTGGCACTCCTGTCGCAGGCGCCCACCGGCACGTTGGTCTGGCTGGACTCGACCTCGAACGATCTCACGGTCGAGCAGTGGGGCGAACTCGAGCAGCTCCTCCGGGCTGGCCTCCGGCGCTCCGAGATCGCCTTGGCTCGTGACCGCGAAGCGCGGGCGTCGCTCGTGCTGCAGGTTCGTCGAATCGACGCCGAGTACTTCGTGTTCGTGGCCTCGGGACCGGCAGTCGCGGGCAGCGGTGTCGTCATGTCTCGCCGCATCGGCGCCGAGACGATCGCGGCCGGCGCCCTCACCGTCGTGCTCGCCCAGACGGCCGAAGAATTGGTCTCGGCGGCGCTGGCGGCCGACCAACCTCAGACGCCACCGCAACCAGCACCGGTGGTCAGCCGTGACTTCGAGACGCCCTCGCCGCCCGCCGAGCCCTCGCGGCTGAGGCTGATCGCCGAGGCAGGGGCGTTGGCGGACGTCTCGTCTGGAGGGCTGGTGGTGCTCGGTGGCGGCGCCGCCGTCTCGGTGCTCTTCGACCGCTTCGGAGTGATGGTTCGTGGAGGCGCCGGCCCCGCGCCGCCCCGCCAGACGGCCGCTGGAGTCGTGCGCGGTTCGAGCGCGCTCGTCGACGTCGGGCCAGTCGTCGAGGTGGTGCGCGCCAGCCGCTTCACCCTGCAGCTCCTCGCCCTCTTCCGCGCGCAGTGGCTCAGCGCCGAGGGTGACGAGGCGGTGGAGGGGCTCGTCGGGGTGCGAGGAAGCGCCTGGAGTTCGTCGCTCTTCGTCGGGCTCGCCCCCGCCGTGAGCCTCACCGAGCGCTTCTTCCTCAGGCTTCATCTGGCGATCGGAGGAGCGCTGCGGGCCGTCGTCTTCCAGACCGAGGCCGGGGGCCGGCTCGGTGGCCTCTCGGGGCTCGGTGGAAGCACCATGCTGACGGTGGGAGCAAAGTGGTGAGGCGGAGCACTGGCGCTGCGCTGCTCCTGTTGTTGCTGAGCTGCTCCGAGAGCGTGGTGACGGTCTTTCGTCGAGCGGAACGAAGGCCTGTCACCCTCGTGGGTGGGCCGCGGCAGTACGACCCAGCGTTGGGCATGGCGGGCTCGTTGCTGATTGCTTCCTGGTGCGAGTCCGACTCCATCGGTAACCGACTCATGTTCGGCGCGGTCTGGGACGGCGGCACCGAGATCGTCGGCAGAGCGCTGAGCAGCGCCCCGCCAGGCCTGGCGAGCCAGTTCACCGACGCGACCCTGGTGCCCCGGAAGAGTGGCTGGCTGTTGGCAGTGGTCAGCTCGTCGACGAGGCTGGTGCTCTACCCCGTGAGCGCGAGCGGAGAGGTCGAGCCGGCGACGATGGTGGCGAGCCCTCGCGTGGTGTCGCCCTTCAGCGGAGTCGCCATCGGGGACGACGTGGTTGGCGCCTGGGGCACGGTGCTGAACGGCGAGACGAACGTGTTCGCGGGGCAGGTGTCGACCTCGTCGGCCCTCGCGGTCGACGCTGGGCCCGTGGCGCCAGGCCCGCCAGGCGATTCGTTCCCACTGGTCGCGGCGGTGGGGAACGAGCCGCTGGTGGTGTGGACCCGCTACGAGGTGAGCACTGGTGAAGATCTCGTCGGGCAGTGGTTCGCCACGTCGGAGGTGCGCTCGGTCCCACTGCCGACTCACCAGTACACCTCGGCCGCGGCGGGAGGCCAACAGCGCATCGTCGTGCTCGCGTGGGAGCAGGCGCGCGGGCTGATGGCGACGCGGTTGTCGCCATCGAGTGATGCTGGCTTCGAGCCCTTCGTCGCGCTGGCCCAGACCCCGACCCGGCTCGCAGCGGTGACGGCCATGGGCGGAGGGTTCCTCGCAGCGATGACCGCAGTGCGGGGTGACGCGGGGGTGCTGCGGCTCGTGCCGATCTCCGAGACTGCGCAGATCGATCCCAGTGCTGGCGTCTGGCTCTCCGAAGGCGAGACCGGCCCGGCAATCGGTGGCCGGCCGGCGATCGTCCCCGGTTGGGTCTCGTTCGTGCGTTCCCAACTCGACGGCGGAAGCGCGATCGTCGTTCGGCCGTTCGGAGAATCGGTGTCGCGTTCGCCGTGTCGCTTCGGGTCGGACTGTCTGTCGGGCGCCTGTCTCGACGCGGTCTGCACCGGCGACTGAGGTGGGGCGGAAGAGCTGACCCGAAATTCGTGCGCCGCGGTACTGCGGTCACGAT
This sequence comes from Myxococcota bacterium, assembly GCA_052034585.1. GTDB lineage: Bacteria > Myxococcota > Myxococcia > Myxococcales > Myxococcaceae > Xiheimicrobium. Next base: position 107,788 of record JBPOIJ010000011.1, read on the forward strand.
TCGATCGTCATCTCAACCCTCTCGTGTGCAACTCGCCCTCAGAAAGACCTCCCATGTCACCCCGAGCGCTCGTCCCGTTCGTCCTGTGCGCGGCGGCGATGACCAGCTGCAACTGCGGAGGTGTGCGGCTCGGTCGCCTCAACGCGATCATCAACCCCACGCCCGCGGTGATCGACTTCGGCCGGGTGACGCTCGGTACCTCGGAGCATCGGGCGATCATGATTGCGAACGAGGGCGATCGGCCCCTGAACGTATTCTCGCTCGAGGTCATGGGGGGACCGTTCCTCGGTGCTACGAGCGCATTTCGGGTCGAAGGCGGCCGCCAGCTCGAAGTCGTGATCGCCTTCGTGCCGAACGCCGTCGGGCGTTTTGACGGCAGGGCGGTCATCGAGAGCGACGCTGACAACGAAGAGATCATCACAATCGAGCTCACGGGGGTCGGGGTCGAACCGAACGAAGATGCGCACACCGAGGACGGCGGCACTCGGGACGCAGGCCGCCCAGACGCGGGCAAGCCAGGCACGCCTGACGCGGGCCGAGTGGACGCTGGCCGACCCGATGGGGGCTGCTTCGAGGGTGAGACTCAGGCCTGCTCTGTGGGGCAGTGCGGCTCAGGGCGGCAACTGTGTCGCGATGGTGGGTGGCAGAGCTGCATGCCCTGCGTGTCAGCGGCGGTTGGCGCCCAGTGTCTCAACGACCGCTGCTGCATCCCTTCGGGGTTGAAGGTGCCGCAGTCCGGGAGCCTCATTGGCACGCAGTACACCCACTGCATCACCGACCCCATCGAGGGCGCCGGCCTGTCGGTGGGACTGATCATCGATCAGTCGACCCCTGGGGTGCATGCCTCGGTGCGGAACTCGACGCGGCTGTGCTGCTCGGGTTCGGCGATGGTTGCGACCTCGAGCCTCGAGATTTGCCCGCTCGGAGTGTGGCGAATCGAGTGCCGGTGAGTGACGTGTGCGCAGTGAAGGTTCGATTCCGATTTCAAGGAGGCGGTACGTGAACGTGTTCAAGACAGCTGGAGCAGTCGTTGCGGGCTTGATTGCGGGCGGGTGTGGCGGGGTGCTCGAGGTACCGGGACCGGACAGGGCCGACGGCCCCGAGACGGCAACGGTGACGCAGGAACTCATCACCGACACGGGCACCGCTGCGTTGCCCACGTATCCGGCAGGAGTGCGGGCGGAGTGGGTCGGGAGTCGTGCTTACAAGATTCAGAGCGGCGCGCAGCCATGGCGGTGCATGACGGTGCTCAGCGATGGGACGCTGGGAACGAGCTCGTGCTCGTCGGCCATTTGGTTCAACACCTATCGCGAGACGTCCTTCGGCACCTACGCGCTCTGCGACGGCAGCACCCTGAAGATGGACGTGCAGGACACCCGCGTCTTGTACAACGGGATCTGCTTCGTCCAACGACCTGGTACGACGGCGCTGGCGCGTCGGAGCCTCACAGTCACCTGGCGCGAGGGGAACACCTGGCAACCATCGCTTCACAGTTTGAAGACCGAGGCGGTGCGGAGCGGCGTGGTGCGAATCAAGTCGTCCGTCTACGAGTGGTCTGGGGGAAGACTGGTCGAGGTGAGTGGCGTCTTGACGAACGACCGAGCAGGGCGCGTTGTCGTCGCTCCGTCGAGCACCTCCGACGCCCAGCACTGGAGCTTCGTCACCCAGTGGTAGTCGGCGCGCGTTGCGGGAGCCCTTTGGGCGCATGGCGCGGTGCACCGGCACCATCTCAGCTGCGGCGTCGACCCGCCGTTCGATGGGGAACACGTTGCCATCGGGAGAACCGTGCGGCGGCGGACGACGTCGCCTTCACGCCATCCACTCCACGCGCAAAGCAGCCGAGGAGCGCCTCCTCCAACTCGGCCACCGCCTCGCGCCTCGACGCCTCCTCCCTCCAGCCACCGCCCAGCCCTCCTTGCCTCTGGCGGGTTGACGCTCACCTCCGACTCACCAGCGCCCGCCACGCACGGGCATGGCTCCGACCTCAGCCCCTCGCGCGGGTGCGCCGCTCCACCTCCTCGACCGCGCCGAACACCAGCACCGCTCCCCGAGCGTCTTGACCCGCCTCCCCGTTTCCCGCTTTCTTCCTCTTCTCCTTTCTCCTTCAACTGATCTCACGATCAGTTGTGGTTTTGCTTTGCGAGAAACGCTGCAGTGGTGTCTCCTGCCATCGTCTGTTGTATGGCTGAATCGATGAGCCAACTCAATTCGTGCCCCGCCTGCCGGGTACCGCTGGTTGTTCCGAATCCTGCGAAGTGCGGCAACTGTGGTGTCGACGTCGGATCAGGCTCTCGCGAAAGACAGACACCGGCAGACCCGGCTCCGATCGAAGACCCCAAAACCCCGCTGCTCACAATCGCGATGCAAACTGAGGGGAGCATCGCGCTGATTGAGCGACTGATGACCTCCGAGTCGCGCAAGTACTTTATTCCGTCGATTGATGGTCGCCCGATGAAAGACTCGGAACTCGGCTTGCCACCCGGAGCACTTGGCCGCGCTATCGCAGAGTCCATCGGACGGCCTCCTGAAATATTCGCCGACGTCCCACAACTCGTGACGCTGGTTACTTTGAACGAGGGTACCCGACCGACGGGAATTGACGAGCGAGTCGCGCAGCTTGAACACCTCACAGCACTTGGCCGCATCGCAGCTTCTTCGTCTTCAACTCGCGCGCTCATCTTGTATGCACCTGATCGCGTACTACCTGCGGAAGATTTTCTGGCGATGACCGAGAACCGCTCTCAGCCGCCACGAACCGAGCTGATGGTCTGGGTCAGCGTAAACAACGTGCGCGGCGAACTTTCTACACAGGGACTCGCTGCCATAGACCTTCCTGAGGCACACGTCTCGCTCGGCCCCAACGCAACCTCTGCTCAGATCGCGTACGGCCGTGACGTGTTGCTGTCGCTTGGGAATGCAATGATCAACCAGTTCGGTCGCGTTGCTGACGGTTTCAAAATTGGTAGTGATTGGACGACCCGATTCGATGGAGAGAAAATGCGAGTGGTGCCCATCGTTGAAAAGAAGCCCCTGTGGAAAAGGCTCTTCTAATGGGTTTCACGTTCGAGATCTGCAAGATCCGACCGGCATTCCCGCGCTCTGCGTGCTGGGTGCCAACTCGACCTACCTGGGGCGCATTCAGTCACAGCGCGAGAAGCCGCGGCTTCATGCGTGGGAGGCCAGTGGGATGACCCGCGTCGCGGCCTGCGCTTCGTGCGATCTCGCCGACGCCTGCATGGGCATTCCGAGGCGGTACGTCGAACTGCACGGCGACGCCGAGTTTCATGCGCTCAAGCTGGCTGGGAAGGGCGAAGGGGACCGCTCCGGGCGCTGAAACCCGAGTCTTTTGCTCGACGCAGGGCAGATTCCCTCGTCTGCTCCCAACGAGGGGGCGCGCGGCAAACCCGAGTCACACGAGGCCTTCGCGAGGGGTCTTGCACACAATGACGCGAATCGCGTCAGCGACCCTGAGGACGTGCCATGCGCTCGATCTGGATTCTCGTTGCCGGTTTCGCCGTTTTCACCGCGTGTGGTGCTCCACCGCCTCAGGCCGACGGAGGCACGGCCGGCGGCGCCGCGATGGCTGGTGGCATGGCTGGTGGCGCTGTGATGGCTGGTGGCACGGCCGGTGGCGACGTGATGGCTGGTGGCGCCGCTGGTGGCGCCGTGATGGCTGGTGGCACCGCACTGGGCGGTGGCGCTGCGACAGGCCTTCCGCGCATCGACTCCATTCAGCCGCAGGTCGTCATGGCAGGGGACCAGATCGCCGTCCTGGGGGCGGGCCTGGTTGGGGTGCAATCGATCCGCGTCGACGGCATGGGGCTCTCGGGCGCGACGCTTCCCAGCACCGCCATCAAACCCGGCAGCAGCGCAGCGCTCATGTTGATCAACGCACCTGGGCTGATCGGCCTTCCACCAGCGGGTGCCCAGGTGACGCTCACCGTCACGACCGGGGCTGGGACTGCGCAGGGCACGTTCACGCTGCTGCCTGGCGTGGCGTCGTTTCTGACGACGAACACGCTCCTCACTCCACGGGGCATCGTTCCCGGGGGAGCCATTCAGCCAGGCACCAACTACACGCTCACGGTCGACGTGAAGATCGCCTCGAGCCGCGACCAGATCTTCGACGTCAGTGCGGCGGTCGAAGGGGCCGGCTTCGCGCTCGTCGACGTGCTCCCCGGCACGCTCACGCTCCCTGCCTCATCGGCGACCACGCCTGTGGTGACGCCGGTCACGGTCACGGTGCGGGCTGGAAGCTCGGGCACGGGCCTGGTCGGGCTCAAGGTGCGCCCGCGAGGCGTGGCGCAAGACGGCAGCATTCTGGTTCCTCGGGTCGCGCTCGACGTGGGCGCGACGCCCGTCGTGGACGACGGAGTGCTCTTCGGCAACACCCAGGTCGACGGCCCTCACGGTCTCGACCCGTCCACCTTCGTTCCGGTCGTCCGTGCGTTCTCTGGTTTCGCGTCGACCCATCCACTCGTTCAACTCGAGTTCGACGTCGGCGTTCCGGAGGACGCTGGCGTGCTGGCGATCAACGGCGTCACTGCCCCTCCAGGGTGGAATCCGATGGCCTCTGGCCAAGTCAGACTCAACTCGGCAGGAGCGCTCGCGACCATGAGCATCACCTTCAACCCGACGGTGGCAGACGGTGGCTTCGCCGTTCCCAACGGCGAGTTCTCGTTCGCGGTCGAGAACGCGACCACCGGCAAGTCGCGTCCCTTCCGTGGGCAACTGCAGGTGGTTCGCTGAGGTGCGACGGGTGCTCGCTTAGAGCACAGGCAGTCGAACGCCCTCGGCCGCGGCGTCGTCCTCCGAGAACACCCAGGGCGGCTCTGGCACCGAGTCGAGCTCGTAGAAGCCGCTGCAGAACACCGCGTTGGGGCAGGTGAAGCACACCGGCGTCTTCACGCGCCGCTCGCCGAGGTACTTCGCCAGGTTCACCTCTTCGTTGTTCACGAAGATCATGTGGCGCTCGAGCCACCACCACCAGCGACACGTCGCCAGCCGCGGCCGTGCGCTGCAGCACGTCGGGCACTGGGGCGCCGAGCACCGCGCGGCCCTCGACCCAGGTGAGCGTCGAGCCCGGCAGCGCGAAGGCGTCGACCAGGACGACGTCGTGGCCCTGGCCTCGCAGCACCACCGCGAGCTGAACGGCGCCGAGATCGGAGCAGTACGGGTAGTCGATGAAGTCGCGCGCCACCGAGACCGGCCCGTGGACGACGAGGACTCGGCTCATTCGGCGCGTTGCTCCAAAGCGATGGCCTGCGCGGGCCGAGCCGCGGGTGCCATCAAGGTGCGCTCGATCGGCGTGTCGATTCACGATCGCCCGCGCGCTGGCCGCCTCGCCGAGGACTCGCCGCTCGACCTGTTCATGATCCGCTACAACGCCGCGCACCCCGGCGCCGAGAAGGACATCTTCCCGCACCTCGAGAAGCGCAAGCCGTCGGTCATCGCGTACACGGCGACGGCGTGGCGAAAGCTGCTCAAGCCGCCCAAGGGCTGGACCGGCCCGACGATGACGGCCGGTGACTGCTACCGCTTCTGCTTGTCGAACCCGAACATCGACGTCGTGCTCCAGGGCCCGGCCTCGGCGCAGCAGTTCGACGAGAACTTCAAGGCCGTCGAGAAGGGCCCGCTCTCGGAGGACGAGGCGAAGTGGATGCGGGAGTACGGCCGGCTGGCGCACGGCTGAGCCGCTCGTTAGCCAGGCGCATGGCTTCGTCTTCCCCGCTCGTCATCGGCACGCCCGAGACGCTCGACGCGCAGATCGCTGCGCCCGACGACACCTTGGTCGTCGTCTCCTTCTGGGGCCCGCAGTGCCCGAACTGCGAGGTCTTCGCGCGCGACCTGCCCGAGCTGCTCGAGGCGCTGCCGCCCAACGTCACGCTGGTGAAGACCAACGCCTACGAGCACCCCGAGCTCGCCCGCCGCTTCGCGCTCTTCGGCATCCCCGGCTTCGTGCTGTTCAAGGGCGGGAAGAAGCTGGGAATGATGCGGCAGTACTACGGGCGCGACTACTGGCAGGCGGTGATCGACGAGAAGGCCGCCGTCACGGGCAACTGACCGCCGGCGCGCACAGCCCCGTCGTCGTGTCGCAGACGCCAGATTGGCAGAAGGCGTTGCCCGTGTACGTGCTCCCGTTCATCGAGATGCGGCACGAAGACCCGACGGGGACGTCACGCGGCGCGAAGCACTTCCCCGCGCTGCAGAGCGACGGATAGGCGCATTCATCACCGGTCGTGCAGGCGTCGCCGTGCTGCTTCTGAAAACGGGGGACGCAGGAGCACGCCGCTCCGCCGTCCGTCGCGAGCACTGCCTTCAAGTTCACGGTGGCGCACGACGGCGTCCCACCCACGACGAAGTTGCACGCGGTCGGCGACAACGACGCGGTGCACAGCCCGGCGTCGGCGCCAGGCGACGCGGAGAGACAGAAGGCGTCGCGGCACTCGCCTGAGCACGGAGCGCCGACGGTCGGCAGCTCGACACACCGCGAGCCGGACACGGCTCTCGAGCAGCTGAGGCCCGCGAGACAGGTGCCGAAGAGGTTGCCATCACACCACGCGCCCACGTCCCCACGAGGACGACACACGCCGCCATCACCGGGGTCGGCGCACGTGAGGTGTCCACGGCAGTCGTAGGCGCGGGCGTTGCGGGCGCACCGGGAGCCCTCCGCGAGGAACTCACCACACTGAAACCCGCCATCACCGGGGAGACAGCCGAGCGGCGTGCGACAGCTCGTGTTGAACGGGCACACCTCACCGGGACCCTTCTTCGGGACACAGCGCGACTGGGTGCACTCGAAGTCGGCGCCGCACAACGTGTGAACGCCATCGCACGGCTGCTGCGCGCCGACGACGCACCGCGAGATGCCTGGATACGAAACGAGGCTCCCGCACTGAGGAACCGAGAAGACCCACGACGGCGGACCAAGCTGGATGCTGTTCGGCCGGTTGACGACGCTCGCGCAGGGAATTGACCCGAGCGCCTGTGCGCACCCCACCGCCCCCGCGAGATCGACCGTCGCGCCGAGGTAGGGAGCGACCTCCTGCAGCCCGAAGATCTGGTCGGAGCGGCACGCGCTGCCAGAGACGTACAGCCGCCCCTGTTCAGGCTCGCAGCGCGTAAGGGCCGCGCAGATCGCGTCTGCGAGCATCGTCACTCCGGCGTTCGTCGCCGTGCCCCCTCCAGCGCTCCCGCCACCGAAAGTGGCCGTGCCGCCCGACGCGCCGTTCCCTCCGAGGCCGACGCCGAGGCCACCTCCGACGGATCCACCCACGACGCACCTGCCGCTCACGCACGAATCACCGCTCACGCAGTCGAGCGAGCTCGAGCAGGTCTTCACGGGCGGAGAACACCCCAACAACATCGAGACGACGACGAGCGCAGACGATCGCATCGGCCGAGCGCTCTACACCAAACCGGTGTGTAGGGTGCCGCGCATGTTTCGGGTCGTCCTCGCCGCGCTCGTGCTCCTCGCAGGGTGTCGCATCGAGACGGCCGCGCCGCAGTCGAGCGGCGTGGTCGCGAGCGACGGGGCCCCGCACGGCGACGTGTGGGTCTACACCTCGATGTACCGCCACGTGATGGCGAGACGTTGGACGCCGTGTCGAGAGACCTCGACACGTCGCCTTTCAAGAGCCTCAGCACCGCCTCCATCTTCCGCTTCGACGAGAAGCGTCCTCGGTCTTCCTTCTGCTTCGCCATCATCACCACCTCCAGAGGCGAGCTTCGCCCCAGTGAGGTGTCTCAAGAAACCGTCATGCGGGGGACCGGGCTACTGCTGCTCCTTGTGTACGGCCCCCTGGCGTGGGAAGGGTTCGTCCGCCGATGCCCGACAGTCCGATCAAATCGACCGAGGTATACCGAATCCTGCGCCGCACGATGAAGCGCTGGGCAGAGACCTCGGGCTTTCAGCCGCACAAGAACGGCGCTTTGTGGTCCAAGGACCTGGGGCCACGCGGCACGCTTTTCTTCTGGTTTCAATGCAACAAGTTCGGCTGGCAGCCGTATGGCGGAGAATTCACCCTCGAGTTCGAGCTTTCGAACCGCGGGGCGCCCCATGGCCCTGACATGAACAGCCGCGAACGGTTCAGCTGGTTGCTCGAGCCCAAGCGCGATTTCGGCGTTCTGCTCGCGCAGCAGAACGCGGTTATCCGAAAACTGCCGCCACCGGGCCCCGATCCGATTGGCATTGGTGACGAGCAGTGGGCAGAGAACTTTCAGCCCATCTCTTGCGTCAACCAAAATTTCTGGATGCGCTACTACGAGAGGGTGGATATCGAACTCTGGTGGACAGAGTTCCTTTGTCCCCGTTTCGAGCGAATGATGGAGCGATTTCTCGAGGGAGACCCCTTGGCGCCTGGTTTCACCACGCACGAAGCTCGCGAGGTGTCGTTGCGCATGGCCTCTCGCTCCTGGCTCCTGCTGGTTCCCCAGACAGGTGCAGATCCGCTGCGGTTGGCCCTTGAGGAGCTGAACCCCACCGGTCCCGCCGCGTTCATTCTGCACGCAAGGACCGGCGAACACCTCTTCGAACTGGGAGAAGCACCGGAAATCACCACCCATCGCTCTCCGGCGGGCACGGCCCATCGCATCAAGTGCAAGGTTACACAAGCCGGTCGGCATGAATTGATCGCCGCGCTCAAGGGGCCTCCCACCCAGGAACCGCGCAGCTCGGATGCCTTCGGGGCATTGAAGCTGTGGATACTTGCTCCCGCCAGCTCAGCCGCAGTTCCCCCCGCATAGGGGCTCGTACGATGCCTTGCCCACGACGGTCGGGGGCAGGCTGGTTTCTGCCATCAGAAGCTGCGCTGCGTCGCAGCCTGCGATAGCCGGATGTCGCGCAGAAAGGGAGAAACGAGGCCATCGGTCGTGGCGCGGGCCATCCGTCCCCAGGGTTTCTACCCCACCCCAAAATGCAGCCCCGCATCGCCAACTGCTCGCTCCGCACCGAGTGCAACGCCATCAACAGCGTCGCCTTCAACAGCCGCTCGGGCGGGATGCTGTGCCGACCTCGCTTGCTGTACATCTTGTCGAACACCGGCGAGAGCTCGCGCAGGGCCAGGCCATCGCGGCGGCCACGGGGAAACTCGAGGTGCACCTCGAACTACCATGCACGCCAGAGAAGGTATTGAAGGCGCTATCGTGACAACAAAACCAGTCTCCTCCAAGCCCGTGGTCGGAAAGAGCTTCGACTCCGTTGACTTCACCGGAGAAGACTTTGACGGTGTCATCTTCGAACAGGCCACTTTCAGGAATTGCCTCTTCGAGAAGGGTCGATCCCGTCACCTCGGGCTCTTTCGGTGCAGCTTCTTCGCCTGCACGTTCAATGCGTTTGATTTCCGAGGAATTGCGATTGGAGCCCAAGGAGGGCGCTTCGAGGGGTGCAAGTTCTCGAAGTGCAACTTCTCTGGAAGGCACTTCGAGCAACCTCATTTCGAGACGTGCTCTTTCCTGAGCTGCAACTGGAAAGGCGCAAACCTCAATGACGCGTCCTTTTCGGGATGCACGTTCGTCGGGAAGCTCGAGGATGTGACTTTCAATGGGATGTATCACCGAGCCTCGACGGGCTACCCACCACTAGACCGCGTCGACTTCTCGCGAGCGAAGCTGGGTGACTTCGTCAGCTTTGAAAAATGCGACCTGACGAACTCGATTCCGCCCAATGGACATTCTTTCGAGGAGCTTCTCTACCAACTCTACGAGAGTCGTCGTGACGTCTTGAGCACCGGGTCGCGCGACCGAATAGTCATCGAAGGTCCCTGAAAGCTGATGACCTGCTCAGGGCCCCGACACCGCCCCTCGAAAAACCGAACCATCCGCCTCAGTTCCTCATTCTCCGGAGCCGCCCGCGCGGCCTCTCTCGCCAACGCCCTCGCCCGCTCCAGGTTCCCCATTCTGAAGAAATGTTCGGCGGCCATCCGCTACACGGATGCATCACCTTGACCAGCAGCCAGGGCAGCATCCACCGCTGGGGTCAGCTCGCTCGCAGGGAACCGCCGACGCCGGTCGCGAGCACGCCATTGGCTACGTGGTCGACTCGAACGGCCCGCCGTACAACTCGCTCGAGATCGACGTGTACTGGGCGTTCACGGGCATGACGACAGGCGTGGTGATTCCCGGCGTGCGCGACCTCGCGCTCGAGCCCGATTACAGCACCTGCACTGCGTGCGTCGTCGTTCGCGAGAACTGCCCCGACCTCGACTCGTGCGAGCGGGCCTACTTCGCGCGCGCCGGCACCATCGACCTTGTGAACATCAGCCGTGACTTCACCGGCACCTTCAACGCCACGTTGTCGAACGTGCGCCTCGAGCAATGGCGACTCGGTGCAGACCAACCGATGCCCGACGGTGGCTGCATTCAACTGAACGGCGCCACCATCAACCGGCCGTACTGAGTCACATGCGAAGGCGCTGCTGCGCCCCGGTCATGGAACGAAGACCCAGGTGTCGACGTCGTGGGCCACCACCCGCCCGAGCGCGCTGTCGTACGTCATGGTGGCCTGTGACGAAGGAGCTCTGCCAGTCGTCACGCGCTCGGCCCAGGTCGTCCCGTCCCACTCCCAGGTGTCGCGTCGCCCGCCTCCTCCAAACATGACGACACGCTGTCGGGAGGCATCGAAGACCATCGAATGAAATTCGCGCGCAGAAGGCGCGACGGGCGTCACACGCTGGGTCCAGGTCGTGCCGTTCCACTCCCAGGTGTCGCCGAGGCTCGTCGAGGTGCCACCACCACCGAACAGCACCACGCGCTGTCGAGCGGCGTCCCAGGCCATCGCGTGCGCGCTGCGTGCGGGTGGCGAGACGGCCGAGGTGCGCTGGGCCCACGTCGTGCCGTCCCACTCCCAGGTGTCGTTCAGCTTCTGAAAGCTCGCATTCATGCCGCCGAAGAGCACGACACGTTGTCGACTCGAGTCCCAGGCGAGCCTCGCGAGGAAGCGCGGCGACGGAGCGGTTGGGGGCTGCCGCTGGCTCCACGTGGTTCCATTCCACTCCCACGTCTCGTTGTTGGGCTGGCTCGACCCGACACCACCGAAGAGAACGATGGTCTGCCGTGCGCTGTCAGCGGCGAGCCCGTGATGATGGCGCGCAGAGGGGCTCGTCGCAGGGGTTCGCCGGCTCCAGGTGGAGCCGGTCAGCTCCCAGGTGTCGCCGAGCACGGCGTAGTTGCTGTCAGAGCCGCCGAAGAGAACGGTCCGTTGCCGCGCGCCATCGAACACCATCTGCCGGTGGCCCTCGGCGGGCCCGCTCGCCGGCGTGCGCTCGCTCCAGGTCGACCCGTCCCATTCCCACGTGTCGCGATAGTCGAGGAAGTTGTTGCCGCCACCGAAGAGGACGACGCGCTGGCGAGCGGCGTCCCACGCCATCGTCGTTTCGTCGCGCCGTGGGGGCGAAGCGCTCGGCGTTCGCTGCGCCCAGGTTGTGCCGTTCCACTCCCACGTGTCGTTGACGAGCAGGTTGGCCTGGTTCCAGCCACAGAGCACGACACGTTGTCGGGCACCGTCCCACGTCATCGTGTGATGGCCCGCTGGCGGCGAGACCGCAGCGGTTCGTTGAGCCCAGTTCGTGCCGTCCCATTCCCACGTATCGGCCAGGTCCATCGAAGACAGGTCCTGCCCTCCGAAGAGCACGAGGCGCTGGCGGGCGGCGTCGAAGGCCAACGCGTGGTGGGAACGTGCAGGCGGAGAAGAGGCTGGCGTGCGTCGGAGCCACGTGGTGCCGTCCCACTCCCACGTCTCGTTGGAGCCTCCACCAAAGAGGACGACCCGGCTGCGCACCGAGTCGTACGCCATGGCATGACCGCGCCGCGCGTTCGGCGCCGTGGCAGGGGTGCGCTGGGCCCAGGTCGAGCCGTCCCACTCCCAGGTGTCGTTGAGGTCGCTCGCGGTGCCCAGGCCACCGAAGAGCACGAGGCGTTGTCGACTCGCGTCGTACGCCATGGCGTGCATCGAGCGGCCGGGGGGCGACGACGCAGGCGTGCGCGACAGCCACGTGGTGCCGTCCCACTCCCAGGTGTCGTTGTCGGAGCCGTTGCCCCCGAAGAGCACGATGCGCTGGCGGCTCGAGTCCCACGCCATCGCGTGCCCCCGTCGGCTCGTCAGCCCCGACAAGCTCTGCCAGCGCGGGCCTGAAGCCGAGCCGCCGGCCGCACTCCCGCCAGCCGTGGCCGTGCCTCCCGCGGTGCTTCCTCCAGCCGTGGCCGTCCCTCCCGCGCTGTTTCCTCCAGCGGTGGCCGTCCCTCCCGACGCCGAGGCGCCACCCGAGTTGCTGCCTCCGACACAGGCGCCGAGCGAACACGACTGCGTGCCGCCGCACGCGGTGCACCGCACACCTCCGGAGCCGCACTGCGAGGCGCTGGTGCTCGTGACGCAGGAGCCGTCTGCGGTGCAGCAGCCGATGGAGCATGTCGAGACATCGCACCGTCTCGTCGTCTGGCCACACGCGAGGCCAGCGACAACGGCTGCTCCGAGAGCGAAGACGAAGACAACGGCACGAAGGGTCGCAGGGGCTCGCTGGGGCACCATCGAGCGCAGCGGTACCAGATTCATCGCAAACAAACGAGCGTCAGTGCGGCGACCGAGGCGTCTGCCGAGCAGCGCTCCGAGAAACCCGCCAGCGCCAGCGCCAGCGCCCGCACCCGAACCGAGCTGCAGCGCGGCGAACACGAAGATGGTGGCGACGACGCCGAAGGCTTCCACCCAGCACCACACCGACGACCGTCATCACCCAGGGCCACATACGCGTCACATCTACAGCAGGTACCAGTACTCGCGACCATCATTGGCGACGAAGCGGTAGTCCATCACCGCGGGCCACAGCGCCGGAGCGCACTGCGCGTTCCACCTCCACGCGAACACCGCCGTGCACGGCAATGACAGACAAGGCCTCGCGCGGCTGGTGCGCTATGGCGCCCGCGGACCAGTGGCCGAGTCGCGGCTCCGTCGCCTCGCTGACGGGCGCTACGAGTACTCACCGAAGAAGGGAGTCTCCTTCACCCTCACCGCCGCCGCCCTCGTCCGCCGCCTCGTCGCCCTCGTCCCTCCGCCCAACGCCCACCTCACCAGTTTTCATGGCGTCTTCGCGCCCCACGCCGCCTTCGCCCCACCGTGACGCTGCCTCCGGCCGAGCCGGCGCCGTCACCGAAGCGACAGACGAAGCCGCGCAGGCCCTCCCGGCGCCTCGACTGGGCCTCCCTCCACCAGCACACCTTCGGAGTCGACGTCCTGCGTTGCCCTTCCTGCGGCGGACGACGTCGCCTTCACGCCATCCACTCCACGCGCAAAGCAGCCGAGGAGCGCCTCCTCCAACTCGGCCACCGCCTCGCGCCTCGCGCCTCGACGCCTCCTCCCTCCAGCCACCGCCCAGCCCTCCTTGTCTCTGGCGGGTTGACGCTCACCTCCGACTCACCAGCGCCCGCCACGCACGGGCACGGCTCCGACCTCGACCTGCTCAGCCCCTCGCGCGGGTGCGCCGCTCCACCTCCTCGACCGCGCCGAACACCA
>JBPOIJ010000071.1:0-94601 GCA_052034585.1 Myxococcota bacterium
TCGCCACGCAGAACTCGCCGTCGAAGTTGAACGCGCGCGGGTCGGAGTCCGAGCCGTACTCGGCGATCTTCCGGTAGTTGATGTCGCCGGTGAGCTCGGTCGAGTCCTGGTTCTTCTCGTCCTTCGGTTGGAAGGTGCCGACGCCGACGCGGTCCTTTTCCGAGAACATCATTCGGTGCACGCGCACGTGCTTGTAGACCTTGCTCAATTCGCCGCCGTAGTGCGCCAACAGCCGCTGGAAGATGAAGCGGCAGTGCGGGTTGAGCTCGCCCAGCTCGGGAATCGTGAAGCCCGATTCGGTTGGACACAGCTCGCCGAAGAACTTCGACCGCAAGTCCGACGGAATCAGCTTGAGCGGCTCCTCGTGGAGCGGCGACTTGATTCGCCCGTGCAGCACCGAGCCGTCCGACAGGGTCATCTTCTCGTCGAACACCCAGGAGAACGTGTACAGCGCGCCCTCGGCCGTCCGTGAATAGTCCTCGAGGCCACGCTTCAGCACTCGCGCGATCGTCGACTTCGACGAACCGACCGGCCCATGGAGCAGAATGACGCGCTTCTCGGCGCCGTAGCCGTGGGCGGCTGCCTTGAACACGTTCACCAACTTCATCAGCGGTACGTCGAGGCCGAACACCGCGTCGCGCGCGCCGTTCTTCTCGTCACTGAAGAAGTGGTAGCGAATGAGCCGCTTCTTGTTGTCGATGTACTCGGTTTTTCCGTAGCTCAAGATCATGTCGTACACGCGCTGGTACGACGTGCGCGTGACGCGCGGGTTGCTGCGGACGAGGTCGAGGTATTGGTCGAAGCTCCCCTCCCAATTGAGCTCCGCGTATTCCTTCTTGTTCTGCAGCGCCGAGATCTTCTCCGACCAGGCTGTCGTCATGGAGTCCTTCGTTCCTCTCGATCGAGGTGGTTCGTGGCCAGCAATCGGCGTCTCCCCCGCCGCGGACTCGGACCGCGGGCACGCTCGAAAACGCAGGGCAGCACGTCGCCGCGAGTATGGCACAGGCCTCTCGGCTCGCATCCCTCGTGCGGCCCGCGCCTCCTCTTCCGGGCGTCAGCAGCTTGACAGCGGGCCACATGTCAGTGACCCGCCCACACCGCCGTGGTTCAGTGATTGTCGTGGACGCCGCGCTCACCCGTCTCCTCGAGCAGGTCTTCGCCACGCCGGACGATGACGGCGTGCGTGCCGTCGTCGCCGACGCACTCATCGAACGGAGCGATCCCCGTGGCGAGTTCATCGCCCTCCAGCTCCGCGCCTCCCTCGACGAGGTGCAACACGAGCGCGCTCTCGAACTCGAACGCGCGCACGGCCGGGCGTGGGCCGATCTCCCCGACATCGACAACGTCGAGTACCGCCGGGGCTTTCCGTCGCTCGTTCGCACCTCCGTCTTCACCGACGCGATCGCCTGGCGCACCGTCGAAACGCTCGTCGTCTCCCACCACGTCGACCCGGTCAGTCCCTTCCTCTCGGCATCGCCCAACCTCGGCTCGCTTCGGCGGCTGGTGAACGTGCGCGCAGTCGAACTCGCCGAGCTCTCGACCTGGAGGACGCCGCGGCTCGAGGCGCTCGAGCTGAGCAACGATCTCCCGCTGCCGGTCATCGGCCAGCTGCTCGGCCGGCCAACCATCACCGAGCTCGCCTTCGGCCTCACTCGAGAAGATCCCCAACCGCCGACGTTCTTCTGGAACCGGGAGCTCCTTCGACAACTTCGGCTCGTGCGCTTTCGTGCGCTCACGGTCGGCTCGCCACCGAAGCTCACCACGCTCGCGGCGCGCTCGAAGCCGGCCGGTCCGGTGCTTCGCTTCGAATCCCTTCTCGGGTTCTCAGTGGAGTTCGAGCGCGGCCTGTTGGTCGCCCGCCTCGCCTCACTCGCTCAGCTCGAAGCCGTTGCGCCGCAGCTCTTCGCCCTCATCGCCGCCAACGTCCCAAGTGTCGCGAAGCGGTTCGCGCTGCTCGCTGGAGCGCAGTCGGTCGAGGCCGCGCGAATTCCCAAAGCGCTTCGCTCGTTCCTCACTCCACCCACGCCTGCCGCAGCTCGTACCAAACGAGCGACGGCACCAACCCGTGCACGCGGCGCTTCGCGAGGTCGAGCGACCTCCGGGAAGTCATGAAGAGGTAGGGCTGATCGGCATAGAGCCGCTGATGGAGCGCCTGCTCGAGTCGTCGTCGCTTCGCTTCGTCCCACTCGGCTCGGATCTGCTCCATCAGCCGGTCTGCTTCGTCACTTTGGTAGCCGACGAAGTTGCTCCCGCCGTCGCGCGCCGAGGAGTGAAAGGTGCCGAAGAGATCGCTCTCGAGATCGGACTCGGTCAGCACCCGCGAGACGACGTCGAAGTCTCGCGCGTTCACTCTCGCGTTGAGCGTCGCCACGTCGACCGGCTCGATCCGCACCTCGACGCCTGCCGCACGCGCCTGCTCCTGGAACAGCGGCACCACCTTTCCCAGGCGAATCGACGTCGTCGGCAGAAGGAACGTGAACGCCATTCGCGTCTCGCCTCGTTCCCGAACGCCGTCACCATCGAGGTCCACGTACCCGGCATCGGCGAGGTCGGCCTTCGCGCCTTCGACCGAGAACGGGAGCGGCTTCACCTCCTGCGAACACTGCGGGCCCTGCACCCAGTAGGGGCACGTCGTCGGCGACTCGAGCTGGAGGTCGACCGTCTTCGCGATCACCTCACTCGGGTAGAGCCGTGCGAGCGCCCGCCGCACCTTCACGTCCTGAAACACCGGCCGCGCTTCGTTCCACGCGATGTACGAGAAGCTGTTGTCGACCGAGACCAGCCGTCGGTAGCCGGTCTGCGCCCAGGCGGAGCGAGCGTCGGGCGCTTCGATCGCGCGCCACAGCACCGGCTGCACCGTCGTCATCAGATCGAACTCGCCCTTCTCGAGCAGGTTCGCCGCGACGGTGTGATCCTTCACGAACCGAAAGACGATCTGATCGAGGTTGGCCTCTCCGACGCGCTTCAGCTCGACCTGCACACCTTTTTCCCACCGCTCCACTCGATACGGGCCGGTGCCGAGCGGAGCCACCGCGAGCGTCTTCCAATCGCCCGCGAGCTGCGTTGCCTGGAGGATCGGGAGCTTCGCGAGCTGCCTGAGCGCGAAAGGGGAGGGCGCGCGCCACTCGAGCTCGACCGTGAATTCACCGAGCACCTTCCACGAGCCGAGCGCGGCGAAGTCTTGCCGAATCGCGCCCGTCGGCCGCTTCGGGTCCATCACTGCGTCGAGCGTCGCGAGTACGTCTTTCGAGGTGAACGTGGCTCCATCGTGAAACCGCGCGTCGCGTCGGAGCCAGAACGTGGTGGTTCGGTGATCAGCCGAGTCCTCGAAGCGCTCTGCCAGCTGCGGCACCAGTGCGAGCGTCTTTGGATCGATCGTGATCAGCGATTCGGTGACGAGGTTGCGGGTGATCCGCAGCGTCCAGGTGTCTCGGGAGGTCGCTCCCTCGATGCCGTTCAACGTGACCGGCTCGACCATCGAGCGAACGACGAGGGTTCCGCCACGCTTCGGAGTCCCGGTCTCCGGCTCCACCGCTCCGCTCAGCCAGGTCGCCGACGGAGGGGCCAGCCGCTTGTCGGAGTCACACTTCGCGCAGGACCCCAGCGCGACGAGAAGGAGAAGCCTCGACTGAAACGTCACCCGTCGACGCCGTTGCGCTTCACGTCCATCGGCATGTGGATGGAGAGCGCCACCTTCTGGAACGCGTCAGGCGCCATCGATCGCAGCACGCCGTACGGGTCGCGGAAGACGATCTTCTCCTTCGACACCGACTCGAGCGTGACCGCGTGGTTGAACTTGCCTTGATCGAGATCGACGACGATCGGCCGGTTCCGGAAGCCCCGCGCGTCCCAGCCCTCGAGCTTCGCGAACGCCTTCGACGCCTCGGCCTCGGTGAACAGCCGATCGATCGAGTAGTTCACCCCGAAGAGCTTCTCGAGGAGTGCCTGTTGGTTGTCGGGCTTGAGGCCCTTGCGGGTGTCGCCCGTCTTTTCGTTCACCGACACGCCGAGGATCGGGTCGTAGTTCGAGAACCGGCCGTTCGCGTACTCCATCGCCGCCGACTGGAAGATCGCCTGGCTCACCGAGCGGCCATCACGCGCGCGCTCGTCGGCGTCCCCAGGTCCGAGCCGGAGCGCGCCACCACCGCGCATCTCCACCGAGCCCTTCGGCCCGCACAGGCCAGCCATGAGCCGCGCGTACTCAGCAGGCTCGTCAGCGACCAACTCGAACTGCATCGATGCCGTGGTGCAGGTCGTCGCCGATCCTTGATCGACGCGGTTGGGGTTCATCACCTCGTGGAGCACGCTCGAGAGCAGCTCCTCGGTCGTGGTGTGACCGGTGAGCGATGCGTTGAGCGGCTCGGACGCGAGCTGCGCCAGGTTGGCCAGCAAAGTGCCACCCTTCGCGTCCTTGTCGGAGAGCGCCTCGGGAACGTTCTCGAAGACCGAGCCCATCACCGCCAAGCCCTTCGCGTCGAGCCGCGAGAGGACCGTCGCCAGCTCCGCTTTCTCCTTCGCGCCGAGGGCTCCGAACGCCTTTGAGTTGGTGACGTTCGCGACCACCGCGCCTGCCGCGCCACCGGCATCTTGCGCGAGGGTGTTGAGCAGCGAGCCGCGCGTCTCCTTCGAGACGCCCTTCATGTTCGAGAGGAATTCGTGCGTGTTCGCCGCAGCCGCCGCGTCGCTCTGCACGAGCTTGGCGAGCTTCGATGCCTGCTTCGTCGTCGTCGCCTCCCCAAGGCTCGTCGCGAGCTTCTTCAGGTCGACGTTCGCCGGCGCCGGAGGATTGCGCACGTACGAAGGCGCTTCGAGCCGTTCCCAGATCGCCGCTCGGAGCGCGAGCCGATCGGGATCGGTGTCGGGACCCACCACACCATCGTTCCCGTAGATCCCCTTCTGCTTGAGCATCGCGCCGCCGCCCAACGAGTCGTCATCCGTCCCCGTGCGCTTGATGCCGCGCCCGCGAATCTCGAACGTCGACTTGGGCTGCGCGTAGATCGCGTCGGCGAGCCGCGGATCGATCGTCGCCGGCTGAGGCTTCACCGGCGCAGTGGGGGTCGTCGTGGTCGTGGTGACAGTCGTCGTCAGAACAGGGCGGAAGCCCCCGTTGATGGGCCAAGGCATGCCCACATTGTCGCATGTTTCGAAGTCCTTGTTGCGTGGTGAAAACCGCTGGAAGTTCGACTGCTTGCGCTAGCCTCGAGCCGTGGAGCCCTTCGGTCACTACGCCCTCCTCACGCGCATCGGCGCTGGTGGCATGGGCGAGGTGTTTCTCGCGAAGGACAAGCGCGCCGACGAGTTGGTGATCGTGAAGCGAATTCTCCCGCACCTCACCGAGAACCCGCGCTTCCTCAAGCTCTTCCTCGACGAGACGCGCATTGCCTCGCGGCTCGCGCACCCGAACATCGCGCGCATCTACGAGTTCGGAGAGGTCGGCGGCACCTGGTTCGTCGCGATGGAGTACGTGCCCGGAAAGGACTGGCGAGAGCTGCTCCGTCGCGCGCGGGACGTCGAGCACCCGATTCCGCCGGTGGTGGTGACCCGCTTCGCGGTGCAGATCGCCTCGGCGCTCGAGCACGCGCACGCGGCGACTGACGCGCAAGGCCGCAACCTCCACATCGTTCACCGCGACGTCTCGCCTCACAACATCATCATCTGCACCGACGGCACCACGAAGCTGATCGACTTCGGGGTCGCGAAGGCAGCGAACAAGGCGATGCACACCGCCGCGGGGATCCTCAAGGGGAAGTTCCCGTACATGGCGCCCGAGCAGGCGAGCGCGAAGCCGGTCGATCAGCGCACCGACGTCTTCGCCCTCGGCATCGTCATGTGGGAGTCGATCACCGGCGCCTACCTCTTCAGGGGCAAGACCGACGCACAGACCGTCAAGGCGGTGCGCGCGTGTGAGGTGCCGATGGTGACCGAGCGGCGGCCAGACTGCCCGCCCGAGCTCGAGCGGATCATCATGAAGGCGCTCCGCAAGTCGCCCGATGATCGCTACCAGTCGGCGGGGGAGTTGCGAGACTCGCTCGATCACGTGCTCGCCGCGTTTCCACCCTTCGACTTCCGGAGTTGGTTCCGCGAGTACGAGGACATTCCCGGTCTCGATGACTCGTTCGAAGCCCCGCTCGAGTTGGTCGACGACGAACGCTCCGATCCGCAGGACGAAGTGACCGTCGTGGAGGGCGACGCCTCGGGCGAGCACGCCTCGGTGTCGATGAGCCCACTCACGCGCGCCGATCGGCTCCGCGCGAACGTGGCCAGCAGTTCCTCGGAGCGGATCGCCGAGACCAAGAAGTTGCTCTCCGAGCTCGCCGAGCGGCCCACCAACATCGGCGCCCAGCCAACCAGCTTCGTTGGCCGGGTCGCGGAGCTCGCCGATCTCCATCAGCTCTTTCGCCAGGGCGCGCGGCTCATCACCCTCCTCGGACCAGGAGGCACCGGGAAGACGCGGCTCTCGCTCCAGCTCGGCAAGCAGCTCGTCAGCCACTTCCAGCTGCCCGACGAGAAGGGGCGCCCCCGCGGCGGCGTGTGGTTCGTCGAGCTCGTCGACGCTCGTGACGTCGAAGGCATCTGCGCCGCCATGTCGCGCGGTCTCGACGTGCCGCTCGGGCCAGGCGACTCCGTTCAGCAGCTCGCCCACGCTCTGGCCTCGAAGGGCGAGACGCTGGTCGTGCTCGACAACTTCGAGCAGGTGATCGACCTCGCGAAGGACACCGTCGAGCGGTGGATGCGCGGCGCCCCGAAGACCGTCTTCGTGGTGTCGTCCCGCGAGCTGCTGCGCGTTCCTCACGAGACGGTCTACGAGGTGCCGCCGCTTCGCACGCCGAAGCCTGGAGAGCCGGTGCGCGCCGCCGAAGCCGTCGAGCTCTTCGTCGAACGTGCCCGCGCTGCGCGATCGAACTGGGAGCCGACGGTCCTCGAGGAAGACGCGATCGCCGAGATCGTCCGCCAGCTCGACGGAATGCCCCTCGCCATCGAGCTCGCCGCCGCGCGAATGTCGCTCCTCAGCCCGAGCCAGCTCGTGCAACGGCTGCCCCGACGGTTCGAGCTGCTGGTCGGGAAGAAGGGCGTCGGTGATCGACAAGCCACCTTGCGCGGTGCGATCGATTGGTCCTGGTCGATGCTCGGCCCGACGGAGCAATCGATGCTCGCTCAGCTGAGCGTCTTCTCTGGTGGCTTCACGAGCGAGGCGGCGGAGTCGGTCGTTTCCCTCGCGCACTTCGAGAACGTTCCCTCGACCCTCGATCTCCTCGTCACCCTCCGTTCGAAGTCGCTGGTGCGCGCCTACTTCCCATTGGGTGACGACGAGCAGACGCGCTTCGGGCTCTACGAGAGCATCCGTGAGTACGCGCGGGAGAAGCTCGCGAGTCTGCCGACCGAACAGGGCGCTGGAGCGCGGCACTCCAGCTACTTCTTGCGTCTCGGCGCGAAGCTCGCGGGCGGTGCGGAGTCGAGTCCGGCGCAGCTGACCTCGCTCGATCTCGAGCGTGAGAACCTGCTCGCCGTCTATCAGCGGGCGATGAAGGAGCCGGGGCACGCCACCGAGCCGCTCGATGCCGTGCTCGCCCTCGATCCGCTCTTGTCGCTTCGTGGCCCCTTCAAGCCGCACCTCGGCATGCTCGACGAAGCGCTCGAGAAGGCGGGACCCGATGCGCCGCGACGCCCGGAAGGACTGGAGGCGCGAGCGAAGGCGAGGGTGGCGCGCGGAAAACCGTTCGAGGCGCTCGAGGACTTCAACGAAGCGTGGCGGCTGACGCGCGATCTCGGAGACGTCGCCCACGAGGGCCGAATCGAGAGCTTCCTCGGGGTCGTCAACCGCATCATCGGCGAGCGTGGCGAGAGCCGGCGTCACTTCAACAAGGCGTTGGTGCTGTTGCGCAAGGCGGGGGACCGCCGCATGGAGGGCCGGTGCTTGTCGACCCAGGCCACGCTCTTCACCGAGCTGGGCATGGAAGCCGAGGCGCTCGAGTCCTTCGAGCAGGCGATCGAGATCCACCGCGCGGTTGGAGATCGGCGCTACGAGGGCATTTCGCTGGCGAACATGGGCGTCACCCAGCAGGCGATGGGGCTGCTCGATCAAGCGCGCGTGAACTACGCCAAGGCGCTCGCCATTCATCGCGAGCTCGGCAACCGCCGCTCCGAGGGCATTTCGCACATCAACTTGGGTGATCTCTTCCGCGATCAGGGCCAGGCGGGTCCGGCGCTCGCCGAGTACGAGCGAGCGCTCAAGATCCTCCGAGAGGTCGGAGCGCGACGCCACGAAGGCATCGTGCTCGTCTCGGTGGCTGCGATGCACCAGGAGTTGATCGACCTTCCACGCGCGGCTGCGCACTACACCGCTTCACTCGAAGTCCTCGATGAAGTGGGGGAAGGCCGGTACGCGGCGCTCGCTCGTGCTGGGCTCGCGTCGGTCGAAGCGCTGCGCGGCCGGCTTGGCCAGGCGGAGTCGTTGATCGCGGAGTCGACCCAGGCACTGACCGAGGTCAACGACGTCAGCCTCCTCGACGCGGTCGACGTGTACCGCGGGTTGGTGGAGTGGGGGCACATCGTTCACACTCGCTCGCCGACCCAGGCTCGCGCGCTCGAGGCCCGCGTCCTCCGCCGGATCGCCCACGCCGAGCAGCCTGGTGCAGCCGATGAGCTTCACCCAGCCGGCGTCGCAAGCCCTGCCGATCGGAGTGAGCACGTTCGCGCCGCGCTCCGGACCCTGAAGGCCACCATGACGCGGTTCCCTGCCGTGGTCGAAGCCCGCCGATGACGCCTCGGACGACGCTCACCCTTCTCGCGATGGCTGCGGCGCCACGGCTCATTCTCTTCCCCTTTGCCGAGAACGTCGCTGGTGACGCAGTGGTGCGATCCTGGCTCGCGCATGCCTGGGCGCAGCACCCGCACTTCATTGGCGCCTCGTCACAGGGCTGTCTGCAGTTCGGTCCGCTGCACCTCGTGCTCGTGGGCATGACGGAGTGGCTCGTTGGCTCAGAGTTCCTCGCTGGTCGGGTGCTCAGCCTCGTCGCCGGTGTCCTCTCCGTCTTGCCGCTGTTCGCGCTGACCAAGCGGCTCTTCTCCGAGCGCGCTGGCTTCTTCGCGGCGGCGGTGTTTTCGCTCTGGCCGCTGCACCTCCAGGCCTCCACGACGGCCGCGAGTGAGGGGCTCAACGTCGCTTTGGTGCTGCTGGGGGTCGCCCTGGTTGCCAAAGGCCTCGATGCGCGAGACCGCCCGTCCTTGCTGCTCGGCGGGTTGGTGATCACGCTCGCCTGCGCGGTGCGCTACGACGTGTGGCCGTGGGTCGGTCTGCTCATGCTGGTGGTGTGGTGGAAGGGGGCGTTCCGGCGCGCCGTGGCGTTCGGGCTGGTCGCGGGCTCCTTTCCCGTCGCGTGGCTGATTGGGCACCTCGTCGACACTGGAGATCTTCTCGCGCCGATTCGGCTGATCGACGACTACCACCGCGCGTGGTTCGTCTCGGAGTCGGCGATCTGGGGGCCGGTGACGTACCGCTTCATCGTGCTGCTCTTCTGGCCGCTCACGGCGCTCGTGACCTTCACGCCGTTCCTCTTCGTCGTCGGCGGTGGCTCGTTGGTCCGGAGTCGGGCGGGGAACGCTCGCTGGCTCGTCGTGTTGCTGGTCGTCTCGATGGTGCTCCTCTCGCTCCGCGGTGCGGTGCTGGGTTCCTTCGTGCCGCTCGCCCGCTTCACCATGAAGGAGCTCTCGCTCTTCTGCGTCTTCATCGGGGCAGGGCTCGCCGAATTTGCGGTGCTCCGTGAGTGGTCGGTGCAGTTGCTCGCGACGTTGGCGGTCTGGAATCCGCTCCTCGAGCTCGGCGCTCGCTCCGCGTGGAAGTGGTCGGGCTCATTTCGCGCGGTGAGCCCGTTGTCGCTCAACGATCTCTCGCTGCGCGACTGCCTCGCCGTCTTTCACGACTTGGTGCAGCCGTCCGACGTGGTGGCGATCGACGTCGACCCACGTGGGTTCGACGATCTCCAGTTCGCTTTCGAGTCACGGTTGCCCCAGCAGCAGGTCGCGCGCCGCCGGGCTCCAAGCTTCGAGGAACGCACTCGCACGGCGCCTCGTTGGCTCGTGCTCTTCGAGGGAGGGGTGCTTCGCGAATCCGACTTTCCTGGATCGTGGCGCGAAGTCGCTCACTCCGGGAACGTGCGCCTGCTCGCGCGAACGGAGTGACTACTTCTTGTGGTGGAACTCGACCTGCCACTTCTGCACGGCCGCTTCGTGGCACTTGTAGTCGGGGCAGAAGATGTGGGTCCCGTCGTTCTTCGAGACGAAGAAGAAGTCGGGGCAATCGAGCGGGCTGAGCGCTGCGTTGATCGCCGCTCCACCCGGGCTCGCGATCGGTCCGGGTGGGAGGCCTTTGATCTTGTAGGTGTTGTACGGGTGGGGGGTGAGCAGATCTTCACGGGTGATGTTCTTCGAGTACGTCCCAGTGCGGAGCATCTTTGCGTAGATGACGGTGGGATCGGTCTCGAGCTTTCCCTTCGTCTCGCCCGCCGGGTTTCTGAGCCGGTTCTGGAAGACGCACGAAATCCGCGGCCGTTCTTCGATCGCCCCCGTCTCTTTCTCGATGATCGACGCCATGGTGACGGCCTGGAGGAGATCGAAGTCGACGCCCGCCTTTCGCGGCGCCTTCTTCACTGCCTCCAACGTGCTGTCGATCATCTTGCGGAGCACCTGCTCTTCCGAGACGCCCTTCGGAAAGGTGTAGGTGTCGGGGAAGAGGAAGCCCTCGATCTGCGGCGCGGGAACGCCAGCGCGCTTGAGGAAGGCCTTGTCGGCCACCAGCGCCTTGAGCTTCTCGAGGTCGAGCTTGAGGTCGCTCGAGGCGACGAGCGGGAGGATCTCTTCCCAGCGCAGCCCTTCAGGAATGGTGAAGCGATACACCTTCACTTCGCCGCGAATGAGCTTGTCGATGGCCTGCGGCGGGGTGAGCGGGCCGACGAACTCGTACTCGCCGGCCTTCAGCTTCGGGCCCAGCTTCTCGCGCCGGAGCCAGCCGTAGAGGAGGTCCGCGTCGCTCACCACCCCGGCCTTCGCGAGCAACGAAGCGACGCCCTTGGGGTTCGTCCCGGGAGGAATCTCGACCACGATCGCCGTCGGAGAGCCGAACGACGTCTTCGCGAACTCGGTGACGCGCTGCTCGAGGAGGTACCAGACTGCGGCGGCCCCGACTGCGCCCAACACGAGGAGAACCGCGAGGCCGATGAGGATCTTCTTCACGAGTCGCTCCTACTAGACCGTTCGCGCGAGGTGAACCGTGGTGAAACACCCTCACGGTTTCGGCTGCGCTTCGAGCCATCCCTGGAGGATGAGGGACGCCGCGACCTGATCGATGACCGCTTTGCGCTTCTCGCGAGACACGTCGCCTTCCAGCAGCGCCCGTTCGGCCGCGACGGTGGTGAGCCGTTCATCGTGGAAGAGCACCGGGAGCGCTGCGGCCTTCTCGAGCGCCTCTCCGAACTTGCGGGTGGCCTCCGCGCGCGGACCCTCGGTGCCGTCCATGTTGAGCGGGAGCCCGAGGACGAACCGATCGACCGATCGATCCTTCGCGAGCCGCACGAGCTCCTCGAGGTCGGTCTTCAAGTTCTTCCGGCGCACGACGGTGACGGGCTGAACGGTGAGCCCGAGTTCGTCCATCACCGCGACTCCGACGGTCTTCGTGCCCACGTCGAGGCCCATGGCGCGCATCGCGAGGACTCTATGCACTCCTGAGCGAGCTTAGGGAAGGAGGCCGACGGAGAGATCGTACGCCGGCAAGATCACCCGGCCGCGGACTCGAATGACGGCTGCCTTCTTGGCGGTCTTCTGCGCCGCGGGTCGGTCGCCGGCCTGAAGCTGTGCGAGGGCGAGGTTGTACTGGGCGATCTGCGACTCGGGCACGAGCGCCACGGCCTCCTCGAGGAGCTTTCGTGCTTCGGCGCGCGCACTCGAGATCTTCGTCTCCATGAGGAGGACGGCGAGGTTGTTTCGCGGAGCCCATTCCTTCGGGGCCTCCTCCACCGCTCGCCGATAGAAGGAGATCGCCTTCTCCTTCAGCTTCGCGGCCTCGAAGATGATCCCGAGCTGATGAAGGGCTCGCCAGTTCTTCGGGTCGAGCTTGAGCGCGCGTTCGGCTGCGAGCCGCGCCTGATCGAGCTCGAGGCGCATCGTGTCGATCACCGCCGCCGAGAGCAGGAACTCGATCACCTCCGGCTGCCGACGAACTGCTTCCCGAATGTGGCGAGCCGCCACGTCGGGTTGCTGCCGCTGGAGGGCCATCGCTGCGCGCTTCGATTCGAAGAGCCCCTGCGTCTCGTGCACGCGAGAACCCGCGGCCAGCACTTCCTCCGCCAGTTCGCGCTCGTTGGCGTTGACGAGGAGATCGGCCAGTTCGATGAGGAAGAACGGGTTGGCGACGTTCTGTTCGACGCAGCGCAGGTAGACGTTCGCCGCGCGGCGCGCGTAGCCCAACTTGGCGAGACACTGAGCCCACAGCGCGAGGACGGCGACGTTCTCTGGCGCGAGTTCGGCCGCCTTCTCGAAAGCGATGGCCGCCTCGGCGATGCGCTCGCGTCGGAGCATCAACCGTCCACGGTTGAACCAGGCCGGCATCGAGGTCGCGTCGAAGCGAGTCGAGAGCTCGAACGCGGCGATGGCCTGGTCCCACTCCTCGCGGAGTTCGTGCACCAACCCACGCAGCATGCGGGCCCGGGCGTGCTTCGGCTGACGCATCAACACGCCGTCGAGGATCGTCGCCGCTTCGACGGGCTTCGCGAGGTGAATCGCGATGCTCGCCATCATCACGTCGGGCTCGAGCGACTCGGGCTCGAGCTTCTTCGCTTCGTGAACGATCGCAGCGGCGCGATCGGGGTCACGTTGGGCCAGGTAGGACTCGGCTTGCGACATCAGGGCAGTCATGGGGTTCATGGTGGTGGGGCCTTTCAGACGAGGGGGGAATCGAGGTTGGAGCGCGAGCCACGGCCGAACTGCGCCTGGTCTCGCTCGAGCCGTTCACGGCTGCTGCGCATGTCGGCTTCTTGGATCGCGTCGCGTTCGGACTGGCTCAGCGAGTCGAGCGACGGATCGTCGCGCTTCACCGTCGCCGACGCTTCCTCCTGGTACTTGCCGGTGCCGTTCAGGAGGTCGTGGTGCGCGTACTTCTCTCCGGCCTTCGCGAGGAACGGCGTGGCGAGCTTCACGAAGTCGGAGACGCCCGCGGCGGCCGCTTGTCCGGGGCTCCCCTTCGGTGCATCCATCGCGACCTGACCGAAGATCCCCGCGATCGCCGCTCCGATCTGGTTGAAGTCGATCGAGAGGTTGAAGTTGGTGCCGAGGCCGACGGCCGCCGCGATGCCAGCGAAGCCCTTCAGGTTGAGCTTCCCGTCCTTGAGGCTGAAGTCGAGGCCGTACTCAACACCCGCTCCCGCTCGCGCGTCGATACCGACGTCGAGGGAGAAGGGACCAACGCCGACGTTTGCGTGGGCGCCGGCTCGAGCGCCCGCGAACGCGCGTGCGCCGACCTGACCGACGACTTCGGGAGGATTGAAGGTGGCGGTCGCCTCGGCCGAGCAGCTCGCGCCGGTGCCGCTGACGGCGTAGCCAGAGCCACTCGCTCCTGCGGTGCACTCATAGTCACCCAGCTTCACGAGCGGAGCGGTCTGGACGCAGACGCGAGCGTCAGCGCCAGCCTCGGCGCCAGTCGAAGCGCTCCCGCGGGCTCGAAGTCCGTCGGTAGTGGCAGCGACCTCACCACGGGCGTCGGCGTAGACGCGGCCGTAGGCGTTGGCCTCTCCTGCCGCGCGCCCGGCGTCACCGTGAACTTCTCCTTCGACGTGAGCGGCGACGCCTGCCTCCGCACGCGCTGCGGCCGCGGCACGAGCACCGTCGGGACCGACCGAGGCGACCGCATCGGCTCGCACGCCCGCATCGGCGCGAACGCTCGCCCTTCCACTCCCGCCGTTGCGCTCGTCGCCGAAGGAGCCCTCGACCTCTTCCTTTGCTGAGACCGACTTCGCCCAGCTCGCGCGCGCCTCGAGATCGCCGTTCCGATTGAGGCCGACCGAGGTTCTCGAGCCGTCTTTGTTGGGGATGACGGGGCCGCCGGCCTGCTGAGCAGTGCCCGAGTACTGAGCGACCTTTCCGAAGAGGTCGGCGAGGAGGATGAAGGGGCCGACGACCGGGATGAGGCCGAGGAGGAGCTTCGGCGCGTCGGCCTTGAGCGCGTCGAAGGCGGAGGGATTCGCCGCGAGCTCGAGGGCTCCGCGGGCGAGGTGAGAGGTGACGGTGTTGACGAAGGCGTCGGAGGCGTCGTTCGAAGCGTGACGCAGGGGGCGATCGTCGTTCTCGATCGTCTGCGGGGGAAGGGAAGTACCGACTCGATCGACTGGCATGTGACCTCCAAAAGGAAACGGGTTGGAGGGGCAGTGAGCGAGCCGAGTGCCAAGTCGGCGGGTCGACAATTCAGGGGCTTCGAGGAGAACGGAGGCTCGCGGTCTCGCGATCGAGATGCCGGCTCGCGGGCGCATCCTCTCAGTCGGACTCTCGAGGGCTAACTCGCTGAAACGAGGGAGGTCTCGCTTGGCAACCCGGCTGCACAAGCCAAGTCGCACGGCACTTCAGCCGCCCCAACAAAGAGGATCACATGCCAGGCGTCATCGGAGCAGATCGAGGACTGCAGCACCCAGAGATCGAGGGAGAACAGGCTGACCAAGCGGCAGGTGCCGCAGGCGCCGCGGGCGCGTCATTTACCGGGGCGAAGGGCAAGGACCAATACCAGAACGGAGTCTTCGACTTTTCCCAAGGCTCTCTGCCGAGCGGGAACCAAGCGATCATCGGTGCCGTTACCTCTGTGCAGGGCCACTTCGAGCTCGACCCAGCGAAGGTCAAATACGCTCAAGAGGTCGCGGCTCGAAACGCTGTGCTCGCTGAAAACGAGGAAATCCGCACCCACAACGCGCCGATCCAAAGCGAGATCGACGAGCTTGAGGCGCAAGAGCGTTCGCTAGACGCGCTGTTGAATCACATCGATGCGAGAGGAGACGGCGTTCTCACCTGGAAAGAGGTGAACGACCTTACAAACTCGACGATCCCGGAAGTTGCTGAGGCAGCGAAGTGGCTCGTTCATCACCGCGACATCTACTTCAAGGTGAAGGCCGAGGGGGGGAGTCGAGGGACGCTGACCGGTGGCGAGAACGAGGCTGGTGACGGGCCGCAGCTGGTCGGTGGGACCGGTATTGGGCGAACTGAGTCGGGTAAGTACCGGAGCGAACTTCACGCGAGCATCGAGGCGAAGAAGAAGAAGCTCAAGAAGGAGAAGCCCGTTCCTTCTGAGCCCGTGCCACCTGGCGCGGCTCCCGCGCAGCCGAACTCCTCGTCGTCTCCCTCAACTGGTGCGTCGGCATCAACCGGGAGCTCGGCTTCGAATGCAGGTTCGAGCTCAACCGTGAGCGGAAGCGGAGCGCTTGCTGGAGCCAGTCCAGGGTTGGTCGGCCTTGGCGAAGGGATTGATGGGATCCAGGCGCGCATCAACAAACTGGTCGAAAACACGAAGGAGCACCCCGAGAACGCAAACAAGAACCAGGCGGAAATCAGTCAGCTTTCGAACCAGATGACAGTGCTGAGCTCGCTGATGAACCAGCTCTTCACGATGCAGTCGAACCTCTCGAAGATGATGTCCGAGATGGCAATGACGGCCATCCGCAACATGCGCTGACCCGAGGCCACCATGCGAATCGAGCTCAAGAACCTGATCGGTCTCGACGGCACCACCCCCACCTTCGCCCAGCAGTTCGGCATCAGCTTCCAGCAGGGTGTCGAGTGGGCGCAGGAAGGCATCGCGCTCGCCGAGCAGGGGCGCGCGGACGAAGCTCGCGTCATCCTCGAGGGGTTGGTGACGCTCAACCCGCGAAGCGCGAGCTACTGGTACGCGCTCGGCTTCATCTACGAGAAGCAGGAGCTCTACGAGGACGCGCTCCAGGCCTACACGCAGGCGACCGAGCGTGAGCGGCGAAACACCGAAGCGTGGCTCCGACTCGGGCTGCTGCAGCTGAAGAAGGGCGATGGGAAGGGCATCGACTCACTGCGCATGGTGGTGAAGGACACTCGGGCCGAGAGCGCCGAGTTCGTCGCGAGGGCGAAGACGATCCTCGCGACGTCGCGGGCGGCGTGACGGAGTGAGTTGTTGGGGGGAGACGGGCCGTGCGCGGAATGGGGGCCGCGCACGGCCCGTTGTTTTTCACGGAATCGCTGCGAGGCGTTCGGAGATGGGCGGGTGCGACATGCCTCTCCACACCGCCCAGCG
This sequence comes from Myxococcota bacterium, assembly GCA_052034585.1. Lineage (GTDB taxonomy): Bacteria > Myxococcota > Myxococcia > Myxococcales > Myxococcaceae > Xiheimicrobium. The sequence goes on from JBPOIJ010000071.1 coordinate 16,289, forward strand.
AGGCGGGGTCGGATCCATCTTGTTCGTCCGCGCCGCCTTCCTCAGCATCGAACGAAATGCCTCGGCGTTCTTGGTGAGCGCGATGGCGTAGCGATCGGCCGCGTACTCGCGCTCACGGGAGATCGCTCCGCTGATCGGGTTCCCCATCATGAGCCCCAGGGTGAAGACCAGGACGATCAGCGGCAGTGTCCGCACGTCGGCGCGCTCGGTGATTCCGAACCAGCCTCGGCGTCGCGACGCCCGGAACATGCCCTCGATGGTGAAGAGGAACGCGATCAGCACGATCGCCGTGCCGAGCCGCGCTGGCCACCTCGGCTCGTGAACGTGTCCAGCCTCGTGGGCAACCGTCGCGAGCACTTCATCTTCGGTCAGCCCCGCGATCAGTGAGTCGTTGAGCACGATGGTTCGCGTCGGGCCGGTTCCCGCGAAGTAGGCCTGCAGGCGAACGGTTCGCGAGGCCGTGTGCTCGACCTTCACGTCCGCGAAGTCCACCTTCGCCTCCGCCATCAGCGAGGTGATCCGATCGCGCAGCGTGCCAGGCGGCAGCGGTGTCTGATCGACGTAGATCCGGCTTCGATAGGGATCGATCGCCGTCGACACGAGCATCAGTACCGAGGCGGCGACGCCGAGGAGCCACCACCAATGCACCGTCCTCCGCGCGAGCCCGAAGAGACCGAACACGAGCGCGCCGATCGCGAGCGCGAACAAGATCTTGCTCTTCACCATGTCGGCGAGGAACACGGCAGGCGAGGCACGTGAGAGACCGTGTTCGTGTTCGTGGAAGTAGCCGAACCAGATCTCCACCGGCAGGTCGATCGCGCTGTAGAGGCCGAAGAAGAGCAGCGCGAAGAGCAACGCCGCCGCCCACCCAGGCCCGTTCCAGAGCTTCGCGAAGATCGGCCCGCGCTCGAGCCGCACTCCCGTACGTTCACTGAACCGCCACAGTGGCTTCGTCGCGAACCGTACCAACAGGATCAACACGAGGGGCGTCAGCGCGAAGTCCAGGCACGAGGCGACGTAGCGAGGCTGGTGGTAGGCCTCGACCTCGGCGAGTTCTTGCGCGGTGTAGAGCGGCTCCACGGCGCAGGTACTCTATGCGCCGCCTGCTCGAGTTGAGACGAGGATCGCTCAGCTCTGCGGCTTGCCCTTGGTCTTGGCGGGGGGTGGGGGCGGAGGGGGAGGCAGCACGGCCTCTTCTTCGGCCTTGGCCTCGGCGAGCAGCAGCTCCTTCATCCGCTTGAGGCTGGCGCGCGTCTCTTCCACGAACGGGCTCTGCGCCCCGATTCGCTCGGCGGCTTCGATGGTCCGCTCGTAGACCGTGATCGCCTTGGAGATCAGCACGCGGATCTTCTTCCGCAGCTCGGCTCGATAGACCTCCTGCTCTTCAGACGAGAGATCGGCCGGCGCGGGAGCGTGTACCATGTGCTCGTACATGTTCTCGTAGAGCTGCCCGATTCGCTGGCCCGCAGCCGTCGCCCAGTAGCCGTTGCCCAGGCGAATTCCGCGCAAGTAGTGGCCCTGGGCCGAGAGCAGCAGCTCGGACTTGTACTCGAGGTCCTCGGCCAACTTCTCGGTGCTCTTGTTCGCGTCGAGCACGATCGACTCGTACCGAAGGCGGAAGATCTCTCCGACGAAGAACTGCGCCTGGGCGGGGAAGTACTCGTCGATCAGTTCCTTGTCGGGGTGCTCGTTGTACATCGTGAGCACGCTCCGCAGCGTCCGCTCGGCGTTGTCGAGGTCGCCGGTCTCCAGCTCGCAGATGCCCTGCTGGGTGCGCGCCTCGATGCGGCGATCGACCGACAGGTCGTTTCGATCCGCCAGCACCCGGAGCACCTCGATCGCGTCCGGAAAACGCTCCATGTGGTACAGCACCTCGGCGACGCGATAGGCAGCGTCGAGCGCGTCACCCGTTCCCTTCGCGGGATCGGAGAGCTCGAGGAACTTCGCGTAGGCCTCGTCCCACGCCTTCAGCTTCTCGAATGACAACCCCGCGTTGTAGAGGGCGAGTCGCCGGTGCTTGCTGTTCGGGTGGAAGTCGCAGATCCGCGAGAAGTAGCGCGCCGCCTGCGCCCAATCCTCGGCTGCGTAGAAGCTGGTACCCGCTGCAAAGAGCTCTTCATCGTTCAGCCTGTCGAGCTCGAGGTCGCCGGTGATGGTGACGTCGTCGAACTTCACCGTCTGCACGTTGCGGCCGTGCACACAGCCAGCGCCGAGCGCCAACGCGATCAACGGCAGGAGCGGGGATGGTCGCATGTGAGTCCAGGACAGCGCAGCGCACCGCGGGGTTCCCAAGCGTAGCACCAGCCGACGTCGACCCGGCGATGTGGGACAGAATCTCACTCACTTCGCGGCGGCGGCTTCGTCGAGGCGAGCGAGCGTGGCGGCCGAGTCGCTCAGGAGGAGCAGCCCTCGAAACCGGCCGCCCACTTCGTCGCAGCGGACCACGCGACCGTTCACCGTCACCGAGCGACGGTTCCAGAGGAAGGCGACCTCGACGCGGGCGTGCTGGTTGATGGAGATCGTCTTTGACGACGAGAAGCCCAGGCCGCCTCGGGTGAGCTCCGACTCGCGGAGGAGTTGGTACTCCCGGCTGGTGACGAGCTGGACGACTCCACTCGCCGGCTGCACTGCCACCGCGGCTGCCTTCTGTGCGCTCTCGATGAGCTGGCGCATCGACGCACGGTCGCTGATGAGCTTCACACCGAAGCCTTGCGGGCGCGTGAGCGCGGTCGCCTGCGCGTGGCGAACGACCTGTCCGAGCAACACGGGGCGGGTGAGCGTCGGGGCTTCGAAGCGCACGCGGATCAACGCGCCCACCTTCGGGAGCGCGCTCGCGGAGATGAAAGCGCCGACCTCACTCACGTCCTTGGTCAGCCCGGCGGCTCCGAGGTCCTTCTCGCCGAACCACGCCTTCCATTCGTACGAGTGCCGGTTGGCCGAACGCTGGTCTGGGCCATTCATGGAGAGAAGTGATGCAGATCCTCGCTCTGGATCTCCACCTCTATTTCGAGGGTTTCGCTGCGACGGATTTTTCCGCGTCGAGGACAACGCGAGTTTCAGCGCGGCTCGGCGGCTTCGACGCGTGCTTCGCCCCAGAGGTAGCGGCTCGTCTCCCAGACGGCTTTCAGGTCGTGCACGTCGAGCTCGAAGCGCGGAACGAGGACCAAAGGGGTCGGCGCGCACAGCTCACGGAGTCGCTCGATGCCCTTCGCGTCTTGGCTCGCGAGGAGATCGTTCTCCCGCAGGGTCGCCTCGAGCTTCGCTTGGAGCGGTCCACCGAGCCGCGCGACCTCGTCCCACAACGAGTCTGGAACGGGTGGATGCACCCGGTTCACCACCACCGCGGCGACTCGCATCTTGTTCTGCTGCAAGAGGGTGTGGAAGTAGATCGCCTCGTCGAGCCGTTCGGGCATCGGCCCCGTCACCAGCACGAAGGCCGTCGACGGCGACTGCAACAGGCCTCGCACCTGGTGCGCGCGCTCCCGGAAGCTCTCGGTGAGGCTGGTGATGTTCAGCATGAAGTCGGCGAGCTGCTGGAGCGTCTCGGTGCCGGTGAAGCGCGAGATCGTCTTGGCGACGTAGCTCCCGCCGAGGTTGAAGAGACGCAGGCCGAACTTGCCGGCGGCGAGCGCGGGCGTGAGCAGCCATTTGGCGGCGTCGTTGTCGAGGAAGTCGAGGATGCGGTTTGGCGCATCGAGGAAGTCGAGCGCGTGGGCCGTCGGCGGCGTGTCGACCACCAGCAGCGGGTACTTCCCTTGCTCGTGCAGCTCCCACATCTTCTCCATCGCGATGTATTCCTGCGAGCCGGCGAGGGCGGTGGAGAGCGCGACGTAGTAGCGATTGGAGAGGATCTTCTCTCGTTTGTCCGGCGGAGCGCGGCGCTCGACGAGATCGTCCCAGCTGCGCTTGATGTCCAACATCATCGCGTGCATCGGCGCTCGCGGGAGCAGCCCTGCCGCAGTGAAGGTCTCGTCGGGAATGCGCGCTTCCTTGTTCCCCAGCGCTTCGAGGCCGAGCGCGTTGGCGAGCCGTTTGGCAGGGTCGATCGTGCACACCATCGACCCAGTGCCTTCCATCGCCGCGCGCAAGGCGAGGGTCGCAGCGAGGGTCGTCTTGCCCACGCCTCCCGAGCCGACGGTGATCAGCACGTCGCAGCTCGCCATCGCGTCTCGAATCGGAGTGCTCACGCGCCGCCTCCGAGCAGGCCGGCGATCTTCTCCACCGCGGCACGACCGAAGTCGGGGGCGAAGATGCGTGGCACCGGAACGATCGGCAACCCCAGCCGAGAGAGCGTCTGGTGCGAGGTGCTGGAGAGCGCGGCGCGGGCGTGGTGCGAGCGCATCAGCTCCGCGAGGGCAGGGCTGTGAATCGAGGCGCGCTCCTCGTCGGTGAACCGCTCGGGGATGAAGCCGTTGAGCACCACCAGCTGCGGGGTGAGCTTCACGCGCGTCTGGAGCGCAGCGCAGAGCTCGAGCGTCTCGTTGACTGGCAGCTCTTCGGGCAGCGACACGAGCACGGCGGCGGTGGTCGTGGCGTCGACGAGGAAGTCGCGCATCCACGCGGCATCGGAGGACATCGCGCCGGGCGGCACCGTGTCGATGATCACCTGCGGCACCGACAGAAAGGTGATCGCGTGCCCGGTCGCCGGCGCGTCGACGATGATCCGATCGAAGCGGAAGCTGCCGTCGGGGCGTTTTTCCTTGAGATGGAAGAGGATCTTCCCGAGCAGCACGAGTTCCTGCAGCGAGGGAATGAACCGCAGGAAGTAGCGCACCACCCGGTTCTCGAAGACCGCGCTGTAGATGCTCTCGAACTTGAGCACCATGAGCGCGTACTCGCGCATCGCCTCCTGGGGCCGCACGTTCACCGACCAGAGGTTCTCTTCGAGCGAGGTGACCTCGGCGCCCACCTCGGGCTTGCCGAGGAGCTGGGTGATCCGCTCCTTGGTGTTCACCTCGCAGACCAGCGTGCGCTTGCCGGCTCGGGCGCTGTCGAGGGCGAGCGCGGCCGAGATCGTCGTCTTCCCCACGCCACCCTTGCCGGTCACGATCAACAGGCGCTTGTCGGCGAGAGCGGCGTGCACGAGACGAGTCCTCCTTCGGCGTGTACCACACCGGCCGGCTTTCCGGGCCTCGAGGCGCACGGAGTTTCGTTTGACTTGTCGGGCTCGAAAGGAAAAGTGTCGCCCATGCTGAAAGACAACCCAGTGATGAAGAAGCTCGTCGCGACTGGCGAAGAGCGCATCGGCAAGCTGGTGCAGCAGCTGATGTCGAACGAGAAGTTCGTGACGGGCATTCAGACGATCATCTCTCGTGCGCTCTCGGCCAAGGGCACGATGGACAAGTCCATTCGCACGGCGTTGTCGGCGATGAACCTGCCGTCGACGGGCGACCTCGACACGCTGCGAGAGAAGATCGACGACCTCGAGAAGGTGCTCAGCCAGCTCGAGTCGAAGGTGGACGTGCTCGTCACCCAGAAGAAGTGACATGGCCGCGCGACGCGTCGCCTTCATCAACGAGAAGGGCGGCACCTGCAAGACGACGCTTGCGGTGAACGTCGCGGCCTACCTGGCGAGCAAGAAGAAGAAGCGGGTGCTCCTGGTCGATCTCGACACCCAAGGACACGCGGCGAAGTCGCTCGGCATCGACCCGCGCTCGGCGCCACGAAACGTGTTTCACCTCCTCACCGAGCCGGCGCTGACGATCGACGAGGTGACGCTGCCGACCTCCACCGAGCGGCTGTGGGTCGTTCCCTCGTGGAAGGACATGGCGGAGTTCCCGGCGATCGCGGGGAACGATCCGGCGAGGGGAGGGCGGTTGTCGAACAAGCTGAGGCCCGCGCTCGAGCGCTACGACTTCGTGATCTTCGATGCGCCTCCGTCGCTGGGGCTCACCACCACCAACATCTTGATCGCCGCCGAGGAGGTCGTGGTGCCGGTCGCGACGACCTACCTCGCGCTCGATGGCTGCGCCGAGATGGCGTCGACCGTCGACGAGGTACGCTCGACGCATCGGCACGACGCGCTCCGGATCACCCTGGTGGTGCCGACGCTGTACCGCAAGACCCAGCTGGCGGACGAGGTGATCGAGAAGCTGCGGGAGTACTTCCCCAAGCGCACCACCGAGCCGCTCGCGATGAGCGTGACGATCGACGAAGCCCAGAGCCACGGGAAGACGATCTGGGAGTACGCGCCGTGGAGCCGCGGAGCCACCATGCTCCAGACGATCGCCGAGGCGGTCGACAAGGCTGGGCGCTGAGGTCGAGGGTGGCCGGGCCGTCGCCGGCTTCGTTCGAAGCGATGGAGACGATCAGCGCTCGCGCTTGCGGGGCTCGTCGGAGCGGCGCGACTCCTCGATCTCGGAGATGCGCTTTTCCATCTGCTCGATGCGCTGCACGAGGGCGTTCAGATCGCGGCCGAGCGCGGGCAGGTTCCCCAGCACGTTCTCGATCGCGTGCTTCACCCGCTCGTCGATCTTCGCTTGCCAGGCCTCGACGACCTTCTGCGACTGGGTCAACAGAGCGGCCGGGGTGAGGGGCTCCGCTTCGGACTCTCGCCCGAGGAGCTTGTCCAAGCGGTGGGTCGCCTCCTCACGCAGGGTGGCGACGCGCTGGCTCACCGTGGCGGTGATCTCGTTGAGCGAGTCCTGCGGCCGGCGGATGATCTCCCGCAGCACCGACAGGGGCATCTGGTTCTTCTTCTTCTCTTCCTCGAAGACGATCTGCGCCAGGGTGACCGAGGTGAGGTCTTCCTTGGTGCGGTTGTCGACGATCTGCACCTCGACGCCCTGCTTCACCATCTCGGCGATCTCGTCGAGCGTGACGTAGCGGCTCTCGACCGTGTCGTAGAGCTTCCGATTCGTGTAGCGCTTGATCACCTTCGGCTCGCGCGCAGTGTGCTCGGCTTCGCTCATCGGCCTTCCCCAACGTTCTAACGCAGTGCGAAACGCGCCTAGCACCCGAGGAAGGAACGGGGCAAGCACCTTGAATGACGTATACTTGCGAGGCCCCTCCGGCCCCCATGATCGTCAAGTGCGAGCAGTGCCAGACGAAGTTCAAGATCCCCGACGACAAGGTCACCGACAAGGGCGTCAAAGTTCGCTGCACCAAGTGCAACCACACCTTCCGGGTGACGAGAGAACAGGCGCAGCCCGAGCCGGCGACGCAGAAGGTGGCCTCCCTCAAGCCGCCCCTCGACAGCGCCGATCCGTTCGCGAAGTTCGGGACGACGGCTGCCCCGGTGCCGAACGACGAAGCGACGCGTCCGGGGGTGTTCGCGCTGGGCGTCGAAGCCTCGCGCATGCCTGACTTCGGGCGGCCCGTGGCGCCCGCGCCGAGCCAGCCGGCACCCTCGAAGCCGACTCAGCCCACGGCGTCTCCCTTCGATTTCGGGAGCCTCACTCCGCCCTCGGCCGCCAAGGCCGCCGCCGCGCCGGCGCCGTTCGATTTCTCGAGCTTGATGGGGCCTCCCTCTGCGCCGCCGGGCCCCGCGACGTCGCCAGCCCCGCCTGCGAGGCCGCCCCCGGCGGGTGCAGCGCCCAAAGGGCCAGCGCCGTTCGACTTCTCCGCCCTCACGGCCCCACCGCCCCCCGAGCCCGAGCCGGCGAAGCCAGTGCCAGCACCACGCACGTCGGCGCCTGCGCGACCCGTCGAGGCGCCGCCGATGTCGTTCGACTTCTCCTCGCTGGGCCCGGGCTCGACCCAGCCCAACATGCCCGCGCCGCTTCCGACGCGGACGGGGACGGTGCCCAACCTCCCGGCGCCCAACACCACCTTGCCGGAGACGCCCGCCGTCTCCGAGCTGCTCGGCGATCTCCCTCCGCCTCCGACCAAGGAGCAGGTCCCTCCGCCCCTCGGTGACGACTTCTTCGGTGCACCGACGAACGCTGCGGGCGCGAGGCTCGCCTCGGTGCCCGAGAGCGCCTCGAAGGAAGAAGCGCGAAGTGCGCTCTTCGACATGGGCGCGACGGGCACCATCGAGCCTCCCGCAGCGATCGCTCCAGCGGCGCCGGTCGCCGAGGCCGCCGCGCCCCCCATTGCCTCGACGCCGTCGAACGTCGTCGTCGTGCCCAAGCCCCCCGATCCGGCGACCGAGCGAGGGCGGCGAGTGTTGGGCATCGTGGTCAACGTGCTGATCGCCGCGGTGCTCGTGGTGGGACTGGTGGTGGTGGGCACGGCGACGGTCAACGAGGGGAAGCTCGATCTCCAGTCGATCGAGACGAGCCTCAAGACGTTGGTCGCGCCGGCGTCACCCTTCACCGCGGAGGACATCTCGAACGGCCTCTACGAGACGAAGATGGGCCGGCCGGTGTTCTTCGTGCGCGGGGTGGTGACCAACCGCACCCAGGACGTGACGCGGGTGAAGGTGAAGGCCGAGCTGCTCGACGGAGCGACCCTGGTGCGATCGGCCGAGGTGATCGCTGGCGCGCCGCCGAGCCCGGAGGAGCTCTTCCAGCTGGGACAGGTCGCCGATCTCAAGGCCCTGATGGATCGCACCTCGGCGCAGGCCAAGCCGATCGAGGGCGGCGGCTCGGCGCCGTTCCTGGTGACGTTCTCCGAGTACCCGCCCGACCTGAAGGCGTTCCGGGTGAGGGTGACGGCCGTGGCCGAAGGACAACCCACGGCGGCCGCGACGCCCTGAGGACGGAGCGAGATGAGCGATCGCGCCCCCACCCGGACGATCGTCAAGCGGCTGGTCGTGCTCTCGGGCGGAGACGAGGTTCGGCGAAAGGCGGCGGCGCGGCTGCTGGCCGAGCTCGACCCAACCGACGCGGCGACGCTCCTTCAGGAAGTGCAGGTGCTCGCGCGGCAGGGGCTGGACGCGGCGAACGAGGCGATGGCGGCGTTCGCGCGCGCGCTCGAGCTCGAGGCCGACGGCATTCCCCACGTTGGGCTCTTGCGGCGGGCGGCCGAGCTGTCGGGCGCACAAACGGTCGAGCTCCTCTTCAGCGAGGGCGAGGCGGCGATGGCCTACGACGCGACGGCGGCCGCGCGCGCCGACGCGAAGCTCTTCTCGCAGCCGTTGGGAGTGCTCAAGTCACGGGCGCGGCTCACCCAGAACCCGGACGAGATGGCGCGGTTCGCAGTGGCCTCGAACGCGGCGGTGGTGCGCGAGCTGCTCCGGAACGCCCGGCTCACCGAGGACCTGGTGGTGCGCATCGCGGCCCGGCGCCCAGCGCGCCCCGAGCCGTTGGTGGAGATCTGGCGATCGGATCGGTGGACGACGAGGCCGGCGGTGCGGCGGGCGCTCGCCTTCAACCCCTATCTTCCGGTCGACGTGGGCGCGCGGATCGTCCCCTTGCTGTCGCAGGCGGAGCTGAAGGAGCTCTCCCGAGACTCGAGCGTGCACCCGAGCCTCCGGGAGCAGGCGACGACGCTGCTCGCAGCCGCACGGCCTTCGCGGTGAGATCAGCGCTTCTTCTCGCCCTCGACGATCTGCGCGTCTTCGGTGCCTCGATCGAGCTTCTTTCCCGTCGCGTCGACGACGTCGTCGCCCTTCGCGGCCTTCTTGAAGGAGTAGACGAACTTGCCGAGCGCGTTGCCGAGCTGCCCCATGCGCGAGGCGGAGAAGATGATGATCAGAATCGCCACGATCATCAGGATCTCGCCGACGCCGAAGGGGCCCATGGAGTCAGATTCGCCGAGAACTCCCACTCACGCAAGGCGGCGGCTTGACGCGGCGGTCGGCCCAGCGCAGACGGGTGGGGTGATTCGCATTCTGGGGCACCGCGGCGCGAGCGCAGACTTTCCGGAGAACACCCTCGAGGCCTTTCACGGTGCGGTGGCGCAGGGTGCCGACGGCATCGAGCTGGACGTGATGCGGTGCGGGTCAGGCGAGCTGGTGGTGTGTCACGACGAGGTGCTCGATCGGCTCGCCGGCGTGCGCTGGGACGTCGCGACGACGCCGTGGTGGAAGCTGAAGACGGCCGACGTGGGCAGCGCGCTGGGCTTCGCGCCTGCGCGAATTCCGCTGTTGAGCGAGGTCTTCGATCAGCTCCCGCGCGCCTTCGTCATCAACGTCGAGCTCAAGTGCGACGTGGTGGACGATCGAGGGCTGTCGAAGGCGGTCGGCGAGTTCCTCGTCGAGCGGGGCGAAGGCGAGCGGGTCTTCGTCTCGAGCTTCAACCCGTTGTGCCTGGTTCGCCTGGCCCAGGTGGCGCCGATGGTGCGGCGCGGCTTCCTCCTCGACCCGGACAAGGCGTGGTGGCCGCAGGCCTACGGTTGGCTGCCGCTCGTCGCCAAGACCTCGGTGCACCCTCATCACCTCGCGATCACGCCAGCCCGAGTGAACGCGTGGCACGAGCGAGGGTGGGAGGTCGCCGCCTGGACGGTGGACGATCTCGACGAGGCGCGCAGCCTTCGGGCGATGGGCGTGGAGTGGCTCATCACCAACCGGCCCGGCGAGGTGCGCAAGGCGCTGCGGGCGTCGCTGGCCTAGAAGTCGAGGCCGATCGACGCAGTGGCCGCGAGCACGCCGGAGATCGACCGCGTCTCTCCGTTGGTGTCCTTGAAGGTGGGAAACAGGGAGTACGAGACCTCCGCGTTCACCAGGGCGTGTCCTCCGATGAAGCGCACTCCGCCGTAGAACCGGTTGTGGGTGTTCTGGATCGCCGGGAGCGAGGTGTAGACGTAGTAGTCCTTGAACAGCTCGGTGTCGGCTTCCGAGAGGGTGCGGGTGTTGCGGAAGTCGATGTTCGAGGTCGAGGCGCCGACGAAGACGAGGCTCCAGCCGGCATAGGGCGTCAGCGTCACCATGCCTGCGATCGCGAACTGCTTGCCGATGCCGAGATCGAGTCCGCCGGCGGTGAGATCGAAGTCGCGCGAGTTGATGAGCTTGTTGATGAAGCCACGCACGCCGATGTCAGGCAGATAGGTGAAGCCCTCGTTGACCGCCCACTTGAGCTCGAGCCCACCCAAGCCCATGCGGCTGTTGGGGAGCCAGGCCGCGCGCGCACCGACCTCGAACGAGAACGGGAGCCCCTTGCGGAGATGAATGCCGGGGAACCAGGTGAAGTCCTTGAAGGTGCCCGCGGTGGGGAGCGCCGAGGTGGGAATGTTGTAGTAGGTGAAGTCGGCGGCGAAGGCGAAGGCGGAGTGGCCCAGCGTCTCGGGCGGCATCGAGTTCGTCGAGGTCATCGCCGCGGCGAACTGGCGAGCGAAGACGCGGAAGTTCCCGTTCGCGCGTGGATCGAAGCCGGTGCCGTCGGGTTGCGGGTTGCCGAGCCTGGCGATCTGAAAGTCGTTGGGGAAGCCAGTTTGAGCGAAGGCGGCGCTGGCGCTCACGGCCACGGCGACAGCCACCCCGAGACGAACGCGCATGCCGCGAACGCTAGCCGCGGCCCTGGGTCCCGGCAACAAAGGGATCATCGACCACTCGGGGGCGAGCCCACTTCAGGGTTTCGCCTGGCGAGGCGCTTCGTCCGACACCTTCTGCGCGACCGCCGGGGCCCTCCGACGAATGACGACGGTCTTCCGGCTGGCGAAGTCCTGGGTCTCGCGGGCGACGACGGTGACGAAGTTGTTCCCCTCCTTGAGGGGGAACTCGGTGGTGAACTTCAGCTTGTCGCCGTCTTCGGGGGTGTGGCCGCGGAAGAAGACCTTCTGATCGTTCACCAACACGTAGACGTCGAGCAAGGTCGGGTCGTTGACGACGCTCGACAGGGTGAAGGTCGCGGAGTCGACGGCCGTTCCTCCCTGGCTCGGGTCGACGTTCACGGTGATCTGCGACGGCGCACGGAAGGGCACCACCTCGACGTCCTTGCCGGTGGGCACGGCGGGCTTCTGGCCACGCGCGTCGCGGAGATCGGCCACCTTCACGAAGGCGAACCGGTTCTCGCCCCACTCGACGCGGGCCATGTTGGCGCCGCGAGCCTGCTCGGTGACGATGGCGCCCTTCGGGAGGTGGGCGATTACGGGCGAGCGGGGGTCGGCGCTGGCGAAGAGCTCGGCCTTCTCGGCGATCTTCACGGTGCCCTTGCGCGGCTCGAGGGCGATGCCGCCGGTGCCTTCTGGCTCGACGGGCACGATCACCTTGTCGGCGAGGAACTCTTCGAGCGGCTCGTCGAGCACGTTGAGCCGCAGGGCGAACTCGTCGGCCTTGAGGCCCTTCTTGAGCTCGAGCGCGAAGCGGGCGGTCTTGGTCTCGCCGACCTCGATCTCGCCCACCTTGAAGCGGCCCTTCTCGATGAAGACGTTGGGGTCGCCCGCGTTGCGAATGATCGCGAAGGTGTCGAGCGCCTTGCCGGTACCGACGTTGGTGATGTCGAGGAGCATGCTGACTGACTCGCCGCGCTGCACCTGGCCGTCGTGGTTGCAGTTCGCGCAGTCGTCGATCATCTGCCAGCCGTAGGCGAAGCGAGGCTTGGGCAGCTCGGCGAAGTTCAGCTCACCGGCCATGGCTTCCTGAATGACGTTGCCCGAGTCGTCCTGGAACTTCACCGAGACGCCGTCGCGGCGCGAGATGAGGTCCTTCGGGAGCTTGACGTTGACCGTCCAGGCGCGCTTCTCGCCGGGCTTGAGGGCGCCGAAGAGGAACTCACGGCGATCGAGGAAGCCGTTCTCGCTCTCGATCCACGCGCGGAGGCGCTTGATGGGGTCGTTGCCCTTGTTCTCGGCGGTGAGCTCGAGCTGAACGGTCTCACCGGCGGTGATCTTCCGCTCGACGTTCGGCTTGAGCACGGAGTCGATCGACACCTTCTTCGGCGTCTCGCCCGGGGTCCAGTCGATGCCGAGGCCAGCGATCGCACCGGCGATGCGCTCCTCTTCCTGCTTGGTCTTCTCGTTGACGAACTTGGTGCCGGCCTCGAGCATCTTGTCGCGGCGCACCTGCGGAGCGACGAGCAAGAAGTCGCGCGCGAAGGTGACCTCGAAGTCCTCGCGGATCTCGTCCTGGGTCTCGGCGTCGAGCTGATCGTCGAGATCTTCGTCGCTGGGTGGCGCGTCGGTGTCGGTCAGCGGGTTCTTCGGCGGCGCCTTGGTGCCCTTCGGGGTGGGCACGGCCTTCGGGTCGCGCTTCTCGTCGGGCTTGGGCGCAGCGGCGACCTTCTCCTTCTCTTCCTTGAGGTACTTCATGGTGAGCATCGGCTTCTCACGCACCACCACGTCTTCGCGCTTCTTGGCGGCCTTGTCGTTCGACGGGTTGCCGAAGTGGTGCTCGAGATCGGCCTCACCCATCGTGCGGCGAGGCGCGAAGACGTCGACGCGATCCTTGCTGACGCGGGTGGGGATGAGCTGGATGTCGGGGGTGATGCCGATTTCCTGGATCGAGATGTCGCCGGGGGTGAGGTACTTGGCGATGGTGAGCTTCAGCGCGCTCTCGTCGGGGAAGTCGTAGAGCACCTGAACGGAGCCCTTGCCGAACGTCTGCCGCCCGATGATGACGGCGCGGTTGAGGTTCTTGAGGGCGCCCGCGACGATCTCGGAGGCCGAGGCGCTGCCGGCGTTGACGAGCACGGCGACCGGGTAGGCGTCATCGGTGTCGTCTTCGTGGGCGCGCTTTTCTTCGCGGAGCCGATCGGAGAGCCCGACGGTCGCGACGATGGTGCCGCTCTTCACGAAGAGGTCGGAGACCTGGATCGCCTGATCGAGCAAGCCGCCCGGGTTGCCGCGCAGGTCGAGCACGACGCCGCGGAGCCCGTTGGGGCTGCCGTTCGTCTTCGCCTGGGCCGCGAGCTCGTTGAGCGCCTCGGAGAGATCCTTCGTGGTGTTGCCCTGGAAGTTCTTCACCCGGACGTAGCCGACGTTCGAGGCGAGCAGCTTCGACTGCACCGACTCGATCGTGATGATCGCGCGGGTGAGCGTCATCACCTGCGGCTTGTCCCAGCCCTTGCGCGCGATGGTGATGGTGACGCGGGAATCGGGCGCGCCGCGGAGCTTCCCGACGGCCTCGTTGAGCTCCATGTTGACCGTCGACTCTTCACCGATGCTGCGAATCTGATCGTCCTTGCGGATGCCGGCGCGGAAGGCGGGCGTCTTGGGGAGCACCCGCACCACGGTGAGGATGCCCTCGCGCATCTGGATCACGAAGCCGAGGCCGCCGAACTCGCCCTTCGTCGACAGCTTCATCTCCCGATAGAACTCCGGCCGCAGCAGCACCGAGTGTGGATCGAGGGTGTTGAGCATGCCGTTGATCGCCGCGTACTCGATCTCGCGGGTGTCGTCGGTCGGCCGCATGTTCTTGGTGATGAAGTCGAAGACGTCCTTCATGGTGAAGGACATGCGCCAGAGGGTGTCGACGTGGGAGATGTCGAACTCCTTCGTCTTGCCGTTGACGTTGAGGCGCACCTTGCCCGACTCGGCCGAGCCGTCGACCATCACCTCGGGCACCGACTTCTCGACCGCCTCGAGGGCCGAGACCATCATCTCCTTCGGCCGCACCCGCTTGGGATCGACGTAGTTGTCCTTCACGTAGAGGATGACCTTGGTGAGGACGCGCAGCGCCGAGAGATCGTGCTGCACCTTCTCGTCGGAGCCGTCGGCGGATCGGCCAGGGACTCCACGCTGAGGTGCGGCCTCGACCTCCTTCACCATGGTGAGCGAGAGTGGGGCACGATCGTTACCCGCGAGCGCCCACGCGACGATCAGCGCGGCGACGATCAACACCCTCTTGAGCATGTGCATGTCGTGATCTTCCTCGAAGCGCCGAGCGCTCGTTGGCCGGAAATGGGTTGAGCCTAATCAGGGGGATTTGACCCTTCAAGGAAGGCCAACACGCCGCTCCCACCTGCCGTTCCAGATTTCGCGCCCTTTGTCCCACCGCCCCCCTGCATGACCAGGGCTGGACTGGGTCGAGCGCCCAGCCACGGAAATGACGTCGGGGTGGGAGTGACCGCCGACCCGAGCGGGCAAGGCCGCGTTCTGGCTGTGCGCCCGCGTGGCAACGAACTCGCAAACGCCCGGGGCTCAACTTCGTCGTCCGAGAGAGAGCATGCGACAGATCTGGGTGGTGGGGGCTGTCTTGGCGTGGTCTGGCTGCACCGAATCGCAACTTCGAGCCGAGGGGCCACCCGAGGTCGACGTGGCCGCGCTGTTCGGCAACTCAGGCTTCGAAGCCGGAAACACCTCGAGCTGGACGGTGACGACGGCGTTGGTGGCGACGACGCCCGGAGTCCAGACCTACCCCGTGGTGAACGAGTCGCAGCTCGGGCTGCGGACGGGTGGGGTGGCGAAGACGAACGTGTACGACGCAGGCACGCCGTATCTCCTGGTGCCGCCTGGCCTGACGGCGAGTGAGTCAGCGCGTTTTCCTCGCTTCGGTCGCTTCGCCGCGGTCGTGAACGAGCTCGGCAGCTCCCACAACGCCAACCGCATCACCCAGGCGTCCACGGTGACGACCGCCGACATCGATCCCGCCGACGGGCTGGTGCACGTGCGCTTCACGGTGCTCCCGGTGCTGCAGAACCCCGGGCACCCGCTCCGCGAGCAGCCCTACTACTTCGTCACCATCTCGAATCAGACGAAGGGCACGGTGCTGGCGAGCCGGTTCAACTTCTCGAACGAGGCGGGCGTGCCGTGGCAGACGAACGCGGCGGGCAACACTGTGTACACCGACTGGCTCCTCTTCGATCTGCCGCTCTCTCGGAGCGCGGTGAGCATCGGCGACACGCTCGTCGCCACCGTCATCGCTGGCGGCTGCGCTCAGAGCGGGCACTGGGGAGAGGCGATCATCGACTCGTTTGGCTCGAGCATTCCGGGGCTCGTCGTCTACGGCTCCGGGCCCGACAGCGTCGAGGCGGGCGCCGACTTTCAATACACCTACCGCGTTCTCAATGGCTCGGCGGAGCTCGCGACCGGGGTGCGCCTCACTTCCTACCTTCCCGCGGGCGTCACCTTCCGGAGCGTCGATACCCCGGGCATCGCCTGCGCGACTCCGACGGTGGGGACTCGAGGAACGCTCGTCTGTGATCTCGGCGCGGTCGCGGTCGGCGGCGCGGTCTCGGTGCGCGTCACCGTTCGAGCGGACGCGACGGCGACGGGCGCGATCCGCCACGGGTGGTACTACAGCCAGTCGAACCAGGAGCAGCCGCTCACCGGGCCGTTGATCACCACCAACGTCACGACCGGCGGCACGACGGCGTACGTCGATCTGATCACCTCGGTGGACGACGCGGCGACCTCGGTCATGTGGGGCCAGCACGTGGTGTGGAGCGTCACCGTGCGCAACGCGGGGCCAGCGACCGCGACGAACGCACCCATCTCCGCCACGACGAGCGCGCAGCTCACGAACCTCACGTGGGCCTGCGCAGGCCAGTTCGGTGGCGTCTGCGGTGCGAGCGCCGGAACGGGAGCGCTCGCCTCGACTGCGACGCTGCCCAGCGGCGCTTCGGTGACCTACTCGCTCGAGGCGGACCTCATCGCAGGCTCGGGCCCGGGCCTGGTGAGCGTGACGGCGCTCGCGAACGCGCCAGCGGGAACGGTCGAGATCTCCCAGCTCGACAACGGGTCGGGTGACGACGACACGATCTCGGGCTCGATGGTGCCGGTCGCGGTGGTGCGGGCAGGCGTCGGGGCGGGGGCGATCGTTTCCTCTCCGAGTGGGCTCTCGTGCGGCAGCGGGTGCACCTCGACGAGCGGCTCGTTCGCGGTCGGTACCCAGGTGACGCTGCAACCGGTGCCCGCCAGCGGCTCGACCTTCGCTGGCTGGAGCGGCGGCACCTGCTCGGGCGTCGGCGCCTGTACGTTCACGGTCGCCTCGGGCCAGACGATCACCGGTACCTTCGATCGCAACCCGCTCGCCATCACCAGCCCCTCGACCACCAAGGCCGCGGTCGGCCGGCCGTTCTCCTTCACGGTCACTGCGATCGGCACGGCGCCCTTGGCGTTCTCGGCGACGAACCTGCCCAGCTGGCTGGCCTTCGACGCGCAGACGGCGGTGCTCTCGGGCACGGCGACGGCGGCGGGGACCTTCACCATCGATCTCTCGGTGAGCGACGTGAACGGCACGGCGACCCAGGTGCTGACGATCACCGCTGGCCAGCCGCCGCTCATCACCTCGGCGCTCACCTACACCCTGGCTGGTGCATCGACGGCGTGGACCACCATCGACGTGAACGCGTCGGGCGCCACCCCGCTTCAGTTCAACGCGAGCAACCTGCCGGGCACGGTCTACTTCAACAGCACCAACGGCACCTTCGCGGGCACCTCCGGAGCGACCGGGGTCTTCAACGTTCCCGTCGTGGCGACCAACGCGTTCGGGAGCGACTACAAGGTGATCGCGGTCTCGGTCGGAGGCGCGCCGGTCATCACCTCGCCGCTCACCGCGAGCGCCTCGGTCGGCACGCCGTGGACCTACACGCTCACCGCGACGGGAACTGCCCCATTGGTGCTCGGGGCCTCGTCGTTGCCGGCGTGGGCGACCTTCACCGCGGCGACTGGCGTGATCACTGGAACGCCCACCTCGGCCGGCACGATCTCCATCGGGTTGTCGGCGACGAATGGCGTGGGCGCGAGCAATCAGACGCTGCTCCTCACGATCGACGGCCCGGCGGTGATCACCTCCGCGACCGCTGCGAGTGGCATGGAGGGTGATCCGTTCTCCTACTCGCTCACCGCCGAAGGAACCGCGCCGCTCACTCGGACGATGACGGGGCTGCCTGCATGGCTCGGCTTCGATCCGGCCAGCGGGTTGTCGAGCGGCACGCCACCGGCTGCAGGCGTCTTCACCGTCACGATGGGGGCGAGCAACTCGATCGGGAGCGACGCCAAGACCCTGACCATCACCATCGCCGCACGCCCTCCGGCGCCGACGCCGCCGCTCATCACGAGTGGACTCGTCGCGCAGGGCACGGTCGGGAGCGCGTTCACCTACTCGATCACCGCTTCGGGCCAGGTGCCGATGACGTTCGGAGCGACGGGGCTCCCGGGCTGGGCGACGCTCGATCCGAACTCGGGCCTCATCTCGGGCACGCCGTCCGCTGGCGGCTCGTTCTCGATCCAGCTGTCTGCGACCAACGCGCTCGGCTCCGACTCGAAGACGCTGAGCCTCACCATCCTCTCGCCGCCACAGATCACCTCGGCGCTCACTGCGACGGGGCAGATCGGAACGCCCTTCAGCTATCTGGTGGCTGCGAGCGGCTCCGCACCGGTCACGCTCGGCGCGAGCGGGCTGCCCTCGTGGGCGTCGTTCGACTCGAACAGCGGGTCGATCAGCGGAACTCCGACTGCCGATGGCGTCACCTCGGTCTCGCTCTCGGCGAGCAACGCCGCAGGGAGCGACACGAAGGCGCTGGTGATCACGATCGAGTCGGCGCCCGCGATCACCTCGGCGCTCGCGGTGTCGGGCATCGTGGGGCAACCGTTCACGTACACCATCACCGCCAGCGGCTCGGCGCCGATCGGCTTCGGGGCGCTCGGGCTCCCTTCGTGGGCGACTCAGGTGGGCGCGGTGATCAGCGGCACTCCGACGAGCGAAGGCGTGTCATCGGTCTCGCTCACCGCCACCAACTCCGCCGGGAGTGATGGGAAGACGCTCGTCATCACCGTCAGGCAGGTGCCGCAGATCACCTCGAGTCTGGCGATCGACGCGGTCGTCGGAGTTCCGTTCAGCTATTCGCTCATCGCGATCGGAACGGCGCCGCTGAGCCTGAGCGCGAGTGGGCTGCCAGGGTGGGCTCAGTTCGATGCGAACACCGGAGTCATCTCCGGCATCCCGACGGTGGACGGGATCACGACCGTCTCGCTCGGCGCGAGCAACTCGGTCGGCTCGGACAGCAAGGCGCTGGTGATCACTGCTCGCACCGCGCCGCTCGTCACCTCCGGGTTGGTCGCCTCGGCGATCGTCGGTCAGCCGTTCTCGTACACCCTCACCGCGAGCGGCACGGCACCGATCGGGTTCGGAGCGACCGGGCTGCCCTCGTGGGCGACGCGCACCGGGCAAGTGATCAGCGGAACCCCGACGGCCGAGGGCACCAGCTCCATTGTCCTCAGCGCGACCAATCCAGCGGGCTCCGATGCGCGCACCTTGGTCCTCACCGTGCGTCAGGCTCCGGCGATCACGGGGCCCTCGACGGCGGACGCGATCGTCGGCGTTCCTTTCTCCCAGGTCTTCACCGTCACGGGCACCGCGCCGGTCACGCTTCAGGCGTCGCCACTGCCGTCATGGGCTTCCTTCGACGCGAGCTCGGGCGTGCTCTCTGGCACTCCGGTGGCGGAGGAGGTCGTGTCGATCTCGGTGTCCGCCACCAACCTCGCGGGCTCGGCGAGCGTCCCCTTCACGATCACGGTTCGAACGGTGCCCTCGATCACCTCGGCGAACTCGGCCAGCGCGGTCGTCGGGCGGCCGTTCAGTCATCGCCTCACCGCGGTCGGCTCGGCGCCGCTCACCTTCGGCGCGAGTGGCTTGCCTGCCTGGGCGTCGTTCGATGCGCAGACCGCGACCATCAGCGGCACGCCCACCGAGGAGGGCACCGTCACCATCGCACTCTCGGTCTCGAACGCCGCCGGACGGGACGACGAGGGATTGACGATCGTCGTCTCGTCGCTGCCGATCATCACCTCGTCGCTGTCGGAGAGCGCGATCGTCGGTGTCCCGTTCAGCTATCAGCTCACCGCAGCCGGGACGGCGCCGATCACGATCGGCGCGAGTTCGCTCCCGTCTTGGGCGTCCTTCGATGCCAACACCGGCGTGCTCAGCGGCGTCCCCGACGCGGACGGAACGTTCTCGATCGATCTCGTCGCCACCAACCTCGCCGGCACCGATTCGAAGGTCCTCACGCTGACGGTGCGCACGCGGCCGCAGATCACCTCGGCGCTCCTCGTCGAGGCGGTGGTGGGCGCGCCGTTCAGCTGGCTCCTCACCACCGTCGGCACCGAGCCGCTCGCGGTGAGCTTCGATGCCCTACCGGCCTGGTCGAGCTTCGACTCGAACAGCCGAACGTTGTCGGGTGTGCCGCCGACCGTGGGCGACACGCGAATCGAGATCACGATCTCGAACCCAGCAGGCGTCGAGGTGAAGACCCTCCTCATCACCGCGAGGGAGCGCCCGATCATCACCAACGCCCTCGAGGTCCATGGGCTGGTTGGCCGGCCGCTGAGCTTCGTCTTGAGCGCAACGGGAACGGCTCCGCTGAGCTACCTCACGGGGGCTCTGCCGCCTGGCCTCACGCGCAACGGGCCCAACATCAGTGGAACGCCGTCGACTGCCGGGCGGTTCTTGGTGCTCGAGCGGGTGAGCAACGCCGCGGGAGTCGCCGAGCAGCTGATCGTCTTCGTGGTCCGTGACGAGATCCCGGCGCCGATCATCATCCTTCCCGTCGAGGGAGCCGTGTTGGCGAGCGGTGCAGTGACCGTCTCTGGCGCAGCACCCGTGGGTGAGGCCGGGAACGTGGTGCGAGTGCGGAGTGGAGGTCAGGTGCTCTGCGACGGGCTCATCCTCCAGGATGGCACCTGGTCCTGCGTGCTCACGTTCGCCGAGGGGGCGCACCGACTCGAGGCGACGATCGTCGACGTGCACGGCATCGAAGGGCTGCTCAGCGACACCCAGCCGTTTTCGGTCGATCTCACCGCCCCGCAAGCGCCTCAGTGGACGGCGCCTGCCGCGGGTGCCTTGCTCGCGACTCGGTTCCCCACGCTCGCTGGGACTGGAGAGCCCGGCGCGCACCTCGTGGTGACCTCCGGCTCGATGCGGATCTGCGCGACGGTCGTGGCCCTCGACGGCACCTGGTCCTGCGTGCCCGCCGCGGCGCTGGCTGACGGAGAGATCGACTTCGAGGCGGTGCAGACCGATGCAGCTGGGCACGAGAGCCCGCCCGTGCTGCGACGGGTGCGAGTGGACGCGACGGCGCCCGCCGCTCCGAGCATCACCGCGCCTGGCCTCGACGAGCGCCTCACCACGCGCACCCCGACCGTCAGCGGCACCGCCGAGCCCGCGAGCTCGGTCGAGGTCTCGATCGATGGGCGGACGATCTGTACGACCGTCGCCGACTCGTCTGGACGATGGAGCTGCCCTGCGCCGTCCCTCCTCGACGGCGTTCACGAGGTCGCGGTGACGAGCCACGATGAGGCCGGCAACACCAGTGGGCCGATCAGCTCCCGCTTCGTCGTCGATCTCACCGCGCCGGTTCCGCCCACCATCGCCGGCCCAGCCGGGTTGATCACCACCCGAACGCCCACCGTCACTGGCCTCGCCGAGCCTGGCGCGAGCGTGCGAGTGCTGCTCGACGGCAAGGAGCTGTGCGTGGTGGTCGCCTCGGGTGATGGCCGTTGGTCGTGTCCAGTGCTCGAGGCGCTCGCGCTCGGAACTCACACGCTCGAGGCGATCGCGACCGACCCCGCGGGCAACCTGAGCAGCGTGGTGCGTGGCACCTTCGACGTACAAGACGCCACGGGCGCGATGGCCGAGCCGACGGCATCGCCCGACACCGACAATCCGAGCCTGTCCGGTACGGCGACGCCTGGCGCGACGGTCAACGTCTACGTCGACGGCCAGCTCGTGGGCACGACGACGGCCGACGAGTCCGGAAAGTGGTCTTTCGATCTCCCGCGCCTCGAGGCGGGCGATCATCAGGTGGCCATCGGGGTGGTTGGAACCAGCGGAGACGAGGTGTTCCGTTCGCCCTCGAAGACGCTCGCGGTCGAGAAGGTGACGGCCGACTTCGGTGGTGGGCTGGGCTGCAGCACCACCTCGAGCGGGCCCATCGGCGCGATCCTCCTCCTGGCGATGCTCGTGCTCGGTCGACGTCGCCGAGCCGGGGCGGCGGTCGCGGTGGTGGTCGCGAGTGTGACGGCGAACGCACAGACCCGGGTGGAGACGTTCGAGGTCGAACAGCTCGCCCTCAACCCCTCGGCGCGCGGAGGCTTGGTGGTTGGCGGAGCAGATCTCCTGAGCCCGAGCGACTTCCGGGTCGCGGCCGCTTTCGGCTACCAGAACGCCCCCCTCAAGTACTTCGAGAACGGAGGGCTCAGGGCCTCGTTGGTCGAGCATCGCGTCACGGGCTGGCTCTCTGGCTCGTTCGGAGTCACCCGCTGGCTCGAGCTCGGCGCGAACCTGCCCGTCATTCTCTTTCAGAGCGGGCAGGCGGCGCAGACCCGCTTGGGGCAGACGGTGGTCGCGGCGGTGCCGACGTCCGGGGCGATCGGAATGCCGTGGGCGCAGCTTCGTGGCGCGGTCCTCCAGGAGCGCGACGGGGCGCCCCTCGATCTCGGCGTCACTCTGAGCCTCGGGCTTCCGCTCGGGAGCGCGGAGACGCTCAGCCGTGACTCGACGGTGGCGAGCCAGCTGCTCGTCGGCGCCGGGAGGACCTTCGGCCCGGTTCGCGTCGCGGGAGAGGCGGGCGTTCACCTGCGCTCGGCGACCGCCCTCACCAGCGCCACGCCCGAGGAGGTGGTGGGGAGCCGCGCGCTCGTCTCCGCCGCAGTGTCGACGGTGCGGGGGCCGCTTCGAGGCGAACTCTCGGTGCGGGGGTTTGCGCCGTTCGCCGCCCAGCCAGCGAGCGTCGAGGTCATGGGCGGCGGCCGGTACGCCTTGGGAGACTGGGAGCTCTTCGCCTTCGCCGGGCCGGGGTTCGGCAACGCGCCCGGTACTCCTGCGTTTCGAGCCGTCGCCGGAGTGAGCTTCGGCGGGCGACGGAGCGCCAAGTGCGGCGGGCGCTCGCATGTGGCCGCAGAGTGCCCTGAGCTCGACTTCGACGGCGACGGCGTCTCCAACGACACCGACTGGTGCCCGGAGCAGCCAGTGCCAGGGTCGCCCGATGGTTGTCCCGTGGCGCCGAAGGTGGCGCCGGTGTCGGTGCCGGCCGCTGCACCAGTCGCACCGCCCGACGCCGATGGTGACGGCGTGATCGACGCGCTCGACGCGTGCCCCGAGATCGTCGGCCGTGATGCGGGCTGCCCGCCTCGGCCCGCCGAAGTCGTCGCTGCGCCGAACGTGGCCCTCGCGCAAGGCAAGCTCGAGTTGAAGGTCGCGGTGTACTTCGAGACCTCTCGCGCCGAGCTCCAGGCCCGCTCGTTCTCGATCTTGGACGAGGTCGCCGCGGTGATGGCGGCGCACCCCGAGGTGACGAGGGTGTCGATCGAAGGCCACACCGACGATCGCGGTGGCCAGGCGTTCAACCTTCCGCTGTCGGACGCGCGGGCGAAGGCGGTGAAGCGCTACCTCGAGAAGGCTGGGGTGGCGCCGGAACGGCTCGAGGCGAAGGGCTACGGCCAGGCGCGACCGATCGCCCCGAACGTCACGGCCGAGGGGCGCGAGCGAAACCGTCGCGTCGAGTTCATCGTTCTCGAGTGAGCGGTCAGGCCGGCGGCGGGGGTGGGGGCTCGATCGCGCCCACCGCGCGCAGGGCACGAAAGAGCAGCGTCCCCGAGACGACGGCGACCGGCATGAGGAAGAAGTTGAGCACGGGCACCCAGAGCATGAGGTACAGCGCCGCGCCGAAGCCGAAGGCGAGCGCGAGCCGTCGCCTGAGCACGATGACGACCCGCCCGAAGGGGTAGAAGTGCCGCGCCATCGGGTTCGAGAGGTGCTCGATCGACAGACAGAACATGCTCCACGCCGAGCCGGCGATGGCCCAGGCGATGCTGCCCGCGCCGGGAATGAGGTTCAGCGGCACGAGCACCGCGATGCCGAGCAGCTGGGTCGCCAGCCGGAGCAGGGTGTGACCAAGGGAATGGAGCGTTCCGTCGACGGTGCGGCCCATCGAGAAGGGCGGCGCCTCGAAGTCCCCACAGCGTGCCTCGGTCGCCTCGGAGATCGGATCCTGCAGCGGCGCGAGCACCACGTTGGGCACGGTGAGGGCGCTCACGAAGAAGGTGAGCGAGAAGATGAGGAACCCGACGATCGCCGAGCCCACCGATCGCCACGAACCGCTTCCGACGAGGGCTTCCGACCACCCGAACGCGCGGCCCCACCAGAACCACCCGAGGCCGATGAGCACCCCGCTCGTCACCAGGCCGGAGAGCAGCGAGAGGCCCACCAGCTTCGGCGTCGAGATCATCACCGAGAGCGCCCGGAAGGGGAGGCTGAGACCGCGGAAGAAGTCTCCGACGGTCGGCGAAGGCGGAAGCGAAGGGACGATGGGCATCGTGGCTGACGGGGAAATAGGTGAGCACCTCGAGTCGCCCACGTTATAGAGGCGCCTTCATTGCATGTCGCTCGATGCTCGCCAGACGGACTCTCCCCGCCTCACCACCCGCAGCGAGCTCGAGGCGTACTTCCGTGGGGCCGAGCGGCGTGACGGCACTGGGCTGATCGGGCTCGAGCACGAGAAGCTCCTCTTCCCCACGGGCACCGCGCGGCCGGTCGCCTATGACGGGCCGGCTGGCGTCGGGGCGCTCCTGGAGGCGTTCCTCCCAGACGGCTGGGAGCCGTTTCGTGAAGCTCCGGAGCGGCCGATCATCGCCCTCACTCGTGACGCCGCTGCGGTCTCGCTCGAGCCGGGAGGGCAGTTCGAGTGGGCTGGCTCTCCGCTCTCGACGGCGCGGGCCGCCTCGGAAGAGAACGCTGCGCACGTGGCGAAGCTGAAGGCGGTCGCGACGAAGTTGGGGCTTCGCTCGGTCGCGCTGGGCTACCGCCCCTTCGGGCGCATCGCCGACATGCCGTGGATGCCGAAGTCTCGTTACGGCGCGATGCAGCGCACCCTGGGCACCGCGGGCTCGCACGCCCTCGAGATGATGCTGATGACGGCCACGGGGCAGGTCTCCCTCGATTGGAAGGACGAGGCTGACTGTGCGCGGAAGGTCACCTGCGCCGCGCGGCTCAGCCCGGTGACGGTGGCGCTCTTCGCCAACAGCCCGATCGTCGACGGCAAGCTCACCGATCATCAGTCGTACCGAAGCCGGGTGTGGAACGACGTCGATCCCGCTCGCTGTGGCACGCCGGCGTTCCTCGTCGACGGCAGCTTCTCGTACGCGAAGTACGTCGACTGGGCGCTCGCTGCGCCGATGCTCTTCCTCCGGCGCGATGGCCGCTACCTGACGCCCAAGCTCACCTTCGGGCAGTTCTTCGAGCGCGGCTTCGAGGAGCACCATGCGACCCAGAGCGACTGGGTCGACCACCTCTCGACGCTCTTCCCCGAGGTGCGGATCAAGAAGGTGCTCGAGGTGCGCAGCGCCGACGCGAACGGGGTGGCGATGACGGGCGCGCTCGCCGCGTTGACGCGCGGGCTGCTCTACGATCGAACCGCCACCGACGAGGCCAGCGCGCTCATGGCGGCCTCTCCCGAGAAGCACCACTCGCTGCACCTCGCGGCCCAGCGTGACGGCATGGGGGCGCGGGCCGATGGGCGATCGGTGCTCGACCTCGCCAGAGAGGCCGTGCGTGTGGCCAAAGACGGCCTTCGACGCCTCGATCCGGCCGACGTGGGCCTGCTCGAGCCCCTCGAGGCGATCGTCGCCGAAGGCCGGTCTCCCGCGGTGCGAGTCGTCGAAGCCTTCCAGCGTTCGGGTGGAGCGCCGGCGTTCCTCGACGCCTTCGAGCTCTGAAGACACGAAGAGCGAGCGAAGGAGGTCTTCGCCCGCCCGTGCGCCTCGATCAGCGAGTCAGCTCAGCGCCTTCTTGACCCGATCGATGTGCCAGCTGTCGGGGCCGTAGCGACCGAGGATCGTCTTGTTTGCGTCGATCAGGAACGGGCCCTTGTTTCCCGGCTGGAGCGAGTAGGGGCTGATCGGCTTCTCGACGACGAGCTCCTTCACCTTCTCGCCCTTGAGCACGTTGGTGATCGACAGCTTCACCGTCTGGGTCGCGGCCTTGATGCCGACGCTGGTCGCTCCCGGCTTGAGATCGGGCGGCTGAGGAGGCTTGGGCCCGGTGGCGAGCACCTCTTTCACTTCCGCCTCCACGACCCACGTGGCCTGCGGCATCACTTCTTCGATCGGTTCAGGAGGCTTCGCCATGGTGCCCTCTCGTGCCGCCCAGTCTGCGGCTTAGTTCGTGTACATCACGTTCTGGTACAGCTTGGCGAACTCCTCGAGCTTGAGCTTGAAGATGCCGTCGTTGGCACCGTTGCCCGAAGGCTCGGACTCGCCCCACGGGTTGCGAAGCACCACGTAGCGCTGGGTGCCCTGCTGCTCGTAGCCGAGGATCGAGTAGGCGTGATCGCCGTAGACGCCCGTGTTCGTGTACTTCGACTCGTCGTGGTACGTGCCGGCGGCGACTGGCTGGTTGGCGTCGACGTTCTTCTTGATGGTGTTGAAGACCGAGTCGAGGTTGCCCGAGTAGATGCTCATGCTGTTGCCGTCGCGGCCCAGCACCGCTTCCATCACGTCGCTCGAGTGGCCGCCGTCACCGATGGCGTTGTAGCTCCCCTTCCACTGGGCGTACGCCTTCTCGACGAGCGGGAACCACATCTCCATCTTCTTCGGGTCGGAGCTGTTGGCCGAGCGCCCGTAGAGCGGGCCGCCGTAGGAGCGCGCCCAGAGATCGCCGTCGACCTTCACCGGCACGTCCTTGAACTGCTGAGTGCGCCAGTCCTTCTCCTTGAAGGTCACCGTGTAAGTGCCGTCGCCGTTGTCCTTGATGAGCTTGTTGATGGCGTCGGGGTTGGCCTTGGCGATGGCGGCCATGGCGGCGGGGAAGTAGCAGTCGCCGATCTGGCCCTGCTGCACGTCTTCCGGCTTTGCGCCGTCGACGAAGAGCGGCCCGGTGAAGTTGACCTTGTTGAAGCGGGGCTTGCCGGCCGAGTCGAGCTCGTCCTTGTGGAGCGCGGGGTCGGGGAGGATGTCGGTGTTCGACGGCGCGCCGCCAGGGCAGGTGACGTTGCCGACGGACTCGGTGAAGCCGGTGTTGTTGACGCCGTCGGAGGCCGCGACCGCGAAGGAGTCGCCGGGCTTGCCGTTGAGGGTGAAGCCCTCGGGGAAGCCGCCAGTGTCGCTCACCGTCACCTTGGTCTTCTCACCGGTGCGCTTGTTGGTGAACTCGAGCTGGGCGCCGGGCTCGGACACCTGCCGCGAGGCGTTGATGTTGCTGACCGAGACCTTCCCGTTGCCGGCGTCGGCGAGGCCGATGCGGAAGAGGGCGACCGCGGCGTTGTTGCTGTCCTTGGTCGCGATGCCCGTCGCCTTCACGGTAACCCAGTCGGAGGTCGAGCCGTCGGCGTAGCGCGCGCGCATGCGAATGAGATCGCCCTCGCGCATCGCCTGGTCGCCGGTCAGCTTGGCCATGTTGAACTTGCCGCTCGCGTCGGCCTTGCCGATCACGCTCGTGTCGTCCATGTGGAGCCGGCCGGTGGGCGCGGTCGAGATGTTGATCGCCTCGATGGTGGCGCCGGCCTTGGTGGTGCCCGAGAGGCCGTCCTTCTGGTTGCCGGCAATCTGGAGCCCGTCGGTGCCAGGAGGAGGAGGCGGCGGCGGCTGGGGAGTGCCGCGATCGAGGACCGCCTCGAGGAAGGACTTGGCGATCGGATCGAGCGGCACGCTGCCCTGATCGAGGATCGCCGCGAGGTCCGTCTTCTCACGCGCGGTCATTCCGCCCTTCACCAGGGCGATCTGCTGATCGCGGGTGATGCCCGGCTTCTTCAGCTCGTTCGCCATCTGCGCCGCCGAGCGGTTCTTGTTGCCGTCCGCGACGAGGGCGACGAGCTGGAGGATCTGCTCCTGCCCGAGCTTCAAGTTGGGGTTGGTGCGCTTCTGGGTCTCGAAGTTCGTGTACAGCGAGCCCAACTTGGAGTCGTTGAATCGGATCGGCATGGTGAGGGTCCCCTTGAAAGTCGAGCGAGGATACTGCGCAGAAAGGCTGGTTCAGCGCGAGAGCTTGGTCGAAAAAAACAGCGGCAAGAAAAGGTCTGCCTACATTGTCGGACAATGGCGCACGTGGTTGCGTCCTTTCGTGAAAATCAGTCGTTGAGGGGGGTTACAGGCCGTGGCAGCGTGCGCGCCATGAACGTCAAACGCGACACCTCGGTGGCGACCTTTCTGCGCAGCGTTCCGGTGTTCCACGATCTGAAGGGGGCGAGCCTCGACATCCTCTTCGACTTTCTCGAGGAGCAGACCTGGGCGCCCGGCGATCGGATCTTCAGCGAAGGTGAGCTCGGGCGAACGATGTACGTCATTCGCGACGGCGAGGTGGAGGTCGCGCGCAAGTCGACGCGTGGCAACCAGGTGCCGATCGTTCGGCTCGGCCCTGGCGAGACGTTCGGTGAGATGACGTTGGTCGAGCTCCAGCCGCGCAGCGCCGCGTGCATCGTGAAGAAGAAGACGACGACGTACGCGCTGACGAACCTCGACCTCTGGAACCTCTACAAGGCCGACAACTACGCCTACATCATCATCCTCCAGAACATCTGCCGCATGCTCTCGCGCCGCCTGCGCAAGGCCGACAGCCGCATCGTGGAGTTCCTCGACATGATCAACGAGGCGACCGCGAAGCCGCGGAAGAAGGCGAAGAAGAAGTAGCCGATGTTCACCGGGCTCGTGCAGGACGTGGGAGTCGTCGAGCGCGTGGTTCCTGGCGCGGTCACCGACGTGTGGATCCGCGCGGGCTTCGAGCCCTCCGACTATCGGCATGGCGAGTCGATCGCCTGCAGCGGGGTCTGCCTCACCGTCATCGAGTGGCGCGATCGCAGCTTCCGGGTGCAGGCCGCTCCGGAGACGCTGGCGCGCTCGACGCTCGGCTCGTGGACGGCGGGCACTCGCGTCAACCTCGAGAAGGCGCTGAAGGTCGGCGATCGCCTCGGAGGCCACTGGGTGCAAGGCCACGTCGACGGCGTCGGTCAGGTGCTCGAGGTCGCGCCCGATGGTGGCTCGTGGCGGCTGCGCTGCTCACTGCCTCCGGCGCTGGCGCCGTTCTTCGTCGAGAAGGGCTCGGTGTGCCTCGACGGCGTCTCGCTCACCCTCACCACGGTCGATGAAGGCAGCTTCGGGGTGATGCTCATCCCCGAGACGTGGGCGAAGACGGCGCTCTCCGATCGGCGGCCGGGCGCCTCGCTCAACCTCGAGGCCGACATCGTGGGCAAGTTCGTGGCGAAGATGATCGGGCAGCGCGGCGGGCTCACCGAAGAGCAGCTGCGCCTGGCCGGCTTCGTTCGATGAACGCGCAGGAGCTCGTTCGCTCCGCCACTCGCCTCGCGACCGTTCCCTTGGTGCCGGAGGTGAAGCTCCACCTGCTGATGCCCGATCATCCGCTCTGGCACGCGACCCCCGAGGAGGCTGCACGCGAGGGGCTGGTGATGCCGTATTGGGCAGTCGCCTGGCCGGGTGGGCAGCTGCTCGCGAGGTGGATCCTCGATCATCCGCATTTCGTTCGCGGCAAGCGGGTGCTCGACGTGGGCTGTGGCGGTGCGATCGAAGGGCTGGCCGCTGCGCTGGCCGGAGCGGCGCAGGTCGCCTGCCTCGACCTCGACCCGCTCGCGATCGCGGCGGTGACGCTGAATGCCGAGGCGAACGGCGTGTCGCTCGAGGCGCGGGTCGGCGACGTGCTCGAGGCTTTGGTGGCCGACGTCGACGTGGTGCTGGTCGGCGATCTCTCCTTCGAGGTCGACTTCACCCGGCGGCTCGAGGCGTGGATCGCTCGCTCGACCGCCGAGGTGCTCCTGGGCGACGCCGGTCGAGTTCCGCTCACGCTCGCGGTCGAGTGCCTGGCAGAAGGGCAGGCGCCGTTCGACGGAGACCCCCGCGGCTCGGTGCCGTGGACGGTGCGCGTGGTGCGATGGCCTGCTCAGCCCGAGAGGACGAGGCAGACGCAGCCCCGATCGCGATGACCAACCCGACGGCGAACGCAGAGCGACCTGAACTCGACCAGTTCTCCCACGAGGGTCGCGAACCTGGGGGCGTTTGGTCGAGGTACCCGGCGAGCTCCCGATGACTCGCTTGCCGCAGGAAGGGCAGGTGAGCCGAAGCTGGGGTCACTTCCTCTTCTTCGCCTTCACCTTCGTCTTCGGCATGGCGGCTCTCGATGCCGGCTTCGCCTTGGACACCGCCTTCGGCGGGCCGGCCTTCTTCGACTTCTTCTTCGCGCTCAACTTCTTCGGCGGCACCAGCGTGTGTGCGCGGCGGGCCCAGGCGCTGAAGAGCTCCTGATCGTCGTAGAACGACTCGGGGACGATGATCCACGAGGCCATCGTCATCGGCTTGTCGCGGCCCTGATAGACCCACGCATGCCCACCGAGCGCGACGAGCTCGGCCTTCGCCGCTTCGTCCTCGAGCTTCAGCATCACCGCGTCGTCGGTGACGATTCCGGCGAACATGCCCCCGTTCGGCGCGAAGAAGCCGTGCCCGCCGAACATCTTCTGGATCCTGACCGGCAAGCCGACGCAGGCATCGGTCAGCAGATCGAGCGCGCTGGACATGATCAGTTCGCGAGGAACTCGATGAGATCGAGCTTGGTGACGACCGCGACGAGCTTCTGCCCGTCACGCACCACCGCGACGTTGTCCTGACCGAAGACCTGGCGCAGCTGCGGAATCGTCGTGTCCTTCGTCACCACGCCGTCGAGCGGAGCCACCAGCGCGTCGATCGGGTCGTTCTTCTTCACCGCGCCGCTCACCAGGCCGTTGAGCAGGTCGTACTCGTGGATCATTCCCAGCGCGGAGCCGTCGTCCTTGAGCACCGGCATCTGCGAGATCCCGTGCTCCTTCATCAGGTCGATCACCTGGCCGATGCGCTCACCCTTCTTCGCAGTGACCAGGCGCTGGGGTCGCTTGGCGAGGATGTCGGCCACCGTGCCCGGGCCCTTCTCTTCGAGGAAGCCGTTGTCGCGCATCCACTCGTCGGAGAAGTACTTCGTGACGTACGAGTTGCCCGAGTCGGGGAGGATGACGACGATCGTCTTGCCCTTGCCGACCTCCTTGGCGAGCTCGACCGCTGCGTGCACGGCCGCGCCAGACGAGCCACCGGCGAAGATCCCCTCTTCCCGAGCGAGCCGGCGCGCCATCACGAAGCTCTGCCGATCGTCGATCTGCCGGATCTGATCGACCACCTTGAAGTCCATCGCGCCGCACAGCATGTCTTCGCCGATGCCCTCGACCTTGTAGACGTGGGCGTCGCCGATCTTTCCGGTCTTGAAGTAGCCCGCGTAGACGCTCCCGATCGGGTCGACGCCGACGTTCTGGATCTTCGGGTTCTTCTCCTTGAGGAACTTGCCGACGCCGCTCATCGTGCCGCCGGTGCCGAGGCCAGAGACGAAGTAGTCGAGCTTGCCGTCGAGCTGGTCCCAGAGCTCCGGGCCGGTCGAGAGGTAGTGCGCCTCGATGTTGTCGGGCGTGTGGTACTGGTTCGGGTAGAAGGAGTTCGGCGTCTCCTTCACGATGCGCTTGGCGGTCTCGTAGTAGCTGCGCGGATCTTCGGCGGGAACGTTCGTCGGCGTCACCACCACCTGCGCGCCCATGCCCTTGAGCCGGTTGATCTTCTCGGTCGACATCTTGTCGGGCATCGTGAAGACGGTTCGGTAGCCGCGCACCGCCGCCACCATCGCCAGGCCGAAGCCAGTGTTGCCCGACGTGTTCTCGACGATGGTGCCGCCCGGCTTGAGCCGCCCGTCCTTCTCGGCCTTGTTGATGATGTGAACGGCCATGCGGTCCTTCACTGCGCCGCCTGGGTTCATGAACTCCAGCTTCACGTAGACCGTGGCGTCGTTGGGCCCGACGAGCTTGTTCAGCTTCACCAGGGGGGTGTGACCGATGGCATCGAGGACGGTGTCGAAGACTCGCTTCATGGGGCCGCCGTATAGCCGTTTTCCGACCCGATCCGACACGGATGTGACGCAGCGCGCGGCCTCTTTTTCTCCCGGGCCGCTGGCGAACGTGAAGTCGCGGCTCGGGGTCAGAGATCGTCGGGTGCGTGATCGACCGACTTGCCAGTGCGGCTGATCACCGCGGTGAGGCCTTGCTGTGCATCGGCGGCGTTGCGGATCACGTGGGCGAGGGCCCCGATCTCACGAATCCAGTCGTTGGCGCGCGGGCCCAGGCCCGAGAACGAGACGGCGAGGAGCGGCGGTTCCTTGGTACGCCCGAGCCAGAAGTCGAGCACCTCGTGCTTCTCGGGGGGCGTGACCGGCTTGAGGCGGCGCTGCTCTCGATCGAGGAGATTGCTCAGCGCGCTCGGCATGCGGGCGGCCCACTCGCTCACCGCGATCATCGGGCGCCAGGACCAATCGGCGCGAGCGACTCCAGTCTTGGGGTCGTAGATGCCGTTGCCCTGGGTGGTGAGCACCTGATCGGGCGGAAAGGCAGGCACCGGATCCCAGGTGCCGGTGAGCAGGGTCCCGAGCCCGAACCGGCGCTTGGGGTTCACCCAGAAGTCACGCCGGTAGCTCTCGGCGCGCTCGTCGTCGGCGTACGGGTAGTTCGGGTCTTCCAGCATCAGCGCGAGGTGGAAGGTCTCCTCCCACGAGCCCGCGTAGCCGACGTACTGGTGCGCGATCGTCCACCCGTCGACGCCGAAGACCCACTCGTAGAAGAGGAGCCGGTAGATCGCCTCGCTCCAGCGCTCGTCGGTGAGGCCGAAGAAGTTGCCTTCCGGGTTGTGCTCCAGCACGAGCTCGAGCTGCACCCGCGTCGTCTCGTCGTTGATCGAGGCGATGAGGTGTTCGATCGCGGGGGCCGCGTCCACCACCCCGAGCTGAAACGCGGGAAAGACGACCTTCCGCAAGAACTGATCGTTGATGGGGCGGAGGACGACTTCCATACGGGCGCGGCGAGCCTACTCGTCCTCTCCGACCTCCGGGCAGCTTTCGGGCGTGTGCGCTGATGAGCGCCTGTCAGGCCTTGCCGTCTTCTTGGAGGAGGAGCGTGTGGACGGCCTGGGCGTCGGGCGCCGCGAGGATGCTGTCCTTCAGCTGATCCGAGCGGAAGAGCCGCGAGAGCCGGGAGAGGGCCTTGAGGTGCAGGCCGGCGGAGTTCTCCGGCGCGACCAGGGCGAAGAAGAACTGAGAGGGCCGGCCGTCGCGCGCGTCGAAGTCGACGCCGGCGCGCGAGACCCCGAAGCAGGCGATGAGCGTTGGCAATTCCGCCAGCCGCCCGTGAGGAATCGCGACGCCCTTCTCCATGCCGGTGGAGCCGAGCCGTTCGCGCTCCTCGAGCACCCGCAGGAAGCGCTCCTCGCTCACCTGTGGCCAGGCGCGGGCGAGGGCCTGCGAGAGCTGCTGGAGGACTTCGAGCTTGTTGGTTGCAGTGAGCGCCGGGGTGACTGCCTCGACTTTGAGGAACTCCGCGATGCGCATCGGAGGCGGCAGATAGCCGACGCTCCGGGTGACAGGCAAGACGTGGGTGCGAGGATCGGTCTCGTGCGATCGCCGCCGTCGACGCCGGCCGAGCGCGGGCATTCTCGTGCGTCATCGTCGATCCGCGTGTACCCTCCCAGGCTCGTGATGCGGTCGGGCGCTCTTCGAGTCGCGGTGGTGGTGCTCTTCGGAGCCTGTGCCCACGACCAGGCGAACCGTGAGCTGCCTGCGGCCGACCGGCCGTTCTGGGACGTGCCGCACCCTCGGGTAGCGACGAAGGCGCCTCGGCCCACGCTCGTGCGCGCACCCGAGGTGGCCGCTCCGCCCGCACCGGTGACGTTGCCGACGAGGGACGCCCAGCTGGTCGCGGCGATGAGCCTCGAAGAGAAGATCGGCCAGGTGATGATGGTCGGGTTCTCCGGGCTGTCGGTCGACCCCTCCGTGGCGGCGCTGCTCCAGGGGCGGCACGTGGGCGGCGTCTGCCTCTTCAAGCGGAACATCGAGTCGGCCGAGCAGGTGGCGACGCTCAACGACGAGGTGCGCGCGCTCTTCGCCAAGACGATTCCCCCCTTCATCGCGGTCGATCAAGAAGGCGGCAACGTGGTGCGCCTGTCGGATCGCAACGTGGTGCTGCCCGGGAACATGGTGCTCGGCGCGACGCGCGACGCGCAGCTCGCCTACGAGGCGGGGCGGGCGCAGGGCGACGATCTGCGCCGGCTGGGCTTCAACATGAACCTGGCGCCGGTGCTCGACGTGAACTCCAACCCCCGCAACCCGGTGATCGGCATTCGCGCCTTCGGTGACGACGTGGGCCTCGTGAGCGAGCTCGGAGTCCAGTTCGTGCGAGGGCAGCAGGCGGCGCGGGTGGTGACGATCGCCAAGCACTTCCCCGGTCACGGCACAGTGGAGTCGGACTCGCACAAGGCGCTCCCGGTGGTGACCGCGCCCGAGCCCGTGCTTCGCCACCAGCTCGAGCCCTTCGTCGCCGCGATGCACGCGGGCCTCGACGGCATGATGACCGCCCACATCGCGACGCCCACGCTCTCTCATGGTGACTCCACCCCGGCGACGCTCTCGCGCCACGTGCTGGGAGACGTGCTGCGTGACGAGCTGGGCTTCGACGGGCTGGTGGTGACCGACGAGCTGGAGATGGACGCGATCGATTCCCGCTGGGGCGTCGGCCACGCCGCGGTGATGGCGGTGAACGCCGGCGCCGACATGGTGCTGGTGCCGTGGCGCGCCGAGAAAGTGAACGAGGTCTACGAGACGATGCTCGAGGCCGCGAAGACCGGTGAGCTGCCCATCTCGCGGCTCGACGAAGCGGTCCGCCGGGTGGTGCGCACCAAGCTGGCTCGAGGCGTCGAGGAGCCGCTCCCGCCGCGCGACGAGCGGCTGGCCGCCTTGGGCACCGACGCCGAGATCGTCACCAAGATCGCCAGCGCGGCGGTCACCTTGCTCAAGACCGATCGCAAGACGTTCCCCTTGCCGAAGAACCAGCGCATCGCGGTGATCACCGCCGAGCAGGCGTTGGCCGATCAGCTCGTCACCCGACTCCCGACGGCGAAGGTGTTGGTGGTGCCGGCCTGGCCGACGCCGAACCAGCGCACCGAGATCAAGCGTCAGGCCAAGGCGTTGGTCGACGGCGCCGACGTGGTGGTGGTGGGCGTGGTGAACACCCATCAGCTCGAGCTGGTGGCGCTCGCCGAGCTGAGCAGCAAGCCCGTCGTCGGCGTGGTGATGGGCGCACCGTACCTTGGCGCGAAGCTCGAGGGCGCGGCCGCGGTGCTGACCGTCTACTCCTACCGCGAGTCGATGGCGCAGGCCGCCGCGAAGGCCCTCACTGGAGAGCTGCGCCCCGCCGGACGACTGCCGGTGGGGTTGCCGAAGATGCCGTTCGGGTTCGGCCTCGACGTGAATGGCCGAAGGCTCCCGACGGCGGTGCAGGCGGGGCGAGCAGAGCCCACCCCAGCCGTGCAGTGAGCGGCTTCAGCCGACCAACGACTTTCGCTCGACCGCCGACGCCTCGATGAGGCCGAAGGTGTTGTCCTTGCGCCGGTAGACGACGTTCATCTCCATCGTGGTGCTGTTGGTGAAGACGTAGAAGTCGTTGTTGATGAGGTCCATCTGCATGATGGCCTCCTCGACGGACATCGGCCGGGCGAGGAACTCGTTCTTCTTGATGATCTTCGGGGCCTGATCGGCGCCGCCTGCCTCGTCCGGAGCTTCGAAGATCTGGTGCCGCCACTTGAGCTGTTCGACGAGCTCGTGCCGGTGGTGCACGCGATCGCGGCCGTGCTTCTCCTTGAGCTTCTCCTTGTAGCGCTTGAGCTGGCGCTCGATCTTGTCCATCGCGAGATCGATCGAGGCGTACATGTCTTGGGAGCGCTCCTTGCCCCGAAGCATGTAGCGGCCCGAGTGGATCGTGATGTCGGCTTGGTGGTGGTGCTTCTCGACCGACAGCACGACGTGCGCCTCGCTGGCTTGCTCGAGGTACCGCTCCACCTTGTCCACCTTCTCTTGCGAGTAATTCTTCAGCGAATCGATGGGGTCGACGTGCCGGAAGGTGATGTTCATCTGCATGAGGGTTTTGCCTCCGTTGTGGGTCCGGGAACGTGAGAACCGCCCGGCCTCGAAGTCGATTCCACGCCACCAGAGGTCCAAAGGCAATGAACGGTCGCGGGAAAAGCGACGTCGGCCGCAAAGAAACGCTTGCGCAGGCTCGACAGGACGAGGGCTCAGGACGCGCGGGCGACCCAGGTGCGAATGATGCTGCGCTGGTGCTCGCCGAGATCGAGCATCTTCACCCCGAAGCCGACGGTGGGCTGCACGCCGATCACCCGGCCGGTGGCGTGGATCTGGGTGACGTGCCCTTCGAAGGTGAGGGTGACCTCGACCGGCGTGCCCACCATGACTCGCTCGCTGGAGACGACGAAGAGCGCGTCGGCCTTCCAGTTGGCGTCCGCGTCCATCGTGAAGGGGCGGGCGTCACCGCGGGCGAGCGACAACTTCGCGTGGATCATCCCTCCGCGCCAGGTGACCGAGGCCGACGGGTTGGGCAGCGGCTGCTGCGCCTTGGGAATGGCGGGCGGCGGCGCGTTTCGGCCCTTCTTCTCGAACTCGATCATCCGCTCGGCGAGGGTGAGGAAGGCGTCTTCACAGGCCAGGCGCAGCTCGGCGGTGGCCTCGGCCGGGAGCCGGCTCGGCAAGTAGCGCTGCACGAGCGCGAAGAAGGCGGCGCGGGCAGCTTCCTTCGAGGCGGTGGTGGGAAGGCGGAAGACCTCGGCGGTCGACCGATCCTTGATCGAGTCGAGCCACTCACGGATCTGCCGGGTGGCGTCGTACTGGGCCTTGGCGACCTCGTCGCCCTGGGGGGGCGCGAGCGCGGCCTGGATCTCGGGCACCTCTCGCACCGGGACGAACTGGCGGCCGTCACGAGAGACCGCGCGCACGTCGTTCAGCTTCCCGCGCATCGCGAGATCGCGCACGACGTCGAGGCTGACTGGGCCGAGCACCCGGGCCTCGCTGTCGGCGAGCCAATACTGAACCGTCATGCGTCACCCGCGCTGGTTTCGAGGGCGGCGCGCACCACGTTCTGCACGTCGAGCGGGTGAAAGGGCTTCGAGAGAAAGCCGTGGGCGCCGTCGCGAAGCGCCTGCTGCACGAGCGACTCGGTGTCGAGGCTGGAGATGACGATGATGCGCATCGGCAGCTTTCTCGCGGTGAAGCGCTGGAGCAGCTCGAGGCCGCTGGGCCCGGGCATCACGAGATCGAGGAGGAGCACCCGAGGCGCCCGCTCGGTCACCGCCGCGAGCGCGGTCTCTCCCGAGTCGGCTTCCCGAACGGTGCACGGCACGTCGGCCAGCGCGTCCTTCAGCATGGCGCGCAGCAACCGGTCGTCGTCGACGATGAGAATGTCGGGCAGGGCCATGGGTGGAGTCTCTCCCGCTGAGCGCATTCTGCAACTGTCTTTGCGCGCGTGGGACTGGTGGAGTGAGCTGGTGCGATGACCTCGCGAGGCTTGGGAGCCGTGGCGCTGCTCGTCGCGGTGGGGTGCGCGCCGATCAGGACGACGCCGACGGTCCCGAGGGAGCCTTTGGCGCGGCTCGAAGACCCGCACTTCGCCTTGACGGTTCAGGAGCCGGCCAAGCTCTTCGGCGAGGGCGACGCGGTGAACCAGCTCATCGAGGGTCGGCTCACCGCGCGTGGAGCGGTCCTCGAGGGCTCGGCTCGGCAGACGCTCGTCTTCGTGATCGGCACCGGCTCGCACGAGGTCTCGGAGGCCCAGCTCGAGTGCGTCACCGTCGAGGTGATCCAGGGGCAGGCTGGAGCCGCGTATCTCCCCTCGCGGCCGCTCAGCGCGAAGCGGTGCGTGGCGCCGGGTGGTGGGGTCGTTGCTCCCAACGATGCGCTCGGGGCGATCATCACGGCGACGGCGCTGGCGATCGACGCGAGCACCGGTGAGCTCGCCAAGCGTGCAGCCGCCGCGCGTGCCGCCGCGCTGGAACACGCCGTGGAGGCGGTGATCGCTCAGCTCCCGCTCCGCCGCGGGCCCTGAGCCGGTTCAGAAGTACTTCTTGCGCTTGCTCGACGGCAGCACGCCGAGCACCTCGCGGTACTTGGCGACGGTGCGGCGGGCGATCTCGATGCCCTGCGCCTTGAGCAGCTCGACGATCTTCTGGTCGGAGTACGGGTTCTTGGGATCTTCCTGGCCGACGATTTGCTTGATGTGGTTCTTCACCGCCTCGCTGGCGATGTCGTCACCGCCGGTGCGGGCGATCGACGAGTTGAAGAAGTACTTGAGCTCGAAGATGCCTTGCGGCGTGTGCACGTACTTCGCGGTGGTGACGCGCGAGACGGTCGACTCGTGCATGCCGATGTCCTCGGCGACGTCGCGCAAGATGAGCGGCTTCAAGAACGCGATGCCCTTGTCGAAGAACTCGCGCTGGAACTTCACGATGCTCTCGGTCACTTTGTGAATGGTGCGCTGGCGCTGGTGGATCGAGCGGATGAGCCACATCGCGCTGCGCAGCTTCTCCTGAACGAACTCCTTCGTCTGGCCCGCCGGGAGTCGCCCGCCCCGCAGCGCCTGGGCGTAGGCGCCCGAGATGCGCAGCTTCGAGAGGCCGTCGTCGTTGAGCACCACCGTGTACTCGTCGCCCATCTTGTACACGTAGACGTCGGGGGTGATGTACTGCGCGTCGTCGCCGGAGAAGTTGCGGCCCGGCTTCGGGTCGAGGCGCACGAGCAGCTTGGCGGCGGTGACGACCTCCTCGAGCGAGACCTTCAGATCGCGCGCGATCGCCGGGTAGTTCTTCGACTCGAGCAGCTTGAGGTGCTTCTTGATGATCGTCGCCAACAGCGAGGCGTGCGAGTCGTGGAGCGCCTGGAGTTGGACGAGCAGGCACTCCTGCAGATCGCGGCTGCCGCAGCCCTTGGGCTCGAGCAGCTGAATGCGGCGGAGCACCCGCTCGGCGATCGCCACCGGCACGTCGGCCTCGTTCGCCAACCGGATGAGCGGATCGCCCTCGACGTCCACCAGCTTCAGGTAGCCGTCGTCGTCGAGGTTGCCGATGATCAGCTCGGCGATGCGCAGCTCGGCGTCGTTGAGGCGCACCCCCGAGAGCTGCTCGTGGAGGTGATCGACGAGATCTTCCTTCTTCACCATGTTGGCTTCGAAGGAGGGGAGATCTTCGAGATCGACGTTGCCCTTGTTCGACGGCGTGGTGGGCTCGTTGAACTGATAGCTGTTGAGGTACTGATCCCAGTCGATCTCTTCCGGGCCCTTCTCCGGAGCGACCTCCTGGGCCTTCTCCGGCGCGGGCGCTTCGAAGTCGGAGCGCTGCTCGGTGGTGTCCGCCTCGAGCGACGCCTCACCCGGCGCCTTGTCGGCCATGTCGCCTTCGACCGTCTCGTCCGGCGTCTCGAGGAGCGGGTTCTGCTCCATCTCCTCCCGCACCTGCTCGATGAGCTCCATCCGCGAGAGCTGGAGCAGCTTGATCGCCTGCTGCAGCTGCGGCGTCATCACCAGCGACTGCGACATTTTCAGGCTCTGCTTCAGCTCCATGCCCATGGAGACCCGTCCTTGGAGGGAAACCTCAAAACCCGTGCCAAAGGTATTGAAGCTCGCGTGCCAACACAACTGCTTCGCTCAAGGGGCTTGAGTTTCCTCGAAATTTCGTCACGAACCTGACGCTGGCACCTGGAATGCGTGGCGTTGGGCGCGTGGGCGGAACGAAGCCTGCAAGCCCGCCGCGCCTCAGGTGAGGGTAAAGCCCTCGCCCAAGTAGGCAGAGCGCGCGCGCGGAGACTGGGCGATCGCCTCAGGCGTGCCCTCCTCGAGGATCTGCCCCATCGCGAGGATGTAGGCGCGATCGCAGATGCGGAGGGTGTCGCGCACGTTGTGATCGGTGATCAAGACGCCGAGGCCCTTCGTCTTGAGGCGGCCGATCTCGCGCTGGAGCTCGTTCACGTTGATCGGGTCGACGCCGGCGAAGGGCTCGTCGAAGAGGATGAAGCGCGGACTGGGGAGCAGGCAGCGGGCGATCTCGGCGCGGCGGCGTTCTCCACCCGAGAGCGTCTCACCTCGGCTCTCGGCGACGTGGCTCAGGCCGAACTCTTCGATGATCTGGGTGGCGCGCTGCTCCCGCTCGGCGCGGGTCGACTTCCCGTTGAGCTCGAGCACCGCCAGCATGTTCTCGCGCACGGTGAGCTTGCGGAAGATCGACGCCTCTTGCGGGAGGTAGCCGAGGCCAGCGCGGGCGCGGGCGTGCATCGGCCGGCCGGTGAGGCGCTCGCCGCCCAGGGTGACTTCGCCTGCGTCGGGTTGCACGAGGCCCACCACGATGTTGAAGGACGTCGTCTTGCCTGCGCCGTTCGGACCCAACAGGCCGACGACCTCTCCCGGTCGCACCGAGAACGAGACGCCGTTCACCACCCGCCGCTTCGCGTAGCTCTTCATCAGTCCTTGCGCGATCAGGCTGGGCTCGGTGGACGACGTCATCGCTCGGTGGAGGGTGCCCGAGGTCGACACGGCTTTCCAACTCTCTTTTCCCGCTCGCCGAGGTCTCGCTCACCAGGACTCGGCGAGGAGCGCCTCGGTGGCCTCGAGCGAGCGAAGCACCGCGCCCGGCGACAGTGACATCGGCAGGCAGCGCACCTCCAGCGTGGGCTGCTTCGGGAAGCGCTCGATCACTCCGAGGATGTTCAGGTCGGCTTCCTTCTTCGCGCCCGCGAGGCCGAGCGCAGCCGCGAAGGTCGCGAACGGGACACGACCTCGCGCCTCGGCCACCCGACGCACCGTGGGACCAAAGGGCCCGAGCTTGGTGCACGCCGGGTTGGGGGCGAGCGCGCTCCACCAGCGCTGACGATGCCGGTGATGTTGGAGAATCAGCCGCCCCAGCCGCGCGGTCGAGCGCCACGGGGCCGCGTCGTAGTGGGCGTGCAGCGCCGCCGTTCGAGGCACCGTGCAGCCCAGCTCGTTGGCGACCGAGAGGATCGTCTCGACGCTTCGCCGCCGATCAGCCGCACCCTCGAGCGGGCGGGTGACGACTTCACACACCCGATGCCACGACGCCGGCTCCTCCAGCGTGACGACGAGCGGGTGCCCGAACGCATCGAGGAGCGTCCCTCCGTCGAACGTGCCTCCGAACAGCCGCGCGACCTCGTCGAGTCGTTCGCCCAGTCGGGTCGACCACCCGAGCCGTTCGATCAGCAGCGCCAGCCGCAGCTCGTCCGTCGCCTGCAACGTTCGTCTCGCCGGCCGAATCGGCAGCCCACCGTGGAGCGTCCCGTCGTCGACGAAGCTGGCGAGCACGCCCTTCTTCGTGCGAACGCGCGCCGCCATCGAGAGCCGGCACAGCGGCCGCCCATCGGGGAGCGTGCCTTCGCTGAGGTACTTGAACCCCACCTCGACCGTTCCACGCACCTTCGACGCGAGGCGCTGGGCGAAGGTGAGGCGGGTGCTGCGAGGCGGGGTGAGGAGCTCGAGCTCGAGGCCGACGCGCTCGAACGGTCGGGTCAGCTGCCCCATCCCTTGGTGGCGCCGATCTGCTTGAGGAAGTCCTTCGCGAAGCCGTAGCCGTCGGTGGCGTTGAGCACCTTGAGGCCGAGGTACTGCTTGATCTCCTTGTCGGTCGAGCCGGCGAGGAAGTCGAACTGCTGCTTCGCCGCGCGCACGTGCCGCTCGCCCATGCCCGAGCCCTTGAACGCGTCCAGCTGCTCGTGCGCGTCGTACTTGCTCTCGGTGATGCCGTGCTCCTCCAGCATCTTGAGGCCGTCCTTGTAGCCGACCTCGGCGTTGCGCAGCTTGAGGCCGAGGTAGCCCTTCACCTCGGAGTCCGACGCGCCCTTCAAGAAGTCGAACGCCTTTCGCGCCTGCCGCACGTCGGAGTCGGTGAAGCCCGAGCGCGAGAACTTCGCGAGACAGTCCTGATCGTCGTAGCGGGCGCGGGTCACGCCCAGCTTCGTGAGCTCGCCTTCCTTCTTGCTCAAGACCGCCTTGCCGATGAACTCCTTGGCCGCGTCGAGCGAGGGCAGGCCCTTCTTCTGCTTCACCACCTGGGCGTCGGCGTTGGTGTAGGGCGAGTGCCAGAAGGCCTTGCGCTCCTTCGACATGGTCGAGGAGGCGGTGCGAGGCGTGACGGATTGGGCGGCAGTCGTTCGGTTGGGCATGGAGCCGTTCTTGGCACCTCGACCGCGCGCCGTCATCAACCTCCCTTGGGTTGACGGCGCGTCGCGACAGGCTTCGCGGGCGGCGCCTTCGGGGCTGGGGGGCCCTCCTTCTTCGAGGGCGGCAGCTTGCGCCCGGGCGCGGCCTTCGGGGCGGCGTCAGGTGCGGTGTCGAGGATCAGGTAGGCGTGGCCGCGCACGAGCCAGACGACGGTGAAGAGCGGCCCTCCGAGGGCGGCGCTCACGATCTCTCCAGCGAGCAGGTGCACCGACGCGCTCACCATCACCGCCACGAGCCAGAGCGCGGTCACCACCGCGGTGCCGATGACGTGGGTGACCGCCCAGGATTTTCCATGACGCTCGAGGAGCGTGCCGAAGCCCTTCTGCGAGCCGAACAGCGCCCACTCGAGCACCGGGAGCGCGACGAAGGCGAACACGAAGACGAGCGAGACGAAGCCGCCGTAAGCGAGGGCGAGGAAGGCGATCGACCCGAAGAGCAACGGAACGGCGAGCGCCGAGAGGCTGCGCATGCGCGAGACGAGCTCGGCTTCGATCTCGAGGCGCGAGAGGGTCTCGTCGATGACCGCGCGTCGCAGCACGTGGAAGGTGACGGCCCAGAGCAGCGCCTTGATCGGGGCGGCGATGATGAGGCCCAGGTTCTTGAACGGCGCCAGCAGCCAGTCGGCCAGCGTGCCGAGGCCGATCGCGGCGATGGTGACGAGCACGATCCACGGGTTGCGCTTGATCGTGGCGATCGTCTGCTCGGCAGCGCGGGTGAGGAGCGAGAGGGGAATGAGCTCGGACACGGCGACCCAAAGACTACTCGTTCACCACCCTCAGGTGCGGTGGAAGGTCTGCCAGTCGAGGTAGTGGTTGAGCCGGTTGGGGGCGAGCTGCTGGTGGGCCCACTCGTCGGTCGACGGGTCGGCGGTCAGCCCAGCGGTCTCGAACTGCCGTCGCCACCAGCGGAACGAGGCGATGCAGACGTGCCCCTCGAGCGGGAGCCCTGCGGCGTCGGTGGCCAGATCGGCGAGCGGCACCGGCCCGTCGTACTCGGCGCCGAGCGCTTGGTAGTGCGCCACGCGCTCGCCCTTGAGCTTGCCGTCGAACCACCCCGAGGGCAGCGGTGGCCGCGGCCCGAAGGAGGGGATCGTCACCGCCACGACCGAACGCGCGACGCGCGCCAGCTCACCGACCGCGAACGGCACCTGCTCCGGCGGCACGTGCTCGAGCGTCTCGAAGGCGGTGACGAGATCGAAGTGCCGATCGGGGAAGGGCAGCCGCTGCCGGAGATCGGCGTGGTGAATGCGCCCGCGCGCGCCTCGAGCGGCGGAGTTGACCGCATAGAGGCTCCCGTCGCAGCCCCACGCGTCCCGGCCCTTCTCGAGCAAGGCCTCCACCAGAAAGCCGCGCGCGCAGCCGACGTCGAGGGTCCTCGCTCCGGGGAAGCGAGCGTCGATCACCGCAGCCAGCGCGTCGGCGTGTGTCGAGGCCCGGAGGTAGGTGCTGTAGCCGCTGAGCTTGGCCTGGCCGGTCTCCTTGGCGCCGGTGAAGTAGGTCTTCCCGTAGAAGTCGTCGGGAGCCGGTACGTCGGGCGTGAGCGCGTGATCGAGGGCAGCCGAGAAGCGATCGAGCTGGGTGCGCATCGGGGTGACCGCCGCGGCGGCCGAGAGCGCACGAGCGCCCGTCGTCCTCGAGAGCTGCCAGAGCCGCTTGAGCGCCGGGTGCATGCGCGGGCTCCCTAGACCGGCGGCACGAGCCAGACAACGTGAAGCGAGCAGCCGCGCGCACGACGCTCACCTCGGCGCACGGCGAGGACGACCCTTGCAATCGCGCTGGGGACTGGCACACCTGCCGGGTGTCGCGCACCACCTGGGCCCTCCTGCTGACGCTGTCGATCGGCCCCTCGGTGCTCGGGTTGACGAACGACGTGCAAGACGTCGACCCCGCGCAGTACGCGGACGTCGCCCGGCGCATGCTCGCGAGCGGCGATTGGCTGCACCTGGCGGATCAGAACGGCCCCTTCTGGAACAAGCCGCCGCTGACGATGTGGCTCCAGGCCGCGGGCATGGCGGTGTTCGGCGTCGACGCCCTGGCGGTTCGGCTGCCGGGGCTGCTCTTCGCGGTCATCACCATGGTGTCGACGTTCTGGATCGGGCGGCTCTTGGTGCCGAAGACGATGCCAGCCGCTGCGGCCGAACGGCGTGGGCTCACTGCGGCCGTGCTCGTCGGCTCGGC
Organism: Myxococcota bacterium; assembly: GCA_052034585.1. Classification (GTDB taxonomy): domain Bacteria; phylum Myxococcota; class Myxococcia; order Myxococcales; family Myxococcaceae; genus Xiheimicrobium. The sequence continues at coordinate 60,273 of JBPOIJ010000071.1, forward strand.
GCTCTCGAGCCACTTGATGGTGCTCGACCCGAAGGTGGACACGGCGCTGACTGCGATGACGTCGGCGGCGATCGCGCTGATGATCGGCGGGCGGACGAAGCCCTGGCTCCGGCTGCTCGCGTGGGCGGTCGCGGGGCTCGCGGTGCTCTCGAAGGGACCGATCGGGCTCGGCATCCCAGTGATCGCGCTGCTGCCGGAGGTCGTTCGACCAGGCTGGAGCGAGGGCGGGCTGCTCCGTCGCCTCTGGAGCGTGTGGCCGTTCGGGCTGATCCTCACCGGGCTGGTGGCGGCGCCGTTCTACAGCGCGATGCACACCACCACTGGCGACGAGGGGGTGCTGTACCTCCTCTGGTACCAGGGCTTCGGGCGGCTCTGGGGCCAGGCCGGCTTCCTCGACGACACGACCCCGCTCTTCTTCACCCACACGATGTTGTGGGCGTTCTTGCCGTTCTCGCCGCTGGTGGTGCTCTCCCTCGTTCGACGGGCGGCCGACCTCGTGCGTACGCGCGCGCTCCCGCCGAACCCGGGACGGGTGCCTGCGTGGTGGTTCCTGCTCACCTTCGCGGTGATCTCGGTCTCGACCTACAAGCTCCCGCAGTACCTCTATCCACTCACGCCTGCCGCCGCGCTGCTCGCGACCGAGGAGCTCGAGCGGCTCGAAGCACGGGTCGCGACGAAGTGGCGGTGGCTGTTCACTTCGTTCTCGGTGGTGGTGGTGCTCTTCGTCGCGGTCGTCTTCGCGGTTGCCTTTCCAGCGAACCTGGGGCGGGTCGCGGCCTGGGGCGGGGTGGCGTTGCTGCCGGTCGTCGCCCTCACTCGCTGGGCGCGGCGGCTGCCGGTCGCCGACGGTGTGGTGGCGTCGCTCGCGCTCTGCCTCGGCGGGCTGATGGCGTTCCTCGCGGGGTACCTGCAGCCGGCGACCCTGGCGTTTCAGCCGTCGAGAGAGCTCGGCGCGCTGGTGCAGCGGGTCGACCCGCAGAGCCGGGTGCTCCCGGTCGTCTTCGCCTGGCCGCTCTTTTCCTATTCCTTCTACGCGCAGCGAGACGCGAAGTACCTCATGCCCGACGGCCTGCGTGGCGTGGTCGATCGCGGCGAGGCGAAGGTGGCGATCATCGGCCCGGACGGTTCGCTCGACGCGCTCACTGCGGAGGGCCTCTCCTACGAGGTGCTCGGTGCGTTCTCGTCGTTCTCCACCAGCCGGCCGAGCCCCAGCTTTCTCCGGGCGAGCACTCGGCCTTCGACGCTGAGCGAGGTGAAGCTCGTTCGAGTGTGGCTCGCGGCGCCGCGCTGAGTCGTCGTCCATGAGAATGGTCAAGGCGAGGTGCGCGCGGGTCACCGACGGTGCCGGCTTCATTTCTCTCGAAGGAGCCCCCGATGAACCTCGATCACCGTTCTCTCTACCGCCTGCCGTGGACCGCTTCCGACAACGTGCTCTCGTGGCTGGAGCCGACCAACAAGTGCAACCTCGCCTGCGAGGGCTGCTACCGGGAAAACGACGGCACCCACAAGACGCTCGCCGAGGTGAAGGCCGACCTCGACACCTTCAACAAGTGGCGCACCTACGACAGCGTGTCGATCGCCGGCGGCGATCCGCTCCTCCACCCCGACATCGTCGAGATCGTGCGAATGATCGTCCGCGACGGGCACAAGCCGATCATCAACACCAACGGCGTCGCGCTCACCAAGCCGCTGCTCGAGGAGTTGAAGCAGGCCGGCCTCATCGGGCTGACCTTTCACGTCGACTCGCACCAGGGCCGGGCAGGGAAGTGGCGGAAGAAGAGCGAGCTCGAGCTCAACGAGCTGCGGCTCGAGTACGCGAGGTTGGTGGCGAGCGTCGGCGGGCTGTCGTGTGCGTTCAACGCGACGATCTACGAAGACACGCTCCAGTTCGTGCCCGACCTCGTCCAGTTCGCGGCCGATCACATCGACATCATCAACTCGGTCATCTTCATCCTCTACCGGGCGGCGATCACCGAGGGCGACTTCGACTTCTTCCATGGCGGTCAGAAGGTCGAGGCCGCGCCGCTCGTCTACGCGGTGGACCAGGCACGGCAGCGAACGGACCTCAACGCGCGTGAGGTGGTCGACACGGTGCAGCGCCGGTTCCCCGACTTCGCGCCCTCGGCCTACCTGGGCGGCACCGAGAAGCCCGACAGCTTCAAGTGGCTCTTCACCGGCCGGTTCGGGTTTCCGACGAATGGCTCGCCGAGCAAGGTGATGGGCTACGTCGGCCCGCGCTTCATGGAGCTGGTGCAGAACTGGCACCACCTGGTGAACGGCACCTACCTCGCGTACGCGCCGCAGTGGACGCTGGAGGCCGGTCGCAGCGCGTTGGCGATGGGGCTGATCGAGCCGGGCGTGCGCCGCATCGCGAAGAACTGGGTGCGCCACCTCGCCCGTCACCCGCTCGACGCGCGCAAGAAGCTCCACTTCCAGTCGGTGATGATGATTCAGCCGATCGATCTGCTGCCCGATGGCCGCCAGAACATGTGCGACGGCTGCCCCGACGTGACCGCCCACGATGGGAAGATCGTGTGGAGCTGCCGGCTCGAGGAGTACCGCACCTACGGCGGCCTGGTGTCGTCGGTGCCGCGCGAGACGGGACGCCCGGCGTGCGCTGCGACCTGCCCGTCGAAGGCGGCCGTGCCTGCCCACGCGCGATGACTCGCTCAGCTCGCGCCACGCCCAATCTCGGCGAGCCCCTCGAGGTTCAGGATCTCGAGGGTGTCGCGGAGCACCAGCCCCTCTTCTTCGAGCTGACGCAGCATTCGAGAGAGCGTCTCGGCGCGCATGCCGAGCAACGAGGCGACGTGGGTCTTCGAGAACGCGGCCCGGCGGCCCGGGCGCATCAGCCGCGAGTAGGCGACGAGGAAGCGCGCCACGCGAGCCCGCGCCGAGCCCGATTGGAGATCGTGATCTCGCAGCGTCGCGGCGTGCTCCTCGAGCACGAGGCCGAGCAGGCTGCTGGTGAGCGTTCGCTGGGCGTCGAGGCCGGTGGCGCGCCGGAGTTCGGTCGCGTCGACACCGCAGACGACGGTGTCGGTGAGGGCGGTGATGGTGAAGGCCGAAGTGCGTTGCGCGAGCGCCTCGAGGCTGAGGATGGCGCGAGGGCCGCGCACGCTCGACGACAGCTCGTCACCCGAGGCGTCGGTGGCCGAGAGCCCGACCGCGCCGTCCTTCACGAAGAGCACCTGGGTGGCGACGCTGCCCTGCAGCACCAAGGTGGTCGAGGCGGGGACTTCACGAGGCCGGAACAGGCACGGGCCGTTCTTTCCCAGCGCGCAGGCGTCGCACGAGGTGACCGCTGGTTCGAGCATGGGCCCGATCTAGCACGCTCGAACGAGGAGGACGGCAGATGGCACGCCCACGGCTCAAGCTGATCACCCTTCCCTGGGAGCTCGAGGTCCCCACGCTCTCGCTGGCGTCGCTCGCGGCGGTGACTCCGCCGCAGTTCGAGATCGCGATCGTCGATCTGCTCCGGGAACGGCTGCACTTCGACGAGCCGACCGATCTGGTGGGCATCACCGCCTCGACGCCGCGCATCGAGGCCGCGTACCTGCTCGCCGATCTCTATCGCCGTCGTGGCGTGAAGGTGGTGCTCGGCGGTCACCACGTCACCGCGATGCCCGACGAGGCGCTCGAGCACGCCGACGCGGTGGTGGTGGGAGAAGGAGAGACCTCCTGGCGGAGGATCTGCGATCAGTTCCTCACCGCGCCCTCCCGCGTGCACGGCGTCTACTGCGACCCCGCCCCCGATCTGGAGACGCTGCCGCAACCGCGCCTCGATCTCGTGCACCTCGAGCGCTACGGCGCTTGGTACTACCCGTTGATCGCCAGCCGCGGCTGCCCCGAGTCGTGCAGCTTCTGCTTCGCCAAACGAATGACCCGCGGGCTGCGCACCTACCCGATCGCCCACGTCGTCGAGCAGGCGCGCCGACGGCCGAGCTGGGTGAAGGGGTGCTACTTCGTCGACGACAACCTGACGGCCGACCCCGATCACGCGCGGGAGCTCTTCCGGGCGCTCGAGCCGCTGGGCCTCACCTTCGGCATGCAGTCGAGGCACGAGTTCTCGCGCAATGGAGCGGATCTCGAGCAGGCCCGACGCGCCGGCTGCATCTTGGTCTCCTGCGGGTACGAGTCGGTGAACCAAGACTCGCTCGACGGCACTGGCAAGCGGGCGGTCGCCGAGGCCTATCGGGAGGTCGCTGCCGCGCAGTACGCTGCTGGGCTCATTCCCTCGGGCAACTGGATGTTCGGGTTCGACTGGGACGGCCCCGACATCTTCGCCCGCACGCTCGAGTTCCTCGACAGCACGCGGCTGCTCCACTGCAGCTTCACCACCGAGATCCCCTTCCCTGGCACCGCGGCGTGGAAGCGCTACCGGGCGCAAGGACGCCTCCTCACCGAGCGGTACGAGGAGTTCGTCGGGAAGGATCACGTCGTCGTTCGCCCAGCGAAGATGACGCCGACCGAGCTGCGCGACGGCCTTCGCTGGCTGGCGACCAACTTCTACTCGTTCGGGCGTTCGGCTCGGCGGGCAGCGCTCGCGGCCGAGAACCCGCGCTTGGCGCCGATCGGGCGAGCTCGGCTGCCGGCGCTCTGGGGCCTGCAGGCATTCCAGATGTGGCAGTGGCGCTATCGCATGGTGCCGTCGCTCCAGTGGCTGTACGCGCGGCTGATCGCGGCGAACAAGCACCGGTACCTGCGCGACGCGCTGCGGGGCACGAACTACTGGTCGCGTCCCCACGAGCCACGCGGAGGCCCCTCCGACGCCGAGCTCGAGCTCACTGGCCCCTTCGGCTGCCGACAGGGCTTCAAACCGAGCGCGGCGCGGCCCCTGGAACCGACGAGCGGCACCGTCGCCAACCCGACGCGGCTCGAGTCGGTCACCGCTTGAGCGGGCGCTTCTGATCGACCTCGATCACCGTCGTCGCGTTCTCGACCTCGACGAAGTCGGTGCCCGAGTGGAACGTCACCTTGGTGCCCTTCATGCGGCTGGTGCCCTGGCGCGCCTGTGGGTTTCCCGTCACCACCAAGACCCCTGACTCGACGTCGTAGTCGCCGCGCTGGCCCTTCGCCCAGCGATCGCGCTCGGTCGCCTCGACCCCGCCCCGCGCCTGAACCTTCGTGATGGTGGCCTGGTCGTCGGAGATCGCCGTCAGCTCGGGCGCGGTGAGGGTCGTCTCTCCGCGTTTGGCGACGACGTGGCCCTTCCACAGGGCGAGGTTCCGCCGATCGTCGAGCACGAGCTGATCGGCATCGATGGTGACCCGCTGCGGGCCTCCGCCGACGCCGCCGTCTCGAGTGAGGCCCTTCTCGTCCGTCACCCGGGTGCGCGCCTTCTCCACCACGATGCGATCGGTGCCGGTGACGAAGGTGACGAGCTGGCCTTCGACCTCGCGCTTGCCCTGCCGTGCCCGAGGGTTCCCACGGAGCACGAGCGTTCCCGTCTTGTTGTCGTAGTCGGCCTCGTCGCCGCGGCCCCAGCGATCGGCGTCGACGGCCTCGACGTTGCCCACCGCGAGGATCCGGCTCACCTCGCGATCGGCGCCGTACTCGACGGTGATCTTCTCGCAGGTGAGGGTGGTGGTGTCGCGAATGGCCTTCGCGTGGCCGGTGTAGATCGCCTTCTGTTCCTTGTTCAGCAGCTCGAGCTTGTCGGCGCTCACCTGAACGGGACGGGAGAGCAGGACTCCAGCGTCGGGACCGGCGGCGAGGAGGAGGGCGAGCAGCACGGCGCGCTCCTTACACCCAAAACGCCACGACGTGCCGGAAGGCGATCGTCAGGGCAACCGGTCGCCAGCGCGGCGCTTGGCGAGCTTGCTCCAGCGCTCATCATCGAACCGTTCGTCGATCGCCTGCACGAAGGCCTTCACCACCTTCACCTTGCACGCGATGGCCGCGTCTTGTCTCGACTGCTGCGCCGCGAAGGCCGCGTCGCTCACCGTCCAGGCGAAGGTCTCGGCTTCGTCTTCCTCGGGGTTGGTGCGCGCGTACTCGGTGAGCGTGCTGGTGCGCGGCTTCGAGGGATCGATCGGCCCGTCCGACGCGTAGCCGAAGCCGCTCGGGTTGCAGGCGAGGAATTCGGGCAGGCGCGCCTCGAGCTCGGAGGTGTGCTGGGTGAGGTGAAAGACCTCGTGGTGAATCGCCATCGCCGCCCACTGCAGGTTGGCGAGCGAGACGAAGAGCGTGCCCTTCTTGGGGCCGCGGTGCATCGCGAAGCCACCCCACGGCTTGCCTTGCCGCTCGAGTCCGCGGGCGACGACGATGCGGGAGAGCCCGCTCCGCTTGAGGAAGGCCGGCGGGTAGATCGACAGCTCGTTCATCAGCGGGTCGATCGAGCTCGCGGCATCGAGCGCGGTCGGGGGATACGCGACGATGCCGTCACCGACCTCTTGGCCCTTGGCCGGGTTGCCCTCGAGCCAGAGCACCGGCACGCCAGTCTCCTTCTGGAACGCCGAGGCAGCGCCCTTCGCCTTCGACCACAGCTCTTCTTCGGTCGCGGCGAGGGCAGGGAGCGACACCAGGACGATCAGGCGCAGCATGCTCACTCCTTGGTGGTGGTGACGGGTGACTCGAAGGTCGCCTTCTCCTCGGCGAGATCGACGGCGAAGCTCGAGGCGCGCAGGTCGAACCGGGGGTGCTCGATCGTCACGCCCGCGTCGGACAGGGCCCCGCCAGCGGCGCCGAGCGCGCGATCGAAGGTCGCATGATCGGTCCGGCCCACCATGCCGTCGTTCCCGACGAGCAAGACGCCGTTCGATCCGGTCGCGACCTGGTTCACGCCATTTCCATCGACGCGCGGGGTCAGCACCGAGACGCCGCTCCGGGCGAGAAAGACGCCGGCATCGAAGGCCGTGAAGTCGTTGGTGCCGCGCATCAACTCGAGGACGGGAGAGGTCGCGACGACCCGAAGATCGCTGCCGCGATAGTGCCGCACCGTCACTGCGCGCAGGGTGACGTCGGCGCGCACCCTGGCAGGCGTCGGCGGTCGAGGCACGTCTGGTGCGTTCGAGCACCCGGCGAGGCAGACGAGGGCAAAGACGGCTCTCAAAAGCGAATTCCGAAGCGGCCGAGGAGGAGCGGTGACGGCTGAAGCCAGCTCGCCTCGAACGAGAGGCGGAACCTTCGCGAGATCAGCACCCCGAACTCACCGCCGATGTGCGCGCGCAGCACGTCACCGTCGTTGAAGTGCACATACGGGCCACCCACGATCGCGAAGAAGACCGGCCCGAAGTGGAGCTCGCCGGAGAGATCGATCGGAATGCCGAGCCGGGTGCCCGCCGAGTTGAGGAAGACGCCGCTCTTGAAGGCGATCACCAGCCGGCTGTCGGCCCCCAGCTTCGAGATCTGCTGATGGACTCCGAGGCGAAACTGGAACTGGGGCGACCCGGCGAACCAGTAGCCGCCCGCTCCGTCGAGATCGAAGCCGAGGGCGAAGGCGGCAGGCGCGATCGTGACGACACCGAGGAAGAGGAGCCGGCGCATGGAGACGAACTGTCTCGCACGTCACGGCAAAAAAGAAGGACGCCGTGGCGAGGGGAGAGAGCGCCACGGCGTCCGGGAGGCCCTTGAGGCCAGCCTGCGAAATTTCGAATCAGGCGACGCCAGCTTCGGCGGCCTCGTGCATCGCGACCGCGCGGCGGGTGAACTCGGAGAGGCGGTAGAGGACGGTGCGGCGCGAGCAGCCCAGCACCTCGGCGACCTTCGACTGCTCCATGCCCTTGCCGTGGTACAGCATCGCGGGCGCCTTGATGGCCTCGGGCGCGTTCTCGAGCACGCGCTGGGCGAAGTTCTTGGTGACGACGCTGTCCTCGAACTCGTCGTCGACGATCTCGGGCATCTCCTCGACCGGCGTCGCGCGCCGCTTGCCGTCACGAATGACGTTGAGGCAGTGGTTGGTGACGATGCGGTGCAGCCAGGGAAGGGCCGCCTCTTCGCTCGGCGCGGCCTCGATGTGCCGCATCAGCTTGACGAAGATGTCTTGGGTCGCGTCTTCGGCGGCCACGGGATCCTTCAAGAGCCGGCGGCAGCGCGCGTAGATGGTGGGTCCGTACTTCGCGTACATCGTCTCGATGCTCAGCTTCTTCGTCTTCTTCGTCATGGCCGTTTCTCCCCAAAAGCGACGTTTGCCTACATCGTCGCACGTGTGTGCATTTCAGTTGCCCACCACTGCTCCATCTCTGTTTTGGTTCTTTGCATTTCTGTCGAAAGAGCAGGTGAGTTCAATTGGTTAGAACGCGATATCGGCCGTCGACGAGATCTTCATTTCGAAAAAGAAGAACTAATTCATGTCGATCGGACCGAACGCGCCAGCTTCTCTGACGAAAAGCGACACGCCAACTGTTTGAAACGGCAGAGAATGGGCAGTGCTGGTTGATAGGGTCTTGACGACTCTTTGTTGGGTGTTTAGAACTCTCATTGCGAGGCGACGGACATGAGCGGGCTGCTGAAGACGGACGGCTACAAGTTCTCGATGGCGGAGGCGGGGTGGCCGCTGCGGGAAGAGACGTTCTACGCGTCGCATCGCAAGGGCGGGCTGCAGGTGCTGCCCTTCGACGTGGAGAAAGAGGTGCGGGCGATCCTCCCGACGGCGGAGGCGGCCGACTGGGAGTTCCTCGCGCGCAACGACTACGAGATGGGCGCCGGGTTCAAGGCAGCGGTGGGGCGGGCGAACGAGGTTCGAGTGGCGGCGCTGCCTCGGCTCTCGGTGTTCCGCGATCGCGAGCCGATCTTCTCCGTCACCGGCCCGTCGGCGATCGTCTCCTGGCTCGAGCCGCTCGCGCTCACCTGGAGCTACCGGATTCAAGTCGCGACCGAGGCGCTCCTGCGGCCCGACTCGTTGCCGAGCGTGGTGGGGACGGTGACCTGCGAGGCGCAGCGGCGGCTGGTGCTCGAGACGCTCGAGGCGGTGGGGGTGAAGGCGCCGGCGATCACGGTCGATTCGGAAGGCTACGTGCGGCGCGTCACTGCTCGGGTGAAGGAGCTGGTCGAGGTCACCGGGAGTCCCACGCGGCTGTTCGAGGTGGGCCTGCGCGCGGCCAGCTGCGTCGAGCAACACCTCCTCGCGCTCGAGGGCTGCAAGGCCGCGGGGCTGATGCGGACCAGTCACGTCTTCGGCGCCCAGCAGCTGGGCATGACGCCGGTCGGCACGATGGGCCACGAGCACGTGCAGCGCTTCGGCTCCGATGACGCGGCGTTTCGCGCGATGGTGGAGCGGCGTCCGAATCGATCGTCGTTCCTCCTCGACACCTTCGACACCATCAAGAGCGGCATTCCCACCGCGTACGCGATCATCGCGGAGCGCCCGGGCCGCGCCGACTCGATCCGCTACGACTCCGGTGACAAGGAAGCGCAGTACCGCTTCGCCACCAGCCTCGCGACCGAGCGCGGCCTTCGTCCGGTGCAGATCCTCGAGGACTCGTTCGACACCGCGCTCACCAAGCGCTTCGAGGAGCTGCGACGCGAGTGCGGCTGGAAGCCCGAGGAGCAGGTCTACGGCTACGGCGGGTTCCTGGTGGCGCAGACGGCGGGGACTCCGCTCACGAGAGATCGCGTCTCGGCCGTCTACAAGCTGACGCAGACCGGGAAACGGCCCTGCATGAAGTTCGGGAACGAAGCGGGCGGCGGCAAGGAGTCCGTTCCCGGAAAGCCGGTGCTCTGGCGGCGGCGCGCGGGGGCCAGCGGCCCATTCGGCGTCGTCGCTCAGGACGGTGAGCCGGTGGCGAACGGCTACGAGCTGCTGACCGGCTCGGCCTCGCCGAAGACGCCCGCGTTGGACGAGGCGCGCTCCGTTCGCGACGAGGAGCTCCGGCTCGTCCCCTCTCCGGCGACGCAGACGTTGATCGATCGGTTGCGAAAGGAAGCGTTTGGATGAGCTCGGCGGCTCCCATCATTCGAACCGGTTCGGTCATCGGCCGCGAGCACGTGCGGCTGGGGCGGAACAACCAAGATGGCGTGGGTGGCCTCGTTCAGGGCGACCTCGCGATCGTGGCGGTGACCGATGGATGTTCGAGCCAGCCTTTCTCGGAAGTGGGCGCCAGGTTGGGCGCGCGGGCGTTGGTGAAGATGACGGCAGCGCTCGGGCACGTGCCGTTGTCCGAGCTGCCGGCGGTCGCGATGGAGCACCTCTCGTCGTGGCTCGCGTCGGTGGTGAGCGCGGTGGCGGTCGATGACCGTGACGAGGTGCTCGAGCAGTACGGCCTGTTCACCGTGCTCTGTGCGGTGCGGCGCGGTCGGGAGGCGGTCGTCTTCGGCGCGGGTGATGGCGCGGCGCTGATCGATGGGCGGCTGGTGCGGCTCGATTCCGGAGAAGCGAACGCCCCCGCGTATCTCGGCTACCGGCTGTGTGGACGGGCGATCGATCCCGTCGTGCATCACCTGGGGCCTGCCGCGTGCGTGGCCGTCGCGACCGATGGCCTCGATCCGTGGCTCGCCGCCGAAGCGACTCGGTGGACGGCGCTCTTGAACGAGCCGCACCTGCGCACGAACCCGGTGCACCTGCAGCGGCGGCTCAACGTGCTGTCGCAGACCGAGAAGCTGAGTGACGACACCACGATGGCGGTGATCGACGCCCGAGAGGAGGCCTGAGATGGACGTCTTCCTCGATGGTCAGAAGGTGAAGCTGAAGGACGCCGACCTGCTCGGTGAAGGCGGCGAGGCGCGGGTGTTTCGTCATCGCGACCTCGCGGTGAAGATCTTCCACGCGATCGATCCGAAGGACGCGACGGGGCTCATCGTGCGGGCCGCGAAGGTGGAGAAGCTGCGCCGCTTTCCGAAGGTGCCGGAGACCGTGCTGGGGCCGCTCCAGCTCGCGCTCGACGCCCGAGGTGACGTGCTCGGCTTCTCGATGAAGGCGCTCGAGGACGTCGAGGACGCCGGCCGGCTCTCGAACCGAAAGTTCCGTGAGCAGTTCGCCGATCACACCGCCGTGCTGGAGTTGTTCCGCCGGCTCGGAGAGACGCTCGGGGCGCTCCACGGCGCGAAGGTGATCGTCGGCGACTTGAACGACGGCAACGTGCTCGTTCGCCCGGCGACGCGAGAGGTCTTCCTCATCGACGCCGACTCGATGCAGTTCGGTGGAATTCCCTGCGCGGTCGGGCACGAACGTTTCCTCGATCCACGGTTGTACGGGGTCGATCTCTCCACGGCGCCGCGCTTCGACGAGGGCTCCGATTGGTACGCGTTCGGAGTGATGTTGTTCTCGTCGCTGCTCTTCGTGCATCCCTTCGGAGGCACGCACCCGAAGCTCGCGACGATGCTGCGGCGGGCGGAGGCTCGGCACTCGGTGATGAAGCCCGACGTGCTGCTCCCGCGCGCGGCGGCGTCGTGGAAGACGTTGTCCGACGAGGCGCTCCACTGGTTCTCGGCGACCTTCGACGGAGATCAGCGCCTGCCTCCGCCGTCGGCCGTGCTCGAGCAGCGCTTCTCGACCTGCGCGTGTGGCGTGGTGCACTCGCGCACCGTCTGTCCTTCCTGTCACGTGCTCGGGCCGCTCGCGACGCGTCCTGCCGTTCGAGTGAAGGGGCGCTGCACCGCGAAGGTGATCTTCGAGACGAAGGGCCGAGTCCTCGCGGCGGCGATGCAGGGCGGAGTGAAGTACCTCTTCGAAGAAGCCGGCATCGTTCGACGCGAAGACGGCGCGGTGGTGCTCGAACGGCCGTTGCTCGCGCAGGAACGAGTCGGGCTCGCCGGCGCCTCGACGTGGATCGCCTCGGCGCGTGGTGGTCTGGAACGGGTCGTCAATGGAAAGACGACCGAGCGTGCGCAGACCGGCGTGCGGGTCTCGGAGCCGATGTTCGCCTGTTCGGCCGCGGCCGCGTTTCGAACCGAGCACGAGTGGCTGATCGAGCAGGGCTCCGGAATGCGCGTCGGGCAGATCCTCGAGGGGCAGACCTGGCTCTTCACTGGCGAGCGGCTGGGCTTGGGCTTCTATCGAGCGGGCGGGGTGACGGTCGCGTTCCTGCTCCGGGTCGGTCGCGCGGGGCTCAAGCAACTTCCCACCGTGCGCTTCAGCGGTCGGCTGTTCTCGGCGCACGCGGCGTTCGACGCGACTCACGCGGTGCTCTCGGTGGTGACGGAGTCGAACGGCCGCGACGTGGTGCAGCGCTGGCTGCTCTCGGAGAACGGCGACGTACTCGGCGCGTGCGTCGGTGGTCGGCCAGGCCACGCCGCGCTCCTCGGAGGCCGGGTGCTGATCGGTAGCGACGAAGGCCTCGTCGCGCTCAAGCTCGACTCGGGCGTGCTGGTCGAGGCCGCGTGCTTCTCCGATACCCAGCCCTTCGTCTCCGCGCAGGACGAGCTGTTGCCTCAGTCGGACGGGAGCGTCGTCGTCGTCACCTCGAAGGAACTCGTGCAGCTGTCGTTGTCGTGATGTGTCCAAGTGAAAGGAGCCGTCCCCATGTTGCCCTTGCCTGATTTCTACGATCCCAAGCTGGTCCCCCAGCTCTTCATGGAGCGCGCCGGGCTGGTGGCCGAGGCAGGCGAGACGTACGCGAAGAAGCACGGCCTCAAGCCCGCGGGCAGCGACAAGTTCCGCATCGCTGCGTTCGGCATCGACGTGCAGGTCGGCTTCTGCACGCCAGGCGCGTCGCTCTTCGTCCCGGGCGCGGTGGAAGACACCCAGCGCACCGTCGAGTGGCTCTACCGAAACCTCGACAAGATGAGCGCGCTCTTCTTCTCGATGGACACGCACCGCATGTTCCAGATCTTCCACCCGGCCTGGTGGGTCGACGCGAAGGGACAACACCCGGCGCCGCTCACCCCGATCTTCCATGAGGACGTTCGAGCAGGAAAGTGGACCGCGGTCGCGCACCCGAAGGAGTCGCTCGAGTACGTGAAGCGTCTCGAGGCGAGCGGGAAGTACGTGCTCACCGTCTGGCCGTACCACACGCTGCTCGGTGGGCTGTCGCACGCGCTGGTGCCGGCGATGATGGAAGCCGCGCTCTTCCACGCCTCGGCGCGCCGGCATCAGACGCACTTCGAGACCAAGGGCACGCACGCGATGACCGAGAACTACTCGGTGCTCTCTCCCGAGGTGACCGAACTCTCGGGACAGGTCGTCGGCTCGTTCAACACGCCGTTCTTCAAGATGCTGATGGAGTACGACCGGGTCTACGTCTTCGGGCAGGCGAAGAGTCACTGCGTGCTCTCGACGCTCAACGACATTCAAGCGCACGTGCTCCAGTCCGATCCGAAGCTCGCGGAGAAGATCTGGATCCTCGAGGACGCGATGAGCCCGGTGCCGGCGCCGCCGTTGAGCCCGCTCCCGGCACACCTCAACTTCCCGCGCATCGCCGACGAGGCCATCGAGAAGTGGCGCCAGGCCGGAATGAAGGTCGTGAAGACGACCGACGCCGTCACCATCTGAGCTGAGTCCGACTCACCTTCACCCAACACCAACGGGCGGCCCAACGCCGCTCGAGAGGAGACCTCCATGTCCACGCATGACGACGACGTTTCGAAGAACCTCACCAGCGCCCTCGCCACGGGCGTCATCACTCAACAGACCTCGACGCTGATCACCGGCAACCTCGGCTCCATCGTGCTCGCCGGTGCGGCGGGCAAGGCGCTCGAAGACATCACCGCGTCGGACGTGACGTTGGTGACGCTGCTGGTCGACGCGAGTGGATCGATCGCCGATCGCAACCTCGAGCAGGCGGTGCGCGACGGGCAGAACTCGCTGCTCGATGCCTTCTCTGGCGCGAAGGAGAAGGACTCGGTGCTGCTCGCGCTCTGGAGCTTCAACGATCAACAGAAGGTGCTGCACTCCTACGTGCCGGTGGAGGACGCGACCCGGCTCGACGGGAAGAACTACCGCGCCGGCGGAGCGACTCGGCTCTACGACACCTGGTGCGACGCGCTCACCGCGAACGTGGCCTACGCGCAGCGGCTCCGTGATGGAGGGACGCCGACACGCTCGGTGGTGATCGTCGTCACCGATGGAGAAGACGTCGGCAGCACTCGGACGAATCGCGACTGCGCCAAGCTCTCGAAGGATCTGCTCGCGAGTGAGTTGTTCACGCTCGCGTTCGTCGGGGTGGGGAAGGACACCGACTTCGAGTTGATCGCCGCGGCGATGGGCATTCCCACCGGCTGCGTGCACGTGCAGCGCGACGCGACCCCGTCAGGACTGCGCAAGACGTTTCAGTTGGTGTCGAAGTCCGCGATCCGCGCGAGTCAGGGGAAGGTCGCGCCGGGCGCAAACGCCGGCTTCTTCACTCCGTGACCGCGGGGCTACGCTGCTTGGGTGCGGTGCACCTGGTCGAAGGACGATCTCGCGTGGCTGGAGGCCCGGCTGCGCGACGTGAACGGCCGGCGGACCGCGCGGCGCCTCGACGTGGAGACGGTGAAGGCGGCGGTCGAGCGGCTGCTCCGAACGGAAGTCCCCTGGCTCGTGGTGCACGGTGGCGACGTCGACGACGGGCGGCAGCACACCTCGTTGTGTCTCTGCGTCGTCACCGAGCAGGGCGTGGTGCTGGGGCTCGCACAGTCCCGCACGGGGCCGGCGTCTCCCGCGCGCGCCTTCGCCGATCTCGACGGCTGGGATTTTCACACGCCGGCGGCGAACCACATTCGCTGTGAGCGCTGGGCCGCGCGGAAGGCTCCCGATCGGCGCCAACTCGTCGTCCAATCAAGACGGCCGACCCAGCTGCTCGACTCGATCCTCGCCGACCCGGACGATGATCGACCGCGACGGGTCTACGCCGATGCGTTGATGGAGCAGGGAGATCCTCGCGGTGAGTTCATCGCCGTGCAGTGCGAGCTCGCGGCGGGTGTGGAGGATGACCGACGGCTCGAGCTCGAGCGCCGTGAAGCAGCGCTCCTCGAGAAGCACGGCGCAGCATGGACCGGTCCGCTCCAGGCCAGCTCGGTGCTGGCGTCGTTCTCGCGTGGGTTCATCACCGAGCTCACCGTGCTCGACGCCGACGGGCTCGAAGCGTGCAACGCCTTCCTCGCGCGGGAGCCGATCTCACACGTCGTCATCTCGACGCGCACGCCGCTGTCGGTGGCGCGGCTCCTTCAATGGCCCTGGGTCCGCACGCTCGACAGCGTCGCCTTTCGCGCACGCGACCATCGGCCGGCGCTCGACTCGCTGCCGACGCTGCTCCAGACGCGCAAGCTCCACCGGCTCCGGGCGCTCAGCTTCGACGGTCAGGGCTTGTTCGATCAGGGCGCGACTGCGCTCGCCGAGTCCGCAGGGCATGCGTTCCCCGCGCTCCGATCGCTCGAGCTTCGAAGCGATCGCTTCACCTCTCGCGCGATCGAGGCGCTCCTCCACGCGAAGTGGTTCCTCAAGCTCGAGCGGCTCTCACTCGAGGCGTGCAGCTTGAGCTCCGACTCGGCGGCCCTGCTCTCGGCTGCTCCGTTCGCGCGGTTGAAGCGACTCTCGCTGGCGTCGAACCCGATCGGAAACGAAGGCGCACTCCATCTCGCCAAGCTGCGCGTCGGCTCGCTCGAGTCGCTCTGGCTCACCGGCTGTCGAATTCGGCAGAGCGGCGCCGAGGCCCTGCTCGACGCCAAGGCGCTCTCGAACACGAGGCTCTTTCTCGAGGGCAACTCGCTCACGGTCGGCGTCGGAGAGCGCCTCGCGCAACGAACGAAAGCGGTGTGATTCCAGTCGGTTGCAGGCCGGCGAAATGACTACGGCCACGGCGACGACAGCGAGCGTCTTCTCCCCATGCGACTCAACGACCTCATGAACCGGGCGGCCCAGGCTGCCAAGACCGTCACCACCACTGCGAAGGCGGGCGCCGATCGCACCGCTGATGCCGCCCGCGCCGGCGTGAAGACTGCGAAGGAACAGCTCCCCGTCGTGAAGCAGCGCGCCCAGGATGGCGTCGCGACGGTGAAGAACGGCGTTCGTGCGGCAGGGGACGCTGCGCTCGAGAGCCGGGTTGGGCGAACGGTGGCTCCTCCCGCGCGCCAGGCAGCGCACTTCGCGAAGGACGTCTTCGACACCACGCGTCCGCTCCGGGAGAACGCGGCAGCCGAAGCCAAGCCGTCGCTGGTGAAGGGCTGGCTCACGAGCGACTCCACGTGGGGCCAGACCTACGTCGCCGACACCGGCGAGCGTCGGCCCAAGCGCTTCGGCTACGGCGAGAAGATGAAGACGCTGCGCGAGCTGAAGACCCCCGATCTCCCGAACCAGCCCGAGTGGGTGAAGCTCGCTGGGGCGCGCGGCCGGGCGATGGGTGACGTCAACTCGCGTGAACTCTCGGCGGGAATCGGCGTGGAGGCCGAGGCCGGGCTCTTGCTCGCGAAGGACGTCGGCCGGCTCAAGAACGAGGCGTTCGTCGGCGTGCGCTCGCGCTCGTGGGGCGAGGCGGGTGCGCTCGGCCAGTCGCTCGGCAACGAGCTCTTCGTCGGCGCAGAGGCGAACTCACGGTACTGCTACGAGGAAGGCCCTGCGGTGCCGCGGCTCAACCTGGAGGTCCAAGGCCGCGCTGGCGTGATGCTCGCGCAGCAGGTCACCAACGACATCACCGGGATCGGCTTCGCCCATTCGGCCGAGGTCGGAGTGCGGGTTCGTGCGCTCGCCGAGTTCACGATGCCGGTGCTCACCACCTCGCTCGGCGTCGTCGGCGTCCTGTCGCGCGCGCAAGGCTGGGCGTTCGCGGGCGCCATGCAGCATCTCGAGGCGTCGGCGGGGCTGAAGGGAATCAAGCTCGACGCCTACGGCTTCGCTGGCGCGAAGGTGGGCGGCTCGATCGGCAACTCCTTCACCTTCAACAACACCGAGGTGGCGGGACTCGCGACGCGAGGAGAGGCGTGGGTCGGCGCAGGGTTCCGGCTCCACGCGGGGCTCGGCATGGACAAAGAGACGAAGACGCTGGGCCTCGAGCTCGACGCCGGTGCAGCGCTCGGCATCGGTGGCTCGATCGGCTTCGACGCGAACATCGGCGGGAAGCCCGCTCAGCTGGTCGGTGGCGTCATCAAGGGCGTCTGAGGGGCGCAGGCGAGGCTCATCGAACTCCGCGCTCGGTGACGAGGTAGGTCGCGAAGCTGCCCAGCCAGTGCCCGCCCTCGTAGTGCTCGCCGGTCACGGACTCGAGGCCGCTCGTTCGATGTGCGAGCGCGGCGGCTTTCAGCGCGGGCCGTCGCGGGTCGTTCTCCGGAAGCCCGCTCACGATGCCCTCGAGCATCCACGCGCGGCTCAGGTTGAGGCCATCGAGGTGCGCGAGCTTGGGATCGGATCGATCGGTCACCACCTCGGGTGACAGCCACTTCGGCTCGGCCTTCTCGGGAATGGTGGGAAGGAACTCGCGGAGCCACTTCGCGAAGGCGTCGCGCTCGAGCGTACGGCGCAGCAGATCGGCCTCGGCGAGGCACGGCGAGAGAAAGTCCTGGCCTCCGGGCTCGTACGCCATCGGACAGGACCGGTCGCGGCCGTAGAAGGTGGCGATTCGCTCGGTGAGCAGCGCCTTCATCGCGCGATCATCGGCGGCCTTCGCCCAGTCGAGGATGAGGCCGAACGCGAACGCGGTCTGATCGTGCTCTCCCACCCGAATCGGCCGCGAGAGCTTTGGGAGCCAGGCCTTGATCCGGTTCGCCGCGGCGGTCTCGAGCGGCGCCAGGTTCTTCGCCCACCGCTCGGCCTCGGGCGTCTTCCATTCTCTCAGCTCGGCGGCGAGCTGGAGCAGCCAGGCGAGGCCGTACGGGCGCTCGAAGCTCACCCGTCCCGGCGCTTCGAAGTAGCTCACCTCGGCGGTGACGTTCTTCGCGGTGAGGCTCTTCTCGAGCGCCTTCTTCGCGTCGGCGGCGAAGGGGGCCTCGGGGAACGTGCGCGCGAGGCGGGCGAGCAGCCAATGCCCATGCACCGCCGAGTGCCAGTCGTAGCAGCCGTAGAACGCCGGAGTGAGCTTCGCAGGCGTCTTCGCGTCGGCCGGCCCGTTGAGCACGTGAGCGAGCTTGTTCGGGTACTCCTTGTGGACGCAGGCGAGGGCGAGCTTGGCGAAGCGGGCGGCGGTCGCCTCGTCGACGACTGGCTGAGCGGCGGCCGTCGTGGCGGTGATCATCACTGCGAGGCTGATGCGTTGCATGAGGGCCGCTCGAGAAGGGGTGGTCAGCGACGGCTGCCGATCGCGTCGGTTCGAGCATGCCCGAAGCCGGAGCCCCCGCGCCGCGTTTTCGATTGTGCCCTGACGAGCCGCCGGTAGGGTGGGCGTCATGAGTGAGCCGCGTTCGCTCCATTTCATCGAAGAGATCGTCGAGGCCGATCGGGCCTCCAACAAGTGGGGAGGCCGCGTTCACACCCGCTTCCCGCCCGAGCCGAACGGCTACCTGCACGTCGGCCACGCCAAGAGCATCGTCCTCAACTCGGGGCTCGCGCGACGCTTCGGCGGCAAGTTCAACCTGCGCTTCGACGACACCAACCCGGCCAAGGAAGAGCAGGAATACGTCGACAGCATCATCGACGACGTGAAGTGGCTCGGCGGCGACTTCGAGGATCGGCTCTTCTACGCCTCCGACTACTTCCCGAAGATGTACGAGTGGGCCGAGCAGCTGGTGAAGAAGGGCAAGGCCTTCGTCTGCGAGCTGAACGCCGAGCAAATGAAGCTGTACCGCGGCACGCTGACCGAGCCCGGCAAGAACAGCCCGTTCCGTGATCGTTCGCCCGAAGAGAACCTCGCGCTCCTGCGCCGCATGAAGGCGGGCGAGTTCGAGCCCGGCACCAAGACGCTCCGGGCGAAGATCGACATGACGTCGGGCAACATCAACCTGCGCGACCCGGTGATGTACCGCATCGTGAAGGCCCACCATCACCGTCAGGGCGACGCCTGGTGCATCTACCCGTCGTACGACTGGGCGCATGGGCTCGAGGACTCGATCGAGCAGATCACCCATTCCATCTGCACGCTGGAGTTCGAGAACCACCGCCCACTCTACGACTGGTTCCTCAACGAGCTCGGCGTCTACCACCCGCAGCAGATCGAGTTCGCCAAGCTGCAGCTGACCTACACGGTGCTGAGCAAGCGCAACCTGCTCCACCTGGTGAAGGAGAAGTACGTGCGCGGCTGGGACGATCCTCGCATGCCCACCATTCGCGGCATGCGGCGGCGCGGCTACCCGAGCGAAGCGCTCCGGGCGTTCTGCGAGGAGATCAGCGTCACCAAGAACGACACCGTCATCGATCTGCTCCGGCTCGAGAACGCGGTGCGCGATCAGCTGAACACGACCGCCCCACGGCGCATGGCGGTGCTCGCGCCGCTCAAGGTGATCATCACCAACTGGCCGAAGGACGCGGTCGAGCCGGTCGAGGTGCAGAACAACCCCGAGGACGAGAACGCCGGCATCCGCACGGTGCCGTTCTCGGGCGAGCTCTTCATCGAGCGCGACGACTTCATGGAGGACCCGCCGAAGAAGTTCTTCCGGCTTTCTCCGGGCAAGGAAGTGCGGCTGCGTGGCGCGTACTTCATCACCTGTCAGCACGTCGTGAAGGACGGCAGCGGCGCGATCACCGAGCTGCACTGCACCTACGATCCCGCGACGAAGGGCGGCAATGCGCCCGACGGCCGCAAGGTGAAGGGAACGATTCACTGGGTCAGCGCGCGCCACGCCGTCGATGCGGAGGTGCGCTTGTTCGACCGCCTCTTCTCCGCCGAGGCGCCAGGGGCCGCCCACGAGAAGCCCGGCGTCGATCACCCCTTCCTGCTCGATCTGAACCCCAAGTCGCTCGAGATCGTGAAGGCGAAGGTCGAGCCGGCGCTGTCGGGCGAGAAGGAGGGCGCGCGGTTCCAGTTCGAGCGGCTCGGCTACTTCTGCGTCGACAAGGACTCCAAGCCGGGCGCGCTGGTGTTCAACCGCACCGTCGCGCTCAAGGACGCGTGGGCGAAGGAGCAGGCCTCGGAAGACGCGAAGCCCGCCGCCAAGCCACCGCCGGTCGAGAAGGCGCCGCCGAAGAAGCCGGAAGCGCCGAGTGGACCTGCGGCGGAGATCGAGTTCGCCGACTTCACCAAGGTGGCGCTCAAGGCGGGCAAGGTGCTCGCGGCCGAGAAGGTGGAGAAGGCCGACAAGCTGCTCAAGCTCACCGTCGATCTCGGTGAAGCCGCTCCACGCACGATCGTCTCGGGCATCGCGGAGGCGTTCGCTCCGGCGGCCCTCGTCGGCCGCAACGTCGTCGTCGTCACCAACCTGAAGCCGCGCGCGCTCAAGGGCATCGAGTCGCGCGGCATGATCCTCGCGTCCGGTTCCGGCAAGGGCCTCTCGCTCATCGATCCCGGCGAGGTGGCGCCGGGCACCGACGTGAAGTGACGCCCCTCAGAAGAGGTTGAGCCAGAAGCCGAAGGACGCCTGGCTCGACGTGCACGGCACCAGGAACGGCGCACCCGTCGGAACGAGGCACCACCCTGGCGCCCCGAGCGACTCGAGCTTGTAGCCATCGGTCATTCCGGCCGGAAACACGTTCGAGCTCGAGACGAGGACGAACTGCTGCCGGCTCGTCGACATCGCGCAGGTCGCCAGGTTCGCCGTGGGCAGGAACAGGCCGGAGGCGGAGACGCAGCGGCCGCTGTCGGCGTTCACCAAGGACACCACCTCGGGTCGGGCCGGCACTGCCGGTGCCAAATAGAAGGCCTGTGGAAGCGACTTCGCGACCCGTGGGCTGCTGGTGAGGGCGGTGCCGCTCGCGGTGAGGGTCGTCGGCGTCGCCAGGTTGGGGTCGTTCACCAGGGTGAGCGAGGCGCGGCTCCGAGCCTGCACGACCGCATTCATCAGGTTCGCCAGCCACCCCGATGCCTGGTCGACCTGCACGGCGCGCGGGCTGGCGGTGCCCTTGAGGCTGAAGATCGCGGCGAGCTCGCCACCATCTCGAATGCAGAAGCCTCCGTCATCGGTCGTGTCGACGCCGAAGGTGCCGCTGAAGCCCAGCCCGCCCGCCAGGAAGATGAAGTCGCCGGAGAGATCGGTCACTCGGAACTCGCCCGAGGTGAAGGTGCGTTGGGCGTCGAAGCCGAAGCAGGAGAGCTGCTCTCCAGAGATCACTCGACGGTTGGTCGGCCGCAACGTCGCGATGCTCGGCACCTCCTGGCGAAGCTGGAGCGCGGCAAGGTCGTTGTTGAACGGCACGTTGCGCGCGAGCTTGATGCTGTATTTCTTTCCACCCACCCAGACGCGCGTGGCGGCCTTGCACCGAATGTGGGTGAGGACGAGATCCTCCGCGAGGAAGGCCCCGCTGCAAGTGGAGGTCGCCGTCTCGACGAGCGCACCTCCGAAGGTGACGTCACTGCGGAAGTTGCCGTTCACGATGGCCTGAGACGTCGAGGCGGCGCCGTCGGCCTCCATCGACTCGAGGGGACCGCAGGCAGCAAGACACAACGACGCGACGATGCGCTTCACGGGTTCATCTCCTTGGTTTGGGCTACGTGGTCAGGGCTTCACGCCGAAGCGATCGGAGCTCCACGGCGTGGCAGGGAAGTCTTCGTTGTAGCCCCGGAGGATGTCGGCGTAGTGCCAGGGCCAGGGGTTCACGAAGAGCGAGATGACGTTGATCGCGATCGACGCACCGCACGTCGCGATCACCAGCGCGAGCCCGGTGTCACCCTTCGCCGACATCGAGGCCAGCATGCAGGGCGCGAGCGAGCCGATGCCGACCCAGGTGAAGATGGTGCCGACGCGCTTCTTCGCTCGCACCGTCTCCAACGCCGCCATCGCCTTGGGTGACTCGGCGACGTGCTTCTCGAGGTGGTTCTCGACGTCTTGCGCCGGCAGCTCGAGTCGCTCATGCCGTGGACCACCGGCGAGATCGAAGGTGAAGGCACAGCCAGGAACGACGAGGAGGACGAGAGAGAGGAGGGCGGTTCGCATGACCGGGCCCAGAGCAAGCCGCGCACCACGCCAGTCAGCTCACGAATCGCGGAGTTGGCCGAGCCGCCCTCAGCGACGTCTCATGGGACTTCACTCGCCAGCGTCGTCGTCGCTCCAGTCGATCTCGTACGCCTCGATCCACCGGTAGATCTGTCGGCGATCGCGATCGAAGTGCTTCGCGGTCGCTCGCACGCTCCCGAGCTTCTCGAGCGCCGCCATGAGCTCTTCTTTCGACGGCGACGGCCGGCGTGCCTTGGGGCCCTTGTCCTGATCGGGCTCCGAGGCCGAGTCGGGAGCGCTCGGCGCGTTGGCGGTCAACCAGGTGGGCAGCTCGTCGGCCGAGACCGGCTCCTTGCGCGCGCCCAGGTGATGCACGAGCCGATCGAGCGCGCGGAGGTTGTCGGAGAGCGGCGCGAGGAGGATCGCCTCCACCGCTTCGGCCTCGAGCTGGAGCGGCAGCAGCTTCGAGCCGCGCTCGGCTTCCCACCGTGCGCGGAGCCGCTCGATCCACCCCACGATGTCGGCCCGGCGATCGGCGAGCGACGGAACTCGCACTTCCCACAGCGCGAGGCGGGCGTGGAGATCGCGACGGAAGGTGCCGGCCTCGACCTCCTTGGCGAGATCGCGGTTGGTGGCGGCGACGACGCGCACGTCGATCTTCACCGGCGCGGTGGCGCCGACTGGCAGCACCTCTCGCTGTTGGAGCGCGCGCAAGAGCTTGGGCTGGAGCTCCGCGGAGAGCTCGCCGATCTCGTCGAGAAACAGCGTGCCCCCGTTCGCCGCCCGGAAGAGGCCCTGGCCAGCCGCGTCGGCACCGGTGAAGGCGCCCTTCACGTGTCCGAAGAGCTGGCTCTCGGCGAGCTGAGGCGCGAGCGCTGCACAGTTCACCGCGAGGAAGGGGCCCTTTCGGCCGGAGAGCCGATGCACCTCGCTGGCGACCGATTCCTTCCCGACACCGGTGGCGCCGATGATCAACACCGGGGCGGCGTCGGGCGCTGCGTGAGCCACTTCGGCTCGGAGCTTGTGGCTCGCCTCGCTGGCGCCAGGGAGTGATGGCGTCTCGGCCGACTCGCTGCCGCCGCGCTCGTAGACGAACACGACGTCGGCCGCTCGAAGGACGTCTTGCGGCGAGAGCAGGGCCGGAGCGTCGAGCCGGGTGCCGTTGACGAAGGTGCCGTGCTTGCTCCCTGCGTCCGTCACCCGGTGTGCTTGCGCGCTGGCGTCCCAGCTGAGGGTGAGGTGATGCCGGGAGAGCGCGGCGACACCGAGCGAGACGGTGCACTTCTCTCGTCCCACGGTGAGCTCTTCGGCCTCGAACTCGATCGAGCGAGCGAGCTGGGAGGGAGAGACGAGGTGTAGCCGGGCTCGAGCGTCCACGCGTCGGGTCAGCCGCTTGCGGGATCGAGACGCAGTCGGAGAGGAGTCCACGGGCGCGTTCTAGCCCACTCGGCTCCGACTGCCTCGTCTTCAGCGAGGGCCACCCGGCGTGCCGGGCACTCCGCCCGGTTTGCCGCCCGCGGGCCGCAGCGGCGGGGTGTTGGTGCGTGGCGTCTCGTCGACCGGGTCGGCGGGCGTGCGCGGGGTGGGGCGCGGCGCCTCGGGCGCGGCCTGGCGCGGCTCGGAGCCTGGCGCCGGGTTCACCTTCGACATCTGCCGAACCGCGTTGGTGCGGGCCAGGCGTTCGAGATCGGCAGGCGGCTTCGCGTTCTCGGAGGAGGGATCGGCGACCCGGCTCCGAATTCGCTCACGGTCAGCGGCGATCTCGGCCTCGGTTGGTGGCGTGCGGTCCTCTCCGTCAGGGGTCGGCATCTTCGAGATCGCCGGGCGTTTCCACTCTTCGGTCTTGGTGGTGGTGGTGCCGTTCGCCGACGTCGTGCGCTCGCTGCGGTGACCTTCCTGACTTCCATTGGGGTTGGTCTTGATGACCTCCTGGGTCTCCTTGCTGTTGCCCTTGCCGTCGCTGTCGTGGGTCTGCACGTCGGTCGTCGTCGAGCCGTCGTCGCCCTTCGTGGTGGTGCTCTCCCTGATGTGTTGGCCGCCGTTCGAGTCGGTCTGGTCCGTCGACTCCGACGTCACCTCGGCGCTCGAGAGACCGGCGCGCGCCTCGTGGGCGGTCTTGAACGAGAGCAGATCGGGGCCGGCGCTGAAGCCGGGCAGAGTGGCAGGCGTGGGCGCTTCGGTCGTCACGCCCTCGGGAACGCCGAGGAGATCAGGCTCGGCTGATGCGGGTTGATGATCGGCCGAGTGCCGTCCCAGCACGGCTCCCGGGTTCGCGGGCGCGGTGGGCGTCGAGGCGTGGGGATCAGTGAGGGCCTGGCCCGGATCACTGAGCGACACCGGGCTGCGGCCCTTGGCGGGCTCGAAGCCGTCGGCCATCGCTCCGACCCGCGCGGCCTTGGCGGCGAGCGCCGCCGGACGATCGGGACGAGTCGGAACGTCACGCGCTGGAACCGCCGAGCGCGAGGTGGGCTTCGAAGACGTCGTGAGGCTGGGAGCGGGGCGGCTGGCGAGCTTGATCGACATGGCAGGGTTCCTCTGAAGCGAGTGTGACGACCCGCTTCTGCAAGGCTGCTGCCGAGGGGTGGCTCAGCCGATCTGCGCAGTTGGGCGAGGCCGCGCAGCATGTCCCACTGAGACCAAGCGGAGCGCGATCGATCGCCCTCGGCGATCAGCCGGCCGACGGTGGCGTCGAACCGGGACGATCGTGAGTCACTCGACGCAGCGGAGCGCGAGCCGTTGCAGCTCGTCGTCGGCCCAGATCGCCAGCACGGTGCGCTCGTCGACGGTGATCAGCGTCGGTGCCGATCGCGCCTGCGTCGCCTTCCCAGTGTCGTAGTCGAAGGTGATGGTGCCTGCGTCTGGCCCGAGCGCGCCGTAGGTGAAGGTCATTCGAGACTCCTGCGCGTTCGCCGAGATGAAGCCGCGCGTGCCGACCAGAGTGAAGGTGGGCTGGTCGGTCGCCTCGATCCCCAGAACCGCCGTGCCGGTCGAGGCGCGGCCCTGGGGGAGCCGAGTCAGCCATTCCTGAACGCCGGTGGGGCTGATCGACGCGAGGATGTTGACGGTCTGGTTGGCGCCATTGTCCAGCTGCACGATGAAGCTGGTCCCCGACCAGATGGCGCGAATCGGTCGTCGCCCCTGGCTGGGAGGAATGACGAGCGTCGCCGGTCCAGCGAGGCGTTGGGTCAGCGTCGAGTTGAGGATCGCGTAGCGCGCCTCGGGGAAGCCACCGATCTGCTGCGCCCAGATGAAGAGCACGCCGGCCGGGCTGGCGACGACCAGCGGTCGCAGCGGGTTCTGTCCTGGGCTCACCATCTCGGAGCCGATGACGACGCCGCTCGGCTGCACCACCTGCCGCGGCGCCGAGAGCTGACCAGTGACCGGGTCGACGGTGGCGAAGAGCACGTCGAAGGTGCCCGCGACGCGCGTCTTGTCGGCCCAGGACACGACGTACCGGCCGAGGCTCTCGTTCCAGGTCGCGCTCGCCGCGGTGATGGGGCGGTCGTAGTAGTTGAAGGCCCCGTCGCACCCGTTGCCGGTGATGGGCGCCGCCACCAGCACACCGGAGTCGGCGACCGAAGTCCCATGGAACGTCGTCGCGAAGGCCGTCTCGATCGGCGCGACGCCTCCTTCGCAGCACATCTGCGCGTTCGGCCGGTAGGTCGCTTGCACGCCCGCGACCATGCCTCCTCCGTCGGGTTGCATCGCGAGCTGGCCCAACCCCGAGCGCCGCCCATAGAACGGATTGGCCTGGTAGAAGCACGAGCTCCAGCTCGTCGTCGAGCCACCGAGCGACATCGGACCGAACGTCGGGGTGAAGGAGACGGGGTCGATCAGCCACAGATCGAGCGAGCCGCGAACGGTCGCGTCCGAGTTGGCGACGAGGAAGACGGTGTTTCCTACCCGCAGGCCATCAGGGGCGCCCGCGCTGCCGTGATAGAGCTGACCGGCGCTGAGCTGCCCGCGCGAGGCAACGTCTGCCTGCCACAAGCCCTCATCGACCTGTCCGTTGCAGTCGTTGTCGAGGAAGTCGCAGCGCTCCGGCGCCCCGGTGTAGACGCGCGCGTTCGTGTCGTCGCAGTCGTCGCCGGTTCCCCGGCAGCTCGTCGGGTGGTGGCCGTCGCCATCTTGATCGGTGAGCGTCGTCCGGAGCACGTTCACACAGCTGCGGCGCGACTCGTCGCAGCCGTCGTCGGTGCACGGATCGCCGTCGTCGCAGAGCGCGCGATCGGCCAGGCAGCGCCGGTTCACGCAGGTCGCACGCGGGTCGCACCAGTTCACCCGGCGCACCTCGCAGTCGCGATCAGTGAGACATGGCGTGCCGGTGAGGCCGCCATCGGGGAGCAGCCCGCCGTCCCACTCGAGCTGGCCGGCGTCTCCTGCGTCGGGCGTTCCGGGCGTGAAGGTGCAGGCGAGCCCTCGGAAGCAGCGGAAGCCGGAGCAACAGTCAGACGTCGAGGGGCAGTCGCGAACGGTGAGGCACTCGACGGTGCAGGTCTTCGCCGGGCCGCAGAGCAGCTCGAGGCGGCAGTCGGAGTTGAACTCGCAGCGCGCCCCGTACCCGGAAGGGAGGCCGGCGTCGGGCACCTCGGAGACGCAGAGCCCCTGGAGACAGCTCGAGCTCGTCGGGCAGTCACGGCTGGTGAGGCACTCGGCGCGGCAGCTCCCGGCGAGGCAGATGCTCCCGGTCGGGCACTCCGAGGTGTAGCTGCACGCAGGACCGTCGACCGGAGGGGGCAGCAGCCCGGCGTCGACCTCGCCCAGCGTCGCGCAGACTCCCTGGGTGCAGATGGAGCCTTGCAGACAGTCGCGGTTGCTCTTGCAGGGATCGCGGCACACGCGATCGGTCCCGCAGACGAGGGGGCCGGGGCACTCGCGGTCGGTGCCTCCCGGACAGCTGAGCTCGTCGGGCAGCAGGCAGACATTGATGGGCTTGACCGACATTCGGCAGAGCTGGGGCTTGGTGCAGTCGGCGTCCTTCACGCAGGGGTTGTGGCAGCGGCCGTAGATGCAGACGAGGCTGTAGCCGCCGTCGGCGATCGTGCTGCAGTCGCTGTTCAGCACGCAGCGCCCGCCCTCGGGGATCGTGGTGCTGCAGCTGGCGAGCGCGACGAGGAACGGAATGAGCACGATGGATCGCATGGGGCCCTCAGAAGCGCCAGGCAGCTCGAACTGCGCCGCCAGTGGAGTCGATGGTCGCGCTCAACAGCGGCAGGAGCTCGTCGGTGCCGCGTCGATCGTACCGGGTGGGATCGGGCGCGAGCAGCAACGAGACCAACCCACCGATGGCGATGGTGGCACCGGCGCCGAGCAGCACCGGTCCGATCCAAGTGCGACTCTGGGCTGCGGTGACGGCCTGGATCGCGCGTGTCTCCGCTTCCTCGCACTCGAGGCTCAGCGCGCAGGTGATGTCGGTCTGTTTGCGTTGCTGCGCCTGAGTGAGCTGCAGGCGGGTGGTCGACAGATCGTTCTGGTTCCAGACGGTGACGAGGCCGCCGCCGACCAGCACCGCGCCACCGACGGCGAGGCCAGCGATGCCGAGGCCGCGCATCAGCGAGCGGCTCGACTCGAGCTCGGCGCGAAGCTCCGGGGTGGGCTCGAAGAGCACCGAGAGCGAGGCGCTCCCGCCTTCTTCGACGAGCAGCTCGTGCCGCTGAGGGAAGAAGCCCGCGCGCTCGAAGAGCAGCTCGTGGGGGCCCGGCGGCACGCTGAGGCTGGGGAGATCGACGCCGCGGCGCTGCCCGTCGACCGAGATCTGCACCTGGGTCTCGCTCGCACGCGGCTCGATGCGGCCGGCGCGGGTCGCCAGCGCGCTCACGTCTTCTTCCAGGGTGAAGCTCAGCTCGCCAGCGGAGCCCTCGCCCAGGCTGATTCGCTGCTCGGCCGAGCGATAGCCGTCACGCGACAGCCGCACCTGGTGATCGCCAGGCACGAGCGGAACGGTCGCGCGCACCGGCGTCACTGCGACGCGCACCCCATCGACGAAGACGTCGGCGGCAGGCAGTGGGCAGACGATCTTGAGCTGGGCGAGCGGTCGTTCGAGCGGCTCGAGGGGCACGACGATCTCCTTCGTGCCACCGGCGACGACCACCACCTCTTCTCGGCGGGGCGCGTGCTTGGGCGCGACGGCGGTGAGGAGCACTCGCCCAGGCATGACCCGCACCGGGCTCGAGAGCGGGGTGGTGCCGACGGCGCGGCCATCGACGTCGATCGACGCTCCGGGCACCTGCGCTCGAATGACGAGGGTGCCGACCTTGGACGCGAGCTCGGCGTGGAGCGCCTTCGCCTTGGCGAGCCGATCGGGCGGCAGGTTCGTGTTGGTGTCGAGCAGCGTCTCGACTGCCTCGAGCGCAGAGACCGACCGGCCCAGCCCCGAGGCGACGACGGCGAGATTGAAGAGCACCGGTGCCGACGGCTCGATGGCCCGCGCGCGCTCGAACTCGAGGAGCGCGCCTTCGCGATCGCCCGCGCCGAAGTGCCGCACCGCGAGGTTGAAGTGACGTTGCGCCTCGGGCGAGGTGATCGGCGAGGCAGTGACGAGGAGGCTGAGCAGGGCGGAGATCATGGCGTCCACAAGGGGCTCACCGGGCGAGACTTCTTCACCGTCCGGCCGGCGTCGGGAGCGGTCGGAGGTGTTCCTGCATCGTTCGTTCCCGCGTCGTCGGAGCCTGCGTCGATCCCTGCGTCGCGCTCCACTCCTGCGTCGACGACCGCTGGCGTGACGATCGCGCTCGCGTCGGTGGAAGGTTCCTCGGGGCGAGGCGGCTGTACGCTCTGGAACGCCGAGGTCGCGATGAGGCCGAGGCCGACGATCGCGGCGACCGCTGCGACCACCGGAAGAACGAGCCGGCGTCGAGGCACCTTGAGGGTCGGCGCGCTCGGCGGCGTCACCGCCTGTTGCTCGAGCGTCGCAGCGAGCAGCTCACGCGCTTGGGCCGCCGACGTCGGGCGCTTGTTCGGATCGGTCGCGAGCAGCCGCTTCACCAGGTGACCGAGCACGGGCGGGATCGGCCGGTTGAACTCGGTCGGCGCGCCCGAGAGCTGCCGCGCCATGATCTCACTCATCGTCCCCTGGCCGCCGAACGCCTGCCGGCCCTCGATCATGAAGAAGACGACGGCGCCGAGCGCATAGAGATCGGAGCGCGCGTCGCCTTCGCCACCCATGATGATCTCCGGGGCGATGAAGTTCGCGCTGCCCATCACCATGTCGCTCTCGGTGATCCGGCTGTCTCCGGCGCTCCGGGCGAGGCCGAAGTCGAGCACCTTCACGAGCTCGGGCGGGCCGACCTGCACCATCAGGTTCTGGGGTTTGAGATCTCGGTGAATGATGTCGCGGGAGTGTGCGGCGGTGAGGGCGTCGCAGATCTGCATCGCCAGACGAACCGCCCGATCCCACGGAATGGGGCCGCCCTTGCGCACGAGCGAACCGAGCGTCTCGCCTTCGACCAACTCCATCGCGAGGAAGAGCTGGCCGCTCGGCGCCTGGCCAAAGTCCAAGGTGGTGACGATGTGCGGGCTCGAGAGCTGCGCGCTCAGCTTGGCCTCACGCATGAAGCGCTTGACGAGCGAGGGGTCGTGCTCGGTGGCGGGCGACATCACCTTGAGCGCGACGTTGCGGCCGACCGAATGTTGAAACGCGAGGTACACCGCGCCCATGCCGCCCGCGCCGAGGCGTTGGCGCACCGTGAAGCCGCCGATCTCCGCGCCGACGAGCGGATCAGGCCGATTCACGACGGCCACCAGGGTGGTGTCATCGACTGGGCAGCGCCCGGCTGCCGAATAGCTGCGATGACATGTCGGGCAGGAGAAGGCGCCGTCCCCCATGCACCCAAGGTATCAAGGCTGGAGCGCGCTGACGCGGGCGACATGCACTCGCGAGGAGCAAGCGGCGTGCTGACCTCCCCGACTCGAAGCGGGGCGCTCCCTCCCTGTGACGTCACCCTGGGACACCCTGGGGCTCAGCGCGGCACGGATCTGAACTCGGTGCCGTCGCGAAACCGCGCCAACCAGTCGGCGAGACCGATGCCGTCGACCGTCACCGAGCCCCACTCGTTCAGGAAGACGTGGCGGTTGCCGGGGGCGACGTACGCGGCCGCGCGCGTGTCGTGGAAGTGGGAACTCGTCAGCGCCCGCACCTCAGCTCGAAACTCGGCGGCCGGTCGTTCGGTGAAGGTGGTGAGGAGCCCGTCCTCTTCCGAGGTGATCAACCCAAGCCGGCCGTGCTCGAGCACTCGTTTGGCGTCGCTCACCCACGCGCGCGGGTCGTCGGCGCAGGAAGCGCAGCCTGGCGGTGGCTCGGGCTTCCAGGCGTTCGACCACTCGGCCCAGCGCGTTGCACCTGGCGGCACGATGGCCGCCGAGTCGGCGAGGACGTGCACCTCAGCCGAAGGAAACGCGCGCACGAAACGCCAGGCGTTCATCTGGGCGCCGAAGCCGCCCGCGCTCGTGCCGATGACGAAGACGCGCTTGGCCGAAGCGAAGGTGGGCCCGAGGCGTTCGAGAAACGCGTCGAGGTTCTTCGCGCCGACGTGCCGGGTGCGTTGGGTGCCGACGTACTGCTGCTCGGCGGTGCCGACGTGGAGATCGCCGGTGCAGTAGGGGAGATAGGCGAAGGTCGCGTCCTTGAACGGGTTCGAGGCGAGCGCGCGATCGAAGAGCGGAAGGGAGCGGAACGCGTCGCCGGTGAAGGTGCCGGCGGTGTACCCGAGCTCGACGTTCCACGCGGACTTGACCAGGTAGCAGGTGCTCGCGTCCCAGCAGGCGCCTCCGCCCATCAGGTAGACGACGACGTCATCGGTGCTCGCCGGGTTGAGGCCCAGGCCCGTCGAGGTGCCGTTGGCGCATTGGGTGTTCGAGAACTCGACCCAGGTCCAGCTGCGCTCGGGTGAGTCGATCGCGCCAGTGCCGGAGGACTGCGACGGGACGCAGCCCATGAGGAAGATGACGGCGAAGCGCGCGCGCATCGGGCTTTGGTGACCGGGCGCCTCAGGCGGATTCACGAAGGCCGAGTCGAACCGGGTAATTCGTGAGCCGCGGCGCTATCACTCCCGCTCGAAGAGGTGCTTCATGGCGGCCTACAGACTCGAGCCGGCGAAGACGGGCCGTTCCACCTGTCGTCTCTGCGGGAAGTTGATCGACGCCGGCACGATGCGCTTCGGCTCCGACGACCCAGGAAGAGGGTCGCGTTGGTTCCACCTGGAGTGCGCACCGAAGGGAAGTCCGCGCGCGTTCGCGCCATTCGCTGCGCAGGCGAAAGCGGCGTCGGTGGCGGCGGTCACGCCGGTGACTCCGAAGCCACCGGACCACGAGCGAAACGAAGGCCTCGAGGCCATGCTGATCGCCGAACCGCGCTCGAAAGAAGCGGCCCAGGTCTACGCCGACTGGCTCACCGAGCGAGGCGATCCCTGGGGAGCGGTCATTCGAGCGGCGCTCGCGAACGACTCGAAGCGCACCCGAACGTTGATGAAGGAACACGGTGCCTCGCTGATGGGGGCGATGTCTCCGAGGTGGTTCGCGTGGAATCGCGGACTGATCGTCGAGGCGTCGATCGAGGCACGCACCGCCGATCTCCTCGTCGAGCGCTACGCCGAGCTCAGAGCGCTGAGGACCGCCGCGTTCGTCCGCGAGCTCAAGCTCCTCGCGATCCCCAACGACGCCCTGATGAAGGCCGTGTCGGAGAACCCACCTCGGGCGCTCGAGGGTCTCTTCACCTGGCTCGGGCCGGGGCTGAGCGCGCTGAAGGTGCCGCACCTTCGTTCGTTGACCCTGTTCCTCACCCGGCCGGTTCGCGACGAGCTCGACGAACTCTTCGGCTCGACGGGGCTCGAGGGCCTCGCGCGCTTCACGGTGTTCGGCAGCCACCACCGCGATCGCGAGATCTCGGCCGAGTCGATCACCCGGCTGACGGAGTGGCCAGTGCTGGCGTGGCTCCGCGAAGTCCACCTGCTCCAGGGGAGCCTCTCCGACGCTGGGGCGGCGAGGTTGATCGAGCTCGCCGATCGGTTTCGCCACCTGAAGCGAATGACCGTCGACGGCTGGCCCGAACGGCTCCGGGCGAGGGCACAGGAGCGCTTCGGTGCCCTGCTGGGCCCTTCGCGTTGACGAACGCTCGTGCCCCGCAAACCGTGCTACTCGTCGCGCATGTCGACCCAACGACGAACGTACTACCCGCCCCTCGAGCCCTACCGAACCGGACGCCTCCAGGTCGGTGACGGACACGAGCTGTACTTCGAGGAGTCGGGCAACCCCAAGGGCAAGCCGGTCGTCTTCGTGCACGGCGGCCCCGGCGCGGGCACCGAGCCCAAGCAGCGCCGCTTCTTCGACCCGTCGACGTACCGCATCGTCCTCTTCGATCAGCGTGGCTGCGGCAAGTCGACGCCGTTCGCCTCGCTCGAGAAGAACACCACGTGGGATCTCGTGGCCGACATGGAGGCGCTGCGGAGCCACCTGGCGATCGAGCGATGGCAGGTCTTCGGCGGCTCCTGGGGTTCGACGCTCGCGCTCGCCTACGCCCAGCTGCACCCGCGCCGCGTCACCGAGCTCGTGCTCCGCGGCATCTTCCTCCTGCGGAAGTGGGAGATCGACTGGTTCTACCAAGACGGCGCCAGCCACCTCTTCCCCGACGCGTGGGAGCCGTACCTGCACCACATTCCCGAGAACGAGCGGAAGGACCTGCTCAACGCGTACTACCGGCGGCTCACCTCGAGTGACGTCTCGGTGCGCACCGAGGCGGCCAAGGCGTGGAGCCAGTGGGAAGGCAAGACGAGCTACCTGCTCCCCAACGAGGCCTACATCTCGAAGACGGGAGAAGACGAGTTCGCCACCGCGTTCGCGCGAATCGAGTGTCACTACTTCGTGCACAACGGCTGGCTCGATGGCGAGCGCGCGCTCCTCGCGAAGGCGAACGTCGACAAGATTCGCTCGATTCCCGCGGTGATCGTGCAGGGCCGCTACGACGTGGTGTGCCCGATGGAGTCAGCGTGGGCGCTCCACCGTGCGTGGCCCGAGGCGTCGCTCAAGATCGTCGCCGACGCAGGACACGCTGCGCACGAGCCGGGTATCCTCCACGAGCTGGTCCTGGCGACGGACGGCTTTCGGTGATCGAGGCGATGCAGCGCTGAGCGGCCGGCCCAAGCGCGAAGGAGTCGAGCGTGCGGTCTCTCGTGGTGGTGATCGCGGTTCACGCGTTGGTGGGCGCGTCGTGTCAGTGTTTCCAACCGGTGGACGAGCGTGACGCTGGTCGCGCCGATGGCGGTGCATCGGGCGGGCGTGCGGGCGGGGCGGCGGGCGGAGGCTCGGTGGCCGGCGGAGGTGTCTCTGGTGGGATCACTGGCGGCGGCGGCACCGTCGGTGGAGGGAGTGCAGGTGGTGCCTCGGGTGGTGGGGTGGCGTCGGACGGTGGGGCGCGCTGCGTGACGGATCGCGACTGTCCGTCACCGGCAGGCTTCCAGTTCTGCTCGAACCCAACCTCGGCGTGCGTGAACGGCTTCTGCCTCGCGGAGTGCGGCCGCCTCGACGGAGGCCGGACCTGTCAGTCGTCGACGCCCGAGTGCCTGACCTGCTCGGGAACAGCCTCGTGTGCCCAGTGCCGTGGCCTCGTCTGCTCGTTCAGCGCCCAGCCCGTCATCGGAACCTGTGCTCCGCCCTTCGACGACTTCATGCAGTTCACCGTGCAGCCGTTCAGCGGCCGGTGCGGCGCGGGGATCCTCCGCGATGGCGGCATCGTTGGGGTCTGGGTTGGATCGTTGGCGGCGGGAGGCTCACTCATCGAGATCCCGGCGCTCGGCGGCACCTGTCTCGGGAGCGACCTCTTCACCCAGCTGCCGCGAACGGTCATCAGCTGCCCGGCCTGTACGTTCATCGCCGAGGGCTGTGAGTAGGTCGACCAGCCGATCGAGTCCGGCTAAACGCCGAGCACCATGATCGAGGTGAAGCAGCTGACGAAGCACTACCGCGTGCACAAGCGCCCGCCGGGGCTGGGCGCGGCGCTCAAGTCGCTCTTCACCCGCGAGTACACGACGGTGAAGGCGGTCGACGGCATCAGCTTCGACATCAAGGCGGGTGAGCGCGTCGGGTTTCTCGGCCCGAACGGCGCCGGCAAGACGACGACGCTGAAGACCTTGGCCGGGCTGCTTCATCCGTCGAGCGGCGAGGTGCGCGTCGATGGCCACGTGCCGCAGAAGCGCGAGGCGGCCTACCTGAAGAAGATCATGTTGGTGATGGGCCAGAAGCAGCAGCTGTTGTGGGATCTGCCGCCCGCCGAGACGTTCGAGATGAACCGGGCGATCTACGACGTGCCGAAGCCGGACTTCGCCGCGCGCATGAGGGAGCTCTCGGAGTTGCTCGAGCTGGGCGAGCTGGTGAACAAGCCGACGCGACAGCTCTCGCTCGGTGAGCGGATGAAGTGCGAGCTCGCCGCGGCGCTGGTGCACGGCCCCAAGGTGCTCTTCCTCGACGAGCCCACCATCGGCCTCGACGTCTCGATGCAGGTGGTGATGCGCGACTTCATTCGCCGCTACAACGAGC
>JBPOIJ010000150.1:0-2839 GCA_052034585.1 Myxococcota bacterium
CTCTGGCAACAACTTTTGCGGACGCACTGACTGAAAGGACTGTAGCGAATGATGGACGCTCGAAAAATGTCTGCGGTCAGAAACGCCCCGCGCCGGGTGATTGCGGAGGCGGATCGCGAACGGGTGATTCAGGAATTCACCCACGTCGTGAAGGCCATGGCCCATCGGCTGGCGTTTCGCCTGCCGGCTTATATGGACGCGGAGGATCTCATATCCGTCGGGATCATGGGCCTCATGGATGCGATGGACAAGTACGATCCGACTCGCGAAGCCAAGTTCAAAACCTACGCGGAGTTCCGTATCCGTGGCGCGATGCTCGATGAAATCCGGTCGATGGATTGGATTCCTCGCTCGGTCCATGAGCGTATTACGCTCCTGCAAAAGACTTATTCCGAGCTGTTGCACAGACTTGGGCGTCCGCCGACGGACCAGGAAGTCGGCAAGGAACTGAAGATGTCCGCGGAGGAACTGGATGAATTCCTGACTCGCTCTCGTGGCGCCGTAGTGATCAGTCTGGACGACCTCGGCGTGCAGGATGCGGACGGGCATAAAATCATCAGTGTGTTGACCGACTCCAATCAGCCGGATCCTCTCTCGGTCCTGGTGAACGAACGGGCGCGCCACGTGCTCGAAGCGGCGATCCATGATCTGCCGGAAAAGGAACGGTTGGTATTGTCGCTCTACTATTTCGAGGAACTCACGATGAAGGAGATCGGGCAGGCGCTCAAGGTGACCGAATCGCGCGTATGCCAGATTCATTCGAAAGCCATCCTCCATTTGAAAGCGCGGCTCGAACCGGTGGATGTGTGAGATGACCACCCGGACGGTGTAGCGGTCGTTGCTGTTCGTTCGTATCCTCGGCTCCCGGGCGTTG
This sequence comes from Myxococcota bacterium, assembly GCA_052034585.1. Taxonomy (GTDB): domain Bacteria; phylum Myxococcota; class Myxococcia; order Myxococcales; family Myxococcaceae; genus Xiheimicrobium. The sequence goes on from JBPOIJ010000150.1 coordinate 875, forward strand.
TCGCGCGGGCCACCCTGCCTTTAGTTTCGCCTCCACTTTTCCGATACCTCCCTAGTCCAACATCCCGTTGGCTGCGCTGCTCCATCGGGGAGGGTATGCATTCGTCACGTCCGGAACACAACACCTCGAACGACCGCAACGGGTCTGAGTTAACGAACCGGCATGGGTGGTCCGACGACGAAGCGGGTACCGAATCGCTTGAGAGCGCTCGACTCGGCGTCGTGGCTTGTATCCTATTCATGGCCGGCGGATTGTATTGGACCGCCTCTGTGGGCCTGCTGACGCTCTCGGCGTTGACGGCCTATCCTGTCATGATCTCGGCTGCTCTTCTCCTCACGCTCCTGGTCTTCGGCGCAACGCTCTGGACTCCGCGTGGCCCGCAATCGGCATCCGGGATGCACTCGCTGTCGGAAGATGCGAACGGATCCGGCATGAACACCTACGACTCGGTCACCGGATTGCCGACCTATCGCCTCTTTGCATCTCTCCTCAAGCAAGCCCTGGCGCATGCCGGCCGGCATGGCCGGCCGGTAGCGGTCCTCATGATCGAGCTGGATCACTTCACCCCAAAGACCGACGAACAGGCGCGAATCAACCTCAACCTCATGTATCGCGTTCACGCGGCGCGTGTGAAGAGCGCCCTGCGCACGACCGATACGGTGGCAAGACTTGCTGAACGCACATTTGTCGTCCTGCTGGATCAGGTCACGGACCCCGAGGAGGTACTGGCCATCGCCAGGAAGATGCAACGCACGATATCGCTGCCGGTCACGCTTGACGGGCACGAACTGTTTCTCACCAGCCGGATTGGAATCAGTCTCTCCAGCCCTCAAACTGAGGACGGTAACGCGCTCCTCGATGCGGCCACCCGGGCCGTGGCAACGGCTCGGGCCGAAGGGTACGCCCTCTATGGACTCCCGGGTGCGATGGCATCCGCCTCCGCCGATGCCAGGTCCACGATCGCTGCCTGATCTCCAGAACTCTCGTCGCGCACAATTCCATGTAGGCAGGACTTTCCCTGTTTCCGGCAAAGACTTCCGGGTTGCCACGCCGGTTGACAGGCGCCGTTGACGGCGGAAGAATTTTCCCGACGTTGCCTCAATTACCCTTCGGTTCCCATCTCTCGACAATCACAAGGATTTTCGTCCGGCCCTCGCTTGGGCTGCGGCGGGCCGCCCGACGTATCGCGATGGCATGTCCATTGCTAACTCCTTCTGCAACACAACAGGTTCATCTGGAACAGACGAACAATGAATCGAGCCATCTACCCCATACTGTCAGGCGCCGTCGCCCAGGAAAAACAACTCACGGTCTTCGCCAACAATCTGGCGAACGTGAACACGGCCGGATTCAAGCAGGACCAGCAGGGATTCCGCGGCCTCTTTGCCCGTGCCAGTTCGACAGGGACGGGAGTGGTATCAGGAGACCTCTCCTCCGCCATTTCGACCAGACCGGCCGGTCCCAGCGAACGGGTATTTGCCGAGGTGCATGGAGTTCGAACGGCCTTTGAGCCGGGGCGGATCCGCATTACGGGTAATCCGCTGGATGTCGCCATACAGAGCGATGGGTTTTTTGAGGTCAAGACTCCCGACGGCGTTCGCTACACACGCAACTGCATCTTTTCTCTCGACAGCCAACGACGCCTGGTCACCAATCTCGGGCATCCGGTCATGGGCACCAAAGGAGAAATCAAGGTGCCGCCCGGCAATATCCAGATCAATGCGGAGGGGGCGATTCAGGTGGACGGGACTCCGATCGGCAGCATCAAGGTGGTCGAGTTTCCTGAGAACGGGATGCCGCAGAAGTTTGCCGAAGGACTGTTTGTCGGCGGGAAACCGGCGGTGTCGACAAGGCCGCAGGTGCAGTCGGGACACATCGAAGAGTCCAACGTGAATTCGTTGAGTGAAATGGTGAAGATGATGCAAGGCATGCGCAGTTACGAGTCGGCGCAGAAATTGATCCAAA
>JBPOIJ010000132.1:0-3010 GCA_052034585.1 Myxococcota bacterium
CGGCAACCTCTGCTGTCGCTTCCATTTGGTTACAAGCGAGCCCAAGCGCCTCTTGTCCCATATGGTTCATGTCTAGAATAATGTGTTTCTGGAACAGCTGGGAGGATACGTCAAACCCCAATAAAAATCGACTTCTCTGACCTCGACCATGAAAGAGGTTATTGAACACGGCGCGCGGAACGACTTGCTCTGTCCTTTTGGACGAGTGGTGAAGCGGACTAGACTTGAACCGTTAGGCCGGATTGTGTGTTAACTTTGCGCTAAAAATCCCGAAAGCCCAAGACTCATTAGAATCAATAGAGACAATGAAAACCACCTAAGAGCCCCATACAAAGTGAAAAACGGGGAAACCAGTTGAAACACCGAGTCTTTTTAAAAACGTCTTGCTTCCATTCCTAAACCGCTTGTCCTACGACTAGGCCTGTCCCCCAATCATCTGATTTCTGGACGATGCAAGTCCAGTTCTTGAGTCACATGAATTCGAGAACTTACGGGAAGACATGTGGGCAGGTTTTGTGGGCACTGACACGCGTGCTAGGTACCTGTTCTACGACCCTCCCCCAGCTGACTCATACCCAATCCAGCCAAGCGTAGCGCGAAGCGAGCACCATCTCTAATGAACGGCTGCTTTCCGGCGTGGAGATTGCCGTAGCGACTATCGCAAAGTGGCCGGGAGCGGCCTTTTGAGGCCCGAGTTCATCTGACGTTGTCTGCCCTCTTAAGTACCGATTCATACAACTCAACCCTGCGCCTAGTCCTGCATGGCCATCGCGGTTCCCGCCTCCACCGCTCTTCTCATTCCTTTGCCGCCGGCGGCGCGACGATCAGTCCCTCTCTCAGCAACACGCGCATCGCCTCATGGGCCGAGCGGATCTTCGACTCTGCCAGAATGTGGATCTGGTCGCGTGTCCTGGGCACTCTCGCCAGTCCCTGCTCCTGCGCCTTGGTCGCCGTCGCCACCGCCAGCCGCATCGGCACCTGCCATTCGTCCATCGTCGGCAGGATGCTGTCCTCATGGATTCCGCGTTCCCTGGCGCACAGGGCCAATTCGTGAGCCGCTGCGATCGCCATCTCATCGGTGATCGCCCGCGCGCGTACATCAAGCAGGCCGCGAAAGATGCCGGGAAATACGAGCGAGTTGTTGACCTGGTTGGGGAAGTCGCTGCGGCCTGTGGCCACGATCCGCGCACCCGCTTCTTTCGCGTCCCAGGGCCAGATCTCCGGAACCGGATTGGCACAGGCAAACACAATGGCGTCCCTGGCCATGCCCTTCACCCATTCCGGCTTGATGATTCCGCCGGCTGAGAAGGCCACACAGACATCCGCCCCCTGTAAGGCCTCGGCAATGCCGCCTCGTAGACCGGCCGAATTGGTGTGGCGACAGACGTTCCATTGCTCGCCGAACGCGGGGTCCTGCTCATATTCACGCCGGTGCGTACCGAGGATTCCTCCTGCGTCGCAGGCCACCATGCGAGAGGGATCGGCTCCACTGGCTGTGAGGAATCGATAGGTCGGCACATTCGCGGCGCCCATCCCGATCATGGCGATCCGAACCTGCCCCATCTGTTTCCCGACCACGTGGAGCGCATTGATCAGACCTGCCAGCAGTACCGTTCCGGTTCCTTGCTGATCGTCGTGCCAGACCGGGATCGAGCAGTCGGCCTGTAGTTCGCGGAGAATCCTGAAACACTTCGGCATCGCGATATCTTCGAGGTTGATCGCGCCGAATGAGGGCGCCAGGAGTCGAACCGTCCGGATCAGTTCATCGGGATCTTTCGTATCCAGACAAATCGGAACCGCGTCCACCCCGCCCATATATTTAAAGAGCAGCGCCTTCCCTTCCATCACGGGGAGCCCCGCTTCCGGCCCGATGTCGCCCAGCCCCAGCACTCTGGTGCCATCCGAGACAATGGCAATCGTGTTCCCCTTGTTCGTATAGTCGTACACCAGCTCACGATCGGCTTGAATCGCTTTGCAGGGTGCTGCTACGCCAGGCGTGTACCAGATGGAAAAATCCTCCAGACTCCGGATCGCGCACTTCGGCAACGTCTGCATCTTTCCCTTGTAGTAGGCATGCAGCCGCAACGCCGCTTCCGCCGGTTTCGAGGCCTTTGCCAACAACTCGGCTTTCTCCGTCATCATGGCCCTCCCTCCGACATCGAACGCATCACAGGATCGGCACCGGGCACCCGTCTCCCATGCCGGCCTCAGCCTTCCATCGTCGGCTTCAGCAGCTTCCTCAATTCCGCGTACGACCTGGTGTTCAGTACATCCGCTTTCTCAAGCCATCCCCGCCTGGCCTGCCCGATGCCGAATCGCGCATGCTCCAGCTCCAGCCTGCTGTGCGCATCCGTATTCACCGCCAGTAACAGGCCTTCCTCCTTCGCCATCCGACAGTGGATGCCCGTCAGATCCAATCGTTCGGGCTGAGCATTCACTTCAAGAAAGCACCGGCGCTCGCGCGCCTTCCGGATAATGCGGAGCATGTCCACGTCGTACGGCTCGCGCCGGCCGATCAGGCGCCCGCTGGGATGGGCCAGGATGGAAAAGTGCGGATGGTCCATCGCCTTCATGATGCGCTCGGTCTGCGTCCGCTGGGAAAGGGTGAACCGGCTGTGCACCGCACCCACCACCAGATCCAACCGACCGAGCACCTCATCCGGCAAATCCAAACTCCCGTCTTCCAGGATATCGACCTCGATGCCTTTGAGAATCGTGATCCCTGACAGGGTGGCATTCAGCCGATCGATGTCTTCCATTTGCTGCAGCAACCTGGCGGAGTCGAGGCCCTTGGCCATCGTCAACCGGCGGGAATGGTCGGTGATGGCGAAATATCGCAATCCACGCAGCCGGGCGGCCTCTGCCATTTCCGACAGACTGTGCCGGCCGTCGGTCGCTCTCGTATGCGCATGGAGATCGCCCTTCAGATCCTGCAGATCCACGAGGTGCGGCAATCGCCCGACCTTCGCCGCTTCAATCTCTCCCCGCCCCTCTCTCAATTCCGGTGGAA
>JBPOIJ010000023.1:0-131686 GCA_052034585.1 Myxococcota bacterium
TTCTTGGGAGTCGCCTTGGGCGTCGCGGGCTGCGTTCGTGCGCTTGCTGCGGGCATGTCAAAACCTCCAGACGTCGCGAGACGATAGACCAACTTCCCCAGGAGCCGAAGGAAGCGGCCTGACTACCCTCACCTACCTGGTGGGGGCTGGCGCTGCGGGAGCGGGCCCTGCGCGGTGTGGCCAGGGAGCTGAATTCCGCCGCCCGTCGCGATGATGTTCTTGAGCTCGTCAGGGTCGCTGGTGCGGGCGAAGGCCTCTTCCATCGTGATCAGCTTGCGGCTGAGCAGCTGCGCGAGCGACTGGTTGAAGGTCTGCATGCCGAACTTCGACTGGCCGACCTGCATCGACGAGTAGATCTGGTGCACCTTGTCTTCGCGGATCAGGTTGCGAATGGCGGGGTTGGGGATCATCACCTCGAGCGCCAGGGTGCGGCCGTTGCCGGTGGCCTTCGCGAGGAGCGCCTGCGACATGATGCCCTCGAGCACGAAGGACCTCTGGGCGCGCACCTGCGGCTGTTGGTACGGAGGGAAGACGTCGAGAATGCGGTTGATCGTCTGCACCGCGCTGTTGGTGTGGAGCGTGGCGAAGGCGATGTGACCGGTCTCGGCGATCACGAGCGCCGCTTCGATCGTCTCGAGGTCGCGCATCTCGCCGACCAGCACCACGTCGGGGTCTTGCCGGAGGATGTACTTGAGCGCGGTCTTGAACGACTTCGTGTCGGCGCCGACCTCGCGCTGGTTCACCAAGCAGTTCTTGTGCGGGTGCAGGTACTCGATCGGGTCTTCGATGGTGATGATGTGCTCGTGTCGCTCGGTGTTGATCTTGTCGATGATCGACGCCAGCGTCGTCGACTTGCCCGAGCCGGTCGGCCCGGTGACGAGGATGAGGCCGCGCGGCTTCTTCGAGAGATCGGCCACCACCGGCGGCAGCCCGAGCTCCTGGAAGGTGAGGATCTTGAAGGGAATGGTGCGGAAGGCCCCGGCGACCGCGCCGCGCTGCATGAAGATGTTCGCGCGGAACCGGGAGAGCCCCTTCACACCGAACGAGAGATCGAGCTCGTTGTTCTCTTCGAACGAGTGCTTCTGCGCGTCGGTGAGGATCGAGTAGCAGAGCTGCTTGGTCTCGACCGGCGAGAGCGGCGCCATCTTGAGCGGCACCAGATCGCCGTCGACCCGGAGCTGCGGAGGAGAGCCGGTGGTGACGTGCAGATCGCTCGCCCCCTTCTCCACCATCGCCTTGAGCAGTTGATGCAGGTTCGCCACGGTGACGACTCCAGAGTGAAGTTAGAAACGATCGGGGGCGGTGTTGCCCACGGCCTCTTCCAGCGTGGTGGTGCCCTGCATCACCTTGTTCAGGGCCGACATTCGGAGCGTCTGCATGCCGATGCGGATCGCCTCCTGTTTGATCTCGGCGGCCGAGGCGCCGTTGATCACGATCTCCTTGAGGCCGTCCCAGAACGGCATCACCTCGTAGACGGCGACGCGGCCGCGGTAGCCGCGATCGTTGCACTCCTTGCAGCCGGCCTTCTCGTGCGGAGTGAAGGTGCCGAGCTTGTCGGGCGGAATGCCGGCGTCGGCGTAGGCCTTCTCGTCGTACTCCTTCACCGGCCGCTTGCAGTTCTGACAGAGCTTTCGGCAGAGGCGCTGCGCGAGGATGAGGTTCAGCGACGCGGTGACGTTGAAGGGCTCGATGCCCATGTTGAGCAAGCGAGTGACCGTCGAGGGCGCGTCGTTGGTGTGGAGCGTCGAGAGCACCAAGTGGCCGGTGAGCGCGGCCTTCACCGCGATCTCCGCCGTCTCGAAGTCTCGAATCTCACCGATCATGATCGTGTCGGGGTCTTGCCGCAGGAAGCTGCGCAGCGCCGACGCGAAGGTGAGGCCGATGCTCTCCTGCACCTGCACCTGGTTGATGCCCGCGAAGTTGAACTCGACCGGGTCTTCGGCGGTGGAGGTGTTGGTGGTGGGATCGTTGAGCGAGGCCAGCGCCGAGTACAGCGTCGTCGTCTTGCCGGAACCGGTCGGGCCGGTCACCAGCACCATGCCGTACGGGCGATCGATCGCTTCCTTGAACCACTTGAGCGGCTCGGGCTCGAAGCCGAGCTTCGTCATGTCGAGCTGCAGGTTCGACTTGTCGAGCAGGCGCATCACGATCTTCTCGCCGAAGAGCGTGGGGCAGACGCTGACGCGGAAGTCCATCTCCTTGCCGCCGCCGAGCTTGATCTTGATGCGGCCGTCTTGCGGCAGGCGGCGCTCGGAGATGTCGAGCTGCGCCATGATCTTGAGACGCGAGGTGATCGCGTTGCGCAGCTTCATCGGCGGCTTCATCACCTCGTACATCACCCCGTCGATGCGGAACCGAACCCGAAAGTCCTTCTCGTAGGGCTCGACGTGAATGTCGGAGGCGCGCTTGGCGATCGCGTCTTTCAAGATCAGGTTCACCAGCTTGATGACGGGCGCGTCGTCGGCCGCCTTGGCCATCTCCTCGACGTTGCCACCGACCTCGTCGTCCCCGTCCGCGACTTGGACGTCGTCCTCCATGTCGCTGATGATCTCTTCGAGGTTCGGGCCTCGCTCGGCGTAGTACTTCTCGATCGCCTCGCGGAGCGCCGGCTCGCTCGTGACGACCGGCTCGATGTTGTAGCCAGTGAGGAACTTGAGATCGTCGACCGCGTAGATGTTCGACGGGTCGCACATGGCGACGATGAGCGAGCTCCCGGCGCGGTTGACGGGAATGACCAGGTGCTTCTCGGCCACGTCCTTCGGCACCAGCTTGATGATCTCGAGATCGACGTCGAACTCTTTGAGGTTGATGGCCGGAACGCCGTACTGCTTCGAGAGGAAGTCGGTGAGCTTCGACTCCTCGATGGCCCCCACCTTGATCAAGGCGGTGCTCATGCGGGTTCCGTTCTTCTGCTGCTCTTCTTGCGCTTTGCGCAGCTGCTGAACCGAGATCAGGTTCTCTCGGACGAGCAGTTCACCCAGACGGCCGGACATGGTTGGTAGCCTCTCGCGTTCGCGATGATCGACGTCGAGGCCGGAAATGGTCGTCGCCTCGCCCAGTCGAGTCAAGGCTTTCCTCGGTGTGGGCTCGTGTATTCCCGGGCCGATCAGTCGGCGCCGACCCCGATCAGCGAGGGCGGTCGACGACGGCGCGCGCGGCCGCGACGTCTCGCTCGATCTGGGCCTTGAGAGCGTCGATGCTGGAGAAGCGCTGCTCGGCCCGCAACCGCTCCAAGAAGGCGACCCGCAGCCGCGCTCCGTAGAGATCGCCGGCGAAGTCGAACAGGTGGCACTCGATGGTGACCTCGTTCGCCCCGAAGGTGGGCTTCGTGCCGATGTTGCACGCGCCGCCGAAGCGACGGGCGTCGGGCAGCGTCACCTCGATCGCGTACACCCCCGCCGCGGGCCGCACCTCGTTGAGGGTGTCGACGTTCGCGGTGGGGAAGCCGATCGTGCGGCCGCGCTGAAAGCCCATCACCACCAGGCCGTCGAGATCGAAGGGCCGGCCGAGGAGCTTCGCCGCCGCGTCGACCCGACCCTCGAGCACGTACTCGCGGATCTTGCTCGAGGAGACCACCACCCCACCGACCGTCACCGGGCGCACCACCGAGAGCCGTGCGCCTCTCGCCGACGCGGCGCGCTCGAGCGTGGCGACCGACCCGGCGCGCTTGCTGCCGTAGGTGAAGTCGGCGCCCACCACCACCGCGCCCGCGGCCAAGCTGTCGAAGAGCAGCGCCTCGAACTCGGCGGGGGTGGTGCGCGAGAAGTCCTTGGTGAAGGGGTGGCCGATGCAGACCGAGACGCCGGCGGCCTCGAGCAGCTCGAGCTTGCGGGCGGGCGTCGCGAGCAGCCTCGGCGCGAGCTCGGGCTGGAGCACCTTGCCGGGGTGGGGCTCGAAGGTGAGCACGACCGGTGAGCCGAGCCCCCTCGCCGCGGCGAACAGCGCCTGATGGCCGAGGTGAACGCCGTCGAAGTTCCCCAGACACACCGCGCTGCCCCGAACGGCTCCGCTGCGCGCCGCCTCGTCGATGGAAGAGAACCGCTGCATCCGTCGCACTCCTTATCAGCTGTCGAAGTGCGGCGAGTTGTGGTTTCTGCCGCGCCGCATGTCCCGCATTCCGCTCCGACCAGAGAAGGCTGGGGAAGCGCTCGCGACGCTCGAAGCGCCTCCCGACTGGAACGCCGTCTTCGGCCGCGAAGGCCCGCTCGAGCTGGAGATCGGCTGCGGGGCGGGTGGCTTCGCGCTCGAGCACTGCCGGCGCACGCCCGAGACCCGCTACCTCGCCTTCGAATGGCGAAAGAAGTACGCGCGGGAGGTCGCCCACCGCGCCGAGAAGCACGCCCTCACCAACCTCCGGGTGATCGAAGGCGACGCGCGAACGATCGTTCCGAAGCTCTTCGCCAAGGGCTCGCTCGACGTGATCCACCTGCAGTTCCCCGATCCCTGGTGGAAACGAGCGCACTTCAAGCGGGCGATCCTCCTCCCGGACTTCACCACGCTCCTCCTCGGCCTGCTCAAGGTGGGTGGGCGCTTCGACTTCCGCACCGACGTCGAAGATCGAGGCAGACAGGGGCTCGCGGTGCTCGAGGCGGCCGGCTTCCACAACCCGCTCGGGGCGGGCGCCTTCCACCCCTACGATCCGCTCGAGGCGCCGTCGACGCGCGAACGGCGCTACCTCGCGACCGGGCAGCCCGTCTACCGAGCCCGGCTGGTGAAGCTCGGCTGATCGTTCCCCGGAGTGATCGACTCGGAGGCGCGGCCGAGTAGACTCGTCGGCCTCGATGGTCCAGGGTCGCCGCAAGACGCTCGAGGTCGCGCGCCGGGACGAGGCGGTGCTCAAGCTCGAGGGCCGGCTGCTCCTCCTCGTCGACGACGATCGCGCGGTGCTCAGCCTGCTCCGCCGGGGCCTCGAGCCCTTCGGCTACCGCTTCGAAGAGGCCGAGGACGGCACCCAGGCGCTCACCGCGATTCGCAAGCACCACCCCGATCTCATCATCATGGACGTCGAAATGCCCGGCCTCGGCGGGGTCGAGGTGTGCCGCATCGTCAAGGCCAACCAGGGCTCGGGCTTCGCCTTCACTCCGGTGATCCTGATGACGGCCGGCCGCTCGAGCGGAAAGGTGGAAGGCCTCGAGCTGGGCGCCGACGACTACCTCGTCAAGCCGTTCGACATGCACGAGGTGTCGGCGCGGGTGAAGTCGATGCTGCGGCTCAAGGCCCTGCAGGACACCCTGGTCGAGAAGAACAAGGAGCTCGATCGCATCAACCGTGAGCTCGAAGAGAAGCGCGCTGCCCTCGAGCAGCTCTCCCGCACCGACGGGCTCACCGGTCTCGTCAACCGGCGCCACTTCGACGAGCGACTGGAGACCGAGTGGGCCCGGGCGATGCGCTATCGCGCCCCGCTGTCGTGCCTGTTGCTCGACATCGACCACTTCAAGCGCGTCAACGACACCTGGGGCCATCAGTTCGGCGATACCGTGCTTCGAGAGGTCGCTGGGGTGGCCCGCCGTACCCTGCGCGACGTCGACGTGCTCGCGCGCTACGGCGGTGAGGAGCTCATCTTCCTCTTGCCAGAGACGACGCCGGAGGAGGCCTGGCGGGCGGCCGAGCGGCTGCGCATGGGCGTCGAGGCGATGCGGCTCGTCTGTCGAACCGTCGAGCCCCCCGAGACGGTGCGCTGCACCGCGAGCATCGGCGTCGCCACCGCCCCGGGGCTCGAGCTGGAGACGGCAGCCGAGCTCGTTCAGCTCGCCGATCAGTGCCTCTACGAAGCGAAAGAAGGCGGGCGAAACCAGGTGCGGCAGGCCCCCACTGAATGAGCTGACGGGAGTCGTCGAAGGCGCGGCCACTTCGCGCTACAACCAGCACGGCTCGAGATGACGACCCTCCGCACCCTCCCCTTGCTCGCCGCGCTGCTCCTCGCGCCCGCGTGTCACCGCGGGCCGGCCGCGCGCTCGGGTCCAGAGGGTGCGTTCGGCGCCTTCACCGAGGCGCTCCGCAAACAAGACGTCAAGGCCGCCTTCGCCCTGCTGAGCGAGAAGAGCCGCGCCCGCCTCGAGGCCAACGCCAAGTCGCTCGCCGAGCGATCCGGAGGGGCCGTTCGCGACGAGCCGGCGCTGCTCGCCTTCCGCACGCCGCATGTCCCGAACCCCTTGGTGTCGATCAAGGCTCTCTCTCAAGATGAGTCGAAGGCGACGCTCGAAGTTCATACCTGCCAGAAGCCGCTCGACGCGACTGGAGCGTGCCCAGCGAGCGCAGACGTGCAAGAAACCGTGTTGATGGTGAAGGAAGGGCAGCGGTGGGTCGTCGAGCTGCCAGAAGTGACGCCGTGACCGAACCAAACGACAAGACGAAGAAGCCCGGCGGGCCGCGGGTCGAGGTGATTCGGAAGGGACCTGGGCCGCAGGTCGCCGTGAGCCCTCGGCCGGTCGCGCCGTCGCCTCGACCGAACGTCAGCCCCGCGCCACGGCCGCTCGCTCCGTCAGCGCCGATCGTGCCGCGCGCCGCGACGCCCGCCGCGCTGCCTCCGAGACCGTCTGGCCCGCGACCGCCCGGCCCCTCTGGACCGCGAGGGCCTGGCCGAGGCCCTCCGAGAGGCAGCTTCCGATCGGGCCCGCCCAGGCCGCCCCCGACCCCCGAGGCGATCGCCGCGCTCGCCAAGAAAGAACGGGTCCCCTATCGAATCGCCCGTGGCGAGCTCGAAGGGAAGATGAAGTGCCGGATCTGGAAGAAGCTGCACCAGGAAGAGGCGAAGCGGTTCGATCAGGCGCACGCCTTGATGGAGCAGCACCCCAACCTCGATCTCACCGAGGCCTTCGGCGTCGTGCAGTCGGGCATGACGGTCGACGACTTCCTCGCCAGGCGAGCCCGCGCCAAGCGGCGTGACGAGGTGAAGAAGGCGCGCGCCTCGGTCGACGGTGCGCCGATCGACACCTTCATCACCAGCCTCATCGAGAAGAAGACCGAGCTGAGCCTGGTGCTGGGCGAGCGAACCGTGCTCGACGTGTTGACCGCCGTGCAGCCCGTCGCCTTCGAGTGCGAGCGATCGGGCCGGGTGGAGAAGCTGCAGCTCGTGGTGCTCACCACCCGCCAGACGTGGGAGGCGATGGCGCCCACCCTCGAGCGTGACGCCAAGCTGTCGCAGAAGCCGACCCCCGTCGCCCGCCAGCCGTCGCGGAGGCCGGTGAGCGACCCCCGGCCCCTGCTCGATCACGTCGGCAAGAAGGTGAAGATCGTGCTGCGCAACGGCATCGGCCTCACCCTGCCCCTCATGGCGGTCGGGCCGTTCGACGTGCTGCTGGGCGAGCCCGAGGCTCCGCTCTTCGTCCCGCTCCACGCCATGCTGAGCTGGGCCGCCGCCGACTGAGTCAGCGTTTCTGCCGGTAGTTCTGTATCGGGATCACCTGGCTGACGTTGGTGCCGGCGCGGGCCGCCTGGGCGCGACGAATGAGGAGCGGAATGTCTCCCTCTCCGCGCTCGACGGCCGAGCGGAGATCGGCGAGCCGCTCGAGGTGACGCCGCACTGGAATGCCCTCGGGAGCCATCGCGACGATCGCGCGCAAGGCGGTCTCGGCGGACTCGAGCTGGGTCTCGGCTCTCGCGGCGTCGCGGCGCGCGAGCGACAACCAGGCGGCCGTCTCTTCGGCGACGAGATCGAGCTCGTGCGACAGCCCGACGATCAACCGCCCGCGCGAAGACTCGGGGGTCACGAACTCGAGGTCGACCTTCTGGTGCTTGAGCTCGCCGCGCTCGCGAGAGCTGCCGTGAATGATGGCGCTCCAGGTCTGAGCGCGAATCGGCCCGGAGAGCAGCACCCGGCGGGCAAAGCCACGAGAGACGTCGCCCAAGGTGACCACCAGCGCGTCGGCCTCGAGCGCGGTGGCGAAGCCGTGTCGGCAGGAGATCGACCCGAGCCCCTCCGGCTGCACCCGCACCTGCACCTCGGAGGCGACCTGCCCGAAGAGGTGCGAGACGATCGCGCCCATCGCCTCCGAGAGGCCTTCTGGACCGTCGACGTGTTCGAACCCATTGCCCGACGGGCGGGTGAGCGCCTCGAGCACCTCGGCGACGTAGTGGCGCGCGAGGCCGAGGGCGTGCACCGAGAGGTTCTGCCGCGCCAGCCGCATGCCGAGCTCGTCGAACGGTTCCTGGGTGTCGGGGCCGACCGAGGGCTCGCCGTCGGTGAGGAGCAGCAAGCGAGGCCGGCGACCAGGAACGAGCGTTCGCTGGAGCCCCTTGGCGGCGAGCTCGACGGCCTGATGGAGCGCGGTGCCGCGGCCGGTGGTGACGTGGGCGAAGGCCTCGCTCATCTGCTGCTTGCCGCGCGCGTCCATCGAGGTGACGGGCACTCGTTGCTCGGCGACGCCGTCGAAGAGGACCAAGCCGATGTAGTCGTCGGGGCCTGCCAGATCGATGAAGGACTGGGCGGCTTCGACCGCGGCCGCGAGCGGCGCGCCCTTCATCGACCCGGAGCGATCGAGCACCAGGTTCACCGAGACCGGCGCGCGTGGCTCGTCCTCGCTCCCCATGGCCTGCACGAGGATGTGTCCCTCACGCCGATCCGACGCGCGGGTCTCGACTGCCCAAGCCGTCCACAACATGGTCACCTCGTCTCGACGATTCTGCTGAGGCGAGCCTACTACAGCCGTGCAGCGATCCAGGCTCGGTTGGGAGATGCACGCGTCTGGGGTGCCGTGCGCAGTCGCTTCCCGCGGGAGTCCGTTCAGCCCCGTTGTACGCTGCGCGCCGCGGAGGAACCACGTGAGCAGCCTCATCGACCCGAGTCAGCGGGAGCCAATCGTCGCCCACAAGTTCGGCGGCACGAGCATGGGAAGCGCGGAGCGGATCCGCGGCGTCGCCGACATCCTCAGCGCTCGGCGTGGCGAGCAGCAGATCGTCGTCGTGTCCGCGATGTCGAAGGTGACCGACGCGCTGATCGAGCTGACGAAGAAGGCGGCCGCGAAGGACGCGAGCTGGACGAAGGACGCGCTGGGCCTGGCCGAGAAGCACCGGGAGACCGCGCGCGCCTTGCTGGGAGCCCAGGCGGGACCGGTGATCGAGCGCCTCGATCGAGAGCTCCACGGGATGATGGAGCTGCTCAGCGCGCAGGCCTTCCTCGGCTCGCTCTCGACCGATCTCCTCGACGTGATTCAGGGCCTGGGCGAGGTCTTCAGCTCGATGCTGCTCGACGCCCACCTCGCCTCGAGGGGTGAGCCGACCGTCTGGCTCGACGCCCGCGAAGTGCTGGTGGTCGACAAGACGCCGTTGGGCGCGCTGGTCGATTGGCAGCTGTCTCGCGAGAAGCTCGCCCGGTGGTGCAAGGGGCGCTCACTCGAACGGGTGATCATCACCGGCTTCGTGACTCGAGATCGTTCGGGTCGAATCACCACGCTCGGCCGCAACGGGAGCGACTACTCGGGCGCGATCTTCGGCGCGCTCTTCGACGCCCGCGAGATCCACATCTGGACCGACGTCGACGGGGTGTTGTCGGCCGACCCTCGCCTGGTGCCCGAAGCGGTGCTCCTCGAGCGCATGTCGTACAGCGAGGCCTGCGAGCTGGCGTACTTCGGCGCCAAGGTGATCCACCCGCAGACGATGGCGCCCGCCTTCGAGCGTGGGCTGCCGCTCATCATTCGCAACACCTTCGCGCCCGAGAAGCCCGGCACTCGAATCGAGAAGACGACCGACGCCACGATGCCGGTGAAGGGCATCACCGCCTTCTCAGGTCTCGCCCTCGTGAACGTCGAAGGCGCGGGCATGATCGGCGTCCCCGGCACCGCCGAGCGCGCGTTCGGTGCCCTGAAACAAGCGGGCGTGTCGGTGGTGATGATCAGCCAGGGCTCGTCGGAGCACTCGATCTGCTCCGTCGTCCAAGAGAAGGAGTCGGAGGCGGCGAAGAAGGCGCTCGACGAGGCGTTTCGACGAGAGCTCGACTCGAAGCTGATCGAGGCGATCAGCGTCACACCCGGCATCGCGGTGCTCGCGGTGGTCGGCGACGGCATGGCGGGAACTCCGGGGGTGGCGGCGCGGCTCTTCAATGCGCTCGCCCGGGCGCAGATCAACGTGCGTGCGATCGCGCAGGGCAGCTCGGAGCGCAACATCTCGATCGCGATCGCCTCCTCCGACGCCACGCGCGCGCTCAAGACCGTGCACGCGGGCTTCTATCTGTCGGCCCTCACCATCTCGGTCGGCGTGATCGGCCCCGGGAACGTCGGGAAGACCTTTCTCCGGCAGCTCGAGATCGCCCGGAAGCGGCTGCTCGATCAGCACGGCGTCGACCTGCGGGTGCGCGCCGTCACGACCAGCAGCAAGATGATGCTCAGCGAGGCGCACGCGACCGAGCTCACCCTCGATCAGCCCGCCGAGCTCGAGCGCTTCGCGAGCCACGTGCAGGCCGATCATCTTCCCCACGCGATCATCGTCGACTGCAGCGCGAGCGACGCGGTGGCCGAGCGGTACGCGGGCTGGCTCCAGCGGGGCATTCACGTCGTCACCCCCAACAAGCACGCCGGCTCGGGCCCGTTCACTCGCTACGAGGCGATCAAGAAGGCCTCGGCCAAGGGTCGCTTCCGCGCCGAGTCGACGGTGGGCGCAGGCTTGCCGGTCATCACCACCCTGCGCGATCTGATCGACACCGGCGACGAGGTGCTGGCGATCGAGGGCATCTTCTCGGGAACGCTCGCCTGGTTGTTCAACACCTACGACGGGACCACGCCCTTCTCGGCGCTCGTCAAGCAGGCGCGGCAGCTCGGGTACACCGAGCCGGATCCGCGTGACGATCTCTCCGGCATGGACGTCGCCCGCAAGCTGGTGATCCTCGCGCGCGAGGCCGGGTGGAAGACGGGGCTCGAGTCGGTGGAGGTCGAGTCGCTCGTGCCCGCGACGCTGCGGCAGGTGACGCCGCAGGCCTTCCTCGATCGGCTGCCCGAGCTCGACGCGCCGATGAGCGAGCGGTTCGCCAAGGCGAAGAAGAGCGGCTCGGTGCTTCGGTACGTCGCGAAGCTGGACGGGACGGGCCTCGCGAAGGTCGGGTTGGTCGAGCTGCCGACCTCGCACGCGTTCGCGCACATCAAGCTCACCGACAACGTGGTGCAGTTCACCACTGCGCGCTACCGGCAGAACCCGCTCGTGGTGCAAGGGCCGGGTGCCGGGCCCGAGGTGACCGCCGCGGGGATCTTCGCCGACGTGCTGCGAATCGCGGCGTCGTTGGGAGCGCGACTGTGAGCTCGGCACGGGCCTTCGCGCCTGCGTCGATCGGAAACGTCGCAGTGGGCTTCGACGTGTTGGGCCAGGCGCTCGAAGGCGTCGGTGACGTGGCGACGGTGACTCGCACGCGCGACGGTGCCGTTCGGGTGACCGCGATTCGGGGAGTCGTCACCAAGCTGCCCACCCGGGCGAACGCGAACACCGCGGGCCGCGCGTTGATCCACCTGCAGCGGCGTCTCCGCGATCGTCGAATCGGCTTCGAGATCGAGCTCGACAAGGGCATTCCCCTCGGCAGCGGCATGGGCGGCTCGGCGGCTTCGGCGGTGGCGGCGCTGGTGGCGGCCAACGCGCTCCTCGATGGGCCGTTGCCGGTCGAGACGCTCTACGAGCTGGCGATGGAAGGCGAGGCAGCGGCGAGCGGCTCGAAGCACGGCGACAACGTGGCCCCGATGCTGCTCGGAGGGATCACCATCGCCCCGCTGCACGGAGCGCCCGTTCGCGTGCCGGTGCCGAAGGGCGTGCACCTCGCCGTCGTTCACCCCCACTTCGTCCTCGAGACCAGGCGGGCCCGCGCCGCGCTGAAGGGGCGCTACGAGCTGTCCGAGTTCGTTCACCAGAGCGAAGGGCTCGCGCTCTTCCTCGCGGGCTGCTTCACGAGCGATCTCGCCCTCGTCCGTCGCGGGCTGCGGGACGTGCTGGTGGAGCCACGGAGAGCCCGGCTCATTCCGGGCTTCGCGCGGGTGAAGGAGGCGGCGCTCGACGCGGGCGCGCTGGGGAGCTCCATCTCTGGCGCCGGCCCGAGCGTGTTCGCCTGGTTCGAGTCCAAGGAGGCAGCCAAGCGTGGTGGCGCTGCGATGGCCGAGGCCTTCCGCTCGGTGCGGCTCGACGCCGACGTTCACCTCTCGAAGGCCGACGCGAAAGGCGCGAGGCTGCTCCGACGATGAACTGCGTGAGCACCCGTGGCGCCGGTCCCGTCTCGCTGTCGAAGGCGCTGGCCGAAGGACTCGCTCCCGATGGCGGGCTGTACGTCTTTCCGCTCGAGCCACAGCCGCCAGTGACGCTGGGAGCGCGGCTCGCCGACACTGCGACGAGTCTGCTCGGCCCCCTCTTCTCTCGTGAGCCGCTCGACGCCGCGATCCTCTCGAAGGCCGCCTTCACCTTCGACGCACCGATCTCGCCCATCGACGACGACACGTTCCTCCTCGAGCTGTTCCACGGGCCGACCGCCGCCTTCAAGGACTTCGGAGCGCGCTTCCTCGCCGAGGCGCTCTCGCGGCTCGGCCTCCCGCCCACCACCATCTTGGTGGCGACCTCCGGAGACACCGGCGCAGCCGTCGCGGCCGCCTTCCACCGCCGCAGCGGCTTTCGGGTGGTGATCCTCTACCCCGATGGGCGCGTGTCGGGCCGGCAGGCGCACCAGCTCGGCGCGTTCGGCGACAACGTTCGCACCTTCAAGGTGAGCGGCTCGTTCGACGACTGCCAACGGCTGGTGAAGCAGGCCTTCGCGAAGCCCGAGCTCGTCGCGCGCCATGGGTTGTCCTCGGCGAACTCGATCTCGCTGGGCCGACTGCTCCCGCAGATGACGTACTACGCGCACGCCTCGCTCACGATGCGGCACCGAACGGGCGCGCCCGTCGACGTGATCGTCCCCACTGGCAACCTCGGCAACGCGCTCGCCTGCCTGATGGCGAAGCGGCTCGGCCTCCCGATCGGCAAGGTCTCTTGCGCGACCAACTCGAACCGGGTGGTGCCCGACTTCCTCGAGCGAGGAACGTACGAGCCCAGGCCGAGCCTCGCGACGCTCGCCAACGCGATGGACGTCGGCGCGCCGAGCAACCTCGAGCGGCTCCGGTGGTGGTTTCCCGACCTCGACGAGCTGCGAGGCGTGCTGAGCAGCGACTGGGTCGACGACGAGACGATTAGCCGGACGATCGCGACCGTGTTCCGGGCGACGAAGACCGCGATCTGTCCGCACACCGCCTGTGGCGTCGCGCTGAGAGATCGGCTCCGGGCGAAGGGCCACCGCGCGCCCTTGTTGATCGCGGCCACCGCGCACCCGGCGAAGTTCGAGACCATCGTCGAGCCGCTCATTGGACAGGCGCTCGTGCCTCCGCCAGCGCTCGCCGACCTGCTCGCGCGGCCGTCGATCGCACGACCGCTGGAGCCTTCCCTCGCGGCCCTCGAGTCAGCGCTCGGCTGAACGACGCATTCCGACGACGAGCCAGCCGAGGTTCGCCGCGAGGAAGACGATGTTGACCACCCGGGCGAACGGCGGCGCACCTTCCGGCCAGAGCTGCCCCAGCAGCACGACGGCGTTCAAGACGATGAGGACGATCGGAATGGCGCGCATCTCAGGGCCCTCGGGTCAGGCAGCGAAGAATGCCCGGATCTCGTCACGCTTCGCCAGCGCATCGGCGCGCCCGAGCTCGATCAGCGTGTCCGCCCAGCTGCCGTCGAAGAGCAGATAGGAGGCGAGGTCGGCCTCCCACGCAGACTCGGCGTGCGCAGCGTGCGCGAGCAGCCACTCGTAGAAGCGCCCCAGGTTCCACGAGCCGGAGTGACGGCGCAGGTGCTCTCCCGCCAGCACGCCGATGTTCTTCGACGGTTCGAAGGTGAGCGTCGGCAGGTGCCGGTACGCCATGCCACGCGCCCGTTCGGTCACTTCGGAGAGCCGCGCCTTCTCCTCGGGCGACAGGCTGGAGTCGATCACCTCCATCATGTGGTTGAAGCGCTCGAGCACCTGGAGATCGTAGGCGACCGGATCGAGCAACAGCGCGTTGAAGATCTTGCCGACGAGGAACACCAGGCTCGGGTACTCGTCCATCGAGTTGCCGGGCGCGTCGATGTCGACCGGCTCGCGCGGCTCGTGCCGAAGGGTGATCACCACCAGCTTGTCGGCGCCAGCGCGAATGGCGGGCGCGATCGGCGTGTTGAAGCGCAACCCTCCGTCCGCGAAGTACGAACGGCCGATGCGGCGCGCGGGGAAGAGCGCGGGGATCGCGGCGGAGGCGAGCACGTGCTCCACCTCGATGCGGGTCGGTCGAGCGACCCGGCGCGGGTGCCTCATCGGCTTGAACTCGGCGCCTGGCGCGAGCTCGGCGAACATGGTGGTCGCGCCGCTGCCGACGTGCAGGGCAGCGACGACGAGGGCACGAACCCGCCCTGCGTTCACGTTCTCGTGCAGCTGCCGCCAGTCGATCGCGGTGGTGACGATGTCTTCGAGCGCCCGGGGATCGAGCACCGATCGCCCAAACCGGTCGGAGGGACCATCTTCATCGCGAGGCGCCGGCCCACGACGCAGCCAGCGCAGCGGGCTCGACCACCCGATGAGGCCGAGGAGATCGACGCGGAGGTGATCCTGCAGCCGGAGCGCACGCCACAGCCGCACCAACTCCTCGACGCGATGATCGAAGGCGTGTGCGTTCGCCGCCATCCACGCTGCGTTGATCGCGCCCACCGAGGTGCCGGCGATGACCCGAAAGCGCGGCTCCGACGAATGCCCGAGCGCCTCGTTGAGCCCCTGCAGCACGCCAGCCTCGTAGGCTCCTCTCGCACCACCACCCGACAGCACCAACCCGACGTCGTTCCCCTTCGGCATTCACCGAGGATGACGCCGAGCGCGCTGCCTGTCGAAGCTTCAGCGCCTGCGAGCGTCGGGAGGTGGTCGAATGGGCGCCCGGAGCGAGAGCGCCGCGTCGAGGAGGTGCCGGTGATGATCGACGAGCTCGAGGCGAACGCCGGCTCCGGGGCGCTGACGAACGCTGGCCCGCGGCGTGTCCACCACCCACTCGACCTCGCCAGAGATCTCGAACCGCTCGCCCCACGGCAGTCGCACCTCGAGCAGCATCGCGGCGCCCAGCGGTGGCGGCGTGCCCATCACCACGAAGAGCCCAGCGACCCGTCCATCATCGCCGAGCCAGGCCTGGTGATCGGACAGCACGTCGAGCGAGACGACCTCGTGATCGGAGGCGGTGGGGACCGGCTCCATCGCCTCCTCGATGTACCTCGCGATCGAGGGCCGCCCCCGGTACCGACCGCTCGCCTCGCTCATCTGAGGCCGCCGGGGTTGTTGGTGCCGGTGTTGCCGCTCGAGTTGTTCGAGCTGCCCTGGCCAGGGTTGGTGCGGTCGCCCAAGCCGCTGCGGTTGCCATTGCCGCTGCTGCTCGAACCCGACGACCCACTCGAGCTCGACGATCCGCTCGAGCTCGACGACCCGCTCGACGACCCGCTCGAGCTCGAGGTGGTGGCCACGGGCTGAGGGAAGTAGCGATTCGAGATGTCGCAGTAGAGGACGCGCGGCGTGGGGCCAGCGAGGGCGCCCAGGGCGAGCAGCGCGACGAGGCCAGCGATGAGACGGTTCATTTCCCCTCCGTGTTCGTTTCGTAGATCTCGAGGACGTCTCGATAGGCGTCGCTGTCGAGCTGGGCGGTCGCGATGCAATAGAACGACGCCTGTCCCCAGGGCTGGCTCAGCTGGTAGGTGTACGGGCCGCTCTTGTAGGTGGTCTCGTCGATCAGCTCGCCGCCCTCGAGCTTGAAGCCCAGGTCGATGAAGGTCGGGGCGAAGGTGCCCTTCTCGGTCGAGTACGCCCGCTGCACCGACCAGAGCTGCCGGAGGCCGGTGATGGCGTTCGTTCGCCGCGCCAACATGGTGAAGGTGGTGAACTCGCTCAGGGCGATCGAGGCGAGCACCCCGACGATCGCGACCGCCAACATCACTTCGATGAGAGAGAAGCCTCGCCGACGCATGTCGACTCCTTGTTGAAGCACGCCCCGTTCCGCCCCCAACTCTCGACGGCCGCGGCGCTCGGGGTGGGTCCCCCAGGCCCTCGCGGTGCGCGCCGACTCACTGCACGAGCAACGGCTCACCCTGCTCGAGCTGCATCACCACCTGATCGTCGAGCATCACCGTTCCGATCGGCCAGCCGCGACGCTCGAGCGCTCGCGCCAGCCGGCCCGCGGCTTCCCGACGCCGCAGCGGATCGAGCCCCGCCCAGCCGACCCGATCGACCTGCCCGAGGAAGAACGGAGGATCGACTGCACCCTTCGCCAGGACGGGACTGAGCAGGTGGAGATCGGCAGGCTCCAGCGGGCGGAGGTGCCCTCCACCGTGGCGCCGAACCACTCCGATGACGACGAAGACGACCAGCGCGAGCGCCATCGCTCCGATGCGCCGCGAAGGCCGACGGGGCGCCGCTGGAACGAAGAGCGGAACCGCCGCGGAGGCCGGCTTCTTCTTCCTCGGCCGCGCGACCCACTCGTCGAACCGCTCGCGGAGCTGGGCGTCTTCCGCCCGCAGCTGCGCGAACATGCGCTCGAGCCGGGCGTCGACCAGCGCGAGGTGCGCGGCGAAGGCCTGCTCTCGCTCCGGGAGCCCCTCACAGAGCCGGCCGACGGCGACGGAGATCGCCGCGTCGAGTTCGATCAGCGCCGACATCACCTCGGGGTCGAGCAGCTGTTCGCGCAGCGAGACCTTGAACCCGCCGAGCTCGTCGAAGAGCCCCGACTCCAGCAGCAGCTCGAGGCTGGGGAACCGATCGAGCCGGTGCGCGGTCTCCTCGAAGCCGTCGATCGCCGAGTGCCTCACCTCGGGATCGATGCGCACCTCCGGCAGCAGGCCAGCGAGGAGCGCCACCCGCTCGGCTGGCTCGAGGTACTCGTCACCCGTGAAGGAACGGATCGCGCGGGTGAGCAGGAACTGGACTCGATCGACGCGCGCGAGCCCACCGCCGAGGTGCTCGCCCAACACCGCTGCATAGTCGGCGAGCGCTGAGGTGCTGGCCTTGAGGCGATCGAAGCGCTCCTGGAACGAGGTGGTGGGAATGCGCGCGTCGAACTGCTCCAGCTCACGCTCGAGGGCCAAGACGGACGACTCGAGCCGCCGAGAGTGCTCCTCGAACGCGAGGCCCTGCTCGGTGACGACGGTGTTGAAGGCGCTCGCGAGGGCTCGAACGTGCTCCTCGAGCAGCTCGCCTTCGTCCGTGTCGGGGACGAGCTGCACGAGCAGGCTCTGCACCCGCGCGGCCCGACGAAAACGGTCGGCCGACCGTCGCAGCCGCGTGATCACCTCGTCTCGATCGACTTCGAGAAGACTCGCCGTCACGGAAGTGCCCCGAGCACGAGGCACAGCAACATTCGGACCGCGTCACGATGGTGACGGTCAGGTGAGCGGCGCGGTCTTGGCGATCGGCAGAACCGCTGGACGTTCTTCGGCGAAGAGGCTGAGGCTCACCAGCCGCATCGCGCGTTCGACGGCGGCGTCGAGCTTGGCGTCACGGGTCTCGACGACCCTCCGGCCGTTGAGCGTCGTCACCACCATCGAGCAGCGCATCATTCGCTCCGAGCCGTGCTTGGAGACCGGGCTCATCATCACCGCGATCGACGACACGCTCGCGACGGCGGTGCCCAGCACTTCGGTGAGGCGCGAGGTGATCCACCTCCGCAGCTCCGCCGGCGCCTCCACCTGACTGACCAACACCTGAACGTCCATGACTCTCGGCTCCACCCGACCCACGTGCGATTCCCTCACCACGAAAACTGAAACGGCTGAGACCGCATTCCGGTTTGCCGCCCTGCCCGCTCCTCTTTGAGTCACCAACTCGTCAGAACCGCTCAACGGAGAGATTTCGAACCGATTTCAGAGCTTTCGCAGGCAATGTCAGGGTTTGGATCTAGGGTAGGCGGGTGCGTGAGTTCCCCCACCTGCTCGATCGGCACCTCTTCCTCGACGTCGAGACGACGGGCCTCGACGCGGCCTTCGACGAGGTGATCGAGATCGGGGCAGTGTTGGTCGAAGCGGGGGTGGCGGTGAGCGAGCACCACTGGCTCGTTCGTCCGAACCGTCCGGTGCCGCCCGTCATCTCGGCCTTGACCGGCCTCACCGATCACGACCTCGATGGCGCGCCGTCGTTCGACGAGCTGGAGCCTGCGCTGGAGCGGCTGCTGCGCGGGGTGACGGTCGTGGCGCACAACGCGCTCTTCGAGCGGAGCTTCCTCGCCCGCCAGTTTCGGGAGCTCGAGGTGCTCGACTCCTGCGAGCTGGCGTTGGTGCTCTTCCCCGAGCTGCCGTCGCACTCACTCGACTCCTTGGTTCGCTGGGCGGGCCGTGCTCCTGGGACGCAGCACCGCGCCCTCCACGATGCACGCGACACGGTGGCGGTGGTGCAGACGATGCTCGAGCGCGCGGCCGAGCCGGCGAGGCGCCCGGCCCTCCTCCGGCTCGCCGATCAGCTCAAAGGTCATGGGCCGATGGAGCGCGTGCTGCGTGGACTCGCCGAGGCTGCCGTGGAGACGATCTCCGCCCGACCCGAGACCTCGCCGCGGCCCGTCGTGGCGCCCGGGCTCGACGCTGTGCCGCCGGTGCTCGACGCCTTCAAGCTCGCGCCGAAGACGCAGGCGATCGAGCTCGAGGTGAGCGAGCCGGATCTCCTGCTCCAGGCGCTCGCGAAGGAGATGGGGAAGACGATCTGGATCGCGGGGCCCCACGCCCGGCTCAAGAAGCTCTCGATCCCGCGACTGCCTCCCCGACGGGCTGGGTCTCGCGCTGCGCTCCAAGCCCTCGTGGCCCGACGAGTCGTCGTCGATGCCTCGCTCGCGGCCGCAATGGCCTACCTCTCGAGCTGGGGCGAGCGCACCGATCGCGATCTGCGGGTGCTGAGCGGGTTCTGGCGAGACCGGGTTCCCCTCTTCGACAGCCTGCGCACCTTGCTGGAGCGCCGGTCCGATGCGGCGCCCCCTCCTGGCGTCTTCGGCGGAACGCCTGGGGAGATCGCCGAGTGGATCGAGAGCGGCGTACGACCCGACGCGGTGATCTGGCTCGACGCGCCCGCCTCCGTGGACTTCGAGCGCCGGAGACGAACGGTGGGGCTCGAGGTGACCCGGCTCCTCCGCCTCCCGGAGCTCTTCGAGGTCGCCGCGCCTGGTCGCCCAATTGGCGCTGCGCTCCAAGCCGTACACCGTGCGAGCACCGCCCTCGCTGGGCTCCTCTCGGCGTTCCAACAATCGACGTTGATCGATCGGGGCCAGACCGAGCCCTGGTTGGTGCTCCGCGACGGGCTGGGCGCCTTGGGCCACGAGCTGGCCTGGTGGCTGTCGGAGCTGCGCGACGCACCGAACAGCGCGCTCCTCGAGGGTGTCCTCGGCGAGGCCTCGACGGTCGCGGAGCTGGTTCCTCGACTCACCACGCCGTCGGAGCAGACCGAGCTGTGGGCGTCTGCCTCCGGGCTGTGGCTGCGGCCCACCACCGCCTCCTGCGAGGCCTCGATGCAGGCCTTGGTCGCGACCGTTCCCTCCTTGCTGGTCTCCGACGTGCGGCGAGCGCCAACCTGGGAGCGACGGCTGGGCCTGGAGGGACTCGAGCGCTTCGGGCGCGCCACGATCGAGCGGCCACTCGCGGTGTTCGACGGGCTCTCGACGGACGAGCAGCTCGCCTCGGTGGCGCTGGGTCAGCGTGGGCCCTGCACGATGCTCGTCGGGGAGAGCTCGAGCGAGGCGCTGATCACCGCGTTCGTCCGGGTGGCGGCGACGCAGGGTCGGCGGGTGAGGCTGGGGCCGGTCGGGCTCGAGGGTGATGACGTGCTGCTCCGCGAGTGGTGGGGCGTCGGCGCACCGCCCCAGACGGTTGGCACCGTCGTGCTCGTCTGTCCCGGTGATCCCCTCGCGGTTCGGCGGCTCGCCGTGCGCGGCCTGCCGCTCCGCACCCTGCTCCTGCGCGAACCGATGCAGCCGGCGAAGTGGCAAGCCGCGCTCGACGGCCTCGAGTGGGAACTCGCCGAGCGAGCGTTCGCGTCGATCGTCGCGCAGGCCGAGGCCCGCTGACTCACGTGGAGGCGATCACTTCTTGTCGAGCCGCGCCAGCAGCTCGGCGCGGTGCCGCTCGAGCGCGCCGCTCTCACCCGCGATCGCCGCGTCGACGGCCTTGAGATCGGCCTCGGTGCGATCGCGCAGCGACTTCACCATGGTGGCGAAGACGTCGAAGACGTCCTTCAGCTCGTCGCCGGGGCGCAGCCCGTACTCGGGCGGACGGATCACCCCCGAGGTCACCTCTCGCCCCATGCGCTTGATGCGGAAGAGCGGGCCGACGATGCGGTGGGTGATCACGATCGCGAGCAACCCGATGGCGAACACGAAGAGCGCGAGAATGCCGACCAACACGGTGAGCGTCGTCTGCTGCTGGGCCACCAGGTCCTTCTGCTGCTGAAAGATCGCGAGCTTCTCGGCATCGTAGGCGGCGTCGATCTCCTTCGAGCGCGCCTCGAGCTTCGTCATCAGCGCGGGATCATCGAGGCCCTTGGTGAGATCGTTGTTCAGGGTGCAGGTGCCCAGCTCCTTGCTCGTCTCCGCCGACTTGGATCGCGCCTCGACCGCCTGCTGCATCTGACCGAAGAGGCTGCCCGTGGTGCTGGCGATGAAGTAGCCGAGGAAGCCCGAGATGATGACGGTGGGGATCGTGAAGTAGACGGCGAACTTGAGCTGGAAGCGGGAGTCGAGGAGGAAGTTCCTCATCTTCCGTTGGTAGGGCGCCTGGGCTGGTGCTGCGACTTGAGTCGACATTGGGTCTCGCCTTCCTACTGCTTCCAGTTGAGGTCGCCGGCCGCGTCATTGACGACCTTCGGAACCATCGCCTTGATGAGTGACTCGGGCTTGCCGCCCGACCCCTTCACGTTCCAGCTGCCCTGAATGGCATGATCTGGGTACGTCAGAATCAGCATCTCGACCTTGAGCTGTTTTTCGGTCGAGCCAGGGCTGAGCTGCATCTTCACCTGGTACCCGCGCAGCCCCTTCGACTTCATCAGCGCCTGGGCGGCCTTCTTCTCTTCGTTGGGCGGCGCGAAGGTGGCGCCGAGCTCGCTGAGCTGCGTCTTGAGCACGGAGTGCGCGAGGGTGAGGAGGTTGGGATCGAACGCTCCGCCGTTGTCCGCGGTCGGCTCGAGGCTCAGGTAGAGCCCGCCGCTTCCTTCGTTCGGCACTGGAGTGAGGGCCTTCTCCATGGCCGTGCGCACCGACGGATCCTGCTCTCCGAGCGCGGTCCTCAGACAGGCCGTCGCGCTGGCGGAGTGAAGTTCACCCAAGGCATTCGCGGCCGCGGCGCGCACCACCGCCTCGCCGTCCTTCAGCGCAGTGCACAGCGGAGCGACCGCCTCTTCGGACTGGGTCTGCCCGAGGAGGAGGACGGTCTGCGCGCGGACACGCGGGTCCTTCATGGTGGTGAGCTGCTTGGAAAGGAGGGTGACGCGCGCGTCGGCCGCGAGCGCTGAGGAAGCAACGGACCCGACGAGAGCGACGGTGGCGAACCGCACGAGGACCTCGACTCTACCCAACTTCGTTCTCCTCACAGCTGGGTCGTTCGTCACCGTGTGGGCCCTGGAACCACAGCGCTGCACAGAATCTGCACGAAGTTTCACCCGACAGACCTGAATTGCGCCGCGAGATTCACGCGGCCCCTCGCGACGATTCGCTCATGAACTCGCTCGCTCCCACCGCAGACAAGCTTCCGCTCGCCGCCCCCCTCACCTTGGTGACCCGCCCCGTTCAGGCGAAGCGCTCCGTGCTGATCGCAGGGGCCGCGTTCGGCCTGCTCTCGGCGATCCTCTTCGACGGCGGCGCCTTCGGCCTCGGCTTCACCTTGGCGACCTCGACGTTCGCGACCTTCCTCCTGGCGGCGAGTGGCCGGGAGGGGCGACAGACCGCGAAGGGACAGCGCTGGCTGGTGATGGCGGCGGTGATCCTCAGTGGGTTCGTCTCGGTGCGTGACAGCGATCTGTTGGTCGCGCTCGACGTGCTCGCGGTGGTGGTGCTGATGCTGCTCGCGGTGCGCGGGTGGAATGGGGCGAACCCGACGCGTGATCTCACCCTCCCCGGCTTGTCGGCGGCGCCGTTCAAGGTGCTGTCGTCGGGCGTGCGGACCGGCGCTGAGGCGATCGCGGAAGAGGCCCGTGGCTCGCGGTTCGCCGAGACCTGGCCGAAGCTGCTCGGGCCGATCGCGAAGATGGGCCTCGTCGGAGTCCCCTTGATCGGCGTGGTGACGTTGCTCCTCGCTTCGGGCGACGCGGCGTTTGGCCAACAGGTCGAGCTCGTCGCGAGCGGGATCCTCGAACTCCCGATGACGTCGCTCACCCGGGCGGCGATGGTCGCGGTGTGGATGGGCGTGTCCTCCGTCGGGCTCGTGACCTGGGCGCTGCGGCGGCGGAGTCCGACAGATCAGGAAGCCGCGAGCACGACCTCGACCCCGCTCGGCTTGCCGGAAGCGCTCGCTGGCTTGGTGGGCCTGACGGTCGTGTTGATGCTCTTCAGCCTCGTCTCCGCCCGCTGCGCCTTCGCGCCGAACGCCTGCTCACTGCCCGACGGCATGTCGTACTCCTCGTACGCGCGGCAGGGCTTCTGGCAGCTGCTCGCGGTCGCGGGGATCGTGCTCTTCACCGTCCTCGTCCTCCCTGCCCGCACCAAGACGGAAGGCCGTGGCGTGTTCGCGTTGAAGGCGGCCTCGACCGCGTTGGTGATGGCGACGCTCCCGATGCTGCTCTCGGCGGTCAACCGCATGATGCTCTACGAGGACACCTACGGCTTCACCCGGCAGCGCCTCTTTTCCCAGGTGATCTGCGTCTTCGTGGCGCTGCTGCTGGTGTGGCGAGCGGTCACCGTCTGGAGCTGGCCTCGTCGCTTCGCGGTCGGCGTCGTCGGCGCGAGCGTGCTGGTGCTGACGGCCTTCAACGCGATGAACCCCGACGCCTTCATCGCGCGGATGAACGTCGAGCGGGAGGGGACGATCGACGCCGAGTACCTCGCGGGGCTGTCGGCCGACGCGGCGTCAGTGCTCCGGGAGATTCCAGAGAGTCGGTTGAGCACCTACCACGCGGCCGTCTTCGCCCAGCAGCACTCGGCGCCGGAGCGGTTCAGCTCGCTCAACCTCGCGCGAGCGTGCGATCGCGTCGTCGACCCGATCACCTCGAGCTGGTGCCCCTGACCTCCTGCGGAGTGGTGCAAGCCCGCCCAATCGCCGCCCTCCTTTGCAATTCCGGGCGGTTGGATCCTCCT
Source organism: Myxococcota bacterium (assembly GCA_052034585.1). Lineage (GTDB taxonomy): Bacteria > Myxococcota > Myxococcia > Myxococcales > Myxococcaceae > Xiheimicrobium. The sequence goes on from JBPOIJ010000023.1 coordinate 23,238, forward strand.
CAGCCTCCAATCGCGGCTCCTCGGCCTCCAAGAACGCTTGCTCAGCCTCCAAAGGTGCTTCCTCACCGCGCCAAAGGCGCCTCCTCACCCACCGAACCTGCCTCCTCAGCCGCTGAAGGTGCCTCCTCACCTCTTCCACCTTGGTTTGTGGACACTCAATGGTGACTCGGAGGCTCCCACCAGGGGTTACGCTCCACCACGTGCTGCTCTCGCTCGTCCTCGCCGCTTCGCCGGCCTCTGCGTGCCTCGACGCGGTGGGAGCGCTCACCGAGACGTCGGCCATCGAGCCCGCCGTTCGCGCCTGCGCGGCCCTCCTGCCGAGCCCGTGTGCGACCGCGTTCCGCAAGGCGCAGCGAGGGGTGTGCACGGTCGAGAAGTCGAGCGGCCCCGAGCGGCGCGCTGCGTTTCGTGAACTCTTGAAGCCCGCGGCCGGCGAGCGAATCGACGAGGTGATGGCGGCCTTCGACGTGCTCGATCGCCGAAGAGACTTTCCGTTCTCCACGCCCTGCGCAGGCGGCCCCCCGACGCGTGGCCCGTTCGCCGACAAGGACGTGATGCTGGACGTGCTCCGCCGCGCGACCCGAGCGAACCCGTGCCCGCCTGGGGAGCTCTTCGAGAAGGGCCACGGCCTGCGCTTCACGGTGAGCACGAATGGGAAGGTGTGCCGGCTCCGCGGAGAGGCGCGCTCCGAGCCACAGCGCTGCTTCGCGAGGTACCTCGAACGGCTCACGTTTCCGCCGCTCCCCGAGGGCCAGGTGGAGTTCGACTACCCTTTGAACGTCGACGCGCAGTGAGTGTGTCGGGTTGGTGCGAGGCCGCCGTCCGTGTGGCAGAAGGCCTCCATGTCTTCCCTCACTACTGCGCAGATCCGCGAAGCGTTCCTCTCGTTCTTCGAGTCGAAGAAGCACCGCCGGGTCGCCTCCTCGAGCCTGATCCCGTCCAACGACCCCACCCTGCTCTTCACCGTCGCCGGCATGGTGCAGTTCAAGGATCTCTTCACCGGCCGCGAGACGCGCGACTACACGCGAGCGGCGACGGCGCAGAAGTGCGTGCGCGCGGGCGGAAAGCACAACGATCTCGAGAACGTCGGCTTCACCGCGCGGCACCACACGTTCTTCGAGATGCTCGGCAACTTCTCCTTCGGCGACTACTTCAAGGCCGACGCGATCGCCTGGGCGTGGGAGTTCGTGACGCAGGTGATCAAGCTCCCGGTCGAGCGGCTGTCGGTCACCGTGTTCAAGGGCGAAGAGGGCATTCCAGCCGATGACGAAGCGCGCGAACTCTGGGCGAAGGCGGGAGTTCCGCGTCACCGCATTCACGCGCTCGGGCTCAAGGACAACTTCTGGGCGGCGGGCGACACCGGGCCGTGCGGGCCGTGCTCGGAGATCTATTTCTACCTGCCGAATCACCCGGTGAAGGAAGAGGAGAAGCCGGGCGAGTCGGACAACTGGCTCGAGATCTGGAACCTCGTCTTCATGCAGTTCGAGCGCAAAGAGGCGGGCGGAAAGTTGTTTCCCCTGCCGAAGCCGAGCATCGACACCGGCGCGGGTCTGGAGCGCGTGGCCTCGGTCGTTCAAGGCCGCGGCTCGAACTACGACATCGATCTCTTCCGAGGGATCATCGCGAGCGTCGAGAAGGTGTCGAAGCGCGCGTATGGCGGATCATGGAACAGCGTGCAGGACGCGGCGATGCGGGTGATCGCCGATCACTCCCGGACCGCGGCGTTCTTGATCGCCGATGGCGTGCAACCCTCGAACGTCGGCCGTGGCTACGTGCTGCGCCGAATCATGCGCCGCGCAATCCGCCACGGAGATCAGAACCTCAACCTCACCGAGCCATTCCTTCACTCACCGGTGAATGCGGTCATCGACACCATGTCGTCTCAGTATCCGGAACTCAAGGAGCGCCGCGAGTTCATTCTCGAGGTCACGCGCTTTGAGGAAGAAGCCTTCCGGCGGACACTTCAGAACGGGCTCGCGATCCTGATGAAGGAGCTGAAGAAGCTCGAGAGTGTCGGGACCTCGAAGCTGTCGGGACACTTCGTTTTCACCATGCACGACACGCACGGATTCCCACCCGATCTGACAGAAGTCGTGGCGAGGGAGCACGGTTTCACCGTCGACCTCGAGGAATACGAGAGAATCCGAGCCGAACAGCCCGGGCGCGATGAGGTTCTCCCAACAGACGGCCCGATCTCAGACGTGTACATGAAGCTCGCCGGCTCGATCCCCGAGACCCAGTTCAGCGGCTACGACGGCGACGGCACGTCCGGCTCCGGCAAGGTGCTCGCGCTCATCAAGGGCGGCGCGCGCGTCGAGGTCGCGAAGGCGGGCGACTCGGTGGAGGTGATCCTCGATCGCTCCCCGTTCTACGCCGAGTCTGGCGGTCAGGTCGGCGACACCGGCTCGATGAAGAGCAAGGGCGTGAAGCTCGAGGTGACCGACGTGCAGAAGCCGGCTGGTTCGATCTTCGTCCACCGGGCGAAGGTGATCGAAGGCAGCCTCGCCGTTCACGACTCGGTCGAGCTCACGGTCGACGTCCAGCGGCGCAACAAGATCCGCGCGAACCACTCGGCGACGCACCTCCTCCACAAGGCGCTCAAGGTCGTCGTCGGAGAGACCGTCAACCAGAAGGGCTCGATCGTTCACCCCGACTACCTGCGCTTCGACTTCTCGGCGTACCAGGCGCTCACCAGCGAGCAGATCGATCGCATCGAAGATCTCGTCAACGCCTGGGTTCGCGAGAACAAGGGCGCGGAGACGAAGGTGATGGGGCTCGCCGAGGCGAAGGCGGCCGGCGCGGTCGCGCTCTTTGGCGAGAAGTACGGCGACAAGGTGCGCGTCGTCACCGTGCACCCCGAGTCCACCGAGCTCTGTGGTGGCACGCACGTCTTCCGCTCGGGCGACATCGGGCTCTTCAAGATCACCGAGGAATCGGCGATCGCGGCGGGCGTGCGGCGCATCGTGGGCCTCACCGGCGCGGCCGCGCTCGAGCACCTTCGCTCCCTCGAGCGGGTGCTCACCGAATCGGCCAGCCTCTACAAGTCCGCGCCGGCCGATCTGCCCAAGCGCATCGAAGGCAGCCAGAAGCGGGTCAAGGAGCTCGAGAGGAAGCTCGAAGAAGCGCAGCTCCGCGCGGCGAGCGCCTCGACCGAGTCCGAGACCGTTCAGGAGGTCAACGGGATCAAGGTGCTCACCCACCGGGTCGATGGCGCGGACGCGAACCTGCTCAAGCAGCTCGCCGACAAGTACCGCGACAAGATCCGCTCCGGGGTCATCGGACTCGGCGGCGCGACAGCCGACGGCAAGGCGATCATCCTCGTCACCGCCACCAAGGACGTCATCGAGAAGGGCTTCAAGTCGGGTGACGCGATCAAGGCGATGGCGGCCGAGCTCGGCGGCAAGGGCGGCGGCAAGCCCGAGATGGCCCAAGCCGGCGGCACCGATCCGTCCAAGCTCCCGCAGGCGTTCGAGAAGCTGATCGCCCACCTCAAGGGAGCCTGAATGCGCACGGTCCTCGTCGTCGCGTCACTCGCCCTCTGTGCCTGCCCAGACAAGAAGCCGACGGTCGACGAGAACGATCCGCTCATTCAGAAGCTGAAGGCCGAGCAGGAGCGGCTCTCGAAGGGCGGCCAACCCGGAGGCCCGCCGGGCATGCGCTCGAAGGACGAACCCAACCCGCTCGCGGAGGTCGCACAGCAGCCTCCCGACACGCCGGTCACGGTGAAGACGAAGGCTGATTCGGTGACGGTCGGCGGGCTCACCGTGACGCCCAATCGAATCGAGACTGCACAGGCCGTCTCGACCGCCAAGGTGAAGCTCTCGACCGCCGATCGTTTCGTGCGGCTCGTCATCACCGTGCAGACGACCAAGGAGCTCACCCTCGAGCTGAGCAAAGCGACGCTGGTGAAGGGCTCCGACGTGTTCGAACTCGCGCGCGACGTGCAGCGCGTCGGCCAGGGCAGCCCGCTCGCTCCGACGATCGGCCCCAGCGTGGCGCAGGATCTGGTCCTCTACTTCGAGGTGCCGCCTGCCCAGATCGTCCCCGGGCTGACCCTTTCGCTGCCGGTCGGCGCCGAGACCCTCTCGCTCCCGCTCCTCTGACGAAAACACCGTGACGACGCGGGTCTGGGCTATGGTCCCACCCTCGACGTCCGCATGAGCCAGACGCCTCCGCCCGATGAGCCGAAGAAGGTGCCGCTGCGCATCCGGCTCCCGTTCACCACCGAAGACGAGTTCGTCGAGCGGTACGGCGTGCACGTCGGCCGCGGCGGGATCTTCATCGCCACCAAGGCCGCCAAGCCCGACGGCACGCCGCTCACCTTCGAGCTCGTGCTCTCCGACGGAACGAAGCTCATGCGCGGCGAGGGCGTCGTTCATCAGGTCATCAGCGACGATCAGCCTGGCCGCTCCGGCATGGTGGTGCGCTTCACTCGAATCGACGCCAGAACGCGCGCCCTCATCGATCGCATCATCGCGGCCCGAGAGGGTGCCGTCCGCGCCGAAGCGCCGGTCGTTCAACCCGAGCCGCCAGCGTCGAGCCCGAGCGGCGAATGGCGCTCGAAGATCCCTCCCGTGGCGAGCTCGAAGCCGCCGCCGCTCGCGGAGGACATGGTGTTGGGAATCGATCTCGGCACCACCACCTGCCGCGTCGCGGCTTACGTCGACGGAGCACCGCGCCTCCTGCCCATCGCCTCCGAGCGAGGCACCGCGATGCCCAGTGTCGTCGCCCTCGATCTCGCGAAGAACCGGCTCCTCGTCGGCAACGCCGCCAAGCGCTACCGGGTCGACAACCCCGACAAGACCGTCGCCGGCTTCAAGCGGCTCATCGGTCGGCGCGCGCGCTCGAAGCGCATCAAGGAGCTGGCGGCGAAGCTGACCTTCCAGATCGCGCCGGACCCCGAGGGCGACTGCGGCATCGAGATCGCCGGCAGAGTCTTCCCTCTCCCCGAGCTCGCCGCCGAGCTGCTCAAGGAGCTCAAGAACGCCGCACAGAACGAGCTGGGGCGACCGCTGACGCGTGCCGTGCTCTGCGTCCCTGCCTGGTACAACGATCATCAGCGCTCGGCGGTGCTCGAGGCAGGTCGACTCGCGGGCCTCGAGGTGCTCAGCGTGCTCAACGAGCCCTCGGCGGTCGCGCTCGCCTTTGGCTACGGCCGCGGCCTCGCTCGCAAGCGCGTGCTCGTCTACGACCTGGGCGGCGGCACCTTCGACGCATCGGTGGTGGAGATCACCGGTGACGATCTCGAGGTCGTCTCGACTGGCGGGGACAACTTCCTGGGTGGAATGGACTTCGACGCCCGGCTCGCCGACGCGCTGGTGGGCACCCTCGACGAAGGGCCACGAGAACGGCTGTTCCTCACGCCGATGGTGATGGAGCGCGTTCGCGACGCCGCCGAGCTGGCGAAGATCGCGCTCTCCGAAAAGACGATGGCGCCGGTGCACGTGCCCTTCGCGAGCACGTCAGACGAAGGCAAGCCGGTCGATCTCCGCGTCGACGTCGAGCGCAGCTACCTCGAGCAGAACACGAACGATCTCGTCGATCGCACCATCGAGGTGACCCAGGTCGTACTCGAGGCGGCCAAGCTGACGCCCCAGTCGCTCGACGAGGTGGTGATGGTGGGCGGCCAGTCGCGCGCGCCGGCAGTCAGAGCGCGGCTCGAGGCGATGTTGGGCCGTCCTCCGAGGACCGACGTCGATCCCCAGGGCGCGGTCGCGATGGGCGCGGCGATCCTCGGGCACGCGCTCGTGATGCGGGAGCGCGGCAAGTCGGGCATTCAGCTCGCCGAGGTGCTCTCGGCGCCGATCGGAATAGGCGTGCGCGGCGGTGGTTTCAGGAAGGTGCTCGAGCGCAACACGCGGTTGCCCGCGGAGAAGACGCTGACCGTTCCCGTCAAGGCCGCCGAGCCGATTCGCCTCGCGGTCTTCCAAGGCCAGGCGACGCGCGCCGAAGACAACGACTACCTCGGCGCCCTCACCACCTCGGTCGATCGCGCCGGCGATCTCTCGCTCAAGTTCGCCGTGAGCGCCGATGGGAGGCTGTTCCTCACCGCGACCACGCCCTCGGGCAAGCAGGCCGACGTCGCCTTCACGACCCAAGAAGCGAGCGACGAGCTCACCGCGCAGCTGCTCGCCGAAGCGCCGCTCCCGGGTGAGCCAGAGAAACCGCCGACGAGCCGCAGCAGCAGCTTCTTGAGGAAGTTGTTCGGCCGGTGAGCGGGCGAGCGTCGTTCGGTCCTCCGCGAAACCCAGTGGGCGCGTTCGGGTGGGCGGCCCTGCAGCTGCCTCGCGCGTTCCTGTGGACGCTCCGGGAGAAGGAGCTGCGGCATCTCCTCGTCGTCCCCGCGATGATCACCAGCGGAGTGACGATTCTCCTCTGCGCGGGCGCCCTCGCCCTCGTGCACCCGCTCGAGGCCGCGCTCGTCGAGCTGCCCTCGGGCGTGCTGGGCGCGTTGGCCTCCATCGGCCTGTCGGTGGTTCTGGGCGCGATGCTCCTGCTCGCCGCGATCTTCACCGGCTGGCAGCTCTCGGGTCCCATCGCGGCGTCGGCCTTCGAGAAGATGGCGCTCTTCGTTCAGCGTGAGGTGACTGGAGAGGCACCCGAGCCCACCATCGGCGGCACGGCAGTGGTGAAGCGCGCGCTCCGTGGCCTCTTCCCGAGTACCCGCCGCTTGATCATCTGGGCGCTCAGCTCGATCGCCTCGCTCTCGCTCGTCTTGGTGCCTGGAGTCGGACCGCTCTTGGTCGTCATCGCGGAGACGGCGATCGGCGCGATCTTCCTCTCCCACGGAGCGATCGCCGACAACCGCGATCGGCTCGGCCTCCCCCGCCGTTTGCTCTTGAGAGAGCCGGCGCTCCTGCTCGGCTATGCGCTCGCCTGCGCCCCGCTGGTGCTTCTCCCCTTTTCGATGCTGGTCGCGGCAGGGCCGGTCGCCGTCGGAGGAGCCCTCGTCGCGCTCGGAGCCCATCGGCGCGCGACCCTCGCCACTGCACCGGCCGCGTCTCCGGTCGTCACCTGATCGGGTCTCGTCGCGCCGCTCGGCTCATCGGTAGCCAGTGAGCATGCCGCGCAGCCCGGTGAACAACATCACCAGATCGACCCTCGCCGAGAGCGACACCAGGGGAAGCGCGTCGAGGAACCGGACCGTCGCCACGAGGCGCAGCGGCCACCAGCCAACGCTCGCGAGGAACGTGGGCCCCACCGTGAGATAGCGATCGGTCCCGAACGAGGCGCCGCCGCCGATCGTCGCCACCACGCCAGACCTGAAGGCGAACTCTGCCGAGGCGAGCGGCTCGAGCGCGATCGAGCGGCGTCCTGCGAACGTCGCCCTCGCGAGCAGCTCGAGGCCGAAATGCTCGGTGAAGAGAATCGAGGCACCGCCAATGAGGGAGATGGGCGCCTCGACCGGCGCCGAGGGCGTGTAGCCGACGCCGAGCTCGAGCCCTCCAGCGGGAAGCACGCGATCGACGCCAGGGGTGGCGAACAGAAGCGTCGCGGCGAGCGTCCCGATCACGGGCTTCGCTGAGCGTCGAAGCGCGTCATCAACCGGCAGGTGCACGCGTCGCTCGCGCGTGACTGGAAGACGAACGACAGCGTTCCAGTGAAGCGCTGCGCCGACTGGGTGGTGGCGTCGATGCCGAGCTGCACGGTGTCGAGCTGACAGTCCTGGCCGCGCAGCGTCGCCCGGGTGTTGGTGATCGTCGCGTCGGCGGTGAACTCCTCGAGGCCGTAGCGGTAGGTGCCGGCGAGCTCCGCGCCGAGGTAGCCGTAGCTGAGCCGCACCATGTGCCCCGCCTTGAGCAGGGTGCCCTTCGTGAACACCTCGGGCTGGTTCGCGAGCCCGCAGTCGTCGCGCAGCACCTCTCCCTTGGTGAACGCATACGCCCCGTCCTCGAGGGTGTGAACGCGGCAGCCGCTCACCACCAACACGGAGAGAACGACGAGGAGCCTGGACACGCCGTGCACCTTATCGCGCCGCTCGCGGGCGGGAAGCCACGGCTCGAAGAGGTGGTCGATCATTGGGACGAGCGCACTTCCTGTTCTAGGGTGTTGCTTCATGTTGGCCCTGCTCGCCGCCCTCGCGCTGACGACGACCCCCGACGCCCAGGTGAAGAACCGACGGCTCGAGAAGAACCAGACCGTCGCCAAGGCACTCGAGACCGCCGGCCTCGACGACTCCACCATCGGCGAAGTGCAGGGCGCGCTGATGGCCGCGGAGTTCAACTTCAAGAAGGCCCGGCCGGGCGATCAGCTGCGCTTCGTCTTCCGTCACGGCGTGCTCGACGTGCTCGACTACCGCCGGAACCTGCTCACCGAGTGGCAAGTGCGCCGCGAAGGTGATCGCTTCGTCGGGCGCAAGCGTGAGATCGAGCGCGAGCGCCGGGTCGAGGTCGTCGAGCTCGTCGTCGAGTCGTCGGTGTGGGACGCCGCCATCGCCGCGGGAGAGAAGCCCGACGTCGCCATCACCCTCTCCGACGTCTTCGCCTGGGACATCGACTTCTACCGAGACGTGCAGAAGGGCGATCGCATGCGGGCGGTGATCGAGAAGGTGATCTCCAAGGGCCGCCTCATCGACTACGGCACCGTGCTCGCCGCCACCTACGTGGGCTCGAGCGTCGGCACCAAGAAGATGTTCCACTACACGCTCCCCGACGGGCAGGACTCGTACTTCAACGAAGACGGCACCAGCGCGCGGAAGACCTTCCTCAAGTCGCCACTCAAGTTCGCACCGATCACCTCGCGCTTCGGCGGCCGCTTCCACCCGATCATCAACCAGTTCGGCCAACACAACGGCGTCGACTACGGAACGCCGCAAGGCACGCCCGTCTGGGCGGTCGCCGATGGCACCGTCACCAAGGCCGGCTGGGACTCGGGCGGCGGCAACATGGTGTGCGTGAAGCACGTGATGAGCTTCGAGACCTGCTACCTCCACCTCTCGAAGATCAACGTCCACGTCGGTGAGCGGCTCTTCCAGAAGCACGTCGTCGGCGAGTCGGGGAACACCGGGCTGTCGACCGGGCCGCACCTCCACTTCGGAATGAAGCGCGGCGGCGGCTGGGTGAATCCGCTCAACCAGAACTTCCCCAAGGCCGAGCCCCTGCCTGCGTCGTTGCTCGCCGACTTCAAGGACAAGACGGCCGACGCGCGATCGCAGCTCGAGGCGGAGTCCGTCTCGGCGTTCGGCGGTCGCTGATCGAGCGACCGGCTTCACCGCAGCGCGCCGAGCTCGAGCGCGGCTGAACGTGGCGACCCCTCCTCGGGAGAGGTAATGGGTCCCTCATGACGACGCTCCCCCTCCCGCAGGAGAACCGCGCGGCCACCTCGGCCGCTGCGCTCAAGAAGTCCTTCGTCGATCACGTCGAGTACACCCGAGGCACCTCGTTCGAGCTCGCCGGCGCGTTCGATCGCTACCACGCGCTCGCCCTCACGATTCGTGATCGCCTCGCGCGCCGATGGGTCGAGACCCAGCGCCGCTACGATCGCCACGACGTCAAGCGCGCCTACTACCTCTCGGCGGAGTACCTCCTCGGCCGGGCGCTCGGGAACAACCTCATCTCCGTCGGCCTCTGGGAGACCGCGCGCCAGGCGCTCAAGGAAGCCGGCCTCGATCTCACCAGCATGCTCGAGATGGAGCCCGACGCCGGCCTCGGCAACGGTGGCCTGGGCCGGCTCGCCGCCTGCTTCCTCGACTCCCTCGCCTCCCTCGACATGCCGGGCATGGGCTACGGCATTCGCTACGAGTTCGGGATCTTCACCCAGGAGATCGTGAAGGGCTACCAGGTGGAGCGCGCCGACGAGTGGCTCAAGTTCGGCAACCCCTGGGAGATCATTCGCCCGGAGCGCATGGTGCCAGTGCGCTTCTTCGGCAGCGTCGAACACCACACCGGCCGCGACGGGCAGACCCACGCGCGCTGGGTCGGCGGCAAGACGGTGCTCGGCATTCCGTGGGACACGCCGATCGCCGGGTTCGGCGGCCGCACCGTCAACACCTTGCGCCTCTGGCAGGCACGCGCCTCGGCCGAGTTCGACTTCGCCCTCTTCAACGACGGCGACTACGAGCGCAGCGTCGTCGAGAAGAACGGCTCCGAGGTGATCTCGAAGGTCCTCTACCCGAACGATCAGAACCAGGCCGGCAAGGAGCTGCGCCTCAAGCAGGAGTACTTCTTCGTCGCCTGCTCGATCGCCGACATCCTCCGGCGCTACCAGCGGCAGCACGAGGGCTGGAACGAGCTGCCCAAGAAGGTCGCCATTCAGCTCAACGACACCCACCCTGCGATCGCCGTCGCCGAGCTCATGCGCGTGCTGGTCGACGAGAAGCGGGTGACCTGGGACGACGCGTGGAACCTCACCCAAGCGACGATCGGCTACACGAACCACACCCTGCTGCCCGAGGCGCTCGAGAAGTGGCCGGTGGGGCTCTTCGAGCGCTTGCTGCCGCGTCACCTCGAGATCATCTACGAGATCAACTCGCGCCATCTCCGCCACGTGCAGATCAAGTGGCCGATGGACGAGCAGAAGCTCGCCGCCCTCTCGCTCATCGAGGAAGGCACCGAGAAGCAGGTCCGCATGGCCGGCCTCGCGGTGGTGGGCTCGCACTCGGTGAACGGGGTGGCGGTGCTCCATTCCAAGCTGCTCAAGGAGACCGTGCTCAAGGACTTCGCCGAGATGTTCCCCGAGCGCTTCAACAACAAGACGAACGGCGTGACGCCGCGACGCTGGCTGCTCGCCTGCAACCCGCGGCTGGCGAAGTTGATCACCGACACCATCGGGCCCGACTGGCCCGCGGATCTCGATCAGCTCGGCAAGCTCGAGAAGCACCTCGACGACGCGGCGTTCGTTTCGGCGTTCCGCGAAGCGAAGCTGGGCAACAAGATCGAGCTCTCCGGCTTCCTCCGCGAGTCGATGAACGTGAACGTCGACCCGACCGCGATCGTCGACGTGCAGATCAAGCGGCTGCACGAGTACAAGCGGCAGCTCCTCAACGCGCTCCACATCGTCGCGCTCTGGCTCGAGGCGCGGAAAGATCCCGCGTCGGTGCTCCACCCGCGCACCTTCCTCTTCGGCGCCAAGGCCGCGCCCGGCTACCGGAACGCGAAGCTGATCATCCGCCTCATCAACGGCATCGGTGAGGTGGTGAACGACGAGTCGGCCCGCACCGGCCTCAAGGTGCTCTTCGTGCCGAACTACCGCGTCACCCTCGCGGAGCGGATCATTCCCGCGGCCGACGTCTCGGAGCAGATCTCCACCGCCGGCATGGAGGCCTCGGGCACCGGCAACATGAAGTTCGCGATGAACGGCGCGCTCACCATCGGAACGCTCGACGGCGCGAACATCGAGATCCGCGAGCGCGTCGGCGCCGAGAACTTCGTCCTCTTCGGCAAGACCGCGGAGGAGGTCGATCAGGCCCAGCGTGACGGCTACTCGGGCCGGAGCATCTACGAGTCGAACCCAGTGCTGCGCGAGGTGCTCGATCTCGTCGCCTCCGGCTTCTTCAGCCCTGAAGATCGCTCGGCGTACAAGCCCTTCGTGCAGGCGCTGCTCGACGACGATCGCTACCTCGTGCTCGCCGACTTCGAGGCGTATCAACACGCGCAGCGCGAGGTCGCCAAGGCCTACACCGATCCCAAGCGGTGGTGGCGCTCGTCGATCCTCAACGTCGCGCGCACCGGGTTCTTCTCCTCCGATCGCACCATTCGCGAGTACGCCAACGACATCTGGAACGTCACCTCCGCGCCGATGATCTGAATCACTCCCTGCGCATCGGGCTCGCGCTTCACGCAACGTATGCGTGATCGCGCGCCCTCACCGGGGCGACCGCGCATGGACTGCTACTTGCAGCCCGCGGCGCGTGCCAACCCCACCCAACGACACCGAGTTCATCACTCTCGACGGGAACGAAGCGGCCGCGTCGGTCGCCTACCGGTTGAGTGAAGTGATCGCGCTGTACCCCATCACGCCCGCTTCTGCGATGGGCGAGTCCTGCGACGAGTGGTCTGCCGGAGGAAAGAAGAACCTCTGGGGCCACGTTCCGCAGACGGTCGAGATGCAGAGCGAGGCCGGTGCCGCGGGCGCCGTTCACGGGTCGCTCCAGGCCGGCGCGTTGGCGACGACGTTCACCGCGTCGCAGGGCCTGCTGCTGATGTTCCCCAACATGTTCAAGATCGCCGGAGAGCTCTCGCCCTTCGTGCTCCACGTCGCCGCGCGCACGATCGCGACGCACGGCTTGTCGATCTTCGGAGATCACTCCGACGTGATGGCCGCGCGGCCGACCGGCTTCGCGCTGTTCTGCTCGAGCAGCGTGCAGGAGGCGCAGGACTTCGCCGCGATCTCCCACGCCGCGACCCTCGAGTGCCGCATTCCCTTCCTCCACTTCTTCGACGGCTTTCGCACCTCGCACGAGCTCAACCGCATCGCCGCGCTCGGTGACGACGTGCTGCGCCAGCTCGTCTCGGACGAGAAGATCGCCGAGTTCCGCGCTCGCAAGCTGACGCCCGACGCGCCGCTGCTCCGCGGCACCGCCCAGAACCCCGACACGTTCTTCCAGGCGCGCGAGGCCTGCAATCCGTTCTTCGACGCGCTCCCCGGCATTCTCCAGAAGACGATGGATCGGTTCGCCTCGCTCACCGGCCGCGAGTACCGGCTCTTCGAGCGCTTCGGCCACCCGGAACCTGAGCGGATGATCGTCGCGATGGGCTCGGGCACCGGCGCGATCCAGGAGACGGTCGAGCACCTGGTGAGCCGCGGCGAGCGCGTCGGCGGCATCGTGGTGAGGCTGTTCCGCCCATTCGATCTGAAGGCCTTCGCGTCCGTTCTTCCCGCGTCGGTGAAGCAGATCGCGGTGCTCGATCGCACCAAGGAACCGGGCGCCGTCGGTGAGCCGCTGTTCCAGGAGATCGTCTCGGCGCTCCTCGAGAGCGGCAGACTCCAAGGCGTCAACGTGATCGGCGGCCGCTACGGCCTCTCCTCGAAGGAGTTCACGCCCTCGATGGTGAAGGCGATCTTCGACGAGCTGAAGAAGCCGAGCCCGCGCCGCCGCTTCACCATCGGCATCAACGACGACGTCACCCACCTCTCGCTCGCGTACGACGAGCAGTTCGATCTCGAACCGCCGGAAACGGTCCGCGCGATCTTCTACGGCCTCGGCAGCGACGGCACGGTGTCGAGCAACAAGCAGACGATCAAGATCATCGGCGAGCACGCCGGCAAGCAGGCCCAGGGCTACTTCATCTACGACTCGAAGAAGTCGGGCGCGGTGACGATCTCCCACTTGCGCTTCGGGCCCAAGCCGATCCGCTCGACCTACCGCATTCGCTCGGCCAGCTTCGTCGCCTGCCACTACGCGCCGATCATCGAGCGTCACGACGTGCTCGAGAGCGCCGCGCCGGGAGCGACGTTCCTCCTCAACACGAGCAAGCCGCCCGAGCAGGCCTTCGCCTCGCTGCCGAGCGAGGTGCAGAAGCAGATCCTCGAGAAGGGGCTCAAGTTCAGCGTCATCGACGCCTTCAAGGTGGCGCAGCAAGCGGGGCTGGGCCGGCACATCAGCGCGGTGATGCAGACGTGCTTCTTCGCGCTCTCCGGCGTGCTCCCGAAGGACGAGGCGATCGCCCGCATTCGCGAAGGCGTCGAGAAGGCGTACGGCAAGCGCGGCAGCGAGGTCGTCGAGCGCAACTTCAAGGCGATCGAGCTGACCCTGGCGAACCTCCACGAGGTGCCGGTGCCGAAGGTGCTCGGCGCTGGAACGCCGCGGCCGCCCGCGGTTCCGAAAGAAGCGCCCGACTTCGTGCAGCGCGTGAGCGCGATGATGATGCGTGGCGAAGGCGATCGGCTCCCAGTGAGCGCCCTCCCCGTCGACGGCACCTGGCCCACCGGCACCACCAAGTGGGAACGCCGGGCGATCGCGCTCGAGGTCCCCACCTGGGACGACAAGCTCTGCATCCAATGCAACAAGTGCGCGCTCATCTGCCCGCACGCGGCGATCCGCACCCAACTGGTCGATCCCGCCGGGCTCGCGAAGGCGCCGTCGACCTTCCAGACGACCGACTTCCGCGCGAAGGACTTTGGGAGTTCTCCAAGCGGCGCCGGCTGGAAGTACTCGGTTCAAGTCGCGCCTGACGACTGCACCGGCTGCGGGCTCTGTGTCGCCATCTGCCCCGCGAAGGACAAGGCGAACCCGCGCCACAAGGCGATCGACATGAACCCGGTCGAGCCGATCCGCGAGAAGGAGCGCGCGAATTGGGCCTTCTTCGAACAGCTCCCCTACGTCGATCGCACCACCATCAAAGACGACGTGAAGTCGTCGCAGTTCCTCGAGCCGACGTTCGAGTTCTCGGGCGCCTGCGCGGGCTGCGGTGAGACGCCGTACGTGAAGCTGCTCTCCCAGCTCGCTGGTGATCGACTGCTCGTCGCCAACGCGACCGGTTGCTCGTCGATCTTCGGCGGCAACCTCCCCACCACCCCGTGGACGAAGAACCGTGATGGCCGTGGTCCGGCCTGGGCGAACTCGCTGTTCGAGGACAACGCGGAGTTCGGCTTCGGGCTGCGCCTCGCCGTCGACGCTCAGGAACAGCTCGCCAAAGAACTCCTCGTCGTCGTCGCGAAGGAGCTCCCCTCGGCCCTCGTCGCCGAGCTCGAGACCGCCAAGCAGGACGACGAGGCCGGCATCATCGCCCAACGCAAGCGGGTCGCGACGCTCAAGGAGCTGCTCGGCAAGGTGAACGGCGGTCCGGCGAAGAAGCTCCTCCAGCTCGCCGACTCGCTCGTGAAGAAGTCGGTGTGGATCGTCGGCGGTGACGGCTGGGCCTACGACATCGGCTTCGGCGGCCTCGATCACGTCCTCTCCACTGGGGCACACGTGAAGGCGCTCGTGCTCGACACCGAGGTCTACTCGAACACCGGCGGGCAGCAGTCGAAGGCCACCCCGCTCGGCGCGAGCGCGAAGTTCTCGGTCGCCGGAAAGTCGCAGGGGAAGAAGGACCTCGGCCTGCTCGCGATGTCGTACGGCAACTGTTACGTCGCCAGCATCGCCATGGGCGCGAAGGACGCACAGGCCCTCAAGGCGCTCCGAGAGGCCGAGGCGTATCCAGGCCCAGCGCTGGTGATCGCCTACAGCCACTGCATCGCCCACGCGTACGACATGAAGCTCGGCGCCGATCAGCAGCGGCTCGCGGTCGAGTCCGGCATCTGGCCGCTCTATCGGTATGACCCTCGGCGCGGGCTCAACGGAGAGCCGCCGCTCCAGCTCGATGCACCTCACCCGAAGCTCAAGGCGCGCGACTTCATGAAGAACGAGGGGCGCTTCCGGCTCGTGGAGCTGCGTGATCCGAAGCGCTACGCCTCGCTGCTCGACGCCGCCGATCTCCACGCCGCGCGACGCCGAACCCTCTACGAACAACTCGCTGCCGTTCACCCTGAGTCCGAGAAGAAGGAGACCCCTCGATGAGCGTCGACCTCAAGACCAAGTGGGCCGGGCTCACCCTGAAACACCCCGTCTTCGTGGGCGCCTCACCGCTCGTCGACGATCTCGACAGCGTCAAGCGCCTGGAAGACGCGGGGGCCTCGTGCATCACGATGCGGTCGCTCTTCGAAGAGCAGCTCGTCGCCGATCAGCTCGCCGCGCACCGCTTCCTCGACGGCCCAGCCGACGCGTTCGCCGAGTCGCCGACCTGGTTGCCGTCGACCGGAGACTTTGCGCTCGGCCCCGACGCCTACCTCGAACGCGTTCGCTCCATTCGCGCGATGGTGTCGATCCCCGTGGTCGGCTCGCTCAACGGCACCACGCCCGGAGGCTGGCTCAAGTACGCCAAGCTGATCGAGCAGGCCGGCGCGCAGGCGCTCGAGCTCAACCTCTACGATCTGCCGAGCAGCCCCGAGGTGTCGGCCGCTGACGTGGAGCGCCAGCAACTCGACGTGATCCGCGAAGTGCAGAAGACGCTCTCGATCCCCATCATCGTGAAGCTGTCGCCGTTCTACTCGTCGCTGCCCGCCTTCGTGTCGAAGCTCGAACACACCGGCGTCGCGGGCGTGGTGTTCTTCAACCGGCTCTACCAGCCCGACATCGATCCCGAGCACCTCTCGCTCGAGCGCACGCTCCACCTGTCCGATCGGAGCGAACTGCTGCTGCGGCTGCGCTGGCTCGCGATCGTCTCGCCGCACACCCGCATGTCGCTCGGCTGCTCCGGCGGTGTCCACACGAGCATCGACGTGGTGAAGGCGTTGATGGCGGGCGCGCACGTCACCCAAGTCGTCTCGGCGGTGCTCACGCACGGAGCAGGGGTGATCTCGGAGCTGGTGAAGGGCCTCTCGCGCTTCCTCGAGGAGCACGAATACACCTCGCTCGATCAGCTCCGGGGGAACATGAACCTCGCGCGGTGCCCCGATCCATCGGGGTACGAGCGCGTGAACTACCTCAAGCTGCTCACGAGCTGGCACGGCGAGGCCCGCTGAGCGACTGCGGTTGGACGAGGCCGCTGCGCGGGTCGGCAGCGGGCGCTGCGCTCGACACGCAACTCGAGGCCACGCTCGAATCAGCCGGGCTACGCGCGAGCCACGTGGGCGAACGGCGGGCGCTCGTGACGGACCTCCCGAATTCCCGGGCGGACCGTGCCGCCTTCGCGAGAAACTGAGGCACGCATGGCGGGTTCGTTGACGCTCAAGTGGAGGGCCCTGGCGTGGATCGGCGGCCTCGTCGAAGCGCCGACCGAACGCCTCGGCGCCGCGGCTGCACGGGTCGCCATGCGGAGATCATCCCGCGGGACGCCGTCCGTCCTCGGCCGCCCACCGCCACTCGCCGAGGTCATCGATGAGACGATCGGCGACGTGCCGGTTCGGCGCTACCTCCCTCCGACTCCAAAGCCTGGCGTGATCGTGTACTTCCACGGCGGCGGTTGGGTGCTCGGCGATCTCGACACCCATGACATCCCCTGCCGCGTTCTCGCCGCGCGAACCAACCGCACCGTCGTCGCGGTTCACTATCGACTCGCCCCCGAGCATCGCTTCCCTGCAGCACTCGACGACTGCCTCGCCGTCACCAAGGCGCTCGCGGGCTCCGATCGAGTGCTGGTCGCGGGAGACAGCGCCGGAGGTCACCTCGCCGCCGTCGTCACCAGACGCTGCCAGTCCGAAGGCGTCGGGCTCGCTGGGCAGGCCCTCATCTACCCGGTGACCGATTGCTCGAAGGAATCGGATTCGTACCGGCGCTACGCGACCGGCTTCTTCCTCCACGCCTCGACGATGCGCTTCTTCATCGACGCGTTCCTCCCCGATCGCTCGACACGCACGCACCCCGACGCGTCTCCACTCCTGGCGCCGCCCGAGAAGCTCCCACCTGCCTACGTCTTGCTCGCCGAGTGCGACGTGCTCCGTGACGAAGGCCACGCCTACGCGAAACAACTCGCCGCCGGCGGCACCGAGGTCTCCCTCGACGAAGTGCCTGGCGTGTTCCACGGCTTCTTCAGCCTGCAGGGGATCTCCGAGAGCCGCGCCGCGACCGATCGCCTCGTCGCCTTCATCGACCGTTCGCTCGCCGGGCCGTGACGAGGGTCCTTCATTGACCTCACGCCGCGCGCGACCTATCCGCGAGGTGCAGTTCAACCCCTGCCAAAGGACCAGCGATGAACCGCATTCTCGCAGTGGCCGTGACTGTCGTTTGCACCGCTGTCTTCGCCGACACCAAAGACGCTCCCCCTCCGATGGACATGAGCAAGATGGGCCCTGCCGCTCGGAAGGTGGCGGACGAGAAGAAGGTCAAGAAGGAGATCGACGAGTTCTTGAAGAAGGCCGAGGAGGCCGACAAGAAGGGTGACCTCGACGGCTCGACCGCGCTGATCGACTTCCCCGTCTTCATGGCGACCGACGATCTGAAGGGCGTGACCGAGTCGAAGTCGTACTCGAAGGACGAGTACGTCGCGATGATGAAGCCGATGTTCGAGAACATGCCGAAGGACGCGGTCACCACCCACAAGCGCGTCGTCGCGCTCCTCTCCGACTCGCTCGCGAACGTGGTCGACGATTGGACGATGACGATGGGCAAGGTGAAGGTGCAGGGAAAGAGCGCCTCGCTCCTCGTGAAGGTCGGCGCCGACTGGAAGTGGAAGACGATGGTCGAGGCCGGTTGGGGTGGCATGGGGCCGCCGCCCGCCGCCGACGCGAAGACCACCGCCGCTGCGCCGAAGCAGACGCCGCCTCCGGCCGCTGCGCCCGCCACGCCTCCGGCGAAGAAGTAATCGTCTCTGGAGTTCGAGGCGCTCGCTGCGGTGAGCGCCTCACTCCGCGCCCGTGTCCCGGCTCGCTCGAGTCCTCCTCGCAGTCGACTCCTTGGGCGCGCTGAGCGTCGGAGCAGTTTGTCTGCTCGCCCGTGAGCCGATCGCCGCGCTCGAGGGCCACGCGCCTGCCTTCGTCGCCGCGCTCGCGCTCGTGAACCTCGCGTACGGCGCGTACTCCGGGGCGCTCGCGGTCCGCAGCTTCCAGGGACTGGTTTCCCGGCGCGCGTTGGACCTGTTGATCGTCGCGAACGTGTCGTGGACGCCCATCTGTCTCGCGCTCGCGCTGCTCACGAGCGGAACCCTGCTCGGGCGAGCCCACCTCCTCCTCGAAGGGCTCTACGTCGGCGCCTTGGGGCTCCTCGAGCGACGCTTCGTTCGCCCCGAGTGCCGCTGAACGTCAGCCACCCGCGTTCTTTCCGTCTCCCCGCCTCATGACCGACCGCTCCTCGATTCGTTTCGACCCAATCGAAGGCAGGCACGTTCGCCTTCGCGCACTCCGAACCACCGACGTCGAGGCGGTCTTCGCCCTGTACCGTGACCGCGCAGACCACCAGTACGGCTTCCAACCGAAGATGGACGTGCTCGACGATGCGCACGCCCTCATCACCCGGACTCACGCGCTCGCGGAGGCCGGCACGCTGTTCCACTGGGGAGTCGCCGATCGCGCCACCGACGCCGTCATCGGGCACGCGACCCTCTTTGGCCACCACGAGGAGAGCCGGCGCGCCGAGCTGGGCTACTCCATCGCGCCGCAGGTTCGCGGCCGCGGCCACGCCACCGACGCGGTCACCACCCTGATCGAGCACGCCTTCGGAGCCTTCGCCCTCCGACGCCTCGAGGCCGACGTCGATCCGCGCAACACCGCCTCGATTCGACTGCTCGAGCGCCTGGGCTTCGCTCGCGAGGGCTTCCTCCGCGAACGCTGGATCCTCGGAGGCGAAGTGCAGGACGCGATCCTGTACGGCCTCCTCGAGCGGGACTGGGCCACGCGGCGTTCGCGCTGATCGTCACTCGAAGACGAGCCAGCCGAACCGCGGCAGCGCGTGGAAGTCGCCCACGAAGAGCGGCGAGAACGACTGCCCTTCGATCTCCTTGAAGTGGACGAAGTGCTCGAGCCGGTACGCATTGAAGCGCCACTTGTCGCCCTTCACCGGCGGCACGTGCGGCACCTTGTTCAGGTTCGCGATGGGGATCTGCATCTCCGCGCTCCAGCCCTGATCTTCTTTGTCGTCGTCGAGCGTGCCGCGCACGTTCACGGCCGTCGTCATGCCCGACTCCCACTTCATCGCCGCCTCGAGATCCGAGCGGCGCGCGACGAAGGACGCGTCGAAGTTCACGTTGTGGGGAGAGACCTGCAGCTCGTTGTAGGTCGCTCCATCGGCGTCGGCGTCGAAGAAGACCTCGACGACGTCTTGGTTGTAGATCGCGTCGTCCTTGTTCCGCAGCGTGCCCCAGACGTCGGGATCGTCGCAGTCGAAGCCGACGTAGATGTTGGTGTCGTCCCACAACAGGCGCGCCCGCGTCTTCCGCCTCGTCTCCTTGCCGTCGAAGCTGGTGGTGAGCGTCACTTCGGGAGCGCTCGCCCACTGCGGGTCGTCGAGCTTGCCGTCGACGGTGATCGGCTTGGGCGTCTTCGGCATCTTGTACTCGGGCAGCGCCGCCTGCGGTCCTTCGAGGCGCGGGCCGAACACGCGGTGATTCCCATCGTGCGTGGGCGGGAGATCTGCCGAGAGGCGCTCGTCGCCGCGCCAGAAGCCGATCAGGAGCTGCATCGGCCCTGGGTAGTTGGGCATCGCGATCTGCTGCACGTCTTCGATCACCTTCCCCGCCGGCCAGGCGCCCAGCATCGCCGCACCACCTTGGAGCTCGTGGTCCATGTTGCCGAGCATCTGCCCCGAGTTCCCGTCCACCACGTGCACGAAGAAGCGATAGCCCTGCGGCTGTTGCCCGTCGGCGCGGAAGTAGTGCTTGAGCGTCACCGGCTGGCCGGGCTGCGGGTTCTTCGGCTCGATCGAACTCCCCAGGTACTTCACCGCCCCGCCCGACCAGCTCGCGGTGGACGGAAAGTTCAGCGTGCCAGGCACCGCATCGAGCGTGCGGATCGAGCCACTCGGCGCGGCGGCCGGAGGCGCACCAGGGGGCGGCGGCGCGTTGGTGCGGGGACGTGGCCCGGCTTGCTCGTCCCGACAAGACACCGACAGCGCCAGCACCACGCTCAAACCGAGGGTTCGCACCGGCGCACCATGCCCGAGCAGGCCACTTCTGTCGCGGTCCTCGACCCAGGACGAAACGGAGATATCCAGAAGAACATCGAGGCCTTGCATCGGCGCCACGGGTGCTGTTCCTGCCCTTCATGCTCCTCCACCTCATCTCTCAAGGCGAACGAACGGTGGTCGATCTGGTGGACGGCAAGGCGACCCTCGGCGGGGGAGCACACGACGACATTCGCCTCGCGGGCCTTCCAGTGAAGCTCGTTCACCTCGACGTCGAGGGCCCACGCCTCTCGATCAAGGCAGTTCGGCCGTTGCGCATCGGCGCCCAGCTCTTCCCCGCGCATGTGCCCCGCCTGGTGCTTCCGGGCGAGCGCATCACCCTCCCCAACGACGTGATCGTCGAGCGGCCCGACGACGAGGCCTCTCGGGAGCGGCGGAAGAACAAGAGCACCGACTTCCTCGCTCGCGAGCTCCTCCGCGGTGACGGCGAGGGCTTCGAGACCCGCGCTGCTTCGCTCACCTGCGTGGCTGGGGTCGACGAAGGGCACGTCTTCCCCCTCGCCTTCGTCGAGACCTCGATCGGCCGTGGTGAAGAGTCTGACGTTCGACTCCGCGATCGCACCGTGTCGCGCCAGCATGCTCGACTGATTCGTCGGCGTGAGGGCTACGTCGCCGAAGATCGCGGCACCACCAACGGCCTCTACGTCAACGGCGTTCGAATCAAGGGCACACGCCCGCTCGAGAGCGGAGACGTGATCGAGATTGGGCACTCCATGCTTCGCTTCGACGCGGGTGAGCGCTCGCCCGAGGAACAGCCGCGAAGCGAACCGCAGCCCGCCGCCGAGCCACCTCCGCCACCCGCGCCAACCGCCGAACAGCCGCCAGACGAGCGCACCGAACTCCCCTCGCCCGCCCCCTCACGACTGTCGACCCTCGACCTCGCCGTCGGCGTGATCGGCGCGCTCCTCATCCTCTCTGGGCTGGGCACCGCGCTCGCCCTGCTCCACTGAGCGCTAGAAGCTCTGGCCGATCGTGAACTCGAACTGCGGCACCTGGAGATCGATGCCAGGGCGCCGGTTGAGCGGAAAGCCCCACTCGAACCGCAGCGGACCGATCGGCGAGAACCAACGGAAGCCCAAGCCCACCGAGTGGAAGAGACCGAGCGGCAGGGTTGGGTGCTCGAGATCCTGAAAGAACGGCACTCCGCGCGCGAAGGTGTTGCCCGCGTCGTAGAAGAGGACGCCTCGAATGCCCACCTTCTCGAAGATGGGGAACTCGATCTCCACGTTGAGGAAGATCTGTCGATCGCCGCCCACGTTGATCGCTTGGGTCGGTCCGTCGGGCGTGGCCGCGGCGAGCTGGGTCGGCGAGATCGTTCGAATCGGGTAGCCACGAACCGAGAAGATGCCACCCAGGTAGTAGAGCTCGGAGGCGGGCAGGCCTTGCGCGGTCTGGAGCTGCTGGATGATGCCGAGCTGCAGCTGCGCCTTCGCGACGATGCCCAACGGCAGCGGCACGTAGCCGCGGAAGTTCCCGGTGTACCGGTTGAAGATGTACGAGCCTCCGAGCGCTGACGGCGCGAACTCGGCGGTGACGTTCATGAACCACCCCGATGACGGGAAGAGCCGGTTGTTGCGCTTGTCCCACAGCCAGCCGACGCGGGCCGCGCTCGTGTTGCCGCTGCGGAACTGATCGGCGAGCAGGAGCGACTGCCGGCTCGGCTCGACCCGAACGAACTCACGCGTGTAGCCGACGTTGAACGACATTTCGTCGGGCACCACGTAGTAGCCGAAGCTCGCGGTGCCGCCGTAGGCGTCGCGCACGAAGCCGAAGTAGTCGAGCTGCGTTCGGTACGCGTCGAGCGAGAAGATGAAGTTCGTGTCGAGGAAGTACGGGTCGAAGTACGAGAGCTGGAAGAACTGGCGGAGCGCCGAGATCTGCGCCGAGAACGACGCCGCCACGCCCCACCCCAGGGCGTTCTGCTGCGCGACCTGCGCGGTGAAGATGAAGCTCTCGATGTTGGAGAAGCCCAAGCCGACCTGGAAGGTGCCCGTCGACTTCTCCTTCACCTCGACGGTGACGATCACGTGCTCTTCGTCGCGGCCGGGCTTGTGCGTCACCTCGACCGTCTCGAAGAAGCCGAGCGCGATGATCTTGTCCTTCGACCGCCGCATGCCCGAGCCGTTGAAGAGCTCTCCCTCGTAGACCCGAAGCTGCCGTCGGAGCACCTTGTCGCGCGTCTTGGTGTTCCCGACGATGTCGATGCGCTCGATGGTGACCTGCTTGCCCTTGTTGATGTCGAAGGTGAGATCGATGCTCTTCTTCTCGGCGTTGATGGCGGTGAGCGGCACCGGGTTCGCGTAGGCGTAGCCGGAGTCGTAGTAGACGTCGGTGATCGCCTGAATGTCCTTGCCGAGCAGCGAGCGGTTGAAGATCTCACCTTCGCGCGAGGTCATCTTCGCCTTGAGCTCTTCCTTCTTGATGATCAGGTCGCCGGAGAAATCGAGCTTGCCGATGACGTGCGGATCGCCCTCCTCGACCCGGAGCGTGATCGAGATGTTGCGCTTGTCGGGCGAGAGGCTCACCACCGGCTTGTCGACCCGCACGTTGATGAAGCCGCGGTCGTAATACGCCGCCTGGATCACCTGGAGATCGCGCTGGAACATGTCCTCGCGATAGGTGCCTTCCTGGGTGAGGAACGAGAGGTAGCTGCCTTCCTTGGTGGCCATCACCGCCTTCAGCTCGGCGACGGGCACCTTCTGCACCCCGATGAAGTTGATGTCGCGAACCTGAACCTTCGCGTGCTCCTTGATGACGATGACGACGTCGACCTCGGTGCCTCCGGAGTCTTCGACGGGCTTCACCTCGGAGGTGATCTCCGCGAGGAAGTAGCCCTTCTCGACGTACTTGTCGGAGACCTTCTTCACGTTCCGCTTCACCGCGGCCAGGTCGAGGATCGAGTTCGCCTTGATGTCGACGGTGTCCTTCAGGTCGTCCTTCGAGAGCTCGTCGTTGCCCGACAGCTGCACCGAGCGCACCGCCGGCTTCTCTTCGAGCCGCACGACGTAGGCGATGCCATTCGGTGAGCGCTGCACGAGGAGCTGAACGTCGTTGAAGTACTTGAGCGCCCAGAGCGCGCGCAGATCGTCGGCCGTCTTGCCGGGATCGAAGGTGTCACCGACCCGCTGCTTGAGGGCCCGGGCGACCGCCGCCTGCTCGACCCGCCGGTTACCTTCGACGCGAATCTCGATGATCCGCTCGGGAGCGCCCTCGTCGATCGGCGCGTCTGACGCCTGCGCCAAGGCGAGGCCTGACCACGCCAGGGCGGCGACGAGCATCGGGGTGATGAGGCGTTGCAGGGTCACGAAGCGGGCAGCGATATAGGGGAAAGCCCCCACCCCGACGAGCGAAAACCTGTGTGATTGCGTGGGAAAACGCAGCCCGCGAGGAGGCCTCAGTAGCTCTCGGGGTTGTGGTTGGTGCCGTGGCAGCGCAGCCGGCAGGATCCGGGCGTCCACTGCGGTTGGCCAACCCCGCTCGGGCCGACGACGTTCGGCGAGAAGTTCACGCCCTTCGCGTAGGTCGCGTTGGTCGACTGGGCGGCGCCGCGTGTCCCGTGGGTGTTGTAGTGACACTCGCGGCAGATCGCGTTCCCCGAGCCGGCTCCGGGCGTCGTGATGCCTCCGCTCGCGCTGCCTTGCCCGTAGATCCGGTTGAGGTGGAACCCGTGGTACCGGAACGAGGTGTCGGTGCGGGTGTTGCTGCTCGTCGTCGCGAAGGGCGTCGGCGAGTGACAGATGAAGCAGAGCGCGAACTCATCGGCCACGTAGTCGTTGGTCGAGGCACGGACCTTCAGCGCCGTTCGGTAGGGAGCCCGAAGGAGCGCGCCCACGGAAGGCGTCGTCACGTTGCTGCCATGGGGCCCGGTCGGCACGGTGCCCGTGTAGGTCGAGACCAAGGTGACCGTTCGCGGGATCGCGTCGTTGTTGTGGCAATCACCGCAGCTGATCACCGACGAGACCGAGAGCTTCGGGCTGCCGAGGCCTCCATCGAGGCTGTTCGCCATCGTGCTCGTCGTGTTCCGGCCCGCCGCTTCGACGGGGTGGAACGACTCGTTCGCCGGGTTGAAGATCATCGCCAGATCCGCTCCGCCGTCGAGGCTCGTCCACGACGAGTGGCACTTGAAGCACAGCTCGAACTCGCGCACCGGGCCGGTGTTGGACGCAGGCACGGCGGTGTAGGTGGGCGTCGTCCCTGCGGCGCCGTTCGTCACTTGAACCCGCGACACCCCGAGCAAGGAAGCGCCCGGCCGAGCGGCGTGCGGGTTGTGACAATCACTGCACTCAGCGTGGCGGAGCGCTGCTCCGAAGGCGCTGCTCGTCGTCCCCTCCCCCGTCTGGTGCCGCGACGAAATCGGAACGACCGGGTGCGCCCGCGCTTTGGTGAGCTCGTTCGCGATGTTGGTCGACGCCGGGCCGGAGCCATCGTGACACGCGAGACAGAGCGCCTCTTCCCGGAAGAACTCGAGGTTCGGCACCAGGCCCTGCCCATCTCTCGACCCGTGGGGAGTGTGACAGTTGACGCACTTGCCTTGATCACCAGCCGGCCGCGCGAGCGGGAATGGTCCAGGCCAGCGCATCGCGCTCGAGCTCGAGTGACTCGACGAGATGAACGCCGTCTGGCCGGCGAAGACCTGCTTCGGCCCTGGGCCTTGGTGACAGGTGAAGCAGAGCCCGTTGTCGTTGGCGGTGAACAGCAGCGGGCTGGCGGGGAGCGGGACCTGCCGCGCCAGGTGACACTGCTGGCAGTGACCGCGCGGAACCGACGTGAGCCGGGACACCCCAGTCGTCGTGTTGCCGTGCGCGGTGAGGTGGAAGACCTGCTCGCCGCCTCCGGCCTGTGCGGAGGACGACGCCAGCACCACCGCCGTCAGTATTGATGGCAGACGTTGCATTCGACGTTCACCTGATCGGGCCTGAAGGGGTGGCCGTTGGGGACTGCGTTCTGGGCCTTGTGACACGCGACGTTGGAGCACGTGTGGGTGGTCTGGGAGTAGCTCGCGCCAGCGAGACTGAGCGCCCTGCCTGCCGAGGAGACCGACCCCGAGGTGTCGAAGGCGACGTCGGGCAACCCGTTGACGTGGGCAGCGAAGCCCACGATGGGCACCGCGCCGTACGACGAGAGGCCCGAGATCCTCGTCGTCGAATTCGCGGCCGTGACGGTGTCGTGGTGACAGACGCGGCAGCCCAGCGGCGCGTCGCCGTGGTTGAAGCCGTGCCCGCTCTCCCGACCCTGACCGTCGACCCAGGAGTGGCTCTGGCCCGCGCCGTGGTTTCCGGGCTCAGCCGAACGAATCGGGGAGCCATGACACCCGCTGCAGCCCAACGCGGAGCCGCCCCAGGTGACGGGCTGGAACTGTCTCGCGACGTCGATCGCGAACGCGGGATAGCTGACGGGATAGCCCGCGAAGGTGAAGTCGATGCCAGGGCGCGGCACCGGGTTCGGCGTCGTCACCGCTGGCCCCGAGTGGCAGTAGGTCGAGCAGGTGCCCAACGAATACGGGAGCCCAGCGTCGTCGGTGAAGGTGGTCGCTCCCGCGGTGTACGAGGCGAGCGGCGCCCGCGCCTTGAGCGACCCCGGAGGCGCACTCGGCGAATACAGCTCGATGTCGGCGCGCCCTCCGCTGAGGTGGCGAGCGGAGTCGAGGGGATGGCACTGCCCGCACCCGAACGCGTAGCCAGTCGTCGAACCAGTGGACGCGGCCGTCGAGAGATTCCCGTACTGACGCGAGCCGTTCGCTCCGACGTGGAGCAGATGAGTGCCGGTCGGCGGAGGCAACGCATGGCAACTTCCGCACCCCACCTGGGCTTCGACCTGCCCGTCGATGTGGAGCGCCGCGTTCACGAAGCCACCGTCGGCGCCGATCACCGCGCCGTGGCACTGCGAACAGTTCGCGACCTGCGGGTGAGGCGCTGCCGGCGGGAGCCCGTGGCAGGTGCCACACGCGGCCTGGGTTCCGTTCACCGTCGTCCAGGCCGGAGTGATGTTGCTGCCGTTGCCACCGTCGAGGGTCTGCCCATGGCAGTAGGTCGAGCAGGTCGTGCCATTCCAGGTCGGCTGCGCGCCGTTCGCCTGGGCCGACGCACCGAAGTGCACCTCGGCCGGCAAGAGCCCGATGTGGCCAGGATCGTCGACGCGGGTTGGAACGGTGTGGCAGTCGTCGCAGGTGACCTCTGCGTGCCACCTCGAGGTGCCGAGGTGTGAGCGATGCGCTCCGACCCCGCGCAGCGCAGTCGACGTGCCCCCGTTCGTGTCCTGCGGCGGCGCGGGCGAGCCGTTGCTGCCGTGGCACGAGGTGCACCCGAGGGTGATGTCGAGCGTGCCGTCGATGTGCTTGGTGCCCTGCTGGAAGATGTCTTCGTGGCAGGTCGCGCACTGGAACGGCTGCACCGCCGGGTGTGGCGCGGGTGGCGGGTTGCCGTGACATCGCCCGCAGCCGATGTTCGGGCCCGTCATCCAGTCCGGGTCGAGGAGATCTCCGCCGGAGAGCGTGACGCCGTGGCAGTAGGTCGTGCAGGTGTTTCCGTTGAACGACGAAGAGACGTTGCCGGCGTTCGCGACGGGTCCGAAGGTGAGCTCGGCAGGAGAAGGATCGAGATGGCCCGGCTCGTCGATCGTCGCGGGGACCCGGTGACAGTCCTCGCAGGTGATGAGGCGCCTCCACGACTCCGCCGACAGATGCTCCTGATGCGCGCCGACGGTTCGCGCGGTGCGGAGGGTCACGTCGTGGGTGTCGCGTGGTGGAGCGGCGTTCGCGGCGTTGCCGTGGCAGCTCGTGCAGGTCAGCACCACCCCAGCATCGAAGAGCCCCGCGTCGGCGATCCCCGCGTCCTCGACGGTACCGGCGTCATCGCCCCCTCCGTCGATGCCCGCGTCATCGGCTCCGGCATCGAGCGCGCCACCGTCGCCCGAGCCGGCATCGAAGGTGCCACCGTCGGCGCCTGCGTCCTCGAACGAACCCGCGTCGAGTTCACCCGCGTCGATGCCGGCGTCCATCACGGACGCGTCGCGTTGTCCCCCATCGAGCGCCCCGGCGTCCTCGACGCCACCATCGTTCTCGGTCGTCGGTGCTCCGCACGTGCAGGCGCCCCACGTGAGCGCGGCTCCCACCAGCAGGCTGAGACGAAGCTCGGCTCGCATCGCGTCCCTCGAGCTCATGAGACCTCGATATGCCCGAAGCGGCCACAAGAAGGCGCCCTACTTGCGAGACATCAATCGCACATGGGCGGCTGCTCAGGCGCTCACGACATCGGCGTCGACGACCTGCCCGTCCTTCAGGCGAAGCCGCCGCGGCAGCGATCTGGCGAGCGCTTCGTTGTGGGTCACCACGATCGCGGTGATCCCCAACGACTGATTCACCTCGCGCAGGAGCGCGTGAATGCCCTCGCCAGTGGAGGGATCGAGGTTGCCCGTCGGCTCGTCGGCCAGCAGCAGATCGGGCTTCATGATCAGCGCCCGCGCGAGGGCGACGCGCTGCGACTCGCCACCCGAGAGCTCTCCCGGCTTGTGATCGGCGCGGTGCCCGAGCTGCACCCGCTCGAGCAGCTCTCTCGCGCGCGTCATCACCGAGCGGCGATCCTGCCGGTTCACGAGCGCCGGCATCGCCACGTTCTCGGCAGCGGTGAACTCCGGCAAGAGGAAGTGCGACTGAAAGACGAAGCCGATCTTCGTGTTCCGGAACTCCGCCACCTGGGCGTCGTTCATGTCGAACACGCTCTGCCCTTTGAAGCGCATCACGCCGGCGGCCGGCGCATCGAGCGTGCCCGCCACGTGGAGGAAGGTGGACTTGCCCGACCCCGACGCGCCGATCAGCGAGACGAGCTCGCCCTGCTGAATGGTGACGTTCACGCCGCGCAGCACGTCGATGCGCTTCCCGTTGAGGAAGTACGCCTTGTGAACGTCGATGACCTCGAGGAAGGGCGCGCTCACGGTCACTCCGACTTGAGCCCCTCGACGGGCTCCACCTGCGAGGCCTTGAGCGCCGGGTACACGCTCGCGAGGAAGGTGACGAGGATCGCGATCACCACCGCGAGGATCGTCTGCAGCGGCACGATGCGCACCGGCAACGAGGGAATGTAATAGACCTGCGGGTCGAGCTTGATGCCGACCTTCTCGATGAAGAGGCACCAGGCGAGGCCCGAGACGAGGCCCAACAGCCCTCCTGCCACGCCGATCTGGAGGCCCTCGGCGAGGAAGATCTTCACCACGCCGCCGTCGGGCACGCCGAGCGCCTTGAGCACCGCGATTTCCTTCCGCTTCTCGAGCACCAGCATGATGACGGTCGCAACGATGACGACCCCAGCGAGGATCACCAGCGTGGTGAGAATGATCGCCATCACCAGCTTCTCGAGCCGCAGCGCCGCGAAGAGGTTGCGGTTCATCTCGCCCCAGTCCTTGGTGCGATACGGGTAGCCCTCGAGGTTGTCGTAGATGCGCTTCATGATCCCGCGCGCGTTGTCGACGTCGTCGACCTTGATCTCGACGCCGCTCGCGCCCTTCACCCCGAAGAACGACTGCGCCTCGCGGAGGTGGATGTAGACGAACTTGGAGTCGTACTCGAACATGCCGGAGTAGAAGATGCCCGCGACGCGGAACGGGCGGCTCTTCGGCACCGGGCCCTGTGGGCCGAGCTCTCCGCCGAGAGGCGAGACGACGTTGATCCGATCGCCGACCACCACCTTGAGCGACGCAGCGAGTTCCTTGCCCACCACGATGCCGGGCAGGGTCGATGGCACCTCGGGCTTCGCCGCTTCCATCTCGATCAGCGGGTCGCGAATGATCTCGGGCGTCTTCTCGAGCGCGCCCTCACCGCCAGCCGGCTTCTCATCGAGCGCCCCCGCACCCGGGAGTGTCTCGAGCCGCTTGGCGCGGATCTTCGTCGGGTCATCGAGGGCGTCGAGCGGCTGACACGGCTCCTCGGGTTTGCAGCCGAGTGACGAGGCGAGGTCGGTCACCGTGCCGACGGTCGCGGGGTCGATGCCCTTGATCATCGACCCGGAGATGTTGCCCTCCGACGAGACCATCACCTCGTTCAAGATGAACGGGGTCGCGCCGGTCACGCCCTTCACCTGATGGATCTTCTCCATCACCTCGGCGTACTCGGCCATCTCGGGCGTGTACTTCATCACCACCCCGTGCGAGTTCGTCCCGAGGATCTTCTTCTGCAGATCGGCCTCGAAGCCGCTCATCACCGAAAGCACGATGATGAGCGCCATCACCCCGAAGCCGACGCCGATGATCGAGATCGCCGTCATCAGGGTCGTGGGCGACATCTCGGCGCGCTTCTCCTCATCGAGCGCCGCCGCGGCACGGAGTGGGTCGAGCAACCCGAGCCGCTTCACCCGCGTGCGCGACACGGCCCTGTCCGCGGCGATCACGATCGCGAGCAGAATGAGCGGCGCCACGATGCCGGTCAGCAAGACGAGGAAGCAGCCGATCAGCAACCACGGCCGGAAGACCGCGACGTGCCGCGAGGCGATGAAGGACTCGTAGCTCGCCTTCAGATCGAAGCGCCCCGAAGAGGTGGCGACGAAGCCCAGGTTGATCCCCAGGAACGCGAAGAGCGCGAGCCCGGCGGTAATCAGCCAGTAGCCGATCTCGGGCCGGTTCTCGCCCAGGAGCGACGCGAGGTAGACCAGCTCCCGCAACCGATAGCCGATGTTCAGCATCAGCGAGCTCACGTGGTGCATCGCCGTGAGGAAGATCGGCACCGGCAGGCCGAGGTAGAGGATCGCGATCGTCAGCTCGGGAATCGACAGCCGCTTCGAGTTCGCCGAGCCGAGGAAACCCGCGCCGAACGCGGTGACCAGAGCCGCCGCGAACGCCCAGATGAAGGCGTAGACCGGCGCGAGTCCGCCGGTGACCGTCCCCGTGCCCGACGACTTGCCCACCAGGAGCAGGTACACACCGATGAAGACGAGCTCGGCGAGCAAGAGCCCGAAGCCGTAGGCCGCGAGCGTGCCCCAGTGGAAGTCGGTTGCGTTCGCCAGCCGTGGGTAGAGCCGAGAGGTGACGGGCGCTTCCTTCGCCGCGAGCTTCGACGAACCGAACCAGGCCAGGGCGGCGAGCGCGCTTCCGAAGAGGGTCACCACCGCCATCACGCCCCAGCCCACCTGCCCCGCGCCGCGCAACCCCCAGACCACCACGACGCCGATCGCGAACGCAGCGCCGATGAGGTTGATCGCCGAGCGAACGACGAACCGAATCACGTCGACCCGCTTGGGAGGCTCCTTCGCCTCGACCCCGGATGCCAACGCGACCCAGCCACCGATCCACGCCACCATTCCACCAGCCACCGCGCGCTGCGCAGCCTCCACTCCCGAGGGATCGAGCATCAGCAGGTACGAGCTCCGCTGTGCGTCCGCCATCACCGTCGAGCCGAGCGCGCCGAGCGTCTCGAGGAATGGGCCCGAGCCGATCGCCACCGACGCCCACTCCAGCAGCACCAGCGGGAACAGCCCCGAGACCGCGAAGCCGTAGATGAACGCCACCAGTCCGGAGACGGTCAGCACGGCTCCCAGCACGGTGAGTTGTGACTTGGTCACTTCGCGCCCTGCGGCCTCAGCAACGGAAAGAGAATGACGTCTCGAATGGACGGAGCATCGGTGAACAACATGCAGAGCCGATCAATTCCAATGCCCTCGCCGGCGGTCGGCGGCATGCCGTGCTCCAGCGCGCGGATGTAGTCGGCGTCGTAGTCCATCGTCTCCTGCTGCCCACGCGTCTTGGCCTCGACCTGCGACTTGAACCGCCCTTCCTGATCGACCGGGTCGTTGAGCTCGGAGAAGGCGTTGGCGATCTCCCGGCCCATGCAGAAGAGCTCGAAGCGATCGGTGATCGTCGGGTCGGCGTCGTTGCGCCGGGCGAGCGGGCTCGTCTCGACCGGGAACTCGGTGATGAACGTCGGGTTCACCAGCTCGCCTTCGACGTACTGCTCGAAGAGCAGGCCCATCAGCTCGCCCGGGTTCATCGTCGAGATCGCAGCCTTGTCACCCGGCGTCTCCGCGCGCCGCAGCGCGATGGTGCGCAGCTTCTCCACGTCGGAGAAGTCGCTCGCGGTGAGCTCCTTCACCCGATCCATGATCGCCTGACGCATTGGAATGCGCGGCCAGCCCTTGGCGAAGTCGATGACGTGCTCTCCGTACTTCACCTTCGAGCCACCAGTGACGTGCACCGCGGCGCCCGAGATCATCTCCTCGGTGAGGTCCATGAGGTCGTGGTAGGTCGCGTACGCCTCGTAGAACTCGAGCATCGTGAACTCGGGGTTGTGCCGAGTCGAGACGCCCTCGTTCCGGAAGTTGCGGTTGATCTCGTAGACCCGATCGAACCCGCCGACGACGAGCCGCTTCAGGTACAGCTCCGGCGCGATCCGCATGTACAGATCGATGTCGTAGGTGTTGTGCCGGGTGATGAACGGCCGGGCCGCCGCGCCCGAGACGAGCGGGTGCATCATCGGCGTCTCGACCTCGAGATAGCCGCGCTCGTCGAGGAAGCGGCGAATGTACTGCACCAGCTTCGTTCGCTTGACGAAGACCTCGCGCACGTTCGCGTTCGAGAGCAGGTCGACGTAGCGACGGCGATACCGCTCCTCGGTGTCCTGGAGCGCCTGGCTCTCGGCCCACGCCTTCGCGATCGCGTGCCCGAAGGCCTTGAGCGCGTTGGGGTCGTCCTTGAGGCGCTCTTCGTGGGCGCCCTGCGCGCGCTTGCGAACCTCGCCGTCGGTGACGCCCTCGATCTCCTTCTGGAACGCCGCGACCGCCGCCTTCACCCGCTCGACCTGCTGCGGGTTGAGCTTCACCTTCTCCTCGGCGCTGAACTTCCCGGGAGGCGCTCGCAGAGTCTTGGTGAGCGGCCGGTATTCGGTGGCCGACAGCGTCAGCTCGCCCGTCTTCGAGCGAAACGCGGTGCCCTTCACGAAGACGAAGTCGCCGCCGTCGAGCAGTCGGTAGAGCTGGAACGCGTCGCCCAGCACGTCCTTGCGGATGTGGACCTGAATCGCGCCCGATCGATCCTGCACGACGATGAAGCCGGCCTTGCCGAAGTCGCGAACGCTCATCACCCGGCCGGCGATCGAGTACGGCCCAGGCTTCGCGGCCTCGAGCTGCTCGGCGGTGTCGTTGGCGTGCTTGGCGAGAATGTCGGCGGCGAGGTGCTCCGGTCGCAGCCCGTTCCCATAGGGGTTGATGCCCAGGGCCTTGAGCTCGTTGCCCTTGGCCTGCCGCTCGTTCCTCAGCCGTCTCTCGACGTCACTCTCGTCCGACATGCCGCTGCGCATCACACGAGGAGCGTCGGGCAAGCAAGTGGATTTCTGACTGTCTTCGTCCGTGGGGTCCCGACTAGCGCGTCGCCATCAAGAGGAAGA
The DNA here is from genome assembly GCA_052034585.1 of Myxococcota bacterium. Taxonomy (GTDB): domain Bacteria; phylum Myxococcota; class Myxococcia; order Myxococcales; family Myxococcaceae; genus Xiheimicrobium. Next base: position 56,132 of record JBPOIJ010000023.1, read on the forward strand.
GCGCGACCACCGCAGCAATGACGAGCGGGATGATCACCTCGACCGGCAACCGATAGGCGGCCTCGTGCTGCGCCATCGAGCGGAACATCGAACGACGCCGCTTCGACCGCCGGAGAATCATCGAGGCCAACGCCGGCGGCGCCTTCTCGCGCGGCATGTCCTTGAGCGCCTTCACCGCTCCCGAGTACTTCTCGAATTGCTGCTTCAGCTCGGCATCGGACGCGAGCAGCGACTGGAACGTCTGGGCGTCCTTCTCGTTCAGGACCTGGTCCACGGCCCCGATGAAGAGCCGCTCGACTTCGGCTGTGTTCAGTTCGCGCTGCACGACGTCACTCTCCTCGATCGGCGAAGGCACTTTCAAGCCTCGCCAGAATGCCTGCCAACTTCTCACGAGCCCGATGGAGGCGGCTCTTCACCGTGCCCTCGGGCAACTCGGTGATCTCCATGATCTCATCATAACTCAGCCCCTCGACGTCCCGCAGGACGACCAGGGAGCGCTGCTCCTCATCGAGCTCCTCGATGGCCTGGTGTACCAACTGCCGCTCGCGCTTCTTCACCACCATGTCGTCGGGAGCGGCCGTTCCGCCCATCGACTCGGTGATCGCCTTCTCGTTGAGCTCACCGTACTCCTCGCTGCGCCCGCGGCCGCGTCGCTTGAGGTACTTGAGCCGGTTGAGGCAGTGGTTTCGCGAGATGCGGAAGATCCAGGTCGTCAGCTTCGCGTCGGCGCGGAACTTGTCCACGTTCTGGTGGATCGAGAGGAAGATCTCCTGGGTGAGGTCGAAGGCCTCTTCACGATCGTTCAGCATGCGCACGCAGAAGTCGTAGACGCGATCCTGGTGCAGCTTCACCAGCAGCTCGAAGGCCGCCGAGTCGTTTCGGCGCAGCTTCGAGAGGAGCACCCGATCCGACAGCTGATCCGCTGCCGAGGAGGCCGGACTCTGCGAGCCCGCGAGCATCGCCGCGGGAACCTCGAGCAGATCGCTGGTCTCGTCCTCCGCCATGGCCGGCATCGTACTCTCTGACAGCCTGGGGCCGCGCCGGTTCCGAAACCACACGTTCGAGAGCTATTTCAACGACTTGGAGACGCTCACGACCCGTCGGCGGTCGTCGATCGTGAAGGTACAGCCCCAATCGTCTTCGAAGCGCCGAATCTCGGGAGGCAGGCCCACCAGGGTCGAGCGCGTCTTCCAGTCGACGCAGTCTGCCGGTCCCACCAGCCGCGCCCCCAGCCGGGCGACCTTGATCGCCACATCGACTGGCACGTGCTGCTGAACTGCGAGGGCAGCGAGGGCGGGCGTGGGCTCCCACCGTCGCTCCATGAACGCGTCCAGGATCGTTCGCTCGGGAGCAGGGGTGGTCAGTCGCCGTTCGATCACCTCGCGGGCCCTCGCGTGAGAGCGCTCGAGCGAACACTCTTCGCATGCCGCCCACCGTGGGAGCTCACGACGCATCACCTCCGGCACCCACTCGCACTGGAGCTTCCGCTCGGCGATCACCGCGAGGGAGAAGGGATCGGCTTCAGCCTGCGTGTGCGAGTGCAGCGCTCGGCCCAGCTCTCGACAGAGCTCGACTTGCGCCTCGCGAACGCCCCACCACGCCGCATGCGTCACCAGCACCGGCCTTGCAACGCCTTCCTCGTAGGCGCGGGTGACTCGAGCGCGGAAGTCGGGCGGCCACCGACCAGGATGATCGAGCAGGTAGAGCAGAATCGACGAGGCCGGGAGCCCGCCGTCGCTCGGAAGCGCCTGCTCGAGCTGCCACTCGGTGAGCGCCGTCTGCTCCTCTGCCGTGAGCGACTCGAAGAGCTCGTCGAAGATCGACTCGTACGAGGGAGTGCCCGTCTTCAGCACAGCCATTCGCTGCGCTGCCGGGAGCTGGTGGAAGAACGACGATTGCTCGTTCGCGTCCTGGAACCAGAAGGTCGCGACGACGAGATCGTCGAATGGGCTGCGCGGAACGCCGGCGTCAATGACTGAAACGACGAGCGTCCTCGCGCCCGCACCGTCCACGTCGATCAGGAGGCTGCTCGAGGAACGCTCCTCGGAGAACCGGGTCCCACCCTCGAACGGAATCGCGCTCCACCGTCCCCCTTCGAGAGGAAACGAGCGAGTCGCGGTGTGCGAGCAGTCGGTTGGCGCGGCGCCGTGCTCGAAGGTGACGAGGTGGCAGGTGGCGCGTGGTTCGGTCCGCCGGCACTCGACCCAATGGAGCGCTTCGCGAGGCCCCTCGATGGAGTGCCAGCTTCCGCAGCTCGACGGAGCCCACGCCTGCCACACGATCGCGGGCGGAGTGGTGGCGAAGGCCTTCACGACCCTCGCTCTGCGTTCGCAGCCGACGAGGCTGAGACACCCGGCCAGCAGGAGGATCACGCGACCGATCATGGGCCGTCCGACACCAGCTCGGCGAGTCAGTTCCGGGCGCGGGGCACGGTCACGAGGTAGGCGCCAGCGCGCACGGTGAAGGGCGCTGGTCGCTTGGAGTCCTCGAACGAGCTGAACGCCGGCTCGAGCTCTTTCCACAACGCGGCGTGCTCTGACTTCGCGTTCGTCGACATGAACTCGGTGGTGAGCTTCGCAGGGAAGATGTCGATGCGAATCGGGCGCACCTTGGAGTCTTGCGCGATGAGGTAGACCTCTTCGATCGGCTCGTCCTCGATCGCGATGCAGCCGATGCTCGCGCAGTTCCCATGCAGGTAGATGAGGTTGCCAGGGCGCTTCTGATCGCTACGCACCCGGTCGCTCGCGTTGGGATACGAGACCTTCATCGAGAGGTGGAAGTTCGAGCCCGGGTTGAACTCGGAGATCTCGTAGAGCCCCTCGGGAACCTGGAGATCGCCTTCACGCCGCTTGGGACCGAGCTCACCGGAGGCCGCGCAGACCGGGTACGTCTTCACCAGCACCATCGGAGCGCCCTTCTTCCCCGCCCACAGCTCGACGATCTTCTCGGCCTTGAACGCGCGCAGGTACACCTGATCGACTGGCGACGGCAGGCCTGCATCGGAGAGGAGCTTCTTCACGTCCTCCGATCGAGCTTTTCGAACGCCGTCGACGCGCGGGTTGGCGAGAGACACCGTTCCGGCGAGGAGCACGAGGGCCGAGAGCAAGCGCACGACGCTGTGACGCGCTCCGGCGAGCTTTGGTTCCATCGGAGTCGTCACCTCAGCGCGCGAGAATCTCGACGGTGGTGCAGGGCATCGTCGCAAGACCGCGGCCTACTCGGGGATCGACTTCGCCGGGTTCTTCACGCCCATCAACTGGGCCACGATGAAGTCCTCGATGTCACCGTCGAGCACCTTGTCGGGCTGCCCAGACTCGATGCCGGTGCGCAGGTCCTTCACCATGCGGTACGGCTGGAGCACGTAGCTGCGAATCTGCGAACCGAAGGCGATGTCCATCTTCTGTGACTCTCGGGCCTGCGTCTCGGCTTCGCGCTTCTTCAGCTCGAGATCGTAGAGCCGCGCCCGGAGGATCTTGAACGCCATGTCCTTGTTCGCGCTCTGCGACCGCTCGGTCTGGCAGGTGATGATGATGCCCGTCGGGAGGTGCCGCAGCTGGGCCGTCGACGAGGTCTTGTTCACCTTCTGGCCACCGGCACCACCGCCGCGGATGAACTTGAGCTCGTACTCCGTCTCGGGGATCTCGATTTTGATGTCGTCTTCGATCTCCGGGTAGACGTCGACCGACGCAAACGAGGTGTGGCGCCGGGCGTTGGAGTCGTACGGGCTGATGCGCACCAGCCGGTGCACGCCCATCTCGGCCTTGAGGTAGCCGAACGCGTTCTCGCCCTCGATGCGCAGCGACGCGTTCTTGATGCCGGCCTCTTCGCCCGCGTTGTAGTCGTTGATCTCGACCTTCCACCCGCGGCGCTCGCAGTAGCGCGTGTACATGCGCAGCAGCATCGAGGCCCAGTCCATCGACTCGGTGCCACCGGCGCCGGCGTTGATGTCCATGAAGCAGTTCATTCGATCGTTCGGCCCCGAGAGCATCTTCTCGAGCTCGAGGCCCTTCACGAGCGCTTCCGCCGAGGGAATGAGCGCCACGCCCTCTTGGCGGCTCGCGTCGTCGTTCATCTCCGCGGCGAGATCGACCAGCGTCTTGGCATCGTCGACCGCGCGCTGCGCCTTCTCGAAGGAGGCGACCTGCTTCTCGAGCGAGGTCTTCTCCTTCAGCATCCCCTGGGCCTTGACGTTGTCGTCCCAGAAGGTGGGCAAGCCCGAGTCACGCTCGATCAGCGCGATGCGGCTCTTCTTGCGATCGACGTCAAAGCGACCCCCGGAGGCTGGAGAGCCTCGACTGGAGTTCGGTGAGTTGGTCCTGCACGACGTCCGTAGCCATGGCGGCACCGATAGAACGAGTGGGCGTCTGCGACAAGGGCGAGCGACGGGAGATCACTCCGTGGCTGACAAGCGGAGTCGAGGTGATTAGGTCTGGCGCCATCCCCGTCGTTTCCAAAGGAGTCGATCATGAAGTTCGAGCTCGATCCGTTGCCGTACGCGAAGAACGCGCTGGCCCCGCACCTCACCGAAGAGACGCTCTCCTTCCACTACGAGAAGCACCACCAGACGTACATGACGAACCTGAAGAACGCGCTCGCGGGCAAGCCCGAGGCCGACAAGTCGCTCGAGGAGATCGTCAAGACCTCGTCGGGCCCGCTCTTCAACAACGCCGCCCAGGTGTGGAACCACGACTTCTACTGGAAGTCGATGAAGCCGAACGGTGGCGGAGAGCCGACTGGCGCGTTGGCCGACGCGATCAAGCGCGACTTCGGCAGCTTCCAGGACTTCCGAACCAAGTTCGCCGAGGCCTCGGTGAAGCAGTTCGCCTCCGGCTGGGGCTGGCTGGTGATCGAGGCCGGCAAGCTCTCGATCGTCACCACCTCGAACGCCGAGACGCCGATCACCAAGGGCCTCAAGCCGCTCCTCACCGTCGATGTGTGGGAGCACGCCTACTACATCGACTACCGGAACCTCCGGGCGAAGTACGTCGACACCTTCCTCGACAAGTTGGCGAACTGGGATTTCGCGGCCGCCAACTTCAAGTGAGCTGAGCAGGCCCGGCGCCGCGTGAGTCGGGTTGATCGTCGCTTCACCAGCGCCCTGTCTCGCGTCCAGCGGGCAGGGCGTTCGTGTTTCTGGTCAGCGACGCGTGCCGAAGACGGCGGCCTCGAGCCTCGCCACTCGGCCTTCGAGCTTCTTGGTGTCTTCGACGTCAGCGCGTCGAGCCGGTGCTCGTGGTGAAGGAGCTTCTTGTCGATCGCGTCGAAGCGTTTGTCGTGTTCGTCGAGGCGCTTGTCGATCGCGTCGAAGCGCTTGTCGTGTTCGTCGAAGCGCTTGTCATGCTCCTGCAGCTTCTTCTCGAGCCGCGTGAATCGTTCTGAGTCCATCGAGCGAGACCTCATCAAGGGTTGAGCCTACCGACCAAGCAAGGCGCCGGCCAGCCACCCCAGACACGACGAGGGAGGCGCCCACGCTGCGCGCCTCCCCTTGGTTCACTTCGAGCCGTCGTTGAACTGCAGCGCCGGCAGGCCCGACTGGCCGAGCACGACGTGCACCTGACCGACCTTGCCCGCGAGCTCGGTGTACGCCTCGAGCTCCTTGAGACGGACGAGCAGCGGGTTCTCGGCCAGCACCTTCGCGGTCTGCGCCATCGACCGAGTGGCCTGAGTCTCCTCACGACGGAGGATGACGTTCGCCTCGGCCTGCTTCTGGGCCTCGATCACCTTGTTGAGCAGCTCCTTCATCTCGCCAGGCAAGACGACGTCCTTCACGCCCAGCTCGAGCAGCTCGAGACCGACGACTTCGGCGCGCGCACGCACGGCCGGCGCCATCTGCTTCGCGAGTTCGTCACGCGCCGCCAGCAGCTCGTCGAGGGTCTTCACGGTGATCGCGTCACGCGCTGCCAGCTGCATCGCCAGGTAGACGACGTCGTCCGGGTTGCGAGCGACGACCGCCAACCGCTTCGGCTCCTTGACCCGGAACGAGGCCGAGACGTTGAGCCGCAGGGTGACCCGGTCCTTGGTCATGACCTCCTGACCAGTGACGTGGAGCTGACGCTCCTTCAGATCGACCAGCGTGAACTGGACCGTCTTGAGGGTGTTCCAGCCCGAGTAGCGGCCGGCCTCCAAGACGGCGTCGAGCTGACCGTCGACCCAGCGGATCGCGACCTGGCCTTCCGGCACGAGCACCTCGACGTAGTCCTTGGCGCGCGCGAGCGCCGCGACGTCCGCGGTCAACAGCGGCGCCTCGACGGACCGGGTGTCGAAGACCCGCACCTGAACGAGCTCCTTCACCTCGTTGGTCTTCCGGTCGGCCATGCGATCGACGGTCCACAGCTGGTGGACGGCCGGGCCGGTGAGCCAGTGAACGGCCTTGCCACGGCGGGTGACGAGGGCGCGCTCGTGCGCCTCGAGGCTGACGACCCTGAGATCGGCCGGAGGCACCAGGGCGAGCCGCTGCTCGTCCAGCTCGACCAACAGCTGGAGCACGTTCACCTTCTCCACGCGCACCGGCTTGAACGGGCTCCACACGCGGTGAACGCCCGGCTCGAGGTAGCGAACCGGCTTGCCGTCGACGACGACGAAGGCCCGTTCGTTGGTGAGAACTTCGATCTTCATGGCTGCCTCCCTTCGATTGTTCGGCGTGCTCTCTCACGCCCGCCAGGGCGCGACTCTGACCCGCTCGAAAAGTGGAACGCCCCACGCTCCGCGGACCGGCCCTCGCTGCGATTCGCGTGAACGTCAGCGACTCGCGCGCGCGATCTCGCACTCCAACCACGAGTGGAGCGGTAGGCCCTGCTGCGAACCGAGGCGACCTCACCGTGGGCGCCCCTCCGACGTCGAGGAGCCGCTGACGATGAGGTGGCGTTCGTCTCGGAGCCTTGCCTGCTGCTCGGACCACGCACGAAGGCTCAGGTCGGCTCACGTGAGGCGCTCCGGGGTGCCGAGAAGGAGTTGAACCTTCGACCTCGAGAGTACGAGTCTCGCGCTCTACCTGTCTGAGCTATGGGCTCCAGCGTCACATGCTGGTGTGTTTGCGTTTGACCACTCCGCCACGTCCCGTTCAGAGACGGCTGGATTCGAACCAGCGAGACCTTTCGGCCGAACACGTACCGTCACCTGCGAGCGACGAGCCGCGAGCGTGACGTGACGGGTCCAGGGGACGAGCACGACGACGCGGAGGTCTCGGTGAAGGCGAGCAGTCGACGCGAGGCGCTGCGGCCCCTGACGTGCCAGTGGACACGGCTGTGCTACGACCGTTCCCTGAATGACGAAGCCACCGTTCATTCCCACCCACCAGCCGACTTCGTTCGCGAAGTCACTCGGCTACGCATGGAGTGGCCTCATCCACACCGTGCTCCATCAGCGCAACATGCGCATGCACATCATCGCCGCGCTGATGGTGGGGCTCGTCGGCAGCGCGGTGCCACTCGGGCTCGCCGAGAAGGCGATCTTGATCTTCTGCGTCACCCTCATCTTCTTCGCCGAGATGCTCAACAGCGCCCTCGAGCAGTTGGTCGACCTCGCGATCCAACAGTTCGACGAGAAGGCGAAGCTCACCAAGGACATCGCGGCGGCCGGCGTCCTCGTGCTCGCCACCGGCTCGATGGTGATCTTCGCCGCGATCCTCGTGCACGACGCTGACGCGATCTTCCGTGACGTCACCGTGATCGAGCGCCAGGTGCTCTTCGGGGTGCCGCTCACCTTCTTCGGCGGCGCCCTCATGCACGAGTCGAAGAAGCCGCTTGGGGTCGATCTCCTCTTCACGGCAGGTGCGCTCGGCACCTGGGCCGCGATCGCGACCTGGACCGAGAGCTACGTCATGTCGGCGATGACGTTGGGCCTGCTGATCGTGTGCATCCAGGCGGCGTGGAGTCGGCGACGCGCGACCCCCTGAAGACGAAAAAAAAGCCCGGCATCAAGCCGGGCTCCCTGCTGGAAGCGGTCACCTGCACTCGACCGCTCCCCTCGCCAGGTCCCACGATTCCCGGAGCCAGTCCGGAAAGTCGGGGCGCCTGCGAGGGCTATTCCGTTGTCTCGACCCGGTTCAGGCTTCCGCGCGGGTCTCGGCCTGAACGTCGGCCGGCTTCTTCAAGTTCGTCGTCACCTGATCAATCAGCTCGGTGGCGATGTCCAAAATCTGGTTGGAAGTGTAGCCGCCCGACTGCAGTTGCGCAAAGAAGGCCTGCGCCAATGCCTTGGTGTTCTTCTTGTCGGTGCTCATCATCCCTCCAGCCTTTCGGTGTGCTGCGACTGAAAGCACTGAATTCACCCCTCGTGCCAGCGCGCCCCTGCCGAATCTCCAAGTCATTTCAGCCTGTTGAGTTGGGAATGGGAGGAGACAGTGCGAAGCGGGCGTGGCACCTCCCAGGGACAGGTTCGACCCGCCCTGCGTAGCTCCGGTAGCACCTTGCAGCAATATTGCTGATGAGTCGTTTAGATTCGCTTTCACGTGTCGGTGACACGCCCAGCCGTGGTACCGGTCGGTGGTGGCGTTTCGGATCACCAACGTGCCGCAGTGGCTCGACGAGCCCGAGTCCTCGCTCGCCGACAAGGCGGCCACGAAGTTGGGCGTGCAGCCAGCCGATCTCGCGTCAGTGCGGGTGGTGCGAACGGTGCTCGACGCGCGAAAGAAGAACCACCCGCGTCACGTGCACACCCTCGAGGTCGAGGTCGTTCCCGGCCGGCTCCCCACACACCTTCCAGTCGACGTGACCGAGGTCGATCCCCCTCCTCCGCCCCTTCCACGCGTCACCAAGCCTCCGTCGCAGCGGCCCGTCATCGTGGGCATGGGGCCAGCGGGGCTCTTCGCGGCGTTGGGGCTGGCCGAGCGCGGCGTGCCTTCGATCATCCTCGAGCGCGGAAAGGACGTCATCGAGCGTCGCAAAGACGTCGCCAAGCTCTCGCGCGACGGCACCCTCTTCCCCGAGTCGAACATGAACTTCGGCGAGGGCGGCGCGGGCGCCTACACCGACGGCAAGCTCTCGACCCGCATCAACCACCCTCACGTGCGGCGGGTGATCGAGACCTTCGCGCGCTTCGGTGCACCCGATCGCATCCTCGTTCAGGGCAAGCCGCACATCGGCTCCGATCTGCTGCCCTTCGCGGTCGAGAAGCTGCGACACGAGCTGATCGCCTTGGGCGTCGAGGTTCGGTTCGAGACGCGGGTCGAAGACGTGGTGGTGAAGGACGGGCAGGTCGCTGGGGTTCGGCTGCGCGATGGGAGCGTGCTCGAGGCCGATCGCGTCGTGCTCGCGCCTGGCAACTCGGCTCGTGAGCTCTACGAGCGCTTCGCGACGGATGGGCACGTGTCGGTCGAGGCGAAGCCGTTCGCGCTGGGCTTTCGCGCCGAGCACCCGCAGCTGTTGATCAACGCGCTCCAGTACGGAGACAAGGTCGCGTCCGACGCGCGCCTCCCGCCCGCCGACTACAAGCTCGCCGAGAACCTCTCGGTCGACGGTGACGTGCGTGGCGTGTACTCGTTCTGCATGTGCCCCGGGGGCATCGTGGTGCCGACGCCCACCGAAGAGGGCTTTCAGTGCACGAACGGCATGTCGAACTCCCGACGGAACTCGAAGTACGCGAACGCCGGCATCGTCGTCAGCGTCTCGGTCGAGGACTTCGCCCGTGACGGCTTCACCGGGCCGCTGGCCGGGCTCGCCTTTCAGCGCAAGTGGGAGCGCGCCGCCTACGAGCTTGGCGGCGGGAAGTTCTTCGCGCCCGCCCAGTCCATTCCCGACTACCTCGCGGGGCGGCTGGCGAAGAAGCCGGGCGGCACGACCTACCGACCGGGGCTCGCCCACGCCGATCTCAACCGCCTCTTCCCCGAGGCGCTCACCTCGTCGCTCAAGCAGGCGATCAAGGCCTTCGATCGCTCGATGCGTGGGTTCGTCACCGACGAGGCGCTGCTGATCGGCATCGAGGCGAGAACGTCGAGCCCGGTGCGAGTGAACCGGAACGAACAGCTCCAGTCGGTGTCGGTGAAGGGGCTGTACCCCGCCGGCGAGGGCTGCGGCTACGCTGGGGGCATCGTCTCGTCGGGCATCGACGGCCTCCGGGTCGCCGAGCAGATCTGTCAGGAGCTCTCATGAAGTACCGCGTGCGCAACCAGGACGGGGAGATCGAGTTCCAGAGCTTCGGCCAGCTCGAAGAGGCCTGGCTGATGGGGCTGGTCGAGCCCACCGACGAGGTGCTCGAGGACGGCAAGTCGCTCTGGCGGCGGGCCGACACGATTCCGCTCCTCGCGCGGGCGCGGCGTCACGGCGACAACGTGTGGAACGGCGCCTGGTTCTTGTGGACGCTCATCGGTGTCGCCGGCGGCACCGTCTCCCTCTGGATGTTCCACGAGAAGAACTACCTCGTCGCGCTGGTGATCGCCTTCGTCGTCGCCGGGCTGATGATCAAGGTGACGGTGACCGCCCACAAGCGCCGCGACCCGCACCACGGCCTCAGGAAGTGAGGCCTTTGTCGGGCAGCAGACGCGCCAACTCGGAGCGCAGCACGTCGACCTGAACGGGCTTCGAGAGGCACCAGTTCATTCCGGCCGCGAGGCAGGCTGCTCCCGTCTCGGGGCCTGCGCTCGCAGTGACGCCGATGATCGGGGTCTCGACGCCCCGAGTCCTCAGCTCACGCGTAATCTCGAGCCCGTCACGCCCAGGCATCAGCAGATCCATCAGCACGACGTCGAAACGTTCTCCCTCGAGCGTGGCGAGGGCTTCGTCGCCGTTCGAGGCCTCGGCGACCTCCGCGCCCATCTTCTCGAGGAGGGCCCGGGCGACGCGGCGGTTGATCGGGGTGTCGTCGACGACGAGGGCGCGGAAGGCTCGGAGCGGCTCGAGCGCCCCGCTCTTGACCCGCGGTGACGACCGCTTGAGAACGACCCTCCAGGTGAACGTGGTGCCGACGCCCTCGGAGCTCTCCACGGTGAGCGTGCCCCCCAGGCGCTCGGCGAGGTCCTTGCTGATCGCGAGGCCCAGCCCGGTTCCTTCGCGGGCACGATCGGGGTGGAACTGGGCGAAGGGCTCGAACAATTGCGCGAGCGCGTCGGGCCCCATGCCGCGCCCGTCATCGGCGACTCGCAGCTCCAGCTCGTAGCTTCGTCCCTCGTCGATCGACTCGGCCGAGAGCCCGATCACCACGGTGCCGCGATCGGTGAACTTGATCGCGTTCGAGAGGAGGTTGTTGAGCACCTGGCGCACGCGCACCTCGTCGGTGATGACCCAGAGCGGATCGTCAGGAGTCTTGGTGCGAAGGGTGAGCCCCTTCCGCTCGGCAGCGGCGCGATGGAGGCCCACCACCTCGCGAACGAGCTGGCGAAACTCGACGGCGCCGACCTGGAGCTCGAGTCGCCCGGCCTCGGCCCGCGCGATGTCGAGGAGGTCGTTGATGAGCGCCAGCAACCCAGCCCCGCTCTGGTGGATGAGATCGAGATCCTCCCGCACCTTGGGCGGCAAGGGTTCGAGCAGGAGGGACTGGGTCAGCCCCATCACGCCGTTGAGGGGCGTTCGAATCTCGTGGCTCACCCGCGCCAGCAACCGGCCCTTCGCCTCGCTGGCGAGGATCGCCTCGGCGCGCGCGCGCTCGAGCTCACTGGCACTCTTCGCGCGGGCGATCTCGAAGAGCGCTCCGAGGGCGGCCATCGACGGAGGGAGACTCACCACCCGCACCAGCCGCACCAGCGGAGGGACGTGGCCCACCCAGTCGAACGGCAGTGTGTACATGACCGCGCACGTGCCCACGACCGCGACCGTCACCAACGCGCTCCAGAGCAGACCGCGGCGCAGCCCGCCGGCGAAGAAGCCGACCACCGGAAGCACCGAGAGCCAGGCGAGGTAGGCCAAGCCTTCGGTGACGAACGCGCCCACCACCAGCAGCACGAGGAAATAGGACATCACGAAGTCGAGCTGCACCTTCGACGAGCGGGTGAGGCGCCAGACCACGAGCGCGAGCGCCGACCCGAGGACCGAGAGCAGTCCCACGAACGCGTCGGCGTTCGATCCGACGAGCCAGTACATGAACGCGAGGAGCGCCGACATCACCACGCCGCCGCTCACCATCGCCGCGATGTTGCGCCCCCGCTGACGGAGCTCGAGATCGGCTTCCGAAGCCACGCCGCCGAGGCGCTCGAAGAACCGCAGCACTCCCCAAACATGCTCGCCCCGAGCGGAAAGCGCACGAGCGCCTGACCGAAGTCGGGAATGACTTCGTCACTCGAGATCGAAGGTGACGCTCACGTTTGCGCGCACTGCAATCTGCCCGGCGGCGAAGACATCGGAGCCTTCGCCCCCACCTCCACCCACGGCGTTCTGGCTCATGTTCTGGGCGACGTTGCCGCGCAGGTAGGGGCCACCCCACCAGGAGGAGTTCTCGCCGATCGTGCGCGGCTTCCCCACCTTCATGCCGTACTCCTTCGCCATCGCCTCGGCCTTCTCCTTCGCTGCCTTGAGGGCGAGCGCGCGGGCGGCGTCACGGTGCTTGCGCAGCTCGCTCGTCTGGAAGGTGATGCCCTCGACGCGGTTCGTGCCCGCCTCGAGCATGGCGGTGAGGAGCGCCTCGAACTTGGAGACGTCGCGCAGGAGCACGGTCATCGACTTGCTCGTCTGATAGCCGTCCGGGTCCTTCGCCTTTCCGTAGGAATAGCCGTTGTCGTAGACCGGCTCGATCGAGACGCGATCGGTCTGCACGTCCTTGTCGGCGACGACCTTTCGCAGCGCGACGAACGTCTTGGCGACGCGCTCGTCGTTGAGCGCCTTCGACTTGGTGACCGACTTGTCGACGGTCACCACCGAGAGCACCAACAGCACCTGATCGGGCGCGACCTTCACGTCGGCCTCTCCCGAGACCGAGATGCTCCGGTCGGGGGTGTTGGCGAGGAGCACTGCGAGGGCGAGGCTGATCATTTCTTCGCCACCGTCTTCTTGATCGACTCGAACACCTTGGGCACGGCGATGGTGTTGGCCTTGTTGATGATGAAGTTGGGGAGCGCGCCGCCCGGGCTCGTGTACACGTAGTAGGTCGCGAAGGTCTTCTTCCCTTCTTCGCGCGGCTCGAGCAGCCAGTAGCCCTCGTTGATCCGCACTCGGACGACGTCTTTCGGCACCGGCACCTTCTCGTCGAGGTCGTTCACCACCGTCCAGGTGACCTTCATGAAGCCCTTGCCCTCTTGCCATGCCGACTCGTCGACGAGGCGGATGATGTAGTCGCGGCGGTCGACGAGCGGCGTGTTGATCTTCGAGTAGAGGACGGTCACCTTGTCGCCCTTGTCTCCGCCTTCACGCGAGAGCACCTTGCCGTCTTCGACGTAGGGCATCGTCTTCGGGTAGTTGTCGTAGTCGCGCACCGCCTTCCACACGTCGGCGGCCGGCGCGTCGATGAGCCCGATGGCCTTCATCTCGCGCACCTCGCTGTCACCCTTCTTTCGGGCGTAGACCTTCACCCCGTCGGAGTCGGCGGCGAGCTCCCACCCGTCGACACCGAGGAGGAGCAGGGGAACGAGGGCGAGGGAGGTCATGGGCGATTCCTGATCGAAACGGGTGTCGGGGAGGGCTAGTGTTCCACGCCGTGAGCCAGACCGAAACTGAGACCGCGAATTCAGCTGCCGACGAACAAATTCGGAAGATCTACGCCAAGGACCTGAAGAACGGGGAAGCGTTGCACACCGTCTTCAAGGCGACCCGCAAGGAGAAGGCGGCGTCGCGGGCCGGCAAGCCCTACCTCTCGCTGACGCTGACCGATCGAACGGGAGAGGTCGAAGCCCGGGTCTTCGAGAACGTCGAGGCGGCCGACGGAGCCTTCACCCAGGGCGACTACCTGCTGCTCAAGGGCCGGGTCGGGAACTTCCACGGCAAGTCGCAGATCGTCATCGAGCGCCTCGAGCGGCTCGATCCCGAGCCCATCGATCCCAAGGAGTTCGAGTTCACTGCGCCTCCAGCGGACGCCAAGGCCGAGCCCAAGGCCGAGCCGAGGCGCGAAGACGAGGCGCACTCCCACAAGGCCGCGCGGCAGCGGCTGCTCAAGCTGCTCGACAACCCGACCATCGCGCTCGGGCTCGACGCGCTGTTGACCCAACTCGAGAAGCAGATCGAAGAGCGGGTGGTGGCGCGCCTGTCAGGTCAGGCACCGGCGCCGACCGGGCCCAGGGTGGAGAAGCGGTCTCGCGGCCCCAAGGCCGAGCACACCAAGCCCGAGCCGAAGGTGGAGACCAAGCCCGAGGCGAAGCGTGACGGCTCGCTGCCCGAAGGGCTCGCGTTCAAGCCGTTCAAGGCGCTGGTTGGAGAGGGCGAGAACTCCCCCAGTGGGTCATGACGACCTAGGCTCGGGCTCGACTCCATGGCGAAGCGGCTAGGCGAAAGACTGATCGAAGCTGGGCTCGCGTCAGCCGAAGCCATCGAGCAGGCGCTCTCGCACCAGAAGATCACCGGCCACCGGCTGGGCGACTGCCTCGTCGAGCTCGGCCTGGTGCAGGAGACCGCCCTGCTCCGCTTCCTCGCTGCGGAGTTCAAGACCCGCTACGTCTCTGCCGACAAGCTCGCCAAGGCCACCATTCCGCCCGAGGTGCTCGACAAGGTGCCGGTGCGCATGGCCGAGGCCCAGTGTTTCCTCCCCATCGCCTTCGACGCGGAGCGGAAGATCCTCTCGGTGGTGATGGCCGAGCCGCAGAAGGCCGACCTGGTGCGGGAGATCGCCCTGGTGACCGAGATGAACGAGGTCTTCCCGTTCATCGGCGTTCGCAACGTCATTCAGGCGGGGATCAAGAAGCACTACTACGGCGACCCGACTGCGTTCGCGGCGCTGGAGTCGGGGGCGATGGCGGTGCCGCGGCCGAGCACGCCGAGCGGGCCCCACCGCGATCCCAACGAGCACTCGCGGGTCGCGGCGATCGACGTCTCGTCTCGCACGAGCGTGAGCGGTTCGGGCCGGAGCTCGAGCCGGATCAACCCCACCCAGCTGCGGGAAGCCCTCGGCGCGGTGCGTGGGAGCGTCGGCGAGAACGACTTCCTCGAGACGCTCAACATCATGGTCTCGCTGCTCGAGATGCCTCGAAAGGACTTTCGGAGCCACTCGGCGCAGGTGGCCCGGCAGTCGGCGTTGATCGCCCGGCGCATCGGCGTGCCTCCGCGTGACGTCGCCAACACTCAGATCGCGGCGTACCTGCACGATCTCGGGAAGAAGCCCGATCGGCACCTCACCCTGGCGGCCATCGCCAAGAGCCCCGAGCTGAAGACCGAGGCGAAGCGGTACCTCCGCGCGCCGATCAAGCTGTTCGAGACGGTTCATCTCCCTGCCCAGGTGAACTCACTGCTGGCGCATCTCTACGAAGCCTTCGATGGCAGCGGCACGCCGCAGGGCACCAAGGGCGAGGACATTCCTGCGGGCGCGCGGATCATCGCCGCCGTCGACGCGTTCCTCGACTACACGCGCAACCCCTTCAACCCGGTCGGCCGGATCCTCCCCAAGCAGGAGGCCCTCGACGCGCTGCACGCCGCGGGCGGAACGCTCTTCGACCCAGTGGTGGTCGACGCGCTGATCACCTTGCAGAGCGGCGATCTGCTGCGGCAACGGGTGGAGACCGATGGGCGGCAGGTCTTCATCGCCGACCCCGACGAAGCGACGCGCACCGACTTGATGGACGCGGTCGCGAAGATCGGCCTCGTCGTTCAGAGCGTGGTGAAGCTCGACGGGGTGATCGACGCGGTGCTCGCGAACGAGGCCGACACGGTGACGGTCGGGCTGGGCTATGGGGTGGGCGATCTCGTCGCGCTGACCCAGTTCGTGCGGGCTCGGCCGGAGAGTGCCTCGCTGCCGGTGTTGGTGTTGGGAGAGCCCACTGACGCGGCGACGAAGGACCGGCTGCTCCAGGCGGGCGTGACTGGCTTCGTCGCCTCGAACACCAACCCAGACGACGCGGCGACCGTGATTCGCGGGGCGTACGTGGATCGGGTGGAGCACGGCGGCCCCGGTCACCTCGTTCGAGGCAGCTTCGACGAGCTCGCGCCCCAGGAGCTGGCGAAGATCCTCGGCGCGGGTCGGAAGTCGGGCCGCCTGGTGATTCGCCACGGGCCGCAAGAGGGCGTGCTGCAGCTCGAGCGTGGCCGCGTCTTGCACGCGACGTTCGCCGACAAGAAGGGCGAGCAGGCCCTCACCGAACTCCTCGCGCTGCCGCAGGCCGAGTTCCAGTTCGATCCCGAGTGGGTGCTGAGCGAGATGCCGAACCTCGACAAGGATCTCGAGGTGCTGGCGCGAAAGATCGCTGCGGCCTGACGACGGTCACTCGTCCTCGAGTCCAGGCACGAGCTTCCGAACCAGCGCTTCGTCGAAGCCCCGGCCGGCGAGGAACCTGGCCGCCTTGAGTCCGGAGAGGCCACGCTTGCGGAGCATCGCCCGTGCGGCTGCCTCGTCACCGTGCTTCACCTCTTCGGCGATGACTCGAACGGCGAGCGCTGCCTGGGAGGACTCGACGCCGCTGGCCTCGAGCTTTCGTTGGGTGGCAGCCCGAGACTGATGCGCCGTCAGGTGCGTGCGCGCGAAGCTCTCGGCGGTGCGGCGATCGTCCAAGAAGCGCAGTCGCTTGAGCTCGACGATCGTCGCCTCGATCTGCGCTCCGTCGAAGCCCTTTCGCTCGAGCGCGGCCCGGAGCTGAGCCTCGGTCCGTTCGCGCGCCGCGAGCAGCTTCTTGCCGTGTTCGAGCGGAGTCGGCGGTCGGCGCATCAGCGGGACTCTTGCACGGCGAGTCACGTCGAACACGTCGCACGAGTCCGTCCGAAGCGGCTGCCCTCGACGCAGGGGTGGCGCCAAGCCGCTGGGCGCGAGATACAGCCCTCATGCATCCCTTGATGAGGCGGTTCCTCGACGTGGCGAAGGTGGTCGACGTGCTCGACGCTCCTGCGGATGACGACGCGCGCGCCCTGGTGAAGGCCCTGGCGGCCGACGGCAAGCTCGTGCAGCAGCTCGAGGCGCTGGGCGGCAAGCCGGCATCGAACGAGCTCCAGCAGCGGGTGATCGTCGCTGCGACCCGGGCGGCGGCGCAGCGGCTCGACGACGACGCACGGCTTGGCCCGAAAGCGCAGGCCGCCCGGCAGGCGCTGGTGGCCGCCGGAGGTTCGGAGGACGAAGCCACGACGCTCGTTCAGCAAGCGGTGCTCGACGAGGCGTTTGGGTGGGTCGACGATCCCGAAGACTTCGACGCCAACTTCCTCGCCGAGACGCTCGACAGCCTCGTCCCGCTCGCCGGCGTCGACACCGACTCGGTGGAAGCCTGGGTCGACGAGTTCGTGAAGGCGGCGGAAGCCCCCCACCGACCGATGCGGCTCGCCTCGGCCGAGGCGCTCCTCGAAGCGGCGTGGGGCGAAGGCCCTCAGCCGATCGCCGCTGAGCACGTGGACGACGCGATGGACACCCTGGCCCGCTCGGTCGCGAGCGCGGAGCTGGAGCGCGCTGGCCAGGCGCTGGTGGACTTCCTGCGCTTCCTCTCGACCAAGAAGCTCATCGGGCAGACCCGGCTCGATCGGCTGGTGGACGTGGCCAAGGCCGCCGCGCACGCGCCCGAGCTGGGAGACGACGAGGAAGCCGAAGACGAAGAGGAGTAGCGACGCTGGCCCACTACTCCTCGGCGCCGGCCGCGCTGAAGACCCACGGGAAGGTCACCACCACCACGCCGCCACCTTGCGGCTCGGGGAACTTCCAGCGCCGAATTCGCTCGAGCATGCAGCCCTCGACGTTGGCGTTGTCGACGCCGGACTCGGCGATCTGCGCATCGGAGATGTTGCCGCTCCCGTCGATGGTGAAGCTGACCGCGATCTTCCCGGCGAGCGAGGTGTTGTGCTGCAGCTCCTTCTCGTAACAGAACTTGATCTCACTCTGGTGGCGGCGAATCACGCCCATGATCACGTCACGGGGGAGCCCTTCGCCGAGCACCGACTTCGGGCCGTCTCCAGGGAGGAACGTCTGCTTCTTCCCCGGGTTCAAGCCGAAGCCACCGGGCGTTCCACGAGGGCCGCCCGGCCCACCGATGCTCCCGATGCTGAGCCCCGTCCCCGGAGGCCCGCCCGACCCGGTTCCACGCGAGCCCATGCCACCCAGCCCGTCCACCGCGTCCGCACCAGCGGGGCCCTTGAGCGCGTTCAGCCCTTCGTCGATCGCGTTGTTGGCGCCAGTGCCGAGCACTCGATCGAACGAACCGCCGAACATGCTCGCGACGAGATTGTCGACCCGCCGCTTGTCCTGCGCCGCCTTCTCCTGCTTGGTGACGGGCTTCGACGCCAGCAACGAGGGCTGCGCGTCTTTCTGGCGTTCTTGCTTCTCGAACTCCTTCACCCGCTTCGTGATCGTCTTCTCCGGCGGCACCGCGACGGTGAGCTTCACGTGTGCGTTGCCGAAGATGTCGCCGTCTTCGAGGCCATCGAGGGGCGTGATGACGAAGGACACGACGGTCGCGAGGAACACCATCAGCGCGATCGCGGTGATCTTGAAGAACTGCACGTCGAGATCGCGAGCGTCGGTGGGCACGCGCTCGGTCGGTTCAGGTGGCTCCAGGGTGATGTCGAGGCCGCCGATCGTCTTCTTCACCCGCTCGCCTGCGCCTGCGGCGAGCAGCACTTCCCCGTCCGAGAGAATGCGCGTGCCGTCCTTGGTCGCCTCGATCTCGAGATCGTGGAGCCGATGCGTCGAGCCCGGGACGAGATGACGAACGTCGAGCAGCGTCGACCCCCAGGCGATGGAGACCTTCGCGGGCAGATCGGTGGAACGAGGGCTGGCCTCTGACATGGGCAGAACTCCTTGGGTTCGGAGCAGGGCTCCGGGGACGAGAGGCGGCTTCGAGTGAAGCCGGACACGATCACGAACGGCTGGCCGGCCGCGCGTGAAGCCTCAGACACCAACCCGACAAGTGGGTTCCCGTCGTCGCTGGAATCGCCGCTCGAGGCCTAGAAGCGCTCGATCTGGAAGTCGTCGTCCGAGGCGGGCTTGGGTGCGGCGGGAGCAGCAGGCGCAGGAGCGGGCGCGGGAGCGGCTGGCCGAACGGCAGGCGCCGCGGTCTGGGTCGGTGGCGCAGCGGCGGGCACTCCCGGGCGGCTGGTGGGCTGGGCAGCGGGCTGGCCGGGCGCGGGGGCCTTGGCGTTCATTTGCTGCACGTAGGCCATCGATCCGGGGATCGCGCGCTCCTCGCCCTGCTTTTGATCGAACCCGTCCCACTTCGAGTCGGCGGTCGAGCTGACGCCCTGGTACCGCAGCGCGAAGTCGTCGGGGTTGGACGCCTGGCGCAGCGCCTCTTGGTAGGTGATGAGGCCCTGCCGGACGAGCATCATGAGCGACTGATCGAAGGTCTGCATGCCGTAGGCGACGTTGCCCTGGGCGATCGCGTCGGGGATCTCCTTGGTGCGATCCTTGTCTTCGATGAGCTCCTTGATGCGCGCGGTGGTCTTCATGATCTCCACCGCGGCGACCCGGCCCTTTCCATCGGCGCGAGGCACGAGCCGCTGCGAGACGACCGCGCGGAGCACGCTGCCGAGCTGAATGCGCACCTGCTTCTGCTGATGCGGAGGAAACGCCGAGATGATGCGGTTGATCGTCTCGGTGGCGTCCAAGGTGTGCAGGGTGGACATCACGAGGTGGCCGGTCTCGGCGGCGAGCAGCGCGGTCTCGATCGTCTCGATGTCACGCATTTCGCCGACGAGGATCACGTCGGGGTCTTGCCGGAGCGCGCTCTTGAGGGCCTGGGAGAACGAGAGCGTGTCGACGCCGATCTCGCGCTGGTTCACGATCGATCGTTTGTCGCGAATGAGGAACTCGATCGGGTCTTCGACGGTGATGATGTGGTTCGTCTCCATCGAGTTGATGTGATCGATCATCGCGGCGAGCGTGGTGGACTTGCCCGAGCCGGTGGTTCCGGTGACGAGGATGAGGCCGCGTTCCTCGAGCGCGATCTTCTCGAGCGCCGGCGGGAGCATCAGCTCCTTCACCGAGAGGATCTTGAAGGGGATCACGCGGAGCACGGCGCCGATGGTGCCGCGCTGCTGGAAGACGTTGACGCGGAAGCGGCCGAGGCCGGGCACGCCGTACGCGAGGTCGACCTCGTTGGAGGTCTTGAACTTCTCCTTCTGGAACTCGTTCATGATCCCGAAGGCCATGCGGGCGACCTCTTCGGGCGGCAGGCGCTTGCCGTCCTTGAGGGGCACCAGCGAGCCGTCGACCCGGAACATGGGGGGCAGACCGGCCTTCAGGTGAATGTCCGACGCTCCGCCGCGAAGCGCGATTTGCAGAATCTCGTTGAGTTCCATGCCGAGCAAAAGCGTAACACCTCCCCTGTGAGGGGGCGCTCGATGTTGGCGTGGGCCTTGGACCTACCTTGACTCGAAGAGCCAAACGCACGGAGCCCGGCGGCCGACGAGGGCGCACCAGGCTCCGAGGGAACTGCGTGAAGCGGCGATCAGCGCTTGCTGAACTGGAAGCGCTTGCGGGCGCCGGGCTGACCCGACTTCTTGCGCTCGACGGCGCGAGCATCGCGGGTGAGGAAGCCGGCCTTCTTCAGCGGGCTGCGGAAGTCACCGTTCATGCGGCAGAGCGCGCGGGAGAGCCCGTGACGGATCGCGCCGGCCTGGCCGGAGAGGCCGCCACCGCGCACGTTCACCGTCATGTCGATCTTGCCCAACTGCTCCAGCACCTGGAGGGGCTGGTTGATGACCATGATCGAGGTCTCGCGGCCGAAGTACTCGTCCATCGGACGACCGTTGATCATCATCGAGCCGGAGCCCGTCTTCACCCACACGCGGGCGGTGGCCTCCTTGCGGCGGCCGGTTGCGTAGAATCCGTCAGTGCCTGACTTGGCCATGGTGTCTCTCGTTCCTCAAAAGGGGTTAGGCGCGGGCGGCGGGCTTCTGGGCCGCGTGCGGGTGCTTCTCGCCAGCGTAGACCTTCAGCTTGGTCATCATCTGCCGGCCCAGCGCGTTGCGGGGCAGCATGCGGCGAACCGCGTTGAGGATGATGTCCTCAGGGTGCCGCTTCTGGAGCGTCTGGTAGTCGGTCGTCTTGAGCGCGCCGGGGAAACCAGCGTGCGGGTGCCGGTGGTACAGCTTCTGGGAAGGCTTGTTGCCGCTGACCTTCACCTTCTCGGCGTTGATGACGACGACGTGATCTCCGGTGTCGATCGACGGCGTGTACATCGGCTTGTGCTTGCCCTTGAGCAGGGTGGCGATCTGGGTGGCGACGCGTCCGAGAATCTTCCCGTTGACGTCGACGACGTGCCACTCGCGCTTGATGTCCTTCGCCTTCGCGCTGTACGTCCTCTGGTGCGGCATGACTTGAACCTTCTGGTTGTGCCTGCGCGCGAAACCGCGTGAGGCATGAAAGGGCGGTCCTGCTACCTGCGCCGACACGGGGTGTCAAGGCCCGTGACCCGAGAGGTGCGGCTCAGGGCGCGCCGCCAGTCTGGGACTTGAGGCGCTCGCGGAGCGAAGAGAAGAAGTTCTGCTCCTTCTCGGTGGGCGGCCCCGCGGGAATCGCCTCCAAATCGATGATCTCACAGAGGTCTTCAGGAATGTCCTGGAGGAAGCGGCTGGGGGTTCGAGGCACGTCACGGCCGCGGCGGATTCGGTTGGTGGCGCGGGTCATGACGAGGTGCTCTCGCGCGCGGGTCATTCCGACGTAGCAGAGCCGGCGCTCCTCTTCTGGATTCGGCAGCTCGCCCTGCATGCCGGAGTGCGGGAGCAGTTCTTCCTCGAGGCCGAGGAGAAAGACGACCTTCCACTCGAGGCCCTTGGCGCCGTGGAGCGTCATCAGCGTCACTCGACCGAGCGCGCGGTGCGACTCGTCTTCTTCCTCCTTCGTGTCGAGGGCGAGGCGGTTCAAGTACGTCATCAGCCCGGCCTTGGGGCCTTCGCGTTTCTCGTACGCCTCGAGCGAGTCGATCACCTGCGCGACGGCTTGGGCCTTGCGATCGGCAGAGGCGGCAGAGGGGGCGTGGCTCCGCGCGGCGCCGACGAAGTCGATCTCGGAGAACAGCTCGCGGGTGACGTGCGCGAGGTTGCCCTTGTTGAAGAGCTTTCGGTAGCGCTCCACCATGGAGAGGAAGTCGGCGACCTTCTCGGGAGCGCCCTGCGGCACCTCGGGGATCTCGTGCGCCTGCTCGAGCGCCTTCCACAGCGGCACCTCGTTCTCGACGGCCCAGTGGGTGATCCGCTCCATGGTGACGTCGCCGATGCCGCGCGCCGGCACGTTGATGATGCGCAGCAGGCTCGACTCGTCCTTCGGGTTGGCGATCAGCTTGAAGTAGGCGATCACGTCGCGCACTTCGCGGCGATCGAAGAACTCGCTCCCGCCGACGACCTCGTAGCGAACTTCTTTTTCTCGCAGCGACTCTTCGACGGGCCGTGACTGGCCGTTGGTGCGGTAGAGGACGGCGATCTCTCCTGGAGGAACGCCCCGCGCGATCGTCTCCCGCACCTCCCGCGCGACGTAGCGGGCCTCTTCCTCTTCGCTCGGCGCCGAGACGAGCCTGATCTTCACCCCACCCTTCTGATCGGTCCACATCCGCTTGGCGCGGCGGTGCGGGTTCTTCTCGATGACGGCGTTGGCTCCGTCGAGGATGAAGCTGGTCGATCGATAGTTCTGCTCGAGGCGAATCGCCTTTCCGCCCGGGAAGAACTGCTCGAACTCGAGGATGTTGCGCACCTCGGCGCCGCGCCACGAGTAGATGCACTGATCGTCGTCGCCGACGGCGCAGACGTTGGAGTGGGCCTCACCGAGGTGTTTGAGCACCTCGAGTTGGGCGCGGTTGGTGTCTTGGAACTCGTCCACCATCAAGTAGCGGAAGCGCTTCTGGTAGTCCTTCTTCACCGCGGGGAAGCGCTGGAAGATCGTCGACGGGTAGACGATGAGATCGTCGAAGTCGACCGCGCCCTGGGCCTTCAAGGCGAGCTGGTAGAGCGGGAAGACGAGGTGCGCGACGAGATCGAGATCGTCACCCTGCCCTTCGGGTTTGGGCTGCGGCTCGATGCCGGAGTTCTTCGCGCGCGAGATGATGGTGAGCACCTTGCGTGGGTCGAAGGTGCGATCGTCGACGTTGCGCTCTCGCATCGCGCGGCGGACGAGGGCGATCTGATCGCCGGTGTCGGCGATGGCGAACTTCTTGGGCCAGCCGAGGCGAGGCAGGTGTTCCTTGAGCACCTCGGCGCCGAAGGCGTGGAAGGTCGAGAGGGTGACGCCGAGGGCCTTCTGCCCGGCCATCTCGACCACGCGCTCCTTCATCTCGGCGGCGGCCTTGTTGGTGAAGGTGACCGCGAGGATGGAGCGTGAGGGGACCTTCTTCTCGAGCAGGTGGCAGATGCGGTGGGTGATGACGCGCGTCTTCCCAGAGCCGGCGCCGGCGAGCACGAGCAGCGGGCCATCGGTGGTGAGGACGGCCTCGCGCTGAGGCGGGTTGAGGTGCGACAGATCCACGACGCGGTCTGTCTACCCCAGCAGCCGGCCCGCGTGATCACCGTTCCCGGATCGAAAGGTATGCCATGCTCCAGAGCGGTCGATGCCTTCGCTTCGAGTCAGAGGCTGCTCCTACGAGTACGCCTGGTGGGGCTCGGGCGTCGAACGCGCTCCCGTGGTGCTCCTTCACGAAGCGACTGGCCACGCGCGTGGCTGGGGTGAGCTGCCGCAACGGCTCGCCGAGGCGACCGATCGGCGGGTGTACGCGTACTCCCGCGCGGGCTGGGGCGAGTCCGAGCCACTCGCGGCGCCGTTGTCGGCCGGGTACCTGGAGACCGAAGCCCTCGAGACGTTTCCAGCGATCCGGGACGCGCTCTCGCTCGAGCGGGTGATCCTCGTCGGGTTTCAGGAGGGCGCCTCGATCGCGCTCATTCACGCGGGGGCGAGCTCGGTGCCGGTGGAAGGCGTGGTGGCGATCGCTCCGTTGCTCTTCGCCGACGACGTGCTGAGGCACGAGATCCAGCGGCTGATCGCGAAGGGGCTGCCGCAGTCGATGGAGTCGCTCGCCACCGAGCCCGAAGCCACCGCGAGCCAGTGGGCCGGCCTGTGGACGGGCGCCGCCTTCCGAACCTGGAGCCTCGACGACTTCGCGAAGGGCGTGACCTGTCCCGTCTTGGCGCTGCGCGGCGAGAACGACGGGATGACGTCGGCCGAGCACCTGCGACGGTTGGAGACGTTGGTGAAGCAGGTCGAGCTGATCACCTTGTCGGGGTGTCGGCGCGCGCCACACTTGGAGAAGACCGCCGCGGTGGTGACCGCCCTCTCCGCCTTCATGCGCGGGCTGGCCTGAGCAGCTGAGAACTTCATGGTTCGAGAAAGCTGAGGAATACTCCGCGCGTGGCTCGTGACTCCAAGAAGATCATCGACCCGAGCGAGGCCCGCACGCTGGTCGCCACCCTCGACCGGCGCCGCTTCCTCGAAGAGCTGAACCGGCTGACGCAGACGTTCGCGTCCGATCCGGGGAACCCGGGCAGCTACGCCTGCAAGGAGTGCGTGCGCTGCGCGAACTGCATGTTCTGCGAGGGCTGCGAGGCCTGTTACACCTGCACCCACTGCATTCGCTGTGAGCTCTGCAACAACTGCTCGCACTGCGTCGATTCGAAGTCGCTCCATGGCTGCGCGTACTGCGTGCAGAGCGAGAACTGCACCTCGAGCGCCTACGTCGTCTTCAGCCGCAACCTGTCCGATTGCACCTACTGCTTCGGCTGCGTCGGGCTCTCGAAGAAGGACTTCCACATCTTGAACGTGGGCTTCACCCGGCAGGAGTACTTCGAGCTGACCGCGCGCCTGAAGAAGGAACTCGGCCTCAAGGGCTGAGCGGGCATGGAAGCGCCGCCGCTTCCGTCGACGGTGGCCGAGCTCGATCAGTGGAGCGTCTACGCGGATGCGTTGCTCGAGCGCGCCGATCCCTTCGGAGACTTCCTCCGCCTCGACCTCGCCCTGCCCGCCTCGCCCACCACGTCCGAGCTCGACGCGTTCCACGCGGTGACCGTTCGCCGCTGCCGGGATCGGCTGTTCGCGAGCTCGGAGTGGCTGCTCGGCATGGCGCGCACCCTCATCGTCAGGGCTGACGTGCGCAGGCGAGTGATGTCGCGCACCGTGCCTCCACTCTGGGCCGGGCCGGAGGCGTTGGCCGACGCTGCCGATCTCGTGCGCCGCCCGCACTTCGCGCGGCTCGAGGCGCTGAGGATCGCGCTCGCGTCACCCTCGCTCGGGAGATTCTGGACGCGCCTGGTCAACCGACTCCCGCCGTCGTGCCGGCGGCTCGAGCTCGACACGCGACTGTTCAACCCGGACGAGCTGCAGGCCGTCGCGACCCAACTTCCCGATCGGTTCAGCGAGCTCCGGCTCACCTCGTTCAGCGACGCGGTCCTCGAGCGACTCGGCCCTCGGCTGACGACGCTCGAGCTCGCGTGCGCGGTCGAAGAAGCCGAACTCCGCCGCCTCGATCGGCTCGCGCCGCGCTGTGAGGTGATCGTTCACGGCGTGGCGACCGACGCGTGTCTTTCGTCACCCCGCGTCCGGCTGGGACGACCCGGTGACGGCGTCTTCACCTCTCCCGAGACCGGAGCGGCCTGCGTCCTCTCGCGAACGACCCTCGACGTGCTTCAGCGCAGCTTCGGCGTCGTCGGGGCGCGTGCTCAATTGTCCCGGACCGTTCCCGAGGCGTGGTGGCTTCGTACCGTTCCCGTCGGCGTGGGACTCGAGGCCGCCCCGGGGCTCGGATCGAGCGACGTCATGCGGCACCCAGATGGCTCCTGGACGATCTCGTCCGCGAGGAACGCGAACACGCGAATCGAAGTCGACCGCGGCACGACCTCGACCGGGCCCACTCCGCTCCTCGAAGGAATGCGCGTTCACTTCAGCGCTCAACCGTGGCGGTTCTCGATCGCGAAGTAGCGCTCACAACACCCGCACGAACCACGCCTTGAGGTACTCGGTCTCGGGGAGCGCCGGGAGCACGGGGTGATCGATGCCCGCTCCGCGCCGCTCGAGGATCTGGATCGATCGCTTCGCGTCCCTGGCGGCCTCCAGCACGAGCTCGTCGAACGTCTCGCGCGACACCTTCCCTGAACACGAGCACGTCACCAGGAGCCCCTCGGGCGCGACCAGCTTGAACGCCCGCACGTTGAGCTCGTGGTACGCCCGCTTCGCCGTCGCGATGCCTTCTTTGCGCTTCGCGAGCCCGGGCGGGTCGAGCACCACCGTGTCGAACTGCTGGCCTTCGTCGGAGAGGCTGCGCAACACGTCGAAGGCGTTCGCGGTGCGGACCTCGACGTGGCGGTGACCGTTGCGCTCCACGTTCGCGCGCGCACGGTTGGCGGCGTCGGCGTCTTGCTCGACCGCGATCACCGAAGCGCAACTCCGGGCGAGGCTGAGCGCGAAGCCACCGTGATAGCTGAACGTGTCGAGCGCCCGCCCTGTCGCGAGCTGTCCAGCGCGGAGGTGATTGTCGAGCTGATCGAGGAACGAGCCCGTCTTCGAGTCGACCAGCACGTCGAGTTCGAGCACCGACTCGCCCTCGTGGTAGCGGATCAGCGTCGGCCCTTCGCCCGCCAGCAGCTTCGACTCACGCGGCAGCCCTTCGAAGTCGCGACCCGACGCATCGTCCCGGCAGGCGACGATCGACGCGCCAGTGAGACTCCGGAGCATCGGCGCCCAAGCCGCCTTCCTCGCGTCCGCGCCTTCACTCAGGCACTGCATGGTGATCGCCGAGCCATACCGATCGACGATGAGCCCGGGTACGAGATCGGCCTCGGCGTGAACCACCCGAAAGGCGTCGCGGCCCTTCAGCGAGGCGCGGCGAGTGAGCGCCCGCTCGAAGCGTGACCGCCAGAAGGCCTCGTCGACGCGCTCGTCCTTCGAGAGCTTCTTCGACACGAAGCGCAGCGCGATGGGAGAGGCCGTCGAGGTGAACGCCTGCCCGAGCGCGTTCTGCTGCGAATCCACCACGTCGACGATCGCGCCCGGCTCGAGCCCCTGCGGCCAGGACTCGACCTCCTGCCGCCACACCCACGGGTAGCCTTGCCTCACCGACTTCGCCGCCTTGAGGCTCACCTTCGCGATCGGCGCGCTCACTCGAGGCCTCGGGCGGCCAGCTCTCCATCGTCTTCGCCGCGAAGGTGCCCCAGCTCGTGGAGCAGCGTCACTCGCATCTGGGTGATGAGCTCTTCCCGCGTCTTCACCGCTCGCCCCAGGTTCTTCCGGTACAGCGCGACCGATCGGCAGGGCGTCCCGTCTTGCGGGGTACAGGCCTCCTGGAGCGGCGGCCCGCGGAACAACCCGAGGATCGAGGGAGAGAGCGGCGGCTCACCCGTGGTGAGATCGGCCTCCTCTGGCAGATCTTCGGCCTTCACCGGAACGCCTTCGAGATCCTTCTTCACGTCTGCTGGCAGGCCCGCGATCAGCGTGTCGAGCTCCTTCTGAAACTCGTCCATCGGCAGCATGACGGGAGCCCAGAATCGATCGGGCGCGAGCTTCAGGGCCTTGGCGAAGTGCTTCTCGGCCTCCGCGGTCTTGCCTTCGCGTTCGAGCAACAGGCCCAGGTGGTAGTGGGCGTGCGCCGAACGTTGCTTGTCGTCGACCAGCTTCTGGAACGCAGCCTTGGCCTCGGCGAACCGGCAGCGCTCGAACAGCCCGATCGCCCGCTCGAACGCCGCCTCGGGGTCGTTCTTCACCCGAGCGAGCACCCAGTCGGCCTTCTCGATCGCCTCTGCGTTGCGGCCGACGTCGTTCAGGGCAATCGCCGCGACTCGGGCAAACTCGAGCGCGGTCTCGCGATCGGCGGGCTCGTCCTCCTCCTCGGGCTCGGGGCTGAGCTCTCCCGCTGGGAGCAACGCGAGTTCGAACCCTCGCTCGGCGTAGATCACCCCCAGCTCGTCCACCTCGCGCGCCGACGGCAGCACCACCGCATAGAGCTCGGCGGCCCCCAGCAACGCCGGCAACGACTGGGGGTCGATCGCGAGCGCACGCGCGTAGGCGAGCTTCGCCTCCTCGAGCCGATCGAGGGCGACCAGGGCGCGACCGCGCTCGACGTGGGTCTCCGGCTCATCGGGGCTCAAGGCCGAGGCCTGCGCCGCGCACGACAGGGCCTCGTCCCACTTCTGCTTCTTCGCGAAGGCCTTCGCCGCGTCGAGCGGGTCCTTCCCCTTCGCGTCACAGACCGCGAGCGGGTGAACGTCCTCCTCGTGTTCGGCCAGGTGCTCGCCCTTCGGCAACACCACCGCGGCGGTCGGCTCCGAGCAGTCGCAGCTCCCAGCGTCAGGCGCGATCGCCACCACCTGCTGCTTCGGACAGCCCAGGAAGAGCGCGAGGCACAGGCTCGCCACCACGGTCCTGTCGGGCACTCGCTGCATTCGTCGTGTTCGTAGCTGATGTCGCCCGGGCCGTCTCCGTCTTCCCCGACGGAACGCTCAGGCCGACTTCTTTTCCTTCTCGAAGAGCACCTGGGGCGCTTCCTTCTTCAGCACCACGCCCTCGGTGATGCGGCACTCACGCACGCCGTCCCGGAAAGGAACGTCGTACATGATGTCGAGCATCGCGTCTTCCATGATGGCCCGCAGCCCGCGCGCACCGGAGTGACGCCGCAAGGCCTCCTTCGCCACCGCCCGCAGCGCTTCTTTGCTGAACGAGAGCTTCACCTTCTCCATCTCGAACAGCTTCTGGTACTGCTTGGTGAGCGCGTTCTTCGGCTCGGTGAGGATCGTGACGAGATCGTCTTCCTTGAGATCGTTCAAGGTGGCGATCACCGGGAGCCGACCGATGAACTCGGGGATCATTCCGAACTTCATCAGATCGTCTGGCTCGACCAACCGGAGCAGCTCGCCGACGCTGCGCTCCTCGCGCGACTCGATGGTGGCGCCGAAGCCCAGGCCCTTCTCGCCCGTACGCCGCCGAATCACCTGCTCGATGCCGTGGAAGGCGCCGCCGCAGATGAAGAGGATGTTCGAGGTGTCGACCTGAATGTACTCCTGCTGGTTGTACTTCTTGCCGCCGCGAGGAGTGACGTTCGCCCGAGTGCCTTCGATGATCTTGAGGAGCGCCTGCTGCACGCCCTCGCCGCCGACGTCGCGGGTCGCCGACGGGGTGTCGCCGTTCTTGCGAGCGATCTTGTCGATCTCGTCGACGTAGACGATGCCGCGCGCCGCCTTCTCGACGTCGTAGTCGGCGTTGTGGAGCAGGTTCTGGATGATGTTCTCGACGTCTTCACCCACGTAGCCGGCCTCGGTGAGGCTGGTGGCGTCGGCGATGGTGAAGGGCACGTTGAGGAACCGGGCGAGCGACTGCGCCAGGAGCGTCTTGCCCGAGCCCGTCGGCCCAAGCAGGAGGATGTTCGACTTCGAGAGCTCGACCTCTTCCGGTCCCGGGAGCTTCATGCCCGGCCGCGGCCGCTGCGAAGGCTTGCGCTGATAGATGCGCTTGGAGTGGTTGTAGACGGCCACCGCGAGCACGCGCTTGGCGAAGTCCTGACCCACCACGTAGTCGTCGAGGAACGTCTTGATCTCGACCGGCGTGGGCAGGCTGACCTGCGGCCGCGCCTCTTCCTTCTCGTTCTCCTCCGCGATGATGTCGTTGCAGAGCTTGATGCACTCGTCGCAGATGTAGACGGTCGGCCCCGCGATGAGCTTGCGGACCTCGCGCTGCGACTTGCCGCAGAACGAACAAGAGAGGTTGACGTGATGCTCGCCCTTCTTCACACCATCCTCCGTCGGGGGGAACGACCTTCGGCCTCGACTGTAGCCGCAGGTGCGGCGCGAAGAAAACTCTAGCAACGTCGCCCGCGTGGGGCACGACCGAGCACCGTCAAGAACGTGACGTGAGGCGCCAAGCGTGCAGGAGCCGGGCGAACGGGCAGCTCACGCCTCGGCCTTCTGGGTGACGACCTCCTCGAGGTCCCCGGCGAGCGCATCGGCCCGATCGACGAGGGCGCGGGGCACCTTCCGGTTCGAGCGCAGCTCGGCGGCCAGGCGCTTCATCTGGAGCCACAGCCGCTTGACGCTCACCGGATCGTTCGCCTCGGGCTCGGGCGCAGGGAACCGCTCGGTCAGCTCCCGCCGCAGCTCGCTGGTGGGCTTCTCCTGGTTCCAGATGGTGTCGCGAATCGACTTGTACTCCTGCGCCGACAGCTGGCCGCGATCTTCCGCCTGCGCGAGCACCTCGACGATCTCGAAGGGTGGTGCCGACTCCTGAATGTCGGGCGCCTGCAGCCGCTCCGGCTCGTACTTGTTCATCACCGAGTAGCCCTTGGTGAGCTTGTCGGCGGTCTGCTTGCGAATGCGCAGCTCGGCCAGACAGTAGGCCTCGAAGGTGGGGTAGCCCCATTCCTCGAAGGTGCCCTCGTGGCGCACCTTGGTGAGCAGCTTGCCGAACTCGACCCAGGACGACTTGAAGCGCTTGGCCGCCAGCAACACCGTCTGCCGAAACGAGCCAGGCGGCGCGCTCATCGCCTTGCGCTCGAGTTCTGCTTCCACGCTGCCCATGCACGCCTCCGCGTTCGGAGCCGCGCTCCAAACCAGAGAGGCCGCGGGCGATCAACCCTTCTTGCCGATGTTGAACGCGAAGCCGACCGACGCGCTGGTGCCCTGCGCCTTGAAGGGCCACTTCACCAGCTCGCGCATCAGGCACTCGGGCAAGGGGCCGTTCTTGAAGTCCGGGTTGTCGACCCACACCTTCGAGACCTTCCCCGACTCGTTGACGGTGAACTGAATCGGAATCTGCGTCGGCGGCATGCCGGGCTTCGCGACTTCCTTGATGCAGGGGATGAGGGTGGGCTTGAACTTGGCGATCACCGAGTTGATCGCGGCCTGATCGACCTCGCCCACCGCCATGCCGTCGGTGTCGGCGGTGCCCATCTTGGGCTTCGGGACGTTCGGGGTGGGGTTCGGGTTCGGGTTGGGATTCGGGGTGTTCGTCGCGACCGCCGGGCGGTTCCGCTTCACGCCGGTGGGGGTGTACTCGACGAAGTCGTCGCTCGAACGCTGCGCCCGGGAGATCGTCGGCGTGTCGATCGAGATGTCGCCCCACACGTCGTCCGAGCCGGTCGAGCCGTGCACCGCGAGGTAGCTGCCGAGGAAGGCGACCGCGATGCCCGTCACCATGAGGGTGCCGGTGACGATGGTGAGGGTTCGCACCAACCGCTTCGACGAGGTCTTCGCGTGGGCCGCGGCTTGGGCGTCGACCCGGTGCTTCGCCTCGGCCTTCGCGAGGTGCACCTTCAGCTCGGGCACGTCGCGGAGCTTTCGAAAGATCCCCGAGCCCATCATCTGCACTTCCGAGAGGCCGTTGATCTCGCCCGCGAAGAGCTTGTCGATCAGTGCCTTCGTGGGTACGGGCCCGAGGATGAGGTCTCCCTGACGGAAGAGCCAGGTCTGGTCACTCATGTCCCGACATCCCTCCAGACTCGTCGCACTCTGGTGTTGGTACCACGGTGCGGGCTTCCGAGGCTATCAGGCTCAGGCCGAAGGTCCGACGGTTCAAGCGACCTTGATCGACGCCCTTCGCCGCGCCGGGCTCTCGCGCAACCCGGTGGCGAGCGGCCGAACCGACGCCGGCGTGCACGCGCGCATGCAGGTGTTGAGTTTCCGAGTGGTGGAGCCCATTTCCACTCCTGAGCTCGCCGAACGGATCAACGCGCACCTGCCGCCGACGATGGGCATCGCGCTCGCGAAGGAGGCGCCGCCCCACTTCAACGCACACTGGCGCGCCGAGCTGAAGGAGTACCGCTACCGGCTGGTGACGGCTGACGCTCCGGAGTGGCGAGCCGCGGCCTGGGCGGTCGGCGCGCTCGACCTCGATCAGCTGCAGAAGACGTTGGACCTCGCGGTCGGCACCCACGACTTCTACGCCTTTCACGACAAGAGCAGCGTGGTGCGAGCGCGCACGGTGCGAGCGATCGACGTTCGAGAGCGCGCGGGCCTCGTCGAGGTGCGGCTGCACGGAGAGGGCTTCGGCCGCTACATGGTGCGCTACCTCATCGGTGGCGCAGTGGCGGTCGCGCGTGGCGCGTGGACCCGCGAGGGGTTCTCCGAGGCCTTGTCGAGTGGGTCATCGAGGGAGCGCCCCGAGCAGCTGGTGCGTGCTCCGGCGCAGGGCCTCGTGTTGTGGAGCGTCGACTACCCAGCGGCCGACGACCCCTTCACGACGGAAGAGCGGGAGCGCGCGGCGGGCGTGCCTTCGACTCCGCCCTTCTGCGCCCCATGAAGGGACGACTCAGTCCATCAAGCGCTCTTCGTACTTCTCCAGCAGATCGCTGATCGCCTCGCGCAGGTACTCGCTCTGACGAATGCGGGTCTCCTTCGACAGCTCCTTGAGCGAGTCGAGTCGATCGCGGTTCAACCGAAACACCACCGAGGTGAGACGAGAGTTGTCTTCCATGTGCGGTACGTCCTCCCTTACAGGTGCACACATGGTCGCACACGCACATGGCTGGTCAAAAAAAGCGCCTGATCACTCGAGCAAATAGGAGCGGAACTGGAGGCCGATCATCGCCTCGAGGCCCAACCGGATCCCGACGGGGCTGAAGCCGAACTGAACGCCAGCCGCCGCGAAAGCGCCGATCACGCTGGTGAGCTCGTACTGCACGCCGAAGCCGACGTGCGGGCCGACGGTGACGATGGGGAGCGCGTGGAACGCCAGATCGAGATCGACGAACGTCTTGAAGCGCTCTCCGAAGGACGAGCGAAACCCGCCGAGGAACGACAGGCCGACCGAGCTGCCGAGCACGGTGAGCCGGCTGCGCAAGGTGGCGCTCCAGGTCTGGCTGATGGCGAGGGTGCCGCCGAGCTCGGGGAAGAGTCGATGACCGGTGTCGTTTCCTCCCTGGGTGATCGAGAGTCGGTTCTCGTAGCCAAAGCCGGTGAGGAGGCCGACGCTCCCGCGATGATCCCAGCGCTCTTGTGCGAGCACGGGAGTCGCCACGGCGATCAAGAGCACGGCGCAACGCACGAACAGCGCTTCGCACGAACCAAGGCGACGGACGAAGTCGAAAATCACGGCCAGCCCACAGTGCCCTTCCCTGCCCTGGAGATTCACCCGTCGGCGAGGCTCGACCTCGGGCGTGCTCGCGAAATGAGGAGACGCGGCGGTCGACCTGCCGAAGCGATGGAGCAGCAGCACGCCCACGACGGAGAGCGACCACTGCGGCCGAGGGGCGGCGCGCTCGCGTTAGCGGCGACGGCGCAGGAACAGCACCAGCGCGCCGACGACGGTCATCGACCACGGAGCGGCGGAGCAGCCGTTCGACTGACTCGTCGCGCCAAGCTCGTTCACCGGGCTCAGCTCGCGCGCGGAGCCGACGCGCTCGACTCCGACACGATAGCGGGCCTCTCCGACGTTCCCGCGCTCGTCGCGGACCAGCACGCGCACCCCACCCTTCACCTCGACGGCGCTCAGGGAGATCTCGCGGGCAGCCCCGAAGGGACCAGGGACCTCGTCACCCACGGCGTAGGCGAACTGGAGCGCGTCGTCGGGAGTCAGCACGTCGTGCGCCTCGACGATCACCCGATCGAGCTGGCGATCCGCACGGAGCTTCACGGTCGGCGCATCCCAATCGATGAAGAAGTCGACCTCGACCGGCGCCGAGATGCCGTGCGGATCTTCGGCGACTCGAGAGCGAACCGAGATCACGTGCTTGCCCTGGATGAGGAACTTCGGGTGCGAGACGCGGAGCGCGCCGTTCTCGGCCGGCCCGAACTCGCCCCACAAGCCGTCGTCGATCTTCACCGCATATTCGGGCGTACCGTCCTTGTTCAGCGCCTCGACCTTCAGCACCGCCGTGGGCCAGGTGAGCGTCTTCCCAGCGACGAGCCGCATCTCCGACGCCTTGGGAATCTCCGCGCTCTGGAGTGAGGCGACCGTCAGCGGCGAGGTGACCGCGCACGCCGCCATCGCTGGGAGCAGCTCGGCGTAGAGCGCGAGGTGGTTGTAGGTCTCGGTTCCGGCGACGAGGCCGACGCCCTTGGCGCCGTTGACCCGCAGCTTGAAGTTGCCAAGCGACGGCAGACTGAACGCGCCCAGGCCGCCCGCGAGCGCTGGCTCGGCGAGACCGATCACCGCGGGGATCAGCTGCTCGAGCACCTTGGGATCCTCGGCGAGCATCTCGCTGTTGGCGGTGCGCACGTTGGTGATCAGCATGCGCAGATCGCCGATCGCCGGCGTCACCTTGTCGCAGCCCTCGAAGATCAACGAGAGCGGGAGCGAGATGTCGGCGGTCAGGGTGAAGAGCCGCGCGTAGCGGTCATCGATCATCGCGTAGAAGTCGATGGAGAGATCGTTGAGCGCCAGCTGGATGAGGGGCTTGATGGGCCGCTTGGTGACCGGGTCGACGGTTCCCTCGCCCACCACGATGTTCGGCGCCCGGCCTGGCCGCAGCACCACCATCATCGGCGCGTCCTTCCCGTCTCGGGTCGCCAACGTGCCGAGCGACGGGAGGAAGGTCTTGAAGAGCCCGGTGTTGATGAGGCCCACGTTGTTGGTGTCGAGCTGGAGACAGAGCGCCCCCGCCTGCTGGGCCTCGTGGAAGGCGACGTTGAGGAAGGGCGACGAGAAGCCGACGGCCGCGTGGTAGGCGCGGGTGGTTCCGCCGTCGGGCAACGTTCGAGTGGGCGCTTCGGCGTCGAAGTTCGGCGCTGCGACGTCGAGCACCGGAGGCGAGCCCGCTGGCGCGACGCAGGGCGCGACCTTCACGGCCTTGGCGCCGACGCGCGTGCCGAACGACATGCCTTGATCGACCGCCACGCTCGCACCAGCGGCGAACGAAATGTCCATCTCCGCGTCCGGGGGCGCGCCGAAGCTGCCCAGGGTCGCGCCGAGGTTGACCCGGCCTTCCATTCCCAGGAACCGGGGCACGCACTTGCTGTTGTCCGCCGCGTCCTTGCAGACGTCCGCCTGGCAGACCGAGGTCGCCGTGCCCACCGTCGGGCAGGCGGGCCGGCCCATGCCGCAGGACTCGCACCGCTGGGTCGCGAGGATGCCTCTGATCTGCGTCTGCAGCGTCGGGCTGAAGAGCTGGAGGATGAAGTCCTTCACCGCCCCGATGTCGAGGATGTCGCAGGTGAAGCTGCAGATGCCTCCCTCGGAGTTGAGCGAGATGTCGTTCGGCTCGATGCAGCGCGGCGGTTGAGGCGCACCAGAGGCGCCGCATACCTGGGTGCCGTCCACCTGGGTGATCTCGAACGAGAGCAGCTTGTCCCAGCGCTGGTCGATGCTGAACTTCACCGTCGCGTCGATGGTGTTGAAGTTGGGGGCACGCGCCGCGGAGTCGAACTGCACGCTGCAGTTGAGGTTACAGATCGAGTCGATCGTCACGTACAGCTTCCCAGTGTCGATTCGGAGCGAGAGGCTGGCGGCGATCGAATCGGGTGGCCGAGGGAGGAGCGAAAAGCCGGTGACCGTCGCGGTGACGTTCGCCGGCACGTCCTTCGAGTCGCAGTTGGCGTCGTTGCGACCTCCGGTGGGCCCGCCCTGATCGGCGATGTAGACGGGCGTGTTGCCGATCACCGCGAGCGAGAAGCTCTGCCGCTGACACGCCACCGGCAGCACCAGCCGCTGGCCCGGGGCGAACATGTCGATCAACGTCTGCCAGTTCGAGTTGAGGTAGTTGATGCCCTGGGGTGAGAGCCGCAGGTTGAGGCCGTTGTCGCTCTTGGGCCCCGCGTAGCGCCCGGAGGGGATCGGCTGGAGCGCCGCGCAGCCGCCGCCGCCGCCCATGCTCGAACACCCCATCACCGTCACGAAGCCGGCCACCAACCACACCAACCGCGCCCGGATCGCCCCACGCCTTGCCGACGAGCTTGTTGCACGCATCTTCAGAACGACCTCCACGGTTGCACCGACCTCAGCTCGCCTTCACGACGCACGCGTCCGACCGGCCGGCCACAGCCCGCACACTCTAGCAGTTGAGGAGACCGACTCCATGGCCCAGGCGCCCGAAAGCGCCGATGTGGGACACGTCAGGGGCCGTTCACGACGGGCAAGGCGACGCCCTTGGAGAGCGAGTCGTTGAGGCGACCGGTGCGGAACGGCTCGAGATCGACCGCGACGTAGGTGAAGCCGGCGGCCTTGAGCGAACGATCGACGGCGGCGCGCACGTCGCTCTCGAACAGCCTCGGGAGCTCTTCGGCCGAGACCTCGAGGCGCGCGACCTCCTGGTGGTACCGAACCCGAAAGACCCGGAAGCCGAGCGCTCGGAGCGCGCGTTCGGCGGCGCCCACCTGGTTCAGCCGCTCCACCGTCACCTGCGTTCCATACGGCAGCCGGGAGGCGAGGCAGGCGAGCTGTGGCTTGTCCCAGGTCGGCAAGCCAAACCGGTGCGACCAGGCGCGGATCTCGGCCTTGGTGAGCGCCGCGTCGGCCAGGGGCGAGACGACCTCACGCTCGCGCGCGGCCTGGTGCCCCGGCCGATGGTCCTTCTTGTCGTCGGCGTTGAAGCCATCGAGCACCACCGAGAGCCCGAGCTCGGCGCGCTTCTTCTCGGACAGGGTGTAGAGCTCCGACTTGCAGAAGTAGCAGCGGTTGGTGGGGTTCGCGGCGTAGCGCGGGTCTTCGAGCTCGTGGGACTCGACGACGAGGTGTCGGGCGCCCAGCTTCGTCGCGAGCGCCTTCGCCTCGTCTGCTTCGTCAGGGGCCACCGAGGGAGAGAGCGCGGTGAGCGCGATGGCGTGGGCTCCCAGCTCGTCGACCGCCACCTTCAGGACGAACGCCGAGTCCACCCCACCGGAGAACGCCACGAGGGCCGAACCGAACCCGCGCACCTGCGCTCGGAGCCGCTCGATCTTCTCGGCGGAGCTGGCGCAGAGCTGCTCGATCTGCGCGGGGGTCAACACCGGCTTGTGGGAGACGGACGCCATGACGGCCCTACGTAGCGTCCGCTCCGCTGGTGGACAACCGCTCGCGCGTTACTTCTTCTTCTTGGCGGGCTTGCTCGGCTTGGCCTTGGGGGCCTTCGCCTTGGGAGCCTTGGCGGCCTTGCCGGCCTTGCCCTTCTTCCCCTTGGGAGAGGGCTTCATCTTGGTGCCGGTGATGACCTTCAGCTCCTCGGCGTTCATGTAGGTGAGATCGAGGAGCGCCTGGAAGATGCGCAGCCCGCCCGCCTCCACCGGCTCGAGGTTCGACTGAATGGTGACCTCGACCGCGTTCGCGGAGGGCGGCTCGTACGGCTCGGTGATGCCGACGAAGTTGGGGATCTCGCCCGCGAGCGCCTTCTTGTACTTGCCGGACGAGTCACGCTTGATGAGATCTTCCGTCGGGCAGTTGACGTACACCTCGACGTAGCGGCCGATGAGGCGCCGGTTCTCGTCGCGAATGCCCTTGTAGGGGCTGGTGCACGCCACCAGCGTACAGACCCCGTTTCGGGTGAGCAGATCGGCCACCACCCCGAGCCGGCGGGTGATCACCACGCGCTCTTCCTTGTTGGCCCCCTCGATCTCACCCCAGAGGTGATCGCCCATGTCGTCTTCGTCGAGGACCTCGACCTTCCGGCCCACCTGGCGCAGACGCGCGGCGATGTACTCGGCGAGCGTCGTCTTGCCCGCCCCCAACATTCCCGTCAGCCATACCGTGAATCCCTGCTGCTCCTGCTGCGCCATGCGAGTCCGGCTCCTTGTGGAGTTGGAGAGGTGCGCCAAAAAGCGCGTCGACTTAGTGCATGGCCCTGCATGAGCGCAATGGAATTCTGTCAATTCGCGCTACAGGCCTGGGCTGGGGCGCCATTGGCCCTCGGAGAAGCCCCACCAGCGGGTGTCGACGGCGCGCCCCATGACGAGGGAGACGACGCCCAGCTCGAGGTTCGGCAGCAAGGGGCGACCGTCGATGGTGAAGGTCTCCAGGTCGCGCGCGGAGAGCGTGGCCGGCGCTTCGGGGTGGCTGTGGAGGAGCCACACCGACTGGCCGAGGACGCTGGCCTCGAAGCGCATCCACTCGAGGGGGTCGAGCTCGAAGGCCCTCGTTCGGAAGGCCGCGACGTTGCGAAAGGGCCGGAACGCCCACCCCTCGCTTCGAACGATCGCGCCGACGCCCTCCTCCGGCGCGGCCGCTTCGAAGTGGCGAAGCGCGGCGGCGAGCGCGGGGTTCACGAGGCCTTCCAGCGAAAGGTCTCCCAGCGGACCGCGCGGAGCTCGGCCTCGAGGCCCAGCACCAGCCGTTGGGCGAGGAGCGCGGCGAACGAGCCGAGGGCGACGGGATCGGCGGGCACGGAGGCGTCCTCCGCCGGTGGCCAGGGCGCCCCGGCAGGGACCGCGACCACCGAGCCCTCACCCACTCCGACCCGAATCAGGTCCACTCCGACGCGCCCGGCAGCCGCGAGCGGCCCCAGCCACACGCGCACGGGCTCGGCGCCAATCGCGTCAGCCGAGAGCGACTCCAGCGACCGCGCGAAGAGATAGCCGGTGCGGTCAGACGCGTCGGCGATCACCGGCGACCCAGAGCTCGCGAGCGCGGCGAGGGCCACGTCGATCGCGGCGCTTCGGCCCTCGACCCGAACGACGGCGTCGAGGAGCCGGCGTTGGCCACGTCCCCCCACTTCCCGAAGGAGGATCTGGCGGCTGTACCGTTGGATCTGATCTTCGCGGAGCTCCATCTCAGCGGTGCCTGATCTCGAGGACGAGCCGCGAGGTCCCATCGCCCGCGTCCTCGAGCGAGCGCACGAGATGCCCGTCGTCGGCCGCGTTGCGGGGGAGGTTGCGCAGCGGCTCGGCGCCCTTGAGCCGCACCTCGAGCAGCGCACCCGACTCGAGCGACTCGATCTTCAGCTTCACCCGCACCCACGTCATGGGACAGACCTCGCGGGTGATGTCGATGGAGTGAGGCATGAGGGGTCGTCCACGTCGGTCAATACCGGTTTGCGGCCCGCGCCGCACGCCGCGCAGTCGAAACGCTTCCGCACCGTCACCGTCCGAATCGCCAGCTCGAGGCCATCGACGACGTGCAGCGCGGCCTGGCCAGGCGGGTTCTCCGTTCGCGCGAGCGAGGCCTGGAGCCCACCCATCACCCCCGCCATCGCACCGAGCACCCCCGCTTGCGCGCAGGTGGGCACGTCGGTGGGCGGCGTCTCGAACAGGCAGCGCAAGCACGGGCCGTCGGGCTGCAACCGCATCGCGAGCCCCTCGAAGCGCAACACTCCGGCGTAGATCAGCACGCCGCCAGTGAGCACCGCCGCGTCCGAGAGGAGAAACTTGGTGCCCACGCCGTCGGTGCAGTCGAGCACCACGTCGTGGCTGCGAAAGAGCGCCTCGACGGTGCCCGCGCCGACCCGCTCCTGACGGGCGTCGATGGCGAGACGGGGAAACTGCTGGGCGAGCTTCTCGGCAGCCGAGAGCACCTTGGGCCGACCGAGATCGGCCGGGTGGTGCCAGGGCTGCCGGTGGAGGTTGGTGAGCTCGACGAGATCGGGGTCGATCAAGGTGAGCCGCTTCACGCCCGCCAGCGCGACGGACAACGAGGCAGGGCAGCCCAGGCCTCCGACTCCGACGATGCAGGCTGAGGCGGGAACCACGGCACCGTTCTGGCGGCTTTCCTCGAGCCGGGCAAGACGCTCCGTCGCGGGTGCGAAGGCATCGGTTCAACGCCCGATATCGTCGTTGTCCGCCCTCCGTGTCGGTCGGGCTAGAGTCCGCGCATCGTGGTCGCCACCGAAGATCGCCGCGCGCGCGTCAAGCAGGTGCTCGAGAAGCGCGGCCTGTCTCAGCAGGCCTCGGTGGGAGAGGCCAGCCAGTCGTGGCTCCGCGAGCGCTTCGTCGCTCGGGCGCGCGCCCTCTTCTACGCGCGCATGACGTTCCTCACCCTGGGCCTGCTGATCCTCGCGGTGCCGGTGTGGCGGGTGTACTTCGGCTTCAGCCCGCTCGCGTGGGGCATGTACTTCGTGATGCTGATGTACAGCGTCGCGAACTACCTCGCGCTCGGGCACCCGCGGCTG
This sequence comes from Myxococcota bacterium, assembly GCA_052034585.1. Classification (GTDB taxonomy): domain Bacteria; phylum Myxococcota; class Myxococcia; order Myxococcales; family Myxococcaceae; genus Xiheimicrobium. The sequence goes on from JBPOIJ010000023.1 coordinate 96,006, forward strand.
GGCAGCGTCATCACCTACCTCACCCTGCTCGCCGATCTGGTGGTGATGGTGATCGTCGTGGCCAAGCCGCAGACCGGCGGCGGCCTCGCCAACCCGCTGCTCGCCTCGCAGCTGCTCTTCACCACCCTCTTCGCCCTGCTTTTCCCCAAGCCCTTGGCGATCTTGCCGCCGTTGCTCGCGCTCCCGATCGTCACCCGCATCGATCAGCTGCTCAACCGAACGCCGACCGCGATCGAGATCCTCACCCTGCTCTGGTACCTCGCGCTCAACTTCATCATCATCTACGTGCTGGTGTACCTGAACCAACGCGAGGTGAGCGCGCACCTCGAGGTCAGCGAGCTCCAGCAGGATCTGAAGGATCTCGCCGTCGTCGAGGAGCGCAACCGGCTCGCGCGGGAGATCCACGACGGGCTCGGCGCCAGCCTCTCGTCCCTCATCATTCAGTCCGAGTACCTGGGCTCGCTCACCAAGGACGAGGCGATGCTCAAGGAGATCGGCGAGCTCAAGGCCTCGGCAGAGGAGTCGATCGAAGAGCTGCGCCGCAGCCTGCGCATGATGCGGGAGGACTTCGATCTCGGCATGGGCATCGAGGACTACGTGAAGACCTTCGCCGAGCGCACCCAGCTGCCGGTGAAGTTCGAGCGCAGCGGGGAGTGGCTCGGCCGTCTGGCGCCGGAGGCGTCGCTCGCGCTCTTCCGGGTGCTCCAGGAGCTGCTCAACAACGCGCTCAAGCACGCCAAGGCGAAGCTCGTGGAGGTGCGGCTCTCGTTCCTCCCGGAGCGGGTCCAGCTCTTCGTCAAGGACGACGGCCAAGGCTTCGACGCCACCGCACCGCGCGTCGGCCACTATGGCCTCATCAATCTGCAAGAGCGCGCCAACAAGCTCGGCGCCACCGTCTCGATCGACACCAAGCCGGGCGCAGGCGTCGCCGTCACCTTCTCAGTTCCCCTCACCGAGTAGAGAGAGGCTCACCATGGAAGCCAGCCGCATTCGAGTCTACGTGGTGGAAGATCAGTCGAAGATCCTCAAGAACCAGCTCAAGCTGCTCGAGGCGAGCGCCGATCTGGAGATCATCGGCACCGCCCTGTCTGGCGAGACCGCGCTCGACGACATTCGGCGGCTCAAGCCCGACGTGGTGCTGCTCGATCTCGGCCTCCCGCGAATGAGCGGCATCGACGTCACCAGGGTGGTGAAGACCGAGCTGCCGAAGGTGGAGATCCTCATCTTCACGATCTTCGACGAGGAGGACAAAGTGCTCGAGGCGGTGCAGGCCGGCGCGTCGGGCTATCTCCTCAAGGGCACTCCCGCCGACCGCATGGTGGAGGCGATCAAGGAGGTCGCCCAGGGCGGCACGGTGATTCAGCCCTCGCTCGCCAGGCGGTTGCTCAAGCACTTCCGGGTGCCCGAGGTGCCGGTGACGGACACCCCCACCGCGAGCTCGGAGCCAGGTCCTCCGGCGCCCACCGGCCAGCCCGAGCCCGAGGGAAAGAAGCTGTCGGCGCGAGAGACCGAGATCCTCCAGCTCATCGCCAAGGGCGTGTCGAACAACGAGGCCGCGGGGATGTTGAACCTCTCGAAGGCCACCATCCGCACCCACCTCGAGCACATCTACCGCAAGCTGGAGGTCACCAACCGCGTCGAGGCAGTCACCGAAGGCCTGCGCAAGGGCATCATTCAGATGTGAGCGGCCGGCGAAGCGCCCTTCGAGGGGCCTCGCCGATCACCGAGGGCTGAGCCGCTCGACTCAGAGGCAGAAGCCGACGTTCGCGCCCGTGGTGGTCGAGGCGCGGCGACAGGTCTTCCCACCCGCACAGCGAGCGTTGGGCTGGGTGGCGCAGCGGGCCGGAGCCATGCCGCCATCGGTCGGGTTGCAGCTCAGATCGCAGACCTGCATGCAGGTCGGCGCGTCGTTGAAGGCGAAGCTGGAGCAGACCTGAGCGCTCCCGCAGCTCGCCCCGCGGAAGGTGTCGACGGTCGAGCACCGCTCACCCGCGTTGGCCACCCGGTGCTGCTGGGGCGTGCAGATGCCATCGCCGTTCAAGCTGACGGTGAGCTGGCCGTCGGCGGTGGCCGGCACGCAGCTCGTCGGGGTGCTGCCGAGCGGCGCGCAGGTGGAGGTCGTGGGGCTGAAGACGTTGCAGTCCTTCATGCAGACGCCGAGCACCGCGTTGTCGTTGGGGTCGGTGTACCGGTAGAGGTTCACGCACGACTCACCCGTGCCACACGCCGGCTGGGAGACGAAGCCAGGCTTGCCCGGGTTGGCGTTGCAGGTCTTGAGGCAGACGCCGTCTTCGATGCCGCCGTCGCTCACCCCGCCGGTGTAGGCACACTCGAGCCCGGTGCCGCAGCGGGTGTTCTGGGTGCCGGCGGTGAAGTCGCGCACGCAGCGATCGCCCAGCGCGGCCGTGCCAGGCGGGAGGCAGGTGTCGAGGGGGAAGAAGCCGAAGCGCCACACCTTGAAAGCGGCGTAGGTGCAGTTGCCGCGGCCCGTGCCCACCGTGTCGGTGATGACGCCAGAGGCCGAGCGGGTGAGGCAGGTGTTGCCGACGGGGACGGTCTTCAAGAGGAAGCCGCCGTCAGGGAGCTGGCTGAACCCACCATCGGTCGGCAGCGCCCTGCCGCCGTCGTCGACGCCCGCGTCCTGGGGAATGTTCTGGCTGCACTCGTTGACGAGGCCGTCGGGCAGACAGACCTTCGCGCTGGGGAAGGTGCGCAAGGGCCCGAAGCAAAGCTCGCCGACGTCACAGAGGTTCTCGCCCGCGTTGCAGTCCTTGAGGCAGATGGCGATCTCGCCGCCGGTGCCGAAGAGGGGCACGCAGGCCTCACCCGTGGGGCAGGAGGCGGTGCCGCCCGGGGTGCACTCCTCGTAGCGCTTGGGGTTGGTGCAGTTCTGGCCACGGCACCACTGGCCGGCCGTCTGGCAGGTGTCCTGGGTCGAGCGCGCCGAGGAGAGGCAGCTGCACTGGTTGCCGACGCACGCCGACTGGCCCGCAGCGCACGCGGCGCCGTTGCAGGTCGTCACCGGAACGACGCACGAGAAGGTGTTGTTGGCCGGGTTCCGGCGGCACTGGCCAGCGTCACAGCCGCCGCAGCCATCGACGCAGGTGCGAGGCGTGCCGCGCAGCCCACCGTCGGCGTCGCAGATCTGGTTGTCGGCACAGCCACCCGAGCACGCATCGATGCGATCAGGGTTCGGTCCCGCGTCGACGGCCGCGTCGGGCGTCGGGGGAGGAGGAGGCGGACACGCGGCGAGCACCGATCCGAACAGCACACTCAGCGCAACGACTCGAACGATCTTCACGAAGAACCCCTGGTGACGTGCGGCCAAGAGAAAGCGGGCCCTCCTATGCAGCGCTGTGTGACGTGTCAACACACGAGTGAAGGGCTGGTGTTCTTCTCCGATCGCGCGCTTCGCGGTGGTGGAGGCGCGGCTCCGCGCGTGCGAAATCGTCGACGCACCTCGACCTCGCTCGACGTCTCGAGGTTCTTGATCGAGCGCACGACGCTGGCTGAGCGGCTCAGTACGAGAGCGAGAGGCCCCAGTTGATGCCGAGGTAGGTCTCTTCGCCGAGCCCACCACACTGCTGCTCGTTGCAGACCGTCCACTTCTGGCCCTGGCCGAGGTAGCGATCGAAGAAGGACTGGTAGCGGAGCTTGAGGTTCCAGCCCAGCATGACGGGCCCGAGGGCGTAGAGCTCACCCGAGCCTCCGACGTCGAGCCCCCAGCCCGTCGACTGCGCCCCGCCGGTGTCGTCGAGGAGGTTGCCGAAGCCGACGATCTGCTCGTCAGCCGGGCGCGGGTTCAAGTACAGCGAGCCGCCGAGCTCGAGGCGGAACTGGCGGACGATCGGAATCGCGACGTCGGCGCCGAACACGGGAAAGAAGGGAATGGTGTTCGCCGGCCGCATCGCCGTCGGGTCGACGACCGAGGTGGGAAACACCCGCTGGCTCGAGGGCAGCGGCACTCCGGCGTTGGGGTCGATGTTGAAGTTGCGCGAGCTGAAGCCACCCCGGAGGCCCGCGTAGCCCACACCCTGGGGAACGCCGGCGCCCACCTCGAAGTGGAAGCGCCAGGCGGCCTGAACGCCCCAGCCCACGTCCGAGCTCTGCACTTCCTTCTCCTCGGTCATGCCCTGCTGGTTCGTCTCGGAGATCTTGGTGACGGACGAGCCGTAGTTCACCGAGCCCAGGAGCCCGAAGCCGTTGAGGATGCGGTTGTCGAAGCTGGCCAGCGGGAACAGCTCGGCGTTGAGCTGGAAGCCCAGGTACGGGACCTGCGGGGTGAAGCTGATGGTGGTGCCGACGGGCGGGTCGGCGAGGCGATCGAACTCGGCGCAGCTCGCGATCTTGATGCTGCCGGGACGAAGACACTGGGTTCGCCAGGTGGTGCTGCCGGTGATGGTGACGCTGATCGTCCGCGGGCCGACGTGGTGCTTCTTCTTGAAGCCCTCGGTCTCGAGATCGGTGTCGCGTTGGTCGCCATCGCCGCTGCCGTTGCCGCTGCCCACGACGACGGTGCGCCCGTTGCCGCGGCTCCCGCCCGAGCCGGAGCCCGAGGTGCCGCCGGACGAGTCGCCGCCGCCGGTGAGATCGATCTCCGGGCCCGAGCCGCTGCCGTCGCCCGACGAGCCATCGCCGGTGCCGCTGCCGCTGCTTCCCGTCCCGCTCCCGTCACCCTCGACGTCGGGGTTCTTCGCCGCGCCCTGCTCGGCAGCTGCTGCGACCGCGCGAGAGAGCTTGCCGGCGAAGTCCTCCGAGAGCAGGCCCTTCTTCACCGCGAGATCCTTCTTCCACAGCTCCTCGCCCTGGCGGTCGTAGATCAGCACCTTGTACTTGTCGGCGACCTCGCCGGAGACGGCTGCGTCGATGTGCAACTGCTTGCCGACACGCTTGATCCCGATGACCGTCATCGCCGCCGCGCCGTTGAGCTTCTTCTTGGCCGCCGCCGCGCGGAACTCGTCGAGGGAGACGATCTCGACCGAGTCGGCCTTCACCAGCGCCGCCTCGATCTGGTTGCGGAGCTTGTTGTTCTGATCGCCGTCGATCTCGAGCACCACCACCCGGTACTTCTGCGCGAACGCGGGAGACGCCAGAGCCACGGCAGCGAGGAACAGCGCGAACGAAAGAACACGCATGGAGTGGAGGCCTTCTGCCGTCATTGACGCCCAGTGGTCAACGGCCGAAGCGTGTCTCAAGTCTTGAGAATCGGCCAACCCCGCGCCCTGCCCTCTCGGACGAGGGCGTTCTCCTGCCCGTCGAAGGGCGCGACGACGAGCCGATGGGCGGCGGCCTCGAGCATGGGCAGATCGAGCTCGCCGTTCCCTGCCGCGAACCCGAACCGAACGCCTTTGCGAGCAAGCCAGGTGACCTTCCCATCGCCGGCGGTGATGGGCCGCTTGAGCGTCGCGGTGAGGCGCCCGCCGACGACTTCGGTGTCGACGCCAATGACGCGGGAAGGGTCGAGGCCGAGGGTGCGCGCGCCGGCCTCGACGATCCACCGGGGGCTGGCCGAGCAGAGCCAGACGTCGATCTGCGCGCCCTGGAGGAGCTCGAAGAGCGGGCGCACGAAGGCGAACAACTTCCCTCGGAAGCGCTGCTCGAAGAAGTGGGCAGACCAGCGTTCGAGCTCGGCCTCGGCGACGCCTTCCATCACCGCGACTGCGAACCCGTAGGCCTCGAGCGGCTCGGTCTCGTGGAGCACCTCGTAGCGGGCGTAGACGTTGGGGGGAGCGTTGGGCAACAGGCCGTTCGAGCCGAGGTAGCGCAAGAAGTCTTCGCCCACGTCGCCCCGCCAGAGCGTCCCATCGGCGTCGAACACGGCGGCCCTCGGCGTGGTGCCCTCGAGGAAGGGTTGAACGGCTCGTTGGACGGGGAGCGGGAGCTGAGAGAGCGCAGCCATCGCGCGCGAGTGTGGTCGACGCGCTCGCTGGCGGCGAATAGAAAGTGGCCATGCGGCGCCTCTTCCTCCCGTGGTTGGTGATGCTGGCTTGTGGCGATCAGCGACCGTGCACGAGCTGTCCCGACATCGCCGGGGCGTACCTCGTCTCCTGGCAGCAAGGGGTGGCCCAGATGAACTGCCCGACGACGGGCCCGCGGCCGGTGAACCTGAACCTCACGTTGGAAGGAAACCGGCTCTCGACGCTGGTGGGCGGCGACGAGCTGCGCGGCACGCTCTACGACACCTACGACTTCTCGGTGTCAGGCGGCCACTCCGACACGACCTACACCCTGCGCGGGCGGGCGGTGGTGGGAACGGCGACCGACGGTGGCGCCGGAACGCCGACAGTCCACCTCGTCGGCTCCCTCTTCAGCCGCACCAACTTCGCCTCGGCGGGGTGCGAGCTGAAAGAGGACTACACCGCCGATCGTCTCTGATCAGCGGCGCCGCTGACGACGCTCACTTCTTCTTCGACTTGCTGGCGGCCGCGGCGGCCTTGCGCTCCTTGCGCTTCTTCCAGTGCAGCCGGATCTTCGAACGAACGCGGCGGTGCTTCGACTTGCTGCGGGCCATCGGTGACTCCTTCGAGGTGAACGTCGACGTTGAGGCGCCGCCACTAGCAAACGAGACGGGCCCGGTCACTCGTCATCGTCATCGCCTCTCGAGGCGAGCTCCGGCTCCTTCCCGGCGGGCACGGCGGCATCGGACGGCGTCTTGTTGACGGTGGCGAAGATCGGCTTGGTGGCGTCGACGAAGCGACGCACCTCGTCGAGGGGCAGCGCGGGCACTTCGTGGCCGTCGACACCGGCCATCGGGGTGGCCATGCAGAGCGCGTTGAGGATCGCCTCCTCGGTGGCCTCCATCACCGCCTCGTAGAGAGGGTCGAGGCGCTGATCGAGGAGGATCTTCATCTTGTAGACGGTCTTCCGGGTGTGGCGCGGCACCACGTTGGCGGTGGAGAAGCCGATGACGATCTCTCCGGAGCCGTGCGCCGCGTAGGAGCCCACCCGCCCGATGCCCAAGGCGACGCGCTTGGAGAGCCTGGTGAGCTGGTGCGGCAGCAAGGGCGCGTCGGTCGCCACCACCGCGATGATCGAGCCGTAGCTGAACTGGCGGCGCGGCAGGTGCTTGAACTTCTCCGCGAGGAACTCGCCGACGGGCAGGCCCGCGACCCGGAGGTTGTGCATCTTTCCGAAGTTGCTCATCACCAGCACGCCGAGCGTGTAGCCGCCGAACACCTGGGGGAGCTTGCGCGAAGCCGTGCCGATGCCGCCCTTGAAGTCGCAGGTGATCATCCCCGTGCCCCCGCCGACACAGCCCTCGGTCACCAGGCCCGACTTGGCGTTCGCGAGCGCCTCGCGGACGTGCTTCTCGGTGACGTGTCGACCGGAGACGTCGTTGAGGTAGCTGTCGTCGCACTCCCCGACCACGGGAATGATCACGTCGTGCTCGGAGCCGATGCCCGGGTATTGCTCCACCATCACCCTCGCCATCGCATCCGACACGGCGCCGACGGACATGGTGTTGGTGAGGAGGATCGGCGTCTCGAGCAGCCCCCACTCGACGACCTGGGTGAGGCCCGAGACCTCGCCCGCGCCGTTGAGCACGAAGGCGCCGCCGGCCAACCGCTCCATGAAGATGTTCGACTCGTTCGGGAGGATCGCAGTGACGCCAGTTCGAACGGGCCCGACTCCGGGCTTGAGCGGCCCAGGCTCGCCGCGAATGATCGTGGAGTGGCCGACGAGCACGCCCTCGACGTCGGTGATGGCGTTGAACTTCCCCGGCTTGAAGCGGCCGAGGGGCAGGCCGAGCTCACGAGCACGCACGCGGGCAGTCATGAGGGGCAGCTACCTCGGGCGCGGGCGCGAGGCGAGCCATCATGCGAAGCCGTGGCGTGCGGTTCGCGACCGGCGAGTCACGCGAGGGCGACACGCACTGAGGCGGCGGCTGGATCGGACGTGGGCCGATGTGGCATCCAACCGGTGATGCGAGTGCTCCAGGTGCTGGTCGGGTCGTGTCTCCTCTCGGCGTGCGTCCGCCACGTGCCGCTCGCCAACACCTCCCTGAGCGCGCGCTTTCGACAGACGATGGAGACGCCGACACCGCTCAGCGCGGCGTCGATTCCGAGCGCGAAGGGCCTTCACTTTCTCTTCGTCGGCGGGTTCTTGAACGAGGGCATTCCAGGGTACTTCGTCGACAACATGGCGGTGGTGACCGAGGAGCTCGGGGCGACCGCGTCGGTGATCTTCCCCAAGTCGGCCGACGACCTCGAAGAGGACGCGGCGGGCATTCGCGACGAGGTGATCAGCCTGAGTGATCAGCTTCAGCGGCCGGTGGTGTTGGTGGGCCACAGCAAAGGCGGCGCCGGGGTCGTGCTCGCAGCGCTCAAGTACCCGGAGCTCATCCGCGGAGGGCGCGTGGTGGACGTCATCTCGATTCAAGGGGCCATTCACGGCTCTCCGATCGCCGACGCGATGACCGAGTCGCTCCCGATTCCCTTGCTCCACCAGAAGTTCAAGGGGCTGACGGCGCTGACGCGAAAGCGGGCAGACGGCGCCTTCCGCTCGGCGCCGATGGCGGGCGATCTCACCGACTGGTACCGCGATCATCTCTTCTTCGTGAGGAGCTCGGAGTCGACCGGCGTCGTCGCGGCCGAGCTGCAGCTGAGCCACGCCTTCTTGACCCGCTTCGGTCCCAATGACGGGCTGCTCTGCGAAGGGGATCAGCTCCTGGGTGGTGTGGGGCGCGATCTCGGCGTGCTCCGTGCCGACCACGGCGCCCTCACCGTCACCGCCCCGATCAGCGGCTTCACCGCCGACACCCGTCGTGCCTTCACCCGCGCGCTCCTGTTCGAGGTCTTCGAACGCCGAGCGCCGTGAGCCCCAGCCGCGCCGCAAACAGCTGATTTCACGATCGTTCGACCGTCGACGAAAGGAGACTCACCTGCACCCGCGGTCGAGTGTCACCCCGACATGCCCCCCCTCGTGGAACACGTGCGCCGATCGACTGCGCTTGCGCGCGTGATGTCCTTCGCGCTGATCGGCGCTGGTCTCGTCATTGCCGCGGTCGTCATCGGGCTCGGCGCGCCGCTGGGGATCGCGGGGCTCGGCTTCGCGTTGATCGTGGGTGGCGCCCTGGGCGTGTGGCGAGCGGCGCGAGTGCACCGCGAGTTCGACGCGGCGATCGCAGATCCTGAGCGAGTGCTCCAGCTGTCGCCAGTCTCGGTGAACCTCCGAGTGAACGGCCTCAACGCGGGGACCCACGCGGTGCTGATCGTCGTCTTCGCCTCGGGCCGGCATGCGCGGCTGGCAGGGAGCGCCCTCGAGGCGGCGCGCGCGGCGTTCCCTCGCGCAACGGTGGTGACCGATCGCGAGCCGTACGATCGCGCCGACACCCAGAGCCGGCTGGGCTTTCTCGGGGTGGCTTTCGCGGGTCTGATCCTCGGTACCGTCGGCGCGGTGCTGGCGACGGTGCCGCGGGTGAACGAGGAGCTCGCCTCGATCGAGCGTTGGCGGACGGCGATCGCGAGCGAGAAGGCGCTGACGGAGAAGGCGCTCCGCGCGATCGACCCAAACGACTCGACGGCCTGGTCTGCCTGCGCGAGCACCACGCTCGCCGGTGAGGTTCCGCTCCGGATCGAGGGAGTCGACGAGGAGCCGCTCGTGGGGAGCCTGACCGTCGGGAAGGACGTGTTCGTGACCGAGTCCTTCTCTCCCTTCTTCGAGAGCCGCAGCACCCTCACCCTCGACGCGCTGACTGGAAGCCGGCTGCGGCGGAGAGAAGCCGTCGCGCCGCAGTTCGCGATCGCCGGGAAACGGGTCGGCGAGGCGCTCGTGCTCCGGGTGGTGACCAGCTCCGGCGACCTGGTGTGTCAGGGCCGCGCGACGCTCGAGAAGGGTCAGGGGAACGCGGTGGTGAGCGCGGAGCGCGCCGGCGTCGGCCAGACGATCGCCCGGCCGTTCTGCCCGCAGCTCGCGCCACGCGCCTGCGCCGATTTCCCTCCGCTCGCGGTGCCGATCGTCGCCGACACGACTCCAGCCGAGAGCGCCCGAGCAGCGCCTCGCGAGGCGACGACTGGTTCGCTCTCACGAGAGGCGATTCAAGGCGTCATTCGGAAGAACACCGCGATCCAGAGGTGCTTCGAGCAGGCGCTGCGCAAGCAGCCGAAGCTCGCCGGCAAGGTGACGGTCTCGTTCGTGATCGGCGCACAGGGCTCGGTGACGAGCGCGTCGGTCCAGAACAGCACCGTGTCGAGCACCGCCCTCGAGCGCTGCGTGGTGGACCGGGTGCGGAGCTTCCGTTTCCCCAAGCCGACCGGGGGCGCGGTGGCCGTCGCCTACCCGTTCGTGTTCGCGCCCAACTGATCAGGCGCGGCCGTTCAGGAGCGGCGCCGGCTCTTCTTGGCCTTCTTCACCGAAGCCCACACCCCCAGCGCGGCGCCGGAGGGATCCATGAAGATGCCGATGGCACCCATGTCGCCGATCGGCATGAAGTCGACGACGATCTCCGCGCCGAGCTTCTTGGCCTTGGCGATCGTCTTCTTCACGTCGTCGACCTCGACGTAGGGCAGCCACGACGTGGGCGCGTCGGGCATTGGCTTCTTCTGCATGCCGCCACCGGTGGCGTTCTTGCCCGCGTCGACGCCCAGGTACTCCTTCATCTGGGGATAGGGGGCGATCTTCCACTTGAAGAGCTTCGCGTAGAAGGCGCGGGCTCCCTTGAGATCGTCGGTGTTGAGTTCGACGTGGACGAAGGCGTTCGGCATCTGGGATCTCCGGTGAGGGTGAGCTGCGGAGCCCAGACCGGCCGGCGGCCGAAAACTCATCGGTCGCCTACTTCGGCGCGGTTTCGCTCACGATCTCGAACACTTCCGCGTCCTTCAGGCCGAAGACGAGCTTGCCGTTTTCGAGCGCCTTCTCTCGCGGGCTGTTGGTGAAGCGCTCGCGGAACGCCTTCGCAGGGCGGAGGCTGATGCTCGCGCCGGTCTTCGCGTTCGTGAAGGTGGTGCTCATCGCCTCGAAGGGCGCTTCCTCGAGCGAGAGGTTCAGCTTGCCGACGCTGGCCCCAGTGGCGGCCTGGGCTCCGTCGGCGACGCAGGCGAACTGCGGCACCTTGGGCGACTTGTGGAGCAGCCTGAGGTCGTGGCTCTGCGCCTGAAGACCCAACCTCTTGAGGGCGAACTGGCCCATTCGAAACCCAGCGACGGCCCAGGGCCCGGCTTCACCGTGGATCGCGGCGACGGCGGCGAGCTCTGCCTGCATCGTCGGAGGCGGGTGTTGCGACAGGAGGCCGAGGGTGAGGACGAAGGCGTGCATGGGCGCCGTGTACTCCGCGCCCGGGATTCAGCCACTCACTTCGTCTTTGGCGTCACGCGCTGCGCGGCCTGCGCCGAGATGAGCTGGTTCACGTCGAGCGTCTGCAGGTTGGCGCCCTTGCCGGTGGGGATCATCACCACCCTCTTGCCCTGGAGCGCCTCGGCGATCTTCAGCTTCACCATCGTGCGGCCGCCGGCGCCACCGAGGGCGGCGTTCTCCTTCTCGATCGACTGGGCCCGCGTCTTCGCTTCGGTGAGCGAGGCGGTCGCTTCGTTCTTCGACTTCACCAGCTGCGCGTCGGCGGTCAGCCTGGCCTGCTCGAGCTCACCCTTGGCGGTCGCGATGTCCTTCGACACCACGCCACGCGCGGACTCGAGGTTGCGCTTGGACTCCTCCGCCGCCGCCTGCGCCTCGCTCTTCAGCTTCTCGCCGTTCTGCTCGGCGAGCTTCTTCTCGCGAATGACCTCCTCGTAGGCCGGGTTGAAGCGGTGCTCACCGAGGATCACCTGCTCGACGATGACGCCCTCCGAGCCGAGCGCCGAGAGCAACAGCTGCCGGGCCTCGTCGGCGGCGGCGAAGCGTTTGTCGGCGACGTAGAAGTCCTCCGACTTGAGCCGGTTGAGCGCGTCACGGACGTAGGCGCGAGCGGCAGGCCGAACGAGGCGCTCCTGCACGTCGTCGGTGGACTCGCCCACGCGCTGGAGCACCAGCGGCGCCTTGGTCGGGTCGATGCGCCAGGTGACGGTGACGTCGACCGAGATGTCGTTGCCATCGACGGTCTTGAACTCGACGTCGTCGACGTTGCCGTCGTCTCCCGGCTGCTTCTGCATGCGCAGGTTCTGGAGCTTGGTCTCGAAGGTGTGCCAGTCGGTGATGATCGGCGCGAAGAAGTAGGTCGCCCCCGAGGCGTACACCTCGTCTTGCACGCCCTTCTTGCCGAACGGGGCCACCTTTCGGGTGAGCACGCCCACCTCGTTGGCGTCGGTGGAGTGACACGCGCAGCCGCTCACCGACGAGAGGCTCACCGCGAGGACGATCAGGTGCAGTCGCTTCATCTCACTCTCCCCTCACGTCGAACCGCCGCAGCAGCTGGTTGAGATCGAGCGGGTTGGTGCCGCCCTCGCCGTCGCTGGGCACCACGATGACGTCGACGCCCTCGAGCACGTCGGCCATCTTGAGCCCGACCATGTTCTCGCTGCCCGCGCCACGGAGCGCCTTGTTCTCGAGCTCGGTGCCCTGCGCCTTCGCGAGGCGAACGACGAGCTCTCCTTCGGCGGCCTTGGTGCGCCGGTAGAGATCCGCCTCGGAGCGCAGCTTCTCCACCTCCGCCTTGCCGCGGGCGTACTCGACGTCCACCGAGGCGGCGCCTTCGGCCACGATGCGGTTCTTCTCGGCTTCGGCCTGCGCGGCCTGCGCCTCTGCCTGGTTCTTGAAGACCGTCTGATCCTGGATCTTCCGCTGCTCGATCGCCGCCTGGTACCGCGCGTCGTAGCGGTACTGGCGCACCAGCACGTGGGTCACCTTGATGCCGCGCGGCGCGAGCTCGTCGGACAAGAGCTTCTGGGCCTGCTCGGCGGCCTTCTCGCGGGTGTCGCCCTTGTAGAAGTCCTCGGCGTCGAGCTCACCGAAGGTGCGGCGCAAGGTCTGCTCGGTGCGTGGGATGACCACCGAGTCTTCGTAGAGCCGGCCCGGGCCGATCTGCGTCATCACCTTGTAGGCGTCGTCGATGCGGTAGAGCACGGTGACGTCGACCGAGACGGTGTAGCCCTCCGAGGTCTGGATCTTGAGGGCCGGCACCGCGCGCAGGTTGGGAATGTGCGCCGACGGTGTCTGCGCGTCGCTCATCTCGAGCACCTGGAGGTCGGCCGGGAAGAGGTGCATTCGCTCGGCGCCCGGAGTGAGGAAGTAGAGCCCCGGCTGGTAGATCTCGGTGTGCACGCCCTGCCCCGAGCCGAAGGTCACCTGCTTGACGCCCCACTGCCCGGGGCGCACGTAGGTCGAGCCGATCGTCCAGCCGAGGACGAAGAGAATGAGGATCGCGGCGATCGGCCAGATGAACCGCATGCGTCGCCCGAGCCCACTTCGCAGCCGTTCTGCTGGAGTCATGATCGCGAAGGCTCGCCTGGGAACCCAGTCGCGTCGACTTTCCGTCCCTACGGCCGAGGGACGCGAAACCGGGTGAACCAGTTGCAGGGCCCCCTCGCCCCGCAGATGACGACCGCCGGAACGACGTCGAACTCGACGTTGAGCGCGTACTGCCGGCCGGGCTCGAGAACGAGTGCCCACGACGACGGCGTTCCAACCGTGAAGCTCTCGTTCAGGTAGGCATCGTTGCGCCGAAGCACCGCGTAGGCGCCAGCAAAGTCACAGGCAGTGGGGCTGATCGAGGAACGACCATCGAACCAGTTGGTGTAGACGGGGCTCGTCGAGCCGATGGTCCCCGTCCTCGTCGGAGGAGACGCGGCCGATGGCGTGGTGAACGTCATCACCAGGTGCCCCTTGTTCGTGCCGTCGTAGGTGATCGTCTGAACAGTGTCGGGGTTGGTGTTGCCGTCGATGACGCGAACACCAGGGTAGGTGGCGCAGAGCGACGCCGGAGGGCCCGCATCGGGCACCGCAGCGTCGAGCCGACCAGCGTCGCGAGCCAAGCCTCCATCCAGCTCGCCCAGCCCGCCGTCCTCTTCGATTCCCGCGTCACGCTCGAGGGCGCTCGACCCTGCGTCCGGCGGCTCCCCAAGCGGAGGACCCGCACACCCGACGACGACGACCAGCGACAGAAGCCGTTCGACGGATCGCATGAGCCTCATGCTGCTCAACCGCCGCTCCCGGCGCAACCCGCGCTCCGTCTTCCGTGAGAACTGCGGTTCTGGTTTGATCAGGGCGTGCAACTCGTCCACGAGGGCGGAGCGGATCGCCGAGGGCGCGCGCTGCTGCTTGTGCTGCTTGTGCTGCTTGTCGTGTCGATCGGCGGCTGCATCGAGCCCACCTCCTGTCACCGCCCCTGTCCCTGCCCCGAAGGGTGGGACTGCACCGAGGAGGGCGAGTGCACCCGTCGCGATGGCAAGACCTGCGATTCCAATGATCCCGTCGGTGCGGGCGGCGGCTCGGCCGGAGTGGGAGGGGGCAGCGCGGGAGGAGACGCAGGAGCTGCCGGTGGCGGTGCTGCCGCGGGTGGCTCGGGAGGGCAGAGCGGCGGTGGGACGACGGCGGGCGGCAACGCTGGCGGTGGGACGGCGGGCGGCAACGCTGGCGGTGCGGGTGGAGCGCCGAGCTGCCGCTCCCCTTCCGATTGTGACGACGCTGACCTCTGTACTCGGGACGAGTGCCTCACCACCTGTGTCCACCAGCGCATCCACGACACCTCCACGACTCCAGGTCCGCTCGTCATCGGTGAGGCGGCCGCCGTGCCAGTCGTGCAGACCTCTCGTCAGCGCCCGCTGCGCCTCCTCACGGACGGAGACCAGCTCGTCGTCTGGCCGGGCGGAGCCGCAGCGCACCGACTCTTTCTCGATGGCGGCAGCGCCCCCCTGGTCTTGCCCGTCCCCACCTTCGGGGCGGTCCTCGGCTGGAGCCAGGGTGAGTTCCTCTACGCGTGGAGCACTGCGCGCGATGTCGCACAGGTCCAGGTGTTCGACCGCGCCTTCGCCCCGATCGGAGGACTCCAGCTCTACGGGGGCTCGACGAGCAGCACCTCACTGCGCGACGTCGCACCCGCGATCGGCGGCTTCGTCATCCTTGGGAGCGACCGCCGGTTCCTCGTCTCTCGCGGCCTCGACGCGGGGTGGCAACGCCAGCGCATCAATGGCCTGGGAGGCGGTTCGGGGATCGCCGCAACCCACGACTTGGGGCATCTCGTGTGGGACGGCGACCTGGGTACGGGCTGGGTCTCGTACACGCCACCCGACGGAGGCGCCGGTTCGTTCGAGCCGGTCCTCATGGACGGCGGGAATCAAGAACTCGGCAACGTGGTCTTCGCGCCCTCGCCCACCGGAGCACTCACCGTCTACGAGCTCTCTTGGCAGAGCGCTGGGCCTGAGCGCGATGGCTACTACGTGAGGCCAATGGGTCCTGGCTTTCGGTTCTCGAGCCCGCCTCTCCGGGTGGCCGATCGTCAGTCCTTGAATTTCTTCTCTCCGCCTCCGGCGCGTGCAGTCTTCGATGGCGCAAACCACCTCGTCATCGCCAGGGCCGGCACTGCCTGGCGGCTCCTCAAGCTCAGCCCGACTGGCGAGCTGCTCGCCAACGACGCCGGTCTTGGTACCGATCTCGACCAAGCAGCCATGATCTCTCTCGCGCCGGGCCGCACTGCCCTCGTTGAGTCCCAACTCGATGGTGGGGTTCGATGGCGAACGATCACGACCTGCCCCTGAACGATCATGCTCGCGACGGAGGCCGCGCGTGAGGGGCGCTGAGCAGTTTGGCCCTTACAAGCTGCTTCAACCGCTCGCTCGAGGCGGAATGGCCGAGATCTTCCTCGCTCGCAAAGAGGGGCCTGCTGGCTTCTCGAAGACGGTGGTGGTCAAGCGAGTGCTTCCCCACCACCTCGCGAGCGACGACTTCATGAAGATGTTCCTCGACGAGGCGCGGCTGGCGGCCCAGCTTGAACACCCGAACGTGGTGCACATCATCGACTTCGGCCAGGTCGAGGGGCGGTTCTACTTGGCCATGGAGTACCTCCGAGGCGTCGATCTGTCGACGCTCCTTCGCACGAGGCTGCACGCTGGCCTCGGGCCGATCCCTGGGCCGCTCGCCGCAGCCATCGCGAGCCAGGCTGCTGCAGGGCTTCACTACGCGCACACCGCCACGACTGACTCAGGCCAACCGCTCCGAATCGTGCATCGAGACATCTCTCCGTCGAACCTCTTCCTCACGATTCAGGGGGTGGTGAAGGTGCTCGACTTCGGCATCGCGAAGGCCGAGGGCAAGCTCACTGAGACGAAGCAGGGACTGGTGAAAGGCAAGCTCCTCTACATGTCACCCGAGCAGGCCTGGGGCCGACCGCTCGATGCGCGGAGCGACCTGTGGGCAATGGGCGTGGTGCTCCACGAGCTGATCAGCGGCACGCGCCCCTTCTTTCGCGCTCGCGATGACGACCCGAAGGCGGCCAACGAGCGACGCGTGCTCGAGGCGATCGACCGCGAGGCGCCACCGCCATTGGAGAAGGAGCCGGAACTCGATCAGATAGTACGCAGTTGCCTCGCGAAGCGGCCCGAGGACCGGCTGAGCTCGGCGCGTGACCTCCAACACGCACTCGACCACTACCTCGAACGCCGCGGAGCAGTCCTTCCGGAAACGCTGGCCGCGTTCCTGAAGGCGAGCATCGGAACGGACGAGGTGAATCGGCGAAGCCTCTCGGCGAGTGAGCACGCCGCACTGGAAGTCGACTCGGGGGCCATCATCGCGACCTCGGAACACGATCCCACCCGGCCTGCCTCAGTCGCGATCCAACCGATTGCGCCCGCAGTCGCAGTCCCTCCGACACTGCAAGCACCCGTGCGCTCGAGACGGCTCTTGGGGGCGCTCTTCGTCGGTCTCCTGCTGAGCACCGGAGCGCTCGGTGTCATTGCCCGCTCGCGAGCTGCTCGACCTGCACCGCAGTCGACGACCTCGACGAGCGCCCCGATCGCGCTCCCTGCTCGGGTCGAGGCCGCTCCTGTGGAATCGGCGCTCGAGTCCGATGGGGGGCCACCCATTCCCAGGGCCGACGCTCCTTCCGAGCAGACGAATCCAAGAGCGCCTGCGGGGCCAAGGCGAGCTCGTGCTCGCATCACGTGCGCACCATACGGAGAGGTCTTGGTCGATGGCCGCGCGCGAGGTCGCGCCGCGCCCGAACTCGAACTCGAGCTTCCGCTGGGGCGACATCGGGTGACATGTGTTCACCCCGCTCTGGGCGAGTCGAGCGCCACCCTCGAGGTCGCCAGCTCAGGGATGGCTCGGGTGTCTCTGCAGTATTGAAGCGGTCTAGGCTGTCTTCCATGGCGCGTGCGCTTCTCCTGGGATCGCTGCTCTTGCTGGGATTCAGCGTGCGGGCCGAGCGAGTCGAGACGGCGGTGGTCGTGCTCGAGGCCGATGGGCGTCACTCGGAACGGTCGATGACCACCTGGCTCGCACTGGTGAACGTCTTGCGCACGAGCGAGCCGAGGTTGCGCGTCGTTGGCGCCGAAGCTCAGGCGGTCGAACAGACGCTCGCCGAAGACGCCGCCACGAAGGGTCTCGCGGCGCTGAAGAACGTCAAGCGGCTCCTGCACGAGGGTGACGTACGAGGTGCAGGAGCTGCGGCAGATGAAGCCCTCGGACACCTCGAACGCGCCGACTGGAGGAGCACCCATTCCGCGTTCATCGAGGCCCTTGCATGGAAGGGGGCATTGCTCGAGCGCCAAGCCGAACTCTCGTTCCTCTTCACCATCGAGCCAACCTACGAGTTCGCTCCAGGCGCGATTCCCGAGCGCGCCATGACCGAGGTGCGACTGCAACGCAGCGGCAAGGAAAAGGCCCTTCGCGGGACGATCCCGATCGAGTCGACCCAGCCAACCTTCGTGTGGGTCGATGGGCGCTTCGCCGGGGTGACGCCGCTGGCATCGCCAGTCATCGTGGCGGGTCGCCATCTGATCACCACACTCGTACCCGGTGAGCCCTTGCTCCAATCGGTAGAGCTGCTGACGCCGGGCACACCGCTTCGGCTGAGCAGCGCGCCGACGGAGCGCGGACAGGCGCTCAGATCGCAGTGGGCAGAACTCGCCGCAGGCGTGCGCCGCGGGCTTCCGCAGCTCCCCCCTGGGTTCTCTCCCTTCACCAAGACGAGCCAGACCATTCTCGTGGTGCTTCAAGATGGCGGCGCCGAGGTTTGGAGACTCACTCAACACGGCTCAACCGGCCAGCGCGTCTCCAAACCCTCGACCGAGTCTCTGGCGTCCACCGTCGGAGCGCTCCAGGACACCTCACCCAAGCTCGCGGCCGAGACGAAGCTACAGGCGCAGCAGTCATCGGCGAGTGCCATGCCCTTCCTGCTGATCGGCTCAGGGGTCGCGCTCGCAGTACTCGGAGGGGTCAGCTTCGCCTTCTCGAGGGGCGACCTCGCGGCCGCGCAGGCGGTCCCGCTCGCGGCCGCGCAGGAGTACGAACACGCGCTGGCGAGGGCGCGGCTCACGGCCTATTCCTCGTACGCGCTGTTCGGTGCTGCGGCGGTGTCGGTCGGAACTGGGATTGCGTGGTGGGTGTCCTCCCGCACCTCGACGAACGCTCTTGCCTTCATCGTCTCGCCGACTGGCGTCTCCGTCTCGGGCGGGTGGTGAGTCACCCAGGGCCGACGGGCGCGTGCCTTAGTGGATTCGATCACCCTTCCGCTCGGACTGCGCGCTGGCGGGAGGCTCTTCGAGGCCCAGCGGCTGATAGGCACGGCGATCGGCGGCTTCGGCTTTCATGTCCTCGACGAGGGCGAGCAACTGCTTCGCGTAGCGCCGCTTGGCGAAGAAGGCCTGCGCATCGGGAATGAAGGGGCCTCCGATGAAGAGGGCGATCGGCAAGGGCTCGAGCCAGTCGGGCAGCGCGGTTCGCAGCACCACGAAGCCGATGACGAGGCCGGCCACCGCGAAGGCGGCACGGGAGAGCAGGTCGCCGCCGCGCCAGGCGCCATAGCCCCGCTTCTCGAGCGCGTGCTGTTCCTTCGCGAGCCGGAGGTATCGAGGGAGCGCGACCTCGAGCACGACTTCGGTGGTGCGCGCCCAGTAGGCCGCGTCGTCGGCGAGTTCCTTGAACTGCTTGCCGGCCTCGTCGAGCGCCTCCTGGGCCGCCGCTCGGAGCGCCGCCTCGCACGTCTCGTCGAAGCCGTCGAAGGCCAGCCGCCTCCGCTCGAGGAGTGACACCAGGTGGGCGGTCAACTCGGAGGGCTGGTACTGGCTGGGATACACGCTGGACACGGGCGCTCGTTATCGCATGCGCCGATCGGCGATCCAGTGGGCTATGGGGCCTGCCATGTCGACCGAGAGCACCGAGCCTGCGCCCAGGCTGTTCGCCCGTTGGTTTCCGGAAGGCACGCCTCGCTACTACGCGTTCCTCACCGTCATCGCGGTCTTCATCCTCGGCCCGATCGGCGGCATCACCGCGAGCTTCATGAACTTCCGGCTGGGCTTCTTCGTGAGCGCCCAGGTGCTCGCCGGCATTCTCGGCTCGGTCGTCACCTACTTCTACGGCACGCAGGGCAAGCACGGCGCCAACTTCATGCAGACCGCCGCGGCGTCCGTCGCCTCGATGGCGGCGATGGGGGTCTTGATTCAGGCGATGGTGTGGCTCGGCATCGAAGAACCGCCGGCGTGGAAGCTGATCCTCTACTTCCTCACCACCGGCATGTTCGGCGTCGGCGTGGGAATGATCTTCACTCCGCTGCTCGTCGATCGGCTGCAGCTCACCTACCCCTCGGGGCTCGCGGTCGCGAACATTCTCCGGGCGCTGACCGACGTGCGGCTGCTCAGGCGTTCCATCGGGCAGCTGGCGAGCGGCTTCGGGTTGGGTGGGCTCGTCTCGTTCGCAATGGCGAAGCTCGGGGAGAAGGCCGAGGCAGCGCAGAAGGCGGCGGAGACCGCGGGCAAGGAGGTCGAGCTCGACTGGGTCCAGCGCCTCTACAACCTCGAGCTGTCGGTCTCGACGGTGGGCGTCGGCGTGATCCTCGGGGCGCGCATCACCTTCCCCGCCGCGCTCTACGCGGTGGTGTGGGATCTCCTCACGCCGTGGATCGTCCAGAACGGGTGGCTCGAGCCGAACAAGCCGTTCCGCAAGTTCGCCTTCCTCGTCGCGCTGGGAACGATCATGGGCGCGGCGGTCGTCGACATCGGCCTCATCCTCGTTCAGGCCGTGGGGCGCATGCGAAAGGCAGCCGAGGCGGCGCCACCCGTTCCCCAGGAAGCGTGGAAGCAGACGAACACCACGCGCCTCGTGCTCTGGCTCGTCTTCTGGGGCCTCGCGGTGATCGCGGTGTCGGTCGGCCTGCTCGACGTCGGCCTCGGCTGGGTGATCTTCTCGATCGCCTTGTCCTTCGTGATGATGCTGGTGAACGGCATCAGCTTCGGCATCACCGACTCGAACCCGATCTCGTCGGCCTTCGTGAGCTCGGCGGTGCTGCTCGCGCTCCTCGGGCTCAAGGCACCGGTGGAGGCCCTCATCGCCGCGAGCATCGTCTTCGTGGTGACCTCGGTCGGCGGAGACATGCAGCAGGATCGCTCGACCGGCTGGCGGCTCGGCACCAGCCGCGCGCTCCAGTTCCGCTTCCAGGTGGTCGGCATCTTCCTCGGCGCGATCTTGAGCGTGTACATGGCGCGGCTCTTCATGAACGCCTTCCCCGAGCTTCGCGTCGATGGCGGCGGCGGGCAGTGGCAGAGCGCGATGACGCTGAAGATCGCGGGCGCGGTGAAGAGCATCACCCAACCAAAGCCCTTCACCTTGCCGGCGATGGGCGTGGGGCTGCTCATCGGGCTCGTGACCGAGGCCCTTCGCAAGGTGGTGAAGGCCAACGAGGGCTACAAGAAGTGGGTCGCGACCAAGGCGGGCTTCGCCTTCGACTTCTGCTTCGACTGCTTCCTCGTGCCGTCGCCCTACGCGTCGTCGTTCGCCGGCTTCGTCAGCTACATGACCTCGATGTGGTTCGCGATCGGTGGCGCAGCGGGCTCGTTCGCGGGCTGGTGGGGGAAGCGAAAGCAGCCGAAGCAGGGAGAGGACGCGCTGCCCGACGACATGTCGACGACCTCACTCGTCGGCGGAGGGCTCATCGCTGGAGACGCGATGGCGAACACGATCTACGGGATCGTGCTGCTCCTCACGGTCGGGCGATCGAAGTAGGCCGTCGCCGGCTCAGCCGAACCGCTCGAGCGGAGTGACTTCCTTCACGTCGCGGCTGTCGCGCCGTCGCGTCTCCCGTTCCTTGTACCGGCGGATCGCGCCCGAGAGGATCTCGCCGATGAGCGTCGGGTAGTCCATGCCCTCGCCCTGCGAGATGAGCACGAGATCGCTCCAGCCCGGCGTGAGCCCCGGCAGCGGGTTGCACTCGAGGAAGAAGATGCGGCCCGCCTCGTCCATGCGGAAGTCGATGCGTGCCACGTCGCGGCAGCCGAGCGCCATGAAGGCTCCGCGCGCCGCGCTCTTCATTCGCTCGAGCTGCGCTGGCTCGAGCTTCGCCGGCACCTCGTACTTGATGCGATCGTTCGCCTCGAGCTTGTCCTCGAACTTGTAGATCGGCGTCTTGTCGGTGCGATCGGTGAAGACGATCTCCATCGGGGGCAGCACCTTGGGCCGGCGCTCGCCGAGCAGGCCGACGGTGAACTCCCGGCCGCCGATGTATTCCTCGATGAGCGCGGGCTGATCGTAGCGATCGACGAGTTCCTTCACCACCCCGCGCAGCTCGGCCTCGGAGTGGCACACGCTCTTCTGCACCACGCCCTTCGAGCTGCCCTCGGCCACCGGCTTCACCATCAACGGCCAGCGGGTGAACTGCTTGTCGAGCCGTTCGCGGCCGGTCGTCATCAGCTGGAAGTTCGGGGTGTCGATGCCGACGGCGCGCACCACCTTCTTCGCCAGCGCCTTGTCGAGGGCGAGCGAGAGCGTCGCGGGATCGGAGCCGGTGTACGGAATGTCGAGCAGCTCGAGCAGCGCGGGCACCTGGCTCTCGCGGTTTCGTCCGCGGAAGCCCTCGGCGATGTTGAACACCACGTCGACGGGCGCGGCCGAGAGCACCATCGGCAGCTCGGGCGTCGCCTCGAGATCGACCACCTCGTGGCCGTGGCTCGCGATCGCTTCCCGAATCGCCTGGAGCGTCGACGGCGAGTCGTACTCGGCCTCGTCGTCGTGGCGGCCATCGGCGAGCGGCTTGATGCGCTTGACGTTGAAGGTGAAGCCCACCCGGAGCGGGCCCTTGCGCGCCGGCCTCGACGAGCTGCGCTGCTTGTCCTTGATCCGGTGTCGGCGCGCCGCGTTGTCGATGACGGCGCCGACCACCGCGTCGAAGTGCAGCCCGTCGAGCTCGGCGGCTGCATAGATGCTGGCGCCCGGCTCGAGCGACGGGAGCGCGTTGATCTCGAGGAAGTACGGCACCCCGGCGTCGGAGAGCCGGAAGTCGAGCCGGCCCAGATCGTGGCAGTCGAGCTTCTGCACCACCGTGCGCGCCACCTTGCGGAGCCGCTCGCTCATCTCGGCGGGGATCTCGGCGGGCGCCTTCACGTTCACCGAGTCGTAGAACTTCGTCTTCAGCTCGTAGTCGTAGATCGCGAACTTCTTGCCCTGCGAGTACTGCCGATCGACGACGTACTCGACCGGCGAGAGCACGCCGTCGAAGTCGTTGTCCACGTGCTCGAGGAACGGCACGGTGATGTCCTTGCCGACGATGAACTCCTCGACGAGGAGCCCCGCCGGGTACTTCTCGAGCGCGTCCACCACCTTCTTCTTCAGCGAGTCGACGTTCTCGGCGATCGACTCCTGGGTGATGCCCTTCGAAGAGCCCTCGAAGTTCGGCTTCACGATGACGGGGAAGTGCAGCTCCTCGGGCTTGAGATCCGACGGCTTCTCGACGAACTGCCAGCCTGGCGTGCGCACCCCGTGCTCACGGAGGACGAGCTTGGTGAGCTGCTTGTCGAGGGTGAGCGCCAGCACGTAGGCGTCACTGCCCGTGTACGGGAAGCCGAGCTCCTCGAAGAGCGCGGGGAAGAACGCTTCGCGGAAGCGGCCGCGGCGGCCCTCGGCGGTGTTGAAGATGAGATCCGGCGAGAAGGCCTCGAGCCGGGCGACGAGCGGCGACGCAGGTCCAGAGACCTCCATCTTCTCGACGCGGTGCCCGAGCCGCTCGATGGCGGACGCGAGCGCGTTGACGGTCTCTTCCGTGTCGAACTCGGCCTCTTCTTCCGAGTCGGACAGCCTCAGGTTGTGGGTGAGCGCGATGCGCATGTGTCGTTCAAGTCTCGGAGTTCTTCTCGGTCACGACTTTGAGCCGAGCAGGTTCACGTTGCGGTTCGGTCAGCGGCGTCACCTGCGGCTGACCCGCGACCACCTTGCCATCGACGACCTGGGTCTGCGCCCACAAATCGCCGAGCCGCAGCCCGTCGCGATCGCGCCAGCACTTCACCGCTTCGATGCCGCCGATCACCACGAGGCCGGCGACGAACGCCTTGAGCCCGAGCTCGGGCATCATCGAGAGCACGATGATGAGGCCGAAGGGCGCGTTGCGCAGCACGCTGTCTCGGTGGCGCGCGCCTTGTCTCGCCGGCAGGAAGACGACCCGCACCCCGAAGAGCTTCTTGCCGGGGCTCTGGCCCTGGAGCATTCCGTCGGCGAAGAGGAGATAGAGGAGCGCGATGACGATGCCCGCCGGGCCGGTCGATTCGTAGAGCGTCCACGCGAGGAGCACGTCGACCAGGCGCGCGCAGCCACGGAGGAAGAGCGAGGCCTTCGGGTACGGCGAGCCCTCTTCTTCTCCGACGACCCGCAAGCCTGGCCGCTGGGTGGTGGTGCTCAAACGTCCTCCTCGCCCGCGAGCTGCTTGAGCCTCGTCCAGGCGTCGACCGGCGCGTGCTCGGCCTCGGGAGCTTCTGGCCCAACGACCAGTCGGCGCAAGTGCCTCTCCGCGTCGGCGTCTGGGCGATACCGGTCGTCTTCCTGGGTGCGCTCGTGCGCGGGGCGGGCGATCTGCCGGGTGAAGAAGACGAAGGCCATCGCGGGGCGCTTCGACGATTCGCGCATCGCGAACTGAACACCGTCGAAGGTCCAGCCCTGCGCGACCCACTCGTTCACGGTGCGCTCGACCGAGCCTTCGTCCACGGTCGACAGCTCGATCACCTTGTACTGGAGGATTCGCTCCGGCTCGGGCGTGCGGCGCGCGGGGACCTTCTTCTTCTTCACCACCAGGGGCTCACCTTCTTCGGCTCGCTCGAGGACCAGGCGGGAATGGCGAAGTTCTGCTGTGGCGTCGGCGGCGGCGCGCCTTGCGGTGGCGGCTGGTTCGCGTTCGGGTTCTCGGCGGCCTCGACCCAGAAGATGCTGACGACCGTCTTCGCGCCGATCGCGCCGAGCGCCCCGAGCACGTAGGGCACGACCGAGCTGGACCAGTTGAGCCCGAGCACGAGGCCCGAGAGGAGGAACACGGCCGCGCCGACGCCCACGCCGAAGAGGTTCGCTCTCATGATCTGCGTCGTCGACGGGTTGAACTTGAGCGTCGCGAAGGCCATCGCGCCCGCGCCGATCGCTGGAGTGATCAGCATCGCGTCGATGCCCGCGCGGATGTTGCTCGTCCCTGCTCCGGCGGCGGCGATCATTCCGATGATGAGGGCGGTGTAGATCATCGCCCAGCCGGCGCCGGAGACGATCAAGGTGCCCTTGTTGAGCGGGAGATCACCGCCCCCGATGATGGTGGTGAGCCAGGCACCCGCGAGGCTGCCGATCAGCGCCGTCCAGGTGACCGCGTAGGCGCGATCGACCGGGTTCGCCGCGGCCGCGATCAGATCGGTGAGCGCGCCGAGGAACATGCCGCCGATGACGCCGTTGGCGATGCTGAAGTTCGCGGTGCGGTGGCTGATCCAATGGTTGAACTGCCACCAGGCCGAGCTGCCGAAGCCGACGCCGGCGCCGATGAGCGAGCCGGCGAGATAGGCGATGCGCGCGCCCTCGCCGGTGAACTTGTTCGGGTCGTTGGTGCACCCCGTCTGGCCCAGGCAGTACGCGTCGACCGCGCGGGGGATCATCTGCGTCGCGAGGACACCCAGGCCCGCGAGCAAGGTGTGGTGGAGCACGAACGTCATGCTCCCTGGCCCGGAGAGGAAGGCGCCCTCGCGCGGGTGTCCGTCGATGAACGCGCCAGGCTGATCGGTCGGCGTGCCCATCACGTCGTTGCTGGGAACGAGGCTCGGATCGGGCACGGGTGGCGGCGTCGGTTGGGTCGCCTCGATCGTGCGGGTCTCCGGTGGCGGCGGCGTCGGGTCGACCTTCGGGGTGGGAGGCTGATCGGGTGGCGGCGGAACGGGGGGCGCGACTGGCGGCTCGGTCACCACGCCCGCGTCGTTCATTCCCGGGTAGGGAACGACGATCACCTTCGGCTCGACCGACTCCTGCGCGACGGCCTGGTTCGCCAGCATCGCCAGCCCGAGGAGCGCCACTTGGGCGGCTCGGCTCCAGCTCGACGTGCGGTGAACGGGCCCAGCGGTGATGCGCCTCGAGTTCCTCGTCCGGTGCGTCATGCGATGGTGAACCTTACTCTCTTGTGCGAGGAGCGCAGCATGGCGATCACTCCTTACGGCGATCTTCGTCCCACCCTTCACGCCACCGCCTACGTGCACCCCAGCGCCGAGCTGTTGGGCGACGTCACCCTCGACGAAGACGTCTCGGTGTGGCCGACCTGTGTGTTGCGCGGCGACTCCGGGTCGATCCGCATCGGGGCGCGCACCAGCTTCCAGGACGGCTCGATCGCCCACGCCACCATGGGCCAGACGAAGACGATCGTCGGCCAGGAGTGCACGGTCGGCCACCGGGTGATCGTCCACGGCTGCACGGTGGGGAACCGGGTGCTCGTCGGCATGGCCTCGACGATCCTCGACGACGCGGTGATCGGCGACGAGTGCTTCATCGCTGCGGGTTCGCTCATTCCTCCCGGGCGCATCTTCGAGCCGCGCAGCTTCATCATGGGCGTGCCGGGCAAGCGGGTTCGGGAAGTGAGCGCGAAGGATCTCGAGTCGATCGAGCGCTCCTGGCGCACCTACCGCGAGCTGATGAAGCGCTACCGCGATCGCTGAGCCTCACTTCTTCTTCTTCGCCGCCTCTTCCCGGTAGATGTCGGCCAGCGCCTGGGCGCGTTCGATCTCGTCGCGCGCCTTGTCGAGCTTGAGCACCCGATCGACCTCCTCGACCTGCTGCCGGAGCGCGTCGCTCACCACCACGCCTGCCGACAGCCTCGCCTGGGCGCTCTGCCGCTCGGCGCGCAGGTCTTCGAGCCGCTTCATGTGCTCGGTCACCGCGTGGGTGAGCAGCGAGGCGTCCTCGTCGGCCTGGGCGCGCGCCTTGAGCGTCTCTTCGAGCCGCCGCTGCGTCGCCAGCAGATCGCGCCGAAGCACCATCTCGGCCTTCGCGTCACCCAGCTCGCCCGCCTCTTCGATTCGCCGGCCGAGCTCGCCGAGCTGCTGTTGATAGCGGGCCTCGTCGCGCGCGAACTGGGCCTTCAAGGTGAGGAGCGTCGCCGCCGACTTCCGCAGCTCCTGCCCTTGCCGTTCCATCGAGGCCAAGACGCCGTCGTACGCCTCGAGGGGATCGACCGGCTTCGGCTGAGCCTTCTTCTTGAAGAAGCTGAACGCCACGCGCTCCGAGTCTAACGCGCTCCACCCGGGAGTCGACCGGCCTCAGGCGAACGGCCGGCAGAGCACCCTCACCCGCTTCAGCGCTTGGACGAGCGGCGGGAACTCGGCGCCGACCGTCTCGAGGTAGCGCTGCGCGCTCAGTCCGTACACCGAGAGCAAGTGGGTCAAGAGCACGACCGCTTCGCTCGCGCGCCCTTCGATCGGCGCCAGCGACGAGGCCTCCGCGACCGCGTCGAGAAGGTCGGCGATCCGCGGGGCGTCGGGCGCCCGCTTCACTGGCTTCGGAGCAGACGGAAAGAAGGTCTCGAACTGATCGTCGAGGCGCGAAGGGGCCGTCACTGGGCGGCCGAGGGCGAGCTGCTCGAGCGCCTCGAGGTGAGGCAGCAGGCGCTCCAGCGCTTCCGGGCCGGGCGTCACGTCGGCGGGGAGCAGCGTTCGCCAGGCCGAGTCGAACTCGGTGCGCGCCAGCTTGATCTCCTGATCGGAGAGGTGGTGGTAGAAAGCGCGGCCTCCGTCGCGGCGCTGCTCGAGGACGAGCGACTTGAGATCCGGGTTCTCCTCTCCCAGCGAGATGAACGAGAGCGCGACCTCGAGGCCTTCGAACGGCTTGCGCGTCTTGCGAGTGAGCTCGAGATCGACGCCGTCTTCCCCGTCGGTCACCAGCACCACCGTCGCGCGCGCGAGGTAGGGGTCGCGGCCTTGCGCGAGACGAATGGAGTCGAAGGCCGACATCAGGGCCAGGGTGATGTCCGTCTGGCCCTCGGCAGGCGAGACGCGGAAGAGCTGCTCGATCTGCCGCGTCGCCTCCTGCCCGGAGTCGATCCGCGCCAGCCGCGTCGGGCTGTCGTTGAAGAAGCAGTAGTAGAGGGGATCGAAGGGAACCCCCTGCTTGGCCTTCACCCGAATCGCGTTCAGCTCGGCGATCAGGATCGCATCTCGGAACCGCGCCCGGGCGCCGTGCATCGAGCCCGAGGCGTCGAGCACGTAGACGCGAACGGCCGTCTTCATCACCCGCTTGGGTTTCGGCGGCGGCTCTTCTTCGAGGTACTGGCGCACCATCTGCCGGCCGGCGGCGAGATCGAGCACCACGCTGCCGGGCTGCGCGACGACGAAGTTGTGCACCTGATCGAGGCTGTTGGTGAACTCGTAGGTCATCAGCTGGGTCGGGTACGGCACCCGGCGTTGCACCGGCCGCGTCGCCTTGAACTCGGCTTCGATCAGCTCCTCGCTCAGTGAGTCCTCGATGTCGAAGAAGCGCGCGCAGCCCGACGCGAGCTCGAGCGCCCGCTGCTGGTTCTCTTCGAGATCGAAGGCGAGCTGGGCGAGCATGTCGCTCACCGTGTCGAGCTGCTTCGACCCGCCCGCTGGGAGCTGCTCGGGAGCGGTGGCGCTCGGCGCGTCCCTCCAGCCCAAGAGGCGCTTGAGCTCGTGCTGTTCGAGGAGCCGTGCCTTGGCCTCACCACTGCCGGGCAACAGGGCATCGACGCCCTTGTGCGCCAGCTCCGCAAGCGAGAGATCACCGGCCTCGACCGCACGCTCGTAGAGCGATCGCATCGAGCGCCAGGCCGTCTTGGGATCTCTCCGCGCGACGTGACGGAGATGCCGGACGAGCTCCTCGAGCGACTTCACCACCGGCGCCGAGCGAGAGCGTTCGCGGGCTTCACCCACTTCGATCCGCAGCCGGCGCATGCGCTCGCGATCACCTCGCTCTTCCGCCCCGAGGCGCAGCAAGAGCTCGTAGGCGAGGTCGAGATCCTTTCGCTTCTGCACGGTGTCGGCGACGTTGCCCCGCGCGCGATCGGCGTAGAACTCCGCGGCCGCGAGCGCCGGCGAGCTGGGAGGACCGGCGCTGCCCCTCGCCCGATCGATGATGACGAACCGCTCCGCCTCCGGAGCCGAGAAGACCGCCGCCACTTTCACGATGCGGGCCAGCTGCTGAAACGCGGTCTCGAGCTGAGTGAGCCGTTGGGCGGCCAGCGCCGAACCTCCACCCGAGCGCTCGGCCTCTCGCAGGGCGAGCTCCATCGCCGCCAGGCCCTCTCCCGCGCGCACCACGAGACCTCGGCTCAGCTCTCCCAGGCGCCCCTTGGTCTCCGAGAGCTCTCGCAGCAGCTTCGCGTCGGCGGTCGTGTGGATCCCCACCCGATCGAGATCGGCGTGGAGCGCGGTGACTGCGTCGAGCGGCTCGGCTTCCGGCTTGGCGATCACCGCCCGGAGCCGATCGAGCAGGCCGATCGACGGAGCTTCGCCGGCCCGGAGCGCGTCGAGGCGGCGGCGCACGTCGTTGAGTCGCTCGGCCAGCATCACTCGCTCACTTCGCGGCGCGCGCGTCGAGCAGCTGCCGTGAGAAGATCTGGAACTCCTCGGCGATCAGCTCGATCGACGAGTCG
Source organism: Myxococcota bacterium (assembly GCA_052034585.1). GTDB lineage: Bacteria > Myxococcota > Myxococcia > Myxococcales > Myxococcaceae > Xiheimicrobium. Next base: position 124,963 of record JBPOIJ010000023.1, read on the forward strand.
ATCTTCCTCGCGGTCTCTCCGCGCTCGCCGCTCTCGCCCGCCAACCTCCCCGCCGCCGCCCGCAGCTTCGCCAGCTCGCCTTCCTTGGTGACGAGCATCGGCAGCCGGCTCTTGAGCAGCAGCTCGAAGGCGCGGTCGGCCTCGCCGCGATCCTTCACTTGATCGGGTGGGGGGAGGCGCTGCAGCAGCTGGGTGAGCCAGGCCCTCAGGTATCTGACGCGCGCCATGAGCCAGGTGAGCTCGCCGGTGAGCAGCCCGTCGCGGAGCGCCGAGGCGAGGGGAGGCGCCCCGAGGTTCGAGAGCACCGAGGAGAGGTTCTTGAAGGCGAGGAGATCGCCGTCCGGCGCAGGCTGGGCGAGCTGCTGGCGATAGGCCTGGTACGCGTCACCGTTGAGCACCTGGCTGCCCTCGGGCGCAGCGAGCTTCGGAGGCTGGTTCGCCAGCTTCGCCAGCTCCTTCACCCGCGCCTCGATGAGCTCGCGCACCGCCCGCAGACAGACCTCCGGCGCCGCGCCCTCACGCTTGAGGTTCTCGACGATCGCCTCCACGGTGCGCACGAGCTGATCGAGGCGGGTGAACGACTGGGTGGTGAGCGCCTCGCGGGCGTGGGCCTCACCCAGCGGGGTGAGCAGCTGCGCGCGGAGCCCCTGCTGCTGCGGCGAGAGCGCCACCAGCGCGGTCTCGAGTTCGGCGAGCCGACGGCTGTCGCTGGTGAGCTGTTCGAGCGGGTCGGCGCGGCGGCCAGGCGGGGCCGCGACGAAGGCCCTCGCAGCGCGGCGGTTGAGAGCGACCGCGACGCGCTCCCGAACGCTCGCGAGCGTCGTCTTGAGCGCGGTGTCCGGCGCTCCGGCCTGGGTGCACGTCTGGAGCACCTCGGAGAGCCGGGAGAGCTCCTCGCTCACGTTCTGGGCGAGCCCGGCGATGCCCTCGAGTCGGAGGTTCTCGTCGAACTCGGTGCCCTCGGCGGCCAGGGCGATGAGCTCGGCCGACTGGCGGCAGTGATCTCGCACCCCGGCGGCGACCGGCGGCACCCGCGCCTGCAGCTCGGGCACTCGGCGCACCAGCTCGAGCACCTCGTTGAAGGACGCGAGCTGCGCCTGCCCGCCACGCGCCTCGGTCGAGCTCGGCGGCTTGGAGGTGCGCACCTCGAGACCGACGAGCAGGCTCTCGGCCGCGCGCACGAGCGGGACCCGATTCTCGGGGTGACGGGGCCCCGGGAGCAGCTTCGCCTTGAGGGTGGTGGCGAGGGTCGTCGCGACCGCGGGAGACCAGGTGCGGGTCATCGCCTCCGCCGAGGCGAGATCGTCGCGCATCATCAGCTCCGAGGCCTCGCGCTCGGCCGCCTGCTCGAGCAACGGCCTCACCTTCACCAACGACTCGTCGAAGGCCTTGTGCTCGACCCGAATGATCTCGAGCTGGGCGCGCTCTCGAGGGTCGATGGCGCCCTTGAGGAGCGTCTCGAGCTCCTCACCCTTGGGCCCACCGAGGAGGAAGAAGGAGTCGAGCGCCGCGAGATCGCCCACCTCGGCGACCAGCTTGCGATCGGGCCGCTTGTACATGCGATCTCTCACCACCGCGGCCTTGAGCGCCCAGAGCGCCTTCACCATCGTGCGCTGGGAGAAGTACTTGGTCGGCACGTAGTCGGGCAGCCGCGCGACCTGCCCGGTGAGCTCTCGTTCGAGGGTGTCGGCGAGGGCCTCGAGCCCTTCGGTCACGGTGGCGGGCACCTCCACTCCAGCGACGGCGGCCTGCAGCACGTCGAGCTGCTGCAAGGTCAACCGCTCGTGGAGCGCCGGCCGTTGCCCCGCGTTCGCTCGCCACAACATCTGCGAGCGGCTCTGCTTCCGGGCGAAGCCGCGCGGAGCGAAGCAGATGAACGAGATGCGATCGGCGAAGGCCTGCAGCGTCTCCGGCGAGCGCTGGAGCACCTCGGACAGATAGCGATTCGAGGTCATCACCGCGCACTCACAGCGGCCGGCGGTCACCTTCCGGCCGTGCTTGAGCTCGCGCTCGTGAAGCACGTTGAGGATCGAGCGCAGCAGCATGTCGCGGCCGTCGAAGATCTCGTCCAAGAACGCGTGCACCGCGCCCAGCATGCCTTCCTCGGTGAGGTACTCGGTGCGGCCAGTCTCGGTGAGCACCTTGAAGTCCACCGGGCCGATGAGATCGGTCTGCACGGTGTTCTCGGCGAGCTGCTTCGAGAAGAGGGACGGCGCGTTGGTGTGCTCGTCGACGATGCGGCCCAGCACGGCGTTGGCGACCGCGCTCTTGGCGGTGCCGGGCGGGCCGATGATGAGGCAGTGCTCGCGGCAGAGGAGCCCGAGCTCGATCTGGGTGAAGAGCGCCTCGCGTTCGAGGAAGGCGTCGCGCAGCTCGACGAAGAAGCGACGAAACGCCGTGGCCGCTTCGGTGAAGCTCGCGTCGACGAGAGACGTTGGGGCGTTCAAGACGGGCCTTTGAGCGATGGAGGTCAGACCGCGCACGAGTATAAACGCCGGCTGACGACGATGGCGGTCGGCGAGTCGATTTCGACGGGCCCGAGCCGGGCGTTCGAGGGATGGAGGAACGCGTGAACGAGCCCGAGCCCGCGATGGACGACGCGCCTCCCCGGCCTCCCCTCTTCCAGGTGGCGATCGTCGGGTTGATCTCGGCGCTGGTGCTCTTCCTCACCGTGGGCCGCTTCGCCCAGCTCTTCAACCTCGCCTGGGGCCTCTGGTTCTCGTCGATCTTCGTCTTCCTCTCGGTGCCGTTCATCACCTTGCAGCTCACCGGGCGCTCGCCGCTGCGGGTGACGGGGCTCGATCAGCCGGCGCTCCGCGGCCTCGGCGCAGGCTTCGTCACCGGCGCGCTCAACTACTGCGCGTTGGCGGTTCCCCTGATGTGGATCGCCGAGCACCTCTTTCCTTCGGAGCTCGTCGAACTCTTCAGCTCCGCCAAGCTGTTCGAGCACCAGTCGACGGTCGAGCTGGTCGGCCTCGTTGGCGCGGTCAGCCTCGCCGCACCGTTCTGCGAGGAGTTTCTCTATCGGGGCCTGACCCAGCAGGGGTTGGCGACGCGGGTCTCGATGCCGCGCGCGGTGGTGGTGACCGCGCTGCTCTTCAGCGTGATGCACTTCGATCCCGTCGGGTTCGTCGCCCGCTTCGAGCTCGGCGTCGTCTTTGGCCTCTTGGCCTGGAGAGGTGGCTCCTTGTGGCCGGCGATCGGCGCGCACTCGGCGAACAACGTGGTGTCGGTCGTCGTCTTCCTCGCGAGCGGCGGAAAGGACGCGACGCTGCCTGGCTGGGTGGTGGCGCTGATGCTGGTGGGTGGAAACGTCGCGCTGGTGGGCTGGCTCGTGCTGCTTCGTCGACGGAACGGGTGGGTCGCCCCGATTCCCGCCTCGGACGACGGGCAGCCCTTCGCCCCATTCTTCCGCACGATGGCGCCGTGGCTGGTGGCGGCCGTCGCAGCGCTCGCGCTCCTCGCGGTGGTCGATCGCCGCGGGGTCGAGCTCAACATCATCGATGCGATGCACTCGGTGAAGCGCCCGGGGCCCGAGGCCTCGCCCGGTGAACGCGCCGCCTGGGACGAGCTGCAGGCGCTCCGAGAGAAGGCGCGCAGCGGCGAAGTCACCCTCGACGAGTACCGGTCGCTGAGGCAGCTCGCCGCCGAAGACGCGAAGGCTCAGGGGAACTGAGACGGTTCAGATGAACGTGTAGGTCGAGACCACGAAGCGCGGCCCCATCATCGCGAGATTCGGCGAGTCGGAGTCGATCTGCCCCTCGGCTTTGATGCGGGCGCCGTTCTTCTTGATCTTCCGATCTCCGCCGGCGAGCACGTAGAGCTGCCCGTCCTCGGCCTCGAGCAACCAGATTCCAGTCTCGAGATCGCGGAACCGCACCGTTCCAGTCATCGTGGTCATGGCGTCCTCACGCGGTCTCGCGCTTGATCATCGCGCGCGCCAGGAAGAGGCAGACGATCGCGTTCACCACCAGCCAGGGGATCGCGAGGAAGGTGAACGGCAACCACGCCAGCGCCGGAGCCTTCGCCCACGCGGTGTACGCGAGGATCGCCCCGAACCCGAGCGCGATGCCGCCGACGACGTGCCGCATGCCCTTCACCTTGATCGCGATGATCGAGAGCACCGCCGGAACGATCGCGCTGTAGACGAGCGGGTTGGCGAGCGCGCCACGACCGAAGATGATCTTGTTGAGCCAGTCGGGGATGGGGATCGTGATCGCCGTGGTGAGCTCTCCAGCGGGCGCCAGCCAGCGCACGAAGAAGACGCCGAGGGTGGTGAGCACCAGCGGCACCGCGAAGCCGGGCGAGAAGAGCACGTTGAGGTAACCCGGGCGCTCCTTCTTCCCGAGGGTGAGCAGCACGAAGGCGAGCAGTGCGGCCGCGAAGGCGAACGGCTTCCAGTCCATCGAGCCGTAGCTGAACGCGCCGATCTCGGAGGTCGCCTCGCTCGCCGCGTGAGTCGGGCTGAGCGGCTCCTGCTGGGCCACCTGCACCTCGCTCGGCAGCAGCTCGGACGGAACGTCGGCGCCACCCAGCTTCTTGAGGGCCTTGAGGGCCGCTTCAGCGTCGATGACGCCGTGCCCGTACTGATCGGTCCAGCCGCTCGCGCCCTTGGGCGGGTGGGCCGAAGCGAAGATCGCCTTCTCGACCTGATCGGGGTTCTTGGCGCCAGCGGCGAAGAGCAGCGCGGCGAGACCGGCGACGTGCGGCGTCGCCATCGAGGTGCCCTGGTACGACGCGTAGACCGACTGGCTCACGTCCTGCGGGTCGATCGTGTTCTGGATGATGCCCGCTTCCTCGCCCTGCGACTTGTCTCCACCGGGTGCGGCGATGTCGAGCTCCTTGCCCCACGAGGAGTACGGCGCCTTCGAGCCAGACGGGCCAACGGCCGCGACCGCGACGGAGCCAGGATACGCCGCGGGATACTCGACGATGCCGCGCCCACCGTTGCCCGCCGCGCACACCACCACCACACCCTTCTTCCGCGCGTACTCGACCGCCTTCTCCATCACCGCCGAACGCCCACCACCACCGAGCGACATGTTGATGACGTTGGCGCCGTGATCGGCCGCCCAGCGGATCGCGTCGGCGATGTTCGCCGAGGTGCCACCGCCGAAGTGATCGAGCACCTTCACCGGCATGATCGCGGCTTCGAAGGCGACGCCCGCGACGCCCTCACGGTTGTTGGTCGCCTGCGCGATCGTTCCGGCGACGTGCGTGCCGTGGCCGTGATCGTCGTTCGCGTGCCGATCGCGGTTCACGAAGTCGTAGCCCTCGACGAACTTCGTGCCGCGCAGGTCGGGCACCTGGCGGAAGTCGTCGTGGTCCTCGAAGGCGACTCCAGTGTCGAGCACCGCCACCACCACGCCCTTGCCCTTCGTGCGATCCCACGCCTTGGGCATGTTGATCAGCTTCATGTTCCACTGCTTGTCGAAGGCGGGGTCGTTGGGCACGAAGCTCGCGTTGAAGGTCATCAGGTGCTCGGCCGCCTCGACCTTCGCGTTCTGCCGCACGCGAGCCAGCAGCTCGTCGGCGTCACCGCTCACGGTGCCCACGGTGATCGCGCTGTCGACGCCCTCTTCCTCGTCGGCGAGTTCGAGATCGACGCCCCAGTCCTTCTCGAGCTCGTCGAACTGCGCCTTCGTGGTGCCGTCTTCGAAGTCGACGACGACGACCTGCGGCAGGTGAAAGGCCGGATCGTCAGGCTGGCCCTCGGTCTCGATCGAGGGCCGATCGAGGCTGTTGAGGGCTTCTTCATCGGTGGCCTCCTGCTTCAGGCAACCGGCGGCGAAGACTGCGGCGAGACCGACCACGAGGAGTGAGGTGCGCATAGGGGTGTCCGTGTCTTCAACGAACGATCGAGGAAACGATTGGATCTTTCGCAGTCTTCCGCAGGCCTTGGTGAAGTTGGATGAAGAGTTGGAAGCCTAGTGTGTCTTGGGGGTTCCGTGAGGGGTGCCCACCCTTTCTTGCTGTGGGCCAAGCGCTTGCGCGACTCGGGCCGAAAGCCAAACAGTTCCAGCGGCTTGGAGCGATTGCGGTCAGGTCGCCGCGTCGTCGGAAACGCGGAGGCGGCTCGCGAGGGCGACGACCGCCTTTCCGACGAGGGGCAGGTTGCGTTGGTAGCTGCGATCGGTGGCGCGAAGCACCAGCAGCTCACCGTCTGCCAGGAGCGTGCTCCAGCCTGACCGATCGAAGGAGGCATCCTGCTCCGGCGCGACGACCACCCGAGGCAGCGCGGTCGAGAACGGGCGAAGCGACGGCTGCACGAGGGCCCAGCCAACCACCGGCGCGCGATCGATGAACGTTCGAACCAAACGATCGCTCGAGCCGATCGAGGCGATGAGCACCGGACCGCCCTCTGCGTTGTCGCGGGCGAGCTCGAAGGCGGCGAGGAGCTCCTCGGTGAGCTGCTCATCGGAGGTTGAGATCGCGCCCTGGCTCCCGCCGACCCCACGAAAATTGAAGCGCAGCGTCTGATGGCCGGCGTGCGAGGCGGCGAAGGCGATCTCGGCGGCGGCGACGTGATCCATCCCGCTCCCGTCGCTCGGGCAGGGCGGCACGATCAGCACCGCTGGCGCGACCGATCCGCGATGCGCGACGGCCTCGAGCACCTCGCCCGAAGGATGGGGGATGAGCGTCGGCCGCTCGCGGTATTGGCCTTTGAGCACCATGGGGGCGGTCGAACTGAGAAAATGAAACCGGCGACCAGGAAGACCTGGTC
>JBPOIJ010000154.1:0-7042 GCA_052034585.1 Myxococcota bacterium
TCGCGTTGATCAGGTCGTGCGGCATGAGCGTCTCGATCTCCTGGAGGCTCATGCGCTCCTTGATCGCGCGCTCCATGCGGACGAGACCGATGCGGTACTGGTTCTCGAGCAGCTCGCCCACCGCGCGCACGCGCCGGTTGCCGAGGTGATCGATGTCGTCGATCGTGCCCTTGCCGTTCTTCAGATCGATCAGGTACCGAATCGTCTCGAGAATGTCGCGCTTGGTCAGCACCTGGTTGTCCAGGGGCTCCTCGACGCCGAACTTGGAGTTCAGCTTGAGGCGGCCGACCTTCGAGAGATCGTAGCGCTCGGGGTTGAAGAACAGCACGTTGGTGAAGAGGTTGGTGGCCGTCTCGGGCGTCGGAGGATCGCCCGGGCGAACGCGCCGGTAGATCTCCATGACCGCCTCTTCGGGCGTCTCGAGCTTGTCCATCAACAGCGTGTCCCGGAGGTACGGGCCGACGTTGAGGTTGTCGATGAACAGCACCTTCACTTCCTTGAGGTTCCGCTTGAGCAGCTCCTCGACGTGCGAGGGGCTGATCTCCTCGTTGCACTCGAGCAGCACCTCACCGGTGGCCTCGTCGATCACGTCGTAGGCCGACACCTTGGTGTAGAGCTCGTCGGCGTCGATCGGCAGGCGGGTGAGCTTCGACTGCTCGAGCTTCTTGAGCGCCGCGCGGGTGAACTTGCGGTTCTTCTTGACGATGATCTCGCCCGACTTCGACTTCACGTCGCGGGTCGCGCGCTGGTTGTAGAGCAGCTCGAAGTCGACCGACTTCTCGAACTCGGTCTCCGAGTGCAGGTAGATCGTCTCGGTCGCGTAGAAGTAGTTGAGGATCTCCTCGGTCGAGCCCTTGAACTCGATCGGGTTCTTCCGGGCCGTGTCGGGCACCGCGCCGAGGGCGCGAATGAGCACCGTCACCGGCAGCTTCCGGCGGCGGTCGATGCGCACGTACAACAGATCCTTGTGGTCGAACTCGAAGTCGAGCCACGAGCCGCGCGAAGGAATGATGCGGGCGTTGTAGAGCAGCTTGCCCGACGAGTGGCTCTTGCCCTTGTCGTGATCGAAGAAGGCGCCAGGCGAGCGGTGCAGCTGGCTGACGACGACGCGCTCGGTGCCGTTGATGATGAAGGTCCCGTGCTCGGTCATGAGCGGGATCTCACCGAAGTAGACCTCCTGCTCCTTCACGTCGCGAATCGACTGCGCGCCGGTCTCCTCGTCCTTGTCCCACACGACGAGGCGCACCACGACCTTGATCGGGGCGGCGAACGTCATGCCGCGCTGGCGGCACTCGTCGACGTCGTACTTGGGCTTCTCGAGGTTGTAGGAGACGAACTCGAGCGAGCTGGTCTCGTTGAAGTCACGAATGGGGAAGACGCTCTTGAACACCGCCTGCAGGCCGACGTCCTCGCGCTTCTCGGGCGCCACATCGGCCTGGAGGAACTTCTCGTAGGACAGCTTCTGAATGTTGATGAGATTGGGGATCTCGATGACCTTGTTGATCTTCGCGAAGCTCTTCCGCGTACGGAAGTTGGTCTGCAGGGTCGGCATTCGCTTCTCTCAGGGGCTGAGGTGGGAACGGAGTGAACCGTTTGGGGTCCTGCGTCTTGAGCTGTGGGGCCTGCGTCTACGACTGACTGTTTGAAGCGGCAAAGCCGGTGACCCCCATTTCGGAGATCACCGGCTGCCTGTTGAGGCGGGTGAAGTCGATTACTTGAGCTCCACGGTCGCGCCGACCGCGGTGAGCTTCTCCTTCATCTTGTTGGCGTCGTCCTTGCCAACGCCTTCCTTCACGGTCTTGGGAGCGCCCTCGACGAGGTCCTTGGCCTCCTTGAGGCCGAGACCGGTCAGCTCGCGGATGACCTTGATGACGTCGATCTTCTTCTCGCCAGCCTTGGCGAGGACGACCGTGAACTCGGTCTTCTCCTCGGCCGGGGCCGCAGCGGCCGCCGGGCCAGCGCCACCAGCAACGGCAACGGCCGCCGCCGACACGCCCCACTTCTCCTCGAGCTTCTTCACCAGGTCGGCCGCCTCCATGACGGTGAGCGCCGAGAGGGAGTCCACGATTGCGTTGATGTCTGCCATGACTTTCTTCCTTTTGGTTCTTTCAGAACTGCAGATGGTTGATGGTTGAAAAACGAATCACTGCTTGTCGGCCTTGGCCTTGATGACGCGGGCCAACGCGCCTCCGGGCTCTGCGATGGTGCGAACCAACTTGCCGGCAGGCATGTTGATGACACCGAGGATCTTCGCGCGCAGCTCGGGCAGCCCCGGCAACTTCGCCAGCGCGGCCACTTCCTTCGCGTCGATCTTCTGACCCTGAACGACCCCCGACTTGATGGTGATCGTCTGCAGGTCCTTGGTGAACTCGGCCAGGATCTTCGCCGGCGCGACCACGTCGTCGTAGCTGATGGCTGCTGCCACCGGCCCGACGAAGTCGTCAGACACCTTCTCGACCGAGGTTCCCTTGGCGGCACGGCGGGCGATGGTGTTCTTCAACACCTTCCACTCCACCTTGCCTTCGCGCAGCTTCTTGCGGAGCCGGTTGACGGTGTCGACGTCGAGCTTCCTGAACTCGGCGACGAGCACCGCCTTGGCGCGGCCGAACTTGTCGTTCAGCTCCTTCGACAGGACTTCTTTCTCGCTCTTGAGCACTGTGTGCACCTCCTTCCGTGTTGCGTTTTCACCTGGTGCAAAGTGCGAGAGCGAGCCTTCAACCAACCAACGCTCCCTGTCTCGGCAGGGCAGCCGCTTGCTGACGGTGCCGTTTAAGGCCCCTGACCGCGTCCACCCGTTGAGGCTGGGTGTGGCTGCCAGGAGTCCCCTGCTGTCTTCGACCAGGGCCCTGCTATTCAGCTGTCTTTCTCTGGCCTTCGACTGCGCCAGATCGAATTCTGTCCGTGCCCCCTTGACGCCTTGGGAGAGAGTTCTCTTCGGGGTGGTGGGAGCAGGGTTCTGGCCCTTATCCGAACGTGACGCTGGCTGTCAACCCACCCAAACCCGAACTGGTCTCGGGGGTTAGGGTTGATGCCGATCCAGCGTCACGCTGGCGACCGGTTACTTGTACTTGGCGCCGATCTCGGAGGTGTCGAGCTTGATGCCCGGCCCCATCGTCGAGCTGATGGCGACGGCCTTCAGGTACACGCCCTTGGCGGTGGCCGGCTTCATCTTCATCACCAGCTCCATGAGGGTGTTGAAGTTCTCCTGCAGCTTCTCGGCAGGGAACGACGCCTTGCCCACCGGGGCGTGAACGATGCCGGCCTTCTCGGCGCGGAACTCGATCTTGCCGCCCTTGGCTTCCTTGATGGCGCGGGCGAGATCCATCGTCACCGTGCCGACCTTCGGGTTCGGCATCAGGCCGCGAGGACCGAGCACCTTTCCCAACCGGCCGACGACACCCATCATGTCGGGGGTCGCGATCACGGTGTCGAAGTCCATGAAGCCTTCCTCGATCTTCTTCGCGAGGTCGGCCTCACCGACGATGTCGGCGCCGGCGTTGGTGGCCTCCGTCTGCTTCTCGCCCTTGGCGAAGACGGCGACCTTCGCCGACTTGCCGGTGCCGTGCGGCAGCACGACGGCGCCGCGGACCATCTGGTCGGCGTGCTTGGGGTCGATGCCCAGGTTGATCGCGACGTCGATGGTCTGATCGAACTTGGTCGGAACGACGGCGTCCTTGAGGAGCTTGAAGCCCTCGGTCACGGAGTAGCGCTTGTTGCGGTCCACCTTGGTGGCGGCGGCCTTGAATTTCTTTCCAGGCATGGGGAATTCCTTTTCGAAAAAGTGGTGAGGGTTGGTCGGTTACTTGATCTGAATGCCCATCGAGCGCGCGGTGCCGGCGATGGTGCGCATCGCGGCCTCGACGCTGGCAGCCGTGGTGTCGCCGATCTTCTGCTCGGCGATCTCCTTGAGCTGCTTCTGGGTGATGGAGCCGACCACTTCCTTGCCAGTCTTCTTCGCACCCGAGCCCTTCTTCTTCTCGGTGTGGAGCCCGGCAGCCTTCTTGAGCAGCACCGACGCGGGAGGCGTCTTGAGCTCGAAGGTGAAGGAGCGGTCCTGATACACGGTGATGATCACCGGGATGATCAGGGCTTCCTTCATCTGCTGCTGGGTCTTGGCGTTGAACTGCTTGCAGAACTCCATGATGTTGACGCCGGCCTGACCGAGCGCGGGGCCAATCGGAGGTGCCGGGTTCGCCTTGCCGGCAGGGATCTGCAGCTTGACCTGACCTGTGACCTTCTTCATTGCGTTGCTTCTCCCGTGGTTCGAACGGCGGGGAGCATCAGCGCTCCATCGCCTCCCACAAGTGCCGTGCAGCGGAATTGCTCACGGCGGCGAGTCGACGGCCCTCGCGTTCTCGGAGCCTCGGCTCCGAAGTCCTCTACCCTGCGGCCTTCTCGACCTGCATGAAGTCGAGCTCGACCGGCGTCGAGCGGCCGAAGATGCTCACGAGCACCTTCACGCGGCCCTTCTCCGGGTTCACCTCTTCCACGGTGCCGTTGAAGTTCGCGAACGGGCCGTCGATCACCCGCACGGTGTCGCCCTCGTCGAAGTGCACCTTCGGCTTGGGCTTCATCGCGCCTTCGCTCATCGCGGTCGTGATGCGCTGCACCTCGGAGTCGCGGAGCGGCGGAGGATCGTCTTGGCCCTGCGCGCCCAAGAAGCCGGTCACCTTGGGGGTGTTCTTCACGAGCGACTTGGTGATGGGCGTCATCTCCATCTGCACGAGGATGTAGCCCGGCATCGTCTTGCGGCGGGTCTGGCGCTTCTGCCCGTCACGCATCTCGACGACCTGCTCGACGGGAATGAAGATCTGCCCGAAGGACTCCTGCAGCTCACGCTGCTTGATGAGATCCTCGAGGCTCTTCTTCACCTTGTTCTCGAAGCCCGAGTAGGTGTGAACGACGTACCACTTCTTGTCCATCGTCATTTGAGGGTCTCCCAGACGAGCGGCAGCCAGTCGACCATCAGGCGGAGGCTCAAGGAGTCGATCGCCGCGAGCACGATCGAGGCGATGAGCGAGGCGAACACCACCGCGAAGGTCGAGATCCGGGTCTCTTCCCACGACGGCCAGCTGACGCGCTTGAGCTCGGTCGCGACCTCGACCGACAGCCCGTGAATGCGCGGGTTCGTCCAGCAGTAGATGCCGAGGCCGATCGCCAGCACGAAGCCGAGCAGATACGGCGGAGACGACAGCTCGATGCCCGAGATGAGCTGCCGCTGAGCGATGCCCACCTCGACGAAGATGCGGGTGAGCAGGTTGGCGAAGAAGAAGGCCAACACCAACCCAAGCAGCAGGTACGAGATGACGACGAATCGCTTCGGGTCGATCTCGGCTCGGTTCGCTTGTTCTGAGGCTTCGGAGGCCATGCGCGCCTTTGTGAGACGGAGAGAGAAAAAAGAGTGGCAGGCCAGGAGGGATTCGAACCCCCAACACGCGGTTTTGGAGACCGCTGCTCTACCGTTGGAGCTACTGGCCTACGCGAAGACGAAGACTCAGCCGACCTTGCCTTCTTTGTGGGCCGTGTGCTTCCGGCACCGCGCGCAGTACTTGCTCAACTCGAGCTTGTCCTGCTGCTTCTTGCGGTTCTTGGTCGTGGTGTAGTTGCGCTCTTTGCACACCGTGCACTCGAGCGAGATCAGGCTGCGGTTGCCCTTGGGCATGACACGAACTCCTTGAAACTTGAGACGACAGAAGGGAAGGCCCTCTGGCAGAGCCCTCCCTTCAAGTCAAGGGAGTGTACGCATGACGCACACTCCAAACGACCCGAGCCAGATGGCTTAGGCGATGATGTCAGCGACGACGCCCGAGCCGACGGTGCGGCCACCCTCACGGATGGCGAACCGGAGCTCCTTCTCCATGGCGACCGGGGTGATCAGCTCGACCTCGATCGCGATGTTGTCACCGGGCATCACCATCTCGACGTTGTCCGGGAGCTTCACGGTGCCGGTCACGTCGGTGGTGCGGAAGTAGAACTGCGGGCGGTAGCCCTTGAAGAACGGCGTGTGACGACCGCCCTCTTCCTTGGTGAGCACGTAGACCTGCGCCTTGAACTTCGTGTGCGGGTTCACCGAGCCGGGCTTGGCGAGCACCTGGCCACGCTCGATCTCCTCGCGCTTGAGGCCACGAACGAGCGCGCCGATGTTGTCGCCGGCGCGGCCCTCGTCGAGCAGCTTCTTGAACATCTCGACGCCGGTGACGGTGGTCTTCGCGGTGGGGCGAATGCCGATGACCTCGACTTCGTCACCGACCTTCACGATGCCACGCTCGACGCGGCCGGTGGCGACGGTGCCGCGGCCTTCGATCGAGAACACGTCTTCGACGGGCATGAGGAAGGGCTTGTCCGTCGCGCGCATCGGCGTCGGAATGTAGGTGTCGACGGCCTCCATCAGCTTGAGCACCGACTGCTCGCCGATCTCCGACGGGTCACCCTCGAGGGCCTTGAGGGCCGAGCCGGGGATGATGGGCGTCTTGTCGCCGGGGAAGTCGTACTTCTTGAGGAGGTCACGCACCTCGACCTCGACGAGCTCGCGGAGCTCCGGGTCATCGAGCATGTCGACCTTGTTCAGGAAGACGACGATGTACGGAACGCCGACCTGGCGAGCGAGGAGGATGTGCTCACGGGTCTGCGGCATCGGGCCGTCGGCCGCCGAGACCACGAGGATCGCGCCGTCCATCTGGGCTGCGCCGGTGATCATGTTCTTCACGTAGTCGGCGTGCCCGGGGCAGTCGACGTGCGCGTAGTGACGGTTCTTGGTCTGGTACTCGACGTGCGCGGTCGAGATCGTGATGCCGCGCGCGCGCTCCTCGGGCGCCTTGTCGATCTGATCGTACGCCAGGAACGTGGCGCCGCCGGTCTTCGCGAGCACCTTCGTGATGGCCGCGGTCAGGGTGGTCTTCCCGTGGTCGACGTGGCCGATGGTGCCGATGTTGACGTGCGGCTTGTTTCTCTCGAACTTCTCCTTCGACATGTTGCCCTTCCTTTGTGCGTTGGAACTCGATCAGGCTGCCTGAACTGCGAAATGGAGCCCAGAACCGGGATT
>JBPOIJ010000169.1:0-5908 GCA_052034585.1 Myxococcota bacterium
AAATACAAAAGCTGATTGGATGGAATTTAAACCTATGATTGATATGCAAGGTGCAGCTTTTAAAACAACGGAAGCTATTTGGTCACACCTAAAAACGAATTATGATAATGTGCAAATGGGATTATTCTAAAGTTGAAATTCTGAACGTCCAGCCCGGCCATGTACTGAAGTGCGGGTGGCAGGGGAAATTGCACCTTACTCATTATTACACGTCATTCAAAAAAATGAACCACTATGTTAGTCAACACAATATGCGATCATTTGGGCCAAAGAATTGAAGCCGGCCAATTAACAAATGATGATTTAGTGCAAATAATTGAACACTTGGGCTCATACCTTAACCTTAGCACAATTGCAGACTATGCCCGGCAAAATAAAATAAGTTACAACGGTGCCAAAAAATTCAGGAGCTGCATCAAAATATTTAATGTAAAATTCGTTATAGATAATGAGTAAGTGTGGATAACTTAATTTATAATTTTGTTTCACAATTCAAAAATAAATACTAATATTGTGAAACATTTTAAAACTAAAGAAATGAAATTATCAAAAAAAGTAGTTGATGAAATTCTTACCAACCTTGAGCTGAGGCTAAAATTAGCCCTGGAGTTGATGGTTACAGAACAAGCCATCCGCAATAATGCTAACCGCAATGAGGATAATAACAAACTCACAACCGTGCTGGCGGTTAATCTTATAAAGTCCGAAACCGGTTTGACTGAAGAGGAAATTTTTGAAACCGAAAAAACTACTGCCTGATTATGATACCAAAGCACATACCGGCAATACCAATGGTGGCGATACTTAGGCAGTATGCTATCGCAAACAAACTCCCTTATGATGGCCGCTTGGAAACGATAATCAGGCTGTATCATCACTATTCATTAACAGTTAAATTCTTAAACTGATGTTACTAATATTTAGCATTTTGTTGCTACTCGTAGCTATTATTCTTTATAAATTTTTTGTAATAAATCCTATAAACGATGAACAAAAAAAAGAAATCCGGGAGGCGAAAAAGGGGAGAGAAATTGATAGACTTCTTAGCGAAACTCCCACCTGGCACCGCCAATCTTTTCATTAAACATTTTAAACTCAAGTAACCAATTAAATCAAAACAATATGGCCTCCGAAAAAAAATCAAATGGTGCAAAAATAACCATTGAGTGTGCCAAAAGTCTCAGGCAAAAGTTCAAAAAACATTGCAAATCCTTAAACGTAAGCGCATCACAGCGCCTGCGTGATCTTATCCAAAAGGATATTAGGTGTTAGGTACAACGGCCCGGCTATTCCTGGTTGGGCCTCAAATTAAAAAAGTTCTTTGATACTAAAATATTTGCTGCCTTTAATTAAAAACAAATTTAATCGATGTATTTGGTAGGGGCAGCAAAAACAGCACGGTAGAGCAGTGGTAGCTCATTGGACTCATAATCCAAAGGTCGCTGGTTCGAGTCCAGCCTGTGCTTCATATTCAAACCAAGGAGGGGAGGCTATCGGCAGTAAACAATGGGTAAGAATAACTAAGATGATTGCCTGTTTTTTATTCGATGTTTTGAACAGAGAAAATAGATGAAAAACAAAACAAGATGCCCGTTTATTGTACGCCTCCCAAAAAGTTTAACGGTCTCTTATTTTTTTTAACAACAAAAACGAAAAGTATGCAAAAAAACAAATGCTACAACGACCCTGGAGAAACCCAAACTGACGAAGTTGAAGGTGGACAGGAAGTTCCCGGCACAGAAGAACAAAGCAACGAAGGGGAAAATTAACAACCCTTTAAAAAACAAAAAGAGCAGGTGTGCTGCCTGCTCTCTATTAATAACAATGTAAAAATAACAATGTATGACAAAGGTAGTAAAAGAAATTCAAACCAAAATAGATGGCCTCGATGTGGGAGATATGATTGTTACCTGGGACATGAGTTATACTTATGATATTCCAGAGGATGCCCACCCTGATAACCCGGCACCAGGAACGTGTGAAACCCGTGATGTGGAACAGGTTTATAATATAGAATTACAATTATTTAATAAGGTAGGCATTGATCTGACAGAACAGGTAAAGGGTAATTACATCCTGTTCAAACGCCTGTGTGATGAACTCCTTATCGCAGTAGAAAACTACTCTATTTCTGAACTACAAAACATAGAATATGAAGCAGTATAAAATTGTTGGCTTCATTGATGCCATGTCATTCCTGTGCTTTCAGATTAAACATTATACCGAGCGTTTACATCAGGCAAGGACAAAAAATGAAAGTGAACACAAAATTAAAGAAGTGGCATACCTGAGGAGTGAGCTTTACCGGCTTAAACAGAACTGGCAGGCCATTAACAACTAAGTCTTTCTATACCACACAAAAAGATTAGTGTATAAACATCAAAAAAAAATCACTATGAATGAACAATTAAACACAGAAATGCAGATAGCAAAAAATGAACACCTTCAAATGATGCCGATTGACCAGGCAAAAGGGTGGTATAATGATTTTGTAAATTTTTCAAAATCTATATTGAAACCCGAGCTTGATTTTGGGGTAATACCTGGAACGCCAAAGCCTTCATTGTATAAGCCCGGTGCAGAGAAGCTTCGATTTGTTTACGGACTCGGTGTTGAATTTGAGTGTATAGAAAATGTGGTAGATATTGACCGACCATTTATAGACTACTCTTATCGTTGCTCAGTTAAAAGTAAAACAGGGCAGATATTATCACAATGCGAAGGCAACTGCAATAGCCTGGAACCAAAATTCGGCTACTTGTGGAAATCAATAAATGAATTACCGGAAGGTACAGATATATCCAATCTTCCATCAAAAACAACAGGAAAGAAATCGCTCGAATTTGGTTTTGCAATTGAGAAAGCAGAGACCACAGGACAGTATGGTAAGCCAAAAGAATATTGGGATATGTGGGCAGATGCTGTTAATTCTGGAAAAGCAAAAAAAATTATTAAGAAAAGTAAAGCTGGAAGAGAGTTGGATGCATGGGAAATGGATACTTCTGTAACCGTATATCGCATTTTAAATCCTGATGTGGTTGGCGTAAAAAATACAATCATGAAAATGGCACAAAAAAGAGCATTTGTCGGAGCCATACTTCTTGCAACAGGAGCAAGTGAGTTTTTCACCCAGGATATTGAAGACATGGAAATAAACGGCGCTATTTATAGCGAAAAAGAACCACAACATCCATTTACTGATGTGGAAATAATAGAAGAAACCCCTGCACCTGTTTACCCTAAAGAAACAGAACGCAAAAACAGCATAGGCCGCAAATCTACTGAGCCTACAGAAGATGAAAAAGAAATCATTTATCAATGGCTGGATAAAATAAATGGCTGTATTAGCATTGCTGAATTGCAAAAAGTATTTGCCGAGGGAAAAGGCATTATTAACAGCACTCCATCTCTTTATGCGGCTAAAGAAAAAAAGAAACTTGAATTAACAACACAGCCAGCAGCATAATGCAGAAACTATCACAAATACAGGCCATACTTACGCAAATGCAAAGCACTTCTTATGCAGATGTACAGAGCATAGATAAACTTCTGGAATATGGCTTTCAGTTGCAGCAGCACCTTGCATTTAGTGGCGAAGCAATGGCAGAGGCCAGAGAAAACCTGCACCTGGCAAGGCAGTTAATGACTGAAAAGTTACTAAGGAGTGGGCAGAAGATGGCACGAAGTACATTTAAAGACTACGTTAATGATGCGTGTGCTAAAGAGGCAGGATATTATGAATTGGCAGAAAGATGTAACCGGTCCTGTACTCATTCGCTTGACTTTGTAAGAACGGCTATTTCTGCCTTAAAGGCAGAAATGCAATCAATAAACTTTCAACCTAATTATTAATTATGACAAACGAACTCATTCTTTCTCCGGAAAATATTCCGGTACTATCAAAACAGAACGCTGCCACTTTCCATAGGCAAGTTAAAGAAATGATTTTTGAAACAGGCACAGGACTGTTTGAATATGTAGAGGCGGTAAAATTCTTTGCTGCCCTGGACAAACAGATAAGTGGCGATAGTGCCAGCAAGATTGAGCCGGACAAAGAATTTATTGATTACATCCGGGAGCAGATAAGGCTGAATGGTGAAAAGGAAACAATTACTACCAGCAGTGGCGTAAAATTTCAGAACGCTGAAACAGGCAGCAGCTATGACTTTTCGCAATGTGGCGACCCGGAATTAGTTGAATTGGAAGCTAAGGCCAAAGAGGCAGCCGATGCGCTGAAAGTAAGGAAAGAATTTTTAAAAGCCTTACCGATTTCAGGCATGGACATTATAACAGCAGATGGTGAGGCTGTGAAAGTATATCCCCCGTCAAAAAGTTCAAAATCTTCATTTAAAGTAATCTTACCAAAATAATGTGATGTGGTTAAAAGAACAGATTAGAGGTTATGTGAACGCAAAGAAATTATACGGCAACCAAGGGGATGAAGTAAGGGTAATAAATGAATATGGAAATGTGGTAATAGTAGAATTGAATGGAGAGCGTTTCGCTGTGAATATTGAAAAGTTAAGTAAAACATTTGTGGCCAAACCTGCTGAGGTTATACAAGTAAAACAAAAAAAGAAAAGAAGATGACACAAGCAACATTCGATTTTACCGGCGAGCAATTAAAACGGGCAGGTATGTCCCTGGCACAGGAACATGCCGATGCTGTTACGCCCGGATGGAGTGAAAAGGCTTACAGCTTTCTTATTAATAAGTTTCTGCCATTACACAAAAGGTTTATGGCCGAAGATGTAAGGAGTTATGCCGCCGAGGTTGATTTCCCATTACCCCCACATGCAAGGGCCTGGGGTGGAATAATTGCACGAGCAGCTAAGGATTATTTGATTATTAAAACAAGTATCAGACCGGTAAGGAACCCAAAGGCCCATTGCGCTAATGCAGCACTATGGGAAAGGAACGATGAAAGGCTTATTGAATTAAATATTTTGAATTAATGAAGAAGGAATACAACCAACTTAGTGGATATGAGCTTTCAAAAAACTTTTTTGATTGGGCGTTTGAAAACCCGGAAAAAGTTGCACCCGGGCATGTAGCTGTTTTCTTTTTTTCAATAGAACATTACAATAGAATGGGCTGGAAAGAAAAATTTGGCTTCCCATCCCAGATGGTTATGGATGCTGTAGGAATAAAAAAGTATGGAACTTATATAAAATATTTTAATGATTTAGTAGAATGGGGGTTCTTTATTTTGGTTCAAAAATCGCTAAACCAGTATTCCGCTAATATAATTAGCCTCTCAAATGCTTTGCCGAAAAACGGTAAAGCACTTGGTAAAGCAGTGGCAAAGCACGGGGCAAAGCACGGTAATAGCACCGGGCAAAGCACCGGGCAAAGCACCGGGCAAAGCAAAGGTAGTATAGATAAACTAATAACTAATAACTTAGAACCAATAACCAATAACCAATACTTTTCTCCGGCATCAGCCGGAGCCGAAAAAAAATCAGAATTAATTTTTTGGAAAAATTTTGTAGATGTATGGAATGAATGGTACCAAACCAAGTTTAACGACTCATACAACTACATGCAAAAAGATTTTGCGCATTTAAAAAAATTGTACCTATTTCTTGAAAAAAGGGCATCAGACAAAAAATTTGAGTTCACGGAGGAAAATTTACTTGCTGCATTCAAGTTTTTTCTAAACAAGGCCTGGGAAAAAGATGATTGGTTAAAAAACAATTTTTCAATTCCCAATCTTTTATCACAATTCAATCAAATAGCCAATGGAACTAATCAAAAAAACGGAAAACAACAGCCTGGAGACCTTAGGGCAGGCGTTCAGGAGGCCTTTAATCGCCGCTTTGCAGGCGCAGGACAGCCAGGCCATCAACCGGGAACTGAAACTGTTTAAAAACACAGATGGCAGCCCCAAAATGGAAATGGTGCTGGC
>JBPOIJ010000072.1:0-40734 GCA_052034585.1 Myxococcota bacterium
ATGCTCTTCTCGGGCGAAGAGCGAATGAAGCCGACCGACACGCTCTCGGGTGGCGAGACGGTGCGCACGCTCCTGTCGCAGCTGATGATGCGCAAGGACAACGTCCTCATCCTCGACGAGCCGACCAACCACCTCGATCTCGAGTCGATCTCGGCGCTCGCCGAAGGGCTGGCGCGGTACGAGGGCACGGTGATCGTGGTGACCCACGATCAACAGCTGATCTCCGAGGTGGCCGGGCGCATCTGGGCTCCGCGCAACGGCAAGGAGGTCGTCGACTTCGTGGGCTCGTTCGAGGACTTCCTCGTCAAGCACGCCGACGTCGCGGCGCACCACCGCTGATCACTTTCGCTTCCACTCGAGGTCGAGCTCGAAGATCGAGCCATGACCTCCCGATGCGGCCACGAGGCCTTCGGTGCGCGCGAGATCGAAGATGTACCGCGCCGCCCCTCTCCAGAGCGGCTCGATGCCCAACCGCGGCACCGGGCACGGGTACTTGATGGTGAGCGTTCCGGTGAACGGCGTGCGCTCTGCCCAGACGATCGCCACGCCGCGAATCGAGGTGCTGGAGAGATCGGCCATGCGCGCGAGGAAGGCGGACGGGCTGAAGCCGAAGATCGCGCCGATGACCGACGCCATGGGCGCGATGATCGGGCCGATGCCCGCCTTGACCGCGAGGTAGCCGGCTTCCTCGAGCTTGCCCGCGCCGTGCACTTCGCCAATCGTCGCCGTCAGCTCCGCGATCGCGAGGCCTGGCCACCAGGTCTTGGAGTGTGGCCGCGCGATCATCTCGCGGTGCTCGTCGCGGAGGCGTCGGAGCACGGCCTCGTCGAGCACCCCGACCTTCTCGAACGCACGCACCGTGCTCGCGAGGTAGGTCGCGCTGATCTGAAAGGCAGGCCCCCCGTCCGTCGTCACGGCTGCAGCTTACTCCTCCTGGTCATCTCGACCATGGTCTCGCGGAACCCCAAGGAGCGAAAGAGCGCCTGCGCCTCACGGTTGGGGAAGGCCGAGGACAGCACGACCCTCGGAGCGCCCTTCGCTTCCAGCGCCTCGATCGCGAACGCCATCAGCGCGCGAGCGACGCCGTGACGCCGGAACCTGGGCTCGACGAAGACGTCGTGAATCGCGCCGTGGACGTCGAGCAAGAGGTTCCAGTCGCGCTCTTCCAGCGAGCCGTAGACGTAGCCGGCGACCTCGGCCTCGAACTCGGCGATGGCGAGCACCACCTCGTCACGGCCAAGCTGCTGCTTGAACCACCAGCGGTAGCCCTCCTCGACGTCCGGCGGGAGGAAGAACCGGTCGGCGTCGAACTCGTGATGGAGCCGAACGAGGGCTCCCGCCAGCTGCCCGACCGGCCCGAGATCGGCCTCGACCATCGCTCGCACGCGCACGTCGCTCATGGGCGGTGTGCTACGAGGAAACCGACCGAGCGCGCAACGATGACGATCTGCCTCAACGCCGACGCGACGAAACCGGAAGCCTGGGCTCGCCTGCTCGAGGGGCGCCGCATCGACGCGCTGATCACCGACCCGCCGTACTGCCTGCTCACCCGGCGCCGGCGCGGCGGCGACGAGCGTGATCCGAAGGGGAGGAAGATCGACTCCGGGCCGGTGCGGCGCTTCGACGACGTGCGCGCCTACCGGGCGTTCACCGCGTCGTGGCTCGAGCTGGCTGCGAAACACCTCGCCCCCACCGCGCCGCTGGTGATCTGGACCAACCTGCTCGGGCGAGAGCCGATCACCACCTGCGCGAAGGCGATCGGCTACGGCACGGTGGTGGGCGAGTTCGTGTGGGGCAAGCGCACGCGCGAGGGGAATAGCGGGGAAGAGCTCCTCCGGGTGGTGGAGACCGCGCTGGTGTTCACTCGCGCGCCGACCGCTCCCCTTCCCGACGAGGCTCCGGCGATTCCCTGGGCCGCGGTCGCTGGCTACGACGACGACGGCGAAGCGGGGCGCTGGGGCAACCACCCGAACCACAAGCCCTTCGGCGTGCTCGAGCCGCTCATTCGCACTTGGTCGAGGCCGGGCGAGCTGGTGGTCGACGCGTTCGGAGGCAGCGGCTCGATCCCCGCGGCGGCGAAGCGACTGGGCCGGGCGACGGCGTGTCTCGAGGTCGAAGGCGAGTGGGCGGCCCGCATTCGAGAGAGGCTGCGCACGTGAGGCGACCGACGGTCTTGTTGTTCGACATCGACGGCACGCTGATCACCACGGGTGGGGCCGGCCGGCGGGCGATCGTCGGCGCGTTCGAGCGGCTCCATGGCCGGCGCGACGCCTGCGATCACTTCTCCTTCAGCGGGATGACCGATCGCGCCATCGTGCGGCTCGGGTTGGAGGCGGTGGGCGTGGAGCCGACGTCGGCGGCGATCGACGAGCTGATCGCGGTCTACGTGACGATCCTCGAGGTCGAGGTGCAGCGCACCGAAGACGCCCGCTATCGGGTGCACGCGGGCATGCGCGAGGCGATCGACGCCGGGCACGCCCATGGCTTCGCGGTCGGGCTCGGGACCGGCAACGTGCGCGCGGGCGCGATGGCCAAGCTCCGCCGCGTCGGCATCTTCGAGCGCTTCGACTTCGGCGGGTTCGGAGACGATCACGAGCTTCGAGCCGAGCTGATTCGCATCGGCGCCGATCGAGGGGCCACCCGGCTGGGCAAGCGGCTCGACGAGGTGCGGGTGGTGGTGATCGGCGACACCCCGAAGGACGTGGCGGCCGCTCACGCGATCGGCGCGGAGTGCCTCGCAGTCGCGACCGGCGATCACTCGCTCGAGGCGCTCCGTCGAACCGGAGCCGAGCACACCTTCTCCGATCTTGGGGCGCCGGGTGCGCTCGAGGCCCTGCTCGGATGAACGCGCCGAGCTCCCTCCCGCGACTCCCAGCTCGCCCATCTCCTCGAGCAGGTCGTCTGCGTCGATCGAAAGCGCGCTCACTTCACCGCGTCGAGCTCGTGCTCGATCGTTCCAAGATCCCCGATCGAGGGCTGTTCCGGCTCGCCGAGCAGCCGGGGACGATGATCCTTCGCCGCGATCTCGCCGAGCAGCTCGTCCGCGCGGGCCTCACCGGGTGGGAGGCCGGGACGCTCAACGCGCCGATCCTGCTGTGAGCGGGAGATAGAACGCCTCGAGGTAGACCTCCGGGCGGAGATCGAGATCGCCCGTCTCGTCTCGCAGGTAGCCGCGCTTCTCGTAGAGCCCGCGCACGCCCTTCGCGCCGCGGCGCACGTGGAGCACCACGAACTTCGCGCCCGACGAGCGCGCCCACGCCTCGGCGGTGTCGAGGAGGAGCTTCGACACCCCACTCCCTCGCGCGTCGGACGCGACCGCGAGGTGACGCAGATCGCAGGACTGGGGAATCCACGACTCCGAGCCGCGCGAGCCGTTCGGCCAGAGCGCGACCGTTCCGACGACACGGCCGCCCTCTTCAGCCACCCAGACCTTCGCGACCGCGCGCTTCTCGGCCGTCTGTCGGAGCTCGGCCTTTCGCCGTTCGGTCACGACGACCTCGGGCAGGTTCTTGGCGTACTGCTCGACGAACGACTGGACGAGCAGCTCACCCAACGCCACGTCGTCGCGCTCGGTCGCTTCGCGAATCACCACCTCGTGCATGGCCGGCGTGTGCCATATGCGCTGGGCGATGGCTACCCGGCGCCTCCAGATCCCCAAAGGCGAGAAGGTGCCGCTCGAGAAGTTCCTGGTGCGCGCGCTGCCGAACGCCGACGCGGTGCGGGTGAACCAGCTGCTCGCCCGAGGTGCGGTGCGAGTGAACGGGAAAGTGGCGAAGGCCGGCCGCAAGACGTGGGGAGGTGAGACGGTCGAGATCGAGCTCCCCGCGCCGCCGCCGCCGAAGGCCGTCGAAGGGCCCGCTCTCATCGTCCTCCACGAGAGCGCGCAGGTGATCGTGATCGACAAGCCGCCCGGCGTCGCCGTCGAACCGGAGCCTGGACAGGTGAGCGTCGCCGAGCTGCTCGCGTTTCAGCGCGGCGGCTTCGACACTGGAGGCACGTCGCTCCCTGGCGTGGTGCACCGCCTCGACAAGGAGACCTCGGGCTGCCTCGCCTTCGGGAAGACGGACGACGGCGTGCAGGTGCTCCTCGACGGCTTCGAAGGGAAGCGCATCTCCAAGCGTTACCTCGCGTTCGTGCTCGGTGCACCGCCCGACGCCGGGAGCTTCGATACGCCCTACGCGAAGGACCCCTCTGGGCGGTACACGACCCGTCTCGACTCGCCCCGACGGGCGCGGCTCTCGTGGACCGTCCGGGAGCGCTTTCGATCGACGTCGCTCGTGGAGATCGACCTCGACACCGGGCGGACCCACCAGATCCGCGTGCAGTTCGCCGACGCGGGCTTTCCCGTGCTCGGCGATCGCGTCTACGGGACGCCGTTTGACGAAGTGCGTCTTCCGCGACTCGCCCTGCACGCGGCGCGGCTCGAGCTCGATTTACCGGCCTTGGCGGCGACGATCGACTCGCCGCTCCCGGCGGATCTCGGCGTGCTCCAGCAAGCGCTTCGGGGCTGACCACCACAGCCCTGTCGAACGTGCTACACGCCGCCTCCCATGACGATGACCCTCTCGGAAGCCTTCGACGTGGTGGCCTGGTCGCAGACCCTGTTGGAGCGGCTCGAGCTGGCGCAGGCCGAGCTGTCGAAGAAGCAGGGCCTCAAGGACGAGAAGGGCTGGCTGATGCTCGCGATCGATCGGCTGAGCGCGGCGCGTTCCGAGCTGGGCGATCTCAACCTCCGCGCGATGCGGCTGCCGGAGCTCGAGAGCGCGCGTGAAGATCACGCCAGGAACCTCCAAGCCACCGCGGTCGACGCGATCGAGCGCCTCCAGGCCGGCATCACCTTCGTCGCCGGCACTCGCGCGCCGCTGCTCGAGGCCCTCTTCGGCAAGGTGAAGTTGCCGCAGGCCCGGCGCGCCGATCGGGAGGACTTCGAGCGCTTCGCGATGGACTTCGAGAAGAAGCTCTCGAGCGGGTACTGCAAGCGCATGCTGGCCGAGTCCGCCTACACGCCCGTCTCGTCCGTCGTCGAGCAGGTGCGTGGCGCGATCACTGGCTGGCGGGCGGGCTTCACGCCGGAGCCGCTGTCGGAGACCGAACAGGTTCAGCTCCGCGACGAGATCATCGCGCACGCCCGACGCCTCGAGCTGCCGATGCGCCAGGCCAAGCTGCTCGCCGAAGCCGCGCTCGCCCCGGTGAAGAACGCGTTCGACGAGTCGGGCATCGGCCAGAAGCCCAAGAAGCGTCGCGCCGAGGAGAAGCAGAGCGTCGAGGCAGCGCCAGAGCCGATCGAGGAAGCGGTCGAGGACGTGCCCGCGGCTCCGGTCGAAGCGGTCGCGCCCAAGAAGCGGGCGAAGAAGGAAGTCACGGCCGAGGCCTGATCAGCCGCAGAACACCAGGCCGTAGAGGAACTGGCAGCGATGGAGCACCTCGAGGTTCACCGCGCCCGCGTCGCCGAGGCGTGAGGGCTCGGAAACCCCACCATCGCGAGGTCGGGGGAAGCAGGCGCCGGGCGACTCGCAACGAAGGTGTGACTCGCAGGTGCGACAGGAGCGCCCGTCGTAGCCACAGGCGTCGTCCAGATTGCCTCCGAAGCAGCGGTTGTCGCGACAACAACCGGTACAGGTGAGCGGGCTGCAGACGTACGGCCCGGCGTCGACGGATGAGCCCGATTCGATCGCTGGGAGCGCCGGCTCGACACACCCGACTCCGAACACCACCATCCCCACGAGCAGACGCACCATCGACCCCTCCCTCGAGAACCATCACGGCGATGGGCACGGGCCGCCACTCGACCGCCGCGTCAGGGCGCTGACGTGGGTCCTTCGGAGCGCTCGGGTCTCGTGCTACCCGGACGCCATGCGTTCGTTTCCGCGCCTGCTGCTGCTCTTGTCCGCGTGTGGCCAACTCGAGGGCACGGAGGCCGGGCGGGTCGAGCAAGGCCTCGACGCGATCTCCTCGTTCGGTAGCAACCCGGGCAACCTGCTCATGTACCGAGCGATCCCTCCGGGCTTGCCGGCTGGGTCGCCGTTGATCGTGCTCCTCCATGGCTGTGGCGAGACGGCCGCGAGCTTCGCCTCCTCGAGTGGTCTCGAAGCGCTCGCAGCCCAGCGCCAGTTCGCGGTGGTCGCGCCTCAACAGCAGAGCAGCAACAACCTTCAGACCTGCTTCAACTGGTTCGACCTCGCCAACCAGAGCCGCGGCGCGGGTGAGCTCGCGTCGATCGAGCAGATGGTGGACAAGACGGTGACCGATGCGGCGAGTGAT
Source organism: Myxococcota bacterium (assembly GCA_052034585.1). Classification (GTDB taxonomy): domain Bacteria; phylum Myxococcota; class Myxococcia; order Myxococcales; family Myxococcaceae; genus Xiheimicrobium. Next base: position 6,262 of record JBPOIJ010000072.1, read on the forward strand.
CCAGCTCGGATCTTCGTGGTGGGGTTCTCGGCCGGCGGCGCTGCGGCGGCGAACGTGCTCGCGACGTCGGCGGGGAAGTACCGCGCGGGAGTGATCTTCTCCGGCATTCCCTTCAAGTGCGCCGAGACGCTGAGCCAGGGCTTCAGCTGCATGAACGGCTCGGTCGATTTGATGCCCGCGCAGTGGGCTCAGAAGGTGCGAGCCGCCGCGATGCCGTACACGGGGCCTTGGCCGCGGGTGTCGATCTGGCACGGGTCGAGTGATTCGGTGGTGGCGCCGTCGAACCGTCTCGAGCTCGTCGAGCAGTGGTCGGCGCTTCACGGCATCGATCAGACTGCGGATGGGACGTCGGCGATTCCCTCGGGCGGAACTCGCTCGCTGTTCAACGCAGGGAGCGGGCGCGCGCTCGTCGAGCTGAACGAGATTCCGAATCTGGGGCACGCGGTTCGATCGGCCTGGGCGAGCGAGGTGATCGATTTCCTGTTCGCGTCGGGTGCAGCGGGAGGCGCGGTCGGCGGTGGTTCGAGCGGTGGAGGATCCGTCGGCGGTGGTTCGAGCGGTGGCGGCTCCAGCGGTGGCGGCTCGAGCGGCGGCTCGGTCGGAGGAGGCTCGTCTGCGGGCGGGGTTGCGTCATCAGGCGGCGGAAGCGTGACCGCCGGCGGCACCGCGGTAGCTCCACCCGCGACGTCCGGGTGCCAGGGCTGCGCGATGACGAACTCCGTGTTCGCCGTACTTGGGGGGCTGAGTCTGATCCGCCGTCGACCGTTCCGATCCTCCGGTCGAGATCTCGGCCCACGCTGAGGCGGGTGAACGCACGCGTGCAGCCGTGGCCTCGTCTCCAGCCGTTGAGCGATCGGCTGCCACGGGCGCGACGACGCGCGATCACTCCCAAGGGAATCGGCGAGGTGATCGAGCGCCGTGGAGCGTTGGTCCGAGTTCGAATCGGAAGGGCGACCGTCGAGGACTTCGCGTGCGCCAACCTCGAGTTGATTCAAGCGAGGCTCGTGTCCGCCACCAAGACGCGAGAGGGGATCACCTTCACCATCTCGGCGATCGCGCGCCAGTGCCGAAGCGACCCTTGACGGCTCACGACAGCAGGCTACAGCCACTCGTGTGCAGCTCCCGATCGACGCCCTCCTCCCCGACCTCGTCGCGGCGCTGAAGACGCGCGAGGCGCTCGTGCTCGAGGCGCCTCCGGGAACGGGCAAGACGACCCGCGTGCCTCCGGCGTTGCTCGACGCGGGCCTGGCGGGCTCGAAGGAGATCGTCGTCCTCCAGCCTCGCCGCCTGGCGACCCGGCTCGCGGCAGCACGGGTCGCGGAAGAGCGTCAGGAGCGGCTCGGTGAGACAATCGGCTACCAGATCCGTTTCGACGACGTGTCATCGGCGAAGACTCGGATTCGGTTCGTCACCGAAGGGCTCCTCACTCGGCGGCTCGTCGGCGACCCGCAACTGCGCGACGTCGGCATCGTCGTGCTCGACGAGTTCCACGAGCGCCACCTCGCTGGCGATCTCGCCCTCGCGATGCTGCGCCGGCTCCAGAAGACGACGCGCCCCGATCTCAAGTTGGTGGTGATGTCGGCGACCCTCGACGCGGCGCCGATCGCGACCTGGCTCGACGGCGCGCCCTCGCTCCGAAGTGAAGGCCGGCGCTTCGACGTCGCCACCGAGTACCTCGAGCGAGAAGACGATCGGCACCTCGATCAACAGGTCCTCGCGGCGCTCAAGCGGCTGATCCAGAGCCAACTCGACGGCCACGTGCTCATCTTCCTCCCCGGCGCTGCCGAGATCCGACGCGCGCAAGAGACCTGCGCGGAGTTCGCTCAACGGCATTCGCTCGAGCTGCTCGTCCTCCATGGAGATCTCAGCGCTGCGGAGCAGGACCGCGCGTTGCGCCCGAGCGCGAAGCGCAAGGTGATCCTCTCGACGAACGTGGCCGAGACGAGCGTCACCATCGACGGCGTGGCAGCGGTGATCGACTCGGGGCTCGCGCGAGTGGCGGCGCATTCACCGTGGAGTGGGCTCCCGACTCTCAAGGTGCAGAAGGTCTCGAAGTCCTCCGCGATTCAGCGGGCCGGTCGCGCTGGCCGCACCCGCGCAGGCACCTGTCTTCGGCTCTACACGCGCGGAGACTACGAAGGCCGCCCACAGTCCGACGCCCCCGAGATTCGAAGGCTCGACTTCGTCGACTCGGCGCTCGCGCTTCGGTCCTTGGGCGTCACCGACGTTCGATCGTTCCCCTACTTCGAGCCGCCGCCGCCCTCGGCCATCGACGCCGCCGAGGGGCTCTTGCTCCAGCTCGAGGCCATCGATCGCACGGGCACGCTCACCGAGATCGGCAAGCGGCTCCTCGGCTTCCCACTCCATCCACGACTCGCCCGGCTCGTGGTCGCCGGAGAGCGCCGAGGGATCGCCGACGAGTCGATCACCCTCGCCGCCCTCTTGAGTGAACGCGACATTCGCCTCGAGGCTCGGGCGCGCTTCGCCGATTCCCGTCGCAACGCCGACACGCTCTCGGGGCCCTCCGACGTGCTCGAGCTCTTCGAGCGCTTCAAGGAAGGCCAGGCCACCAGCGCGAGGAGCGCAGGGCTCGACGCGGGAGCGCTCCAGTCGGTCGAGCGCGTGCGCAGACAACTCGGGCGCGGGCTCGATCGCGCCAAACCAGCACCGAAGGACGACCGGGCGCACGAAGAAGCGCTGCTCCAGTCGGTGCTCGCCGGCTTTCCCGATCGAGTCGCCAAGCGGCGCCGGCCCAAGTCGCCAGAGGTCGTCTTCGCCGCTGGAGGATCGGCCTCGCTCGATCCGAGCTCGGTCGTTCACGAGGCCGAGCTGATGGTCGCGGTCGATGCGGAAGAGCGAAAGGGCGGAGTCGTCGTTCGCCTCGCCTCGCAGATCCAACCGGAATGGTTGCTGGAGCTGCCTGGTGATCAGCTCGGTGAATCAGACGCACTCGAGTGGAACGCCGATGGCAAACGCGTCGATCGCGTGACGCGAATGACCTTCGGGAACGTCACCTTGGAAGAGACCCGCGCGCCCGCGCCCGCCTCCGACGAAGTCACCCGAATCCTCGCGACCGCCGCGGTGGAAGCCGGGGCGCGCACCTTCGCCGAACCAGACGCGATCTCCGCCTGGCAGTGCCGCATCGAAGCGCTCCGAGCCGCCTTCCCCGAGGCCGGCTTTCCCACACCCGACGACGGCTTCGTGAAGCAGCGCCTCGCCGCCTTGTGCGAGGGCCTGCGCTCGTTCTCCGAGGTGAAGGAAGCAGGGCTGCTCAACGCGCTCCACGCGTCGCTCACGCCTCAGCAAGCACGGCTGCTCCACACCGAGGCGCCCGATCGCATCACGCTCCCTGGAGGCCGAACCGTGCAGGTCCACTACGAGCCCGCACGGCCACCGTGGATCGAGTCACGGCTCCAAGACTTCTTCGGCCTGCTCAAGGGCCCAGCGATCGGCAAGGCGCCGCTCGTGCTCCACCTGCTGGCGCCCAACATGCGCGCGGTGCAGGTGACGACGGATCTCTCTGGCTTCTGGGATCGGCACTACCCGGCGATTCGGAAGGAGCTCATGCGCCAGTACCCCAAGCATGCGTGGCCCGAAGACCCACGCACCGCGACCCCGCCTGCGCCACGAGGGCGCCGCTGATCGAGCCGACTCGATCGGCGCCGGGCCTGCTCAGACGATGCGACCGAAGCCGTTGATGACGGGATCGTTCGCGGCGTAGGTCTTCCGGCGAACCTGATCGCTCGAGTTGCCCTCGATCGTCTGAATGTAGGTCTTGCCGTTCTGCTGGTAGACGCGCTCGACGATGCCGACGTGATCGGCCCAGCCGTGGCTGCCGTCCCACCGGAAGGTGACCGCGTCGCCCGGCTGCGGGTTGCTGCGGCCCTTCCAGGTGCCCTTCGACTGGAGGTAGTTCGCGACGCCCTGCGCGCTGGCGGTGTTGAGCGAGAGGCCCGACTTGCGCGCGAGGTAGCTCACGAAGTCGGCGCACCAGGCCTCGGCGGGACGACCCATCGCGCTGCTGAACATGTTCTTGTTGCCGGCACCCTCGTGGTACCCGAGGTGCGAGCGCGCCTCGTTGAGCATCGTCGCCACCTTGTTCGACGAAGGAGGCGTGGTGCCGCCGACGCCGCCAGTGCCACCCGTTCCACCCGGGCGCGTGCCCGCGGGATCGAAGCCGTCGGTGAGCATCTTGCCCCACGTCTGCGGGCCGACGATGCCGTCCACCGTGAGGTGGTACTTCTTCTGGTACGCGACGACCGCCGACTTGGTTCGAGGGCCGAAGTCGCCGTCGATGGGGCCAGGGTTGAAGCCCGCCGCCTTGAGCTCGCGCTGAATCCGGGTGACGTCGCTGCCACTGCTTCCGTATCGAGCCAACATGTGTCCTCCAAGGCGTCAGCGGGAGTTCACGTGTGTTGTCGTCGGACACGAGGCGCCGACTTTCGGACGGACGGCCAAGCGGCCTGACATTCGGCGCCGAATTTCGGAGCGACTTTCTGGAGAATTACTGCCCGCAGCGAGAGACGCCGGCCCCGACGATGCGGAGCCCCGTCTCCGTGCCGCTCAGGTACCGCGACGAGGTGTCGGTCGAGGGCTGGTAGCGCGTCACCGTCGAGAGCTCGGAGCCGCTCGAGGTGTACAGGTAGAACTCCGCGCCCCACGCCGAGAAGGCGTAGGCGAAGGCGGTCGGGTTGACGGTGAGCTCGGGGAAGACGCGCAGGTTCGTCGTGACCGCGGTGGCCGGGTCGATCTTCGCCATGCGCATGCTGCCCGCGTTGCCCGACGGCATGAAGTAGCCCCACAGCTCGGCGTCGGCGGTGCCGGTGAGCTCGGCGGAGCCGCTCGCCGCGCCGGTGAACGCGCCAACCACCTTCACGCTCATGGTGGTGATGTCGACCGTCGCCAGGCCCTGATCGCCGTGCCCCGCGATGAAGAGCGTCTCCCTCACCGAGGTCGACGTCTCGGGCTTGAAGCCCATGCCGAACCGCGTCCAGCCGCTCGGCGGCACGAAGGTGGTGGCCTGACAGCTCGCGGTGCGCACGTTGATTCGGTACAGCGCGCCGTTGCTGTAGTTCACCCAGCCGATCCCATCTTGGCCGACCGCCATCGAGTTGGGCGTCGCGCTCCCCGCCGGGCAGGTGAGCCCGCCGATTCGCCTGAGCGTCTTCGACGGCGGGTGGAACGAGTAGAGGCCGGCGGAGTCGGTGAAGAGGTAGACGAGCCGCGCTTCTTCGGGGCAGCTCTCCACGGTCCAGATCGAGGGCGGCGCGCCGAGGTGAGCGGTCCGGCTGGCACGGAGGATCTCGGGCGGCTGGCGGCGCTTCCAGATCGCGAGGATGTCGATCGCAGCGCCTGGCGCGCAATCGCGGATCGTCGCGGGGCACCTGAGCGTGGTGTTGACGGTGCCGAAGTCGTCGAGCGTGAAGTGGGTCTCGTCGAGCTCGCCGAGGGAGGTCGAGAGCTCGACCTCTCCTTTGCCGATCGTTCCATCGCCTTCGGTGGCGACGACCCGAACCCGAGCGGTCCTCCCGATCGCGTCGAGGGTCCCAGGAGTGACGGACACCACGAGGGTGGGAGTGAGCGGCACCGAGCCGCAGCTCAGCAACAACCCGACGACGAGCAGGCGCGCCATGCCCCGAGTCTGCCACGGCTCGAGGGACCGGTCTCGGAACCCCACCGCGCCCACCGGACTGGGGTGGCCAGCCTCCAGGCGTCACCGCGGTCTGGGGAGTTGCGCCGGCACGACGGCTGCGAGGGCGCTCCGGCATGGACCTCCTCAGCCACGCCATCACCACCCCCGGACGTCGATCGAACAACGAAGACGATCTCTGCGCAGTGCCTCGCCTCGGGCTCTTCGCGGTCGCCGACGGCCTCGGCGGGTACGAAGGCGGAGAGATCGCCAGCGCCCTCACCGTCGAGATCTTCGAGCGCTTCGTCGAGCGCAACGAGCGCGACCCGAGCGGCACCTGGCCCTGCAAGGAAGACAAACAACGGAGCTTCACCGAGAACGTGCTGCGCGCAGCGGCGATGGAGGCGCACCACTCGATCGTCTCGCGCCGCACGGGCCCCCTTCGGCAGATGGGCTCCACCGTCGCGGCGCTGCTCGTCAGCGGGACGACCGCTGCGATCGCCCACGTGGGTGACAGCCGGGTCTACCGGCTCCGCAACGGCGCCCTCGAGCCGCTCACCCGCGATCACTCGGTCTGGGCCGAGATGGTGGCTGCAGGCCGAGACCTGCCACCGCGCCACGAGTTTCCGTTCAAGAACCAGATCACCCGCGCGCTCGGCCTCGAAGGCAACTCGATCGCCGACACCCGCGTGATCGAGGTCGCCACGGGAGACCGCTTCCTCCTCTGCACCGACGGCCTCTACGATCCGTTCGAGGACGACGCGTTGGCCAGGCTCCTCGGCGAGGGCGAGGTCGAGGGGTGCTGCAAACGCCTGGTCGAGTTGGCCTACGAGAAGGGGAGCGCCGACAACATCACCGCGGTGATCGTCGAGGTCAGCTGAAGCGCCTCACTCCTCCTCTCCGCCGAACTCGGCGACCTTCCGATAGAGGGTGCGCCGATCGAGCCCGAGGATCTGGGCAGCCCGCGCCTTGTGGCCGCCCGTCTTCTCCAACACTCTCTGAATGTAGAGCCGCTCCAGGGCCTTGAGGGGCAAGTCCTGCGTCGTCGCGTCCGCGAGGAACGCGCTGCCGTCGGCGAGGGCCGGTGGGAAGTCATCGACGGTGAGGAGATCACGCTGCGCCAGGGTGCTCGCGCGCTCGATCGCGTTGATCAGCTCACGCACGTTTCCCGGCCAGGGCTGGCGCTTCAGGAAGGCCATCGCCGGGGGCGCCACCGTGAGCGTGCGACCACCGCGCCGGGCGATCGTCGCCAGGGTCTGATCGATGATCCCTTCGACGTCCTCCGGGCGCTCGCGGAGCGGCGGCACCTCGACTCGAACGACGTTGATGCGATGGTAGAGGTCGGGCCGGAAGCGTCGCTGCTTGAGCGCCTCCTCGAGGGGCCGATTGGTCGCCGCCACCACCCGAACGTCGACCTGCACCGGCTGCGTCGCGCCGACGGGCCGAACGTCGCTCGACTCGAGGGCATGGAGGAGCTTGGGCTGCACGTCGAGGGGCAGCTCTCCGATCTCGTCGAGGAAGAGCGTGCCGTGGTTGGCCTGCTCGAAGACGCCGGCCCGATCCTCCCGGGCATCGGTGAAGGCGCCGCGCCGAACCCCGAAGAGCTCAGCCTCGGCCAGACCGCTCGGCAACGCGGCACAGTTGAGCTGAACGAACGGCGCCCCCTTCCGCGGACTCGCTTCGTGGAGCGCCTTCGCCAAGGCCCCCTTCCCCACGCCGCTCTCCCCCGTGAGCAACACCGGCAACGGGCTCGGAGCCGCGCGGGTCACGAGATCGAGCGCACGCTGCATCGCCTGGCTCTTCGCGACGATGCCTGGTGGCTGGCCGCGCACCACTTCCGCGCGCAGCCGGGCGACGTCTTTCTCGAGCGCCGTCTCGCGCAGGGCCCGCTCGATCGCGAGCACGAGCACCTCGAGCTTGAAGGGCTTGGCGAGGAAGTCGACCGCCCCGCTGCGCACCGCCTGCACCGCGAGATCGATGCTGCCAAACGCAGTCATCAACAAGACCTGCTGCTTCGAGTGAAGCCGCCGCAGCTCCCGCAAGAGCTCGAGGCCCCGAAGCTCGGGCATCTCGACGTCGCTCACCACGAGATCGAAGGAGGTGGTGCGAAGGCGCTCGAGCGCGCGCAGCGCGGAGGTCTCTCCCGAGACCGCGAAGCCCTCGTCGGGGAGGGACTCGAGCAGCCACTCGACGATGCCCGGATCGTCGTCGATCACCAGGACGGTCGGCTTGCTCGGCTTCATGCCGCCACCCCTTCCGTGCGCGGGAGCGTGACTTCGATGGTGCAGCCCGTGGGCACCTCGGCGAGGCGTACGTCTCCGTCGTGTTCGCGAACGATCGACCGCACCACCGACAAGCCAAGCCCGGTGCCCTCGGTCTTGGTGGTGAAGAACGGATCGAACAGCTGAGTGCGCGCCTCGAGCGGAACCCCGGGCCCCTCGTCGCCCACCCTGAGCTCGAGCTGGGCGTCGTCGCCCGACAAGGTGATCGTGACCGTCGAGCCGCGCGGAGACGCCTCGAGCGCATTGCGAACGAGGTTGAGGACGACCTGCTGCAGCTGGTCTCCGTCGGCCCACAGACGGCTCTGCGCTGGAGCGTCGAGCCTCAAGGTGACCGCGCGCCGCTTCGCCTCGAGCTCGAGCAAGGAGAGCACCCGCCGAATGAGCTCCACCGCATCGAGCTGGGCCCGCTGACGAGGGCGCGGCCGGGTGATCGAGAGCATCTGCTCGACGATGCGGGTGATGCGCTCGGTCTGCTCGACGAGCATCGCCGCCACCCGCCGGGTCGCCTCGGGATCCGTCGCGTTCTTGTGCAGCGAGCGCGCGCGCCCCTCGAGGATCTGCAGCGGCGAGCCGATCTCGTGCGCGAGCGCTGCCGAGAGCTGACCGAGCGCGATCAGCTTGTCGGCCCGCTCCAGCCCGCGCTCGAGGCCACGCCGCGTCTCGACCTCGGCGGCGGTGCGGGCCCTCGCCTCGTCGAGCGCGACGACGAGCCGATCGAACTCGGCGCGCGTCTCCGCCACCTCGTCGAGATCCGAACGCGCCACTGGCTTCGCGCCCGAGAGCCGTTGCATGTCACGCACGAGCGCCTCGAGCGGCCGGCTGAGGTAGCGCTGCGCGAGGAACCAGGTGAGCCCGGCCACCACGAAGATGAAGAGCACGGTGGTGAGCGCGATGTAGCGCCGGGACGCGTCGAGGGCGGCGTGGAGTTCCTGGAGCGGCCGCTCGAGCACGATCGACGACGACTGGCCCTGCACCTCTTCTCGGAGCCGCAGGGCGACCCGCAACCGGGTGGGGTTCTCGGGCGGATCGAACTCGACGATCGGCGTCTTGCTCGTTCGCCCGCGCGCCGCGAGCCCGTCGCTCATCCGGCTGGGTTGCGCCCCCTTCGACGTCGCCACCACCTTCCCTTCCTCGTCGTAGACGAAGATCGCGACCGTCGGCTCGACCGCCGCCAGCGCCGCCAGGGTGGCCGACACCTCCTCGAGCCGTCGATCGGCGAGCGCGGTGCGAAAGGCCTTCTGGAGACTCCGCGCGAGCAGCTGGGTCTCGCGCGAGGCCACCCCTTCGAGCTCGGCCTGCTCCCCCCTCAGCGAGAAGAAGCCTTCGCCCACGAAGAGCAGCACCGCGCACCCGCCGATGGCTGCCGTCATTCGAGTGGAAAGTCGCATTTTGTCACCTTCACGTCGCATGGAGCGACTTCGGAGCCCAACCGCCTTCGCCATCCATTTGAACTTCGGTCGAATCCGTCAAGGGTTCGTGGGTTGCAAACGGCGGCGCCCATGAAGTCGTTTTGGTGGGTGGGTTTGGTCGCCAGCTGTGCGCAGGAGGTCACCTCGGTTGCTCAGGAGTTCCCCGTCGGCCGCGCGACGATCTCGAGCACCTTCCTCGACAAGGAGTACGTCGGCCGGGTCGAGGCGGTGCGCTACGTCGAGCTGCGTTCCCGGCTCAAGGGCGTCATCGAGCAGGTGGGCGTCGACGAGGGCCAGTCGGTCAAGCAGGGCCAGCTGCTCTTCTCGGTCAGCGCGCGCGAGCTCGCCCAGGAAGTGAAGAAGGCGAAGGCCGCCGTCGACAGCGCCGCCGCCGAGCTGCGTTCGGCCGAGGTCGAGCTCAGCAACGTTCGACTGCTCTTCGAGAAGAAGATCGCCTCCCAAGCGGAGGTGCACCTCGCCGAAGCGAAGCTCGCGCAGCTGGCCGCCAAGCTCGAGGAAGCGCAAGCGCACGAGGGCCAGGCGACGATCAACCTCTCCTACGGGCAGATGCGGGCGCCCTTCGACGGAGTGGTCAACCGCATTCCACGCAAGGTGGGCGCCACCGCCGATCCCGACGCGCTCCTCACGACCCTCACCGACACCAGCGAGGTGTTCGTCTACTTCCGCCTCACCGAGCAGGAGTTCCTCGAGCTCAACGCGAGCGGCGCGGCGCCGACGGAGGTGTCACTCAAGCTCGCCAACGGCGCGCTCTACTCGGAGCGCGGTCGCATCGACGCAGTCGAGAACGAGTTCGACGAAGAGACCGGCAACATCGCCTTTCGCGCGCGCTTCCCGAACCCCAAGGGCCTGCTCAAGCACGGGGCGACCGGAAAGATCGTGGTGCGCACGGAGCTTGGCCGCACCTTGGTGGTGCCGCAAGCCGCCACCTTCGAGATCCAGGACCTGCTCTACGTCTTCACCGTCGATCAGGACGATCGAGTGCACGCGACCCGCATCGTCCCGCGCGCGCGGCTCGAGGAGTCCTTCGTCGTCGAGTCGGGGCTGCACGGTGACGAGCGGCTCCTGCTCGAGGGCGTGCACAAGGTGAAGGAAGGCGAACGAATCGTCGCCAAGAACGCGACCCCGGCCCCCTGAGTCATGCTCACCACCTTCTTCACCCGACGGCCGGTCTTCGCCCTCGTCATCTCGATCATCCTCTCGATCCTCGGCGGGCTCGCCTTGCGATCGATGCCGGTCACCCTCTTCCCGGAGATCGCGCCACCCGAGGTGAACGTCACCTTCGAGTACACCGGCGCGAATGCCGAGGTCGTCACCAAGGCCGCGGTGCTCCCCATCGAGCGCGCGGTCAACGGCGTTCCGGGCATGAAGTACATGAGCAGCAACACCGGCAACGACGGCACCGGCCTGGTGGAGGTCTACTTCGAGGTCGGCACCGATCCCGACGTGGCCGCCATCAACGTGCAGAACCGCGTCAACCAGGTGATGGACGAGCTCCCGCCGGAGGTCGTGAAGACGGGCGTGCGCATCGCGAAGGAAGAGAAGGCGATGCTGATGTACCTCAACATCTTCAGCAGCGACGACGGGCTCGACGAGAAGTTCCTCTACAACTTCGTCGACATCAACGTGCTGGCCGAGCTGCGGCGCATCCCCGGCGTGGGGTTCGCCGACATTCTCGGCATGCGTGAGTACGCGGTGCGGGTCTGGCTCAAGCCCGACAAGATGCTCGCGTACCAAGTGTCGCCCGAAGAGGTCGTCAAGGCGCTCAAGGACGCCAACGTCGAGGCGGCCCCGGGGAAGATCGGCGAGAACAGCGATCGAGGCCGGTCTCCGCTCGAGTACGCGGTCAAGTACACCGGCAAGTTCACCCGGCCGGAGCAGTACGCGCGGGTGCCGATTCGCGCGAGCGCCGACGGAGAGATCCTCCACATCGGTGACGTCGCCGACGTCGAGTTCGACACCGCCTTCTACGACGTCGAGTCCCGCTACAACGGGCGGCCCTCGGCGGCGTTGGTGCTCAAGCAGCTCCCGCACTCCAACGCGCGCGAGGTGATCACCCAGGTGAAGGCCCGGCTCGCCGAGATGAAGCGCGACGTGTTCTTGCCGGGCATGGACTACGAGCTCAGCTTCGACGTCAGCCGCTTCCTCGACGCCTCGGTGCGAGAGGTGGCGCAGACGTTCATCGAGGCGTTCCTGCTGGTCGCCTTCATCGTCTACCTCTTCCTCCAGGACTGGCGCTCGACGCTGGTGCCGATCATCGCGGTGCCGGTGTCGCTCATCGGCACCTTCGCCTTCATCTTCCCGCTCGGCTTCTCGCTCAACCTGATCACCCTCTTCGCGCTGGTGCTGGCGATCGGCATCGTGGTGGACAACGCGATCGTCGTCGTCGAGGCGGTGCACACCAAGCTCGAGCACGGCGGCGAAGGGCTCTCGGTGCTCGAGGCGACCGAGGCGGCGATGGCGGAGATCGCGCGCGCGATCATCGGGATCACCCTGGTGATGTCGGCCGTCTTCGTGCCCGTCGCCTTCATCAGCGGGCCGGCCGGCATCTTCTATCGACAGTTCTCGGTGACGATGGCGGTCGCGATCGTGCTGTCAGGCGTGGTGGCGCTGACCCTCACCCCGGCGCTCTGCGTGCTGCTCCTGCGCCGGACCCACAAACGCACCACGGGCCCGCTCGCCTGGTTCGATCGTTGGTTCAGCCGGCTCGAGGCGAAGACGGTGGGCATCGTCTCGAAGATCGCGATTCGGAGGATCCTCACCGCTGCGGCGCTCCTCGGCTTCACCGCCGCGACGGGCGTCACCAGCGCGCTGCTCCCGTCGGGCTTCGTACCGGTGGAGGACCAGGGCACCTTCTACGCCGCGATCACCACTCCGCCCGGCGCGACGCTCGAACGAACGAAGGCGGTCGTCGACGAGCTGGGAGCGATCGCGCTGCACGTCGATGGCGTCGAGAGCGTGGCGACGCTGGCGGGCTCGAACATTCTCACCGACGGCACTGGCCCCTCGTACGGCACGGTGCTGGTGAACCTGAAGCCATGGAACCTGCGCACGCGCTCGTCGAACCAGCTCATCGAGGAATTCAAGGCGCGCACCAAGGGACTGTCGGACGCGCAGATCGAGTTCTTCGCGCCCCCGCCGGTGCCTGGCTACGGCAACGCAGGCGGCTTCGAGCTGCGCGTGCTCGACAAGACGGGCCGCGGAGACTTCAACGAGATGGACCGGGTGGTGCAGGACTTCCTCACCGCGCTGCGCGAGCGCCCGGAGATCGCGGCGGCCTTCACCATCTTCCAAGCCGACTACCCGCAGTATCTGCTCGAGGTGGACATCGAGAAGGCGGCGCAGATGGGCGTCACCATCGACGGCTCGATGAACGCGCTCCAGACGATGCTCGGCAGCGAGTACGTCACCAACTTCATTCGCTTCGGGCAGATGTACAAAGTGATGGTCCAGGCGCTCCCGCAGTTCCGCTCGCGGCCGGAAGACGTCTTGCGCATCGGAGTGAAGAACGAGCGAGACGAGCTGGTGCCGCTGTCGTCCTTCGTCAAACTCCGGAAGACCCACGGCGTCGACAAGACGACCCGGTACAACATGTACCCCTCGGCCGAGGTGACGGGTGATGGGCGAACGGGCTTCAGCACCGGACAAGTGCTCGCCGCGGTGCAGGAGACCGCGAAGCAGAAGCTCCCGCGCGGCTTCGCCATCGACTGGGCAGGCATCTCGCGCGACCAACTCAAGGCCGGCAACGAGGGCTTCGCCGTCTTCCTGATCTGCCTCGTCTTCGTCTTCCTCGTGCTCGCCGCGCAGTACGAGAGCTTCCTGCTGCCGTTGGTGGTGGTGCTCTCGTTGCCGCCGGGCGTGCTGGGCGCGTTCGGCTTCCTGCAGCTCACCGGGCTCGAGAACAACATCTACACCCACGTCGCGATGATCATGCTCATCGGGTTGCTGGGAAAGAACGCGATCCTCGTGGTCGAGTTCGCCGAGCTGAAGCGGAAGGAAGGCCTCTCGCCCTTCGAGGCCACCGTGGAGGCGACACGGCTGCGGCTCAGGCCGATCTTGATGACCTCGATCGCGTTCGTCGTTGGCCTGCTCCCGCTGACGGTGGCGAGCGGCGCGGGCTCGGTGGGTAACCGCACCATCGGCACCGCGGCCGTCGGCGGAATGGTGCTCGGGACGATCTTCGGCGCGCTCCTCGTGCCGGGCCTCTACGTCCTCATTCGCGCCGGCCTGCGCGAACGCCCGGCAGCACCTCCCGAACCGACCGAGGTTCAACCAGCCCCGATCGAGAGCGGAGCGGCGAATGGCTGAGCGCACGTGGGTGCTCGTCGTCGTGCTCGCGAGTGGCTGCTCGGCCTTCGCGCCGGTCGTCATTCGAGAGCAGGAACGGCTGCCCGACACGTTCGCCGGTCAGAGCTCGGCTGACGCTGGCGCGCAGCTCGACTGGAGCGCGTGGTTCGGAGATCCCCAGCTCACGACGTTGGTGGACGAGGCCCTCGCGCAGAACCAGTCGCTCGCGATGGCGGTGGAGCGAGTCGAGCTGGCGCGCGCGGGCGTGACGAGGGCGAGTGGTGCGCTCTTCCCGCGACTCGATCTCGGCGTCGGCGCGGGCGTGCGCAAGTACGGCCTCTACACGATGGACGGCGCGGGCAACGCGACGACCGACATCCTCCCTGGCGAGCGGGTGCCGGTGAACCTGGGCGACTTCTCATTGAGCCTCCAGACGTCGTGGGAGGTGGATCTCTGGGGGAAGCTCCGCAGCCAGCGGAGCTCGGCGGAGGCGCAGGTCGCGGCGGGTGAAGAAGGTGTGCGCCTGGTGATGACGTCGTTGATCGCCGAGGTGGCGACGACCTGGTTCACCCTGAAGGCGCTCGATCGAACGCGCGCGGTGCTCGAGAAGACGGCGCTCCACCAGGCCGAAGCGCTCGAGGTCGTGAAGATGCAGCGCAGCGTGGGCCGGGCGTCGGAGCTCGCGGTGAAGCAGTTCGAAGCGCAGGTGCTCGAGACCCGCGGAGCAGAAGCAGAGGCGGCGCAGGCCCTCGCAGAGACGGAGGCTCGGCTGAACGCGCTCCTGGGCCGCTTCCCTCGGCCGATCCCTCGCGCGGCGCTCGAGCGCTTCGAGCTGCTGGAGGACGTCGCGGTCGGCGTTCCCGCGGAGCTCTTGCGAAATCGTCCCGACGTTCGACAAGCCGAGCAGCAGCTCGAGGCCGCGAAGTTCGACGTCACAGCGGCGCAGGCGGCGTTCTTCCCCTCGGTCAATCTCGGCGCGGCGGTCGGCACGCAGGCCTTCAACCCACTCTTCCTCGCGCGCATCCCCGAGTCCTTCATCTATTCGCTGCTCGGCGGCTTGGTGGCACCGCTGCTCAACCGCTCGGCGCTCGAGGCGCAGCTCCAGGGCACCAAGGCGCTCCAACGGGAGGCGATGTACAACTACCACCGCACCGTGCTGCAGGCGTACGTCGACGTGGTGACCGCGCTCATTCAGCGGCAAGCGACGGCGAAGGTGTTGTCGCTCAAGAAGGAACAGGAGCTCGCGGTCGCCGAGATGGTCGACACCGCCGACTCGCTCTTCCGATCGGGCCGGGCGAACTACCTCGAGGTCTTGCTCGCGCAGCAGAACTCGCTGCGGATCGAGCTCGAGCTCATCGAGAGCTGGCGACGACAGCGGATCGCGTCGGTGACGCTCTATCGATCGCTCGGTGGCGGCTGGAGACGCGAGGCGCCCAGGTAGTCACTTCGACGGCCGGCGCGTGGGCTTCGTCGCCGCGAAGAGGATCACGTTCACGCCAGGGCTCGGGCGGATGAGCACGGTCTTCCCCTTTCGAGCGGCGGCGAGCGCGGGCCCGAACCAGGGCGTCGAGAGCAGCTCCTCGTCCTTCTCGACGTACTCGGGCACGAGGAGATCGAGCTCGGCGTAGTGCCCGCCGGTCTCGCGCTGGAGCGACCGCCCGAAGGTGTACGGCGCGTCGCTGTCGGTGGGCGTCAAGTCGTTGTGGAGCGCGCCGCCGTAGAGGATGAGCATCTTCCCCGGGAGCCCGCCCTCCTCCTTCTCTCGAATCGCGATCGCCAACTCCTCCACCTTCCGCTTCATCAGGAGCAGCGACTGTTCGGCATCGAGCGAACCGTCGGGGGCGACCATCGTCGCGTAGTCGTCACAGGTGATCAGCAAGGTGTGGTTCTTGAGGCCGAGATCGAAGGTGCGGCCCATCAAGGTGGTGACCTCGTCTTCGGTCTCCTTGGGCCGCTTGGTCGTCTTCTCCACCGCCTGCGCGGCCTTCTTCTCGACCGTGCCGCAACGGCCGTTCAGCATCCACGTCTCGACGACGAGCGAGCTCGCTCCCCCATCGAGAATCGGCAACGCCTCGACCGTGAAGTGACGAATCGCGCTGGCAACTTTCGGAGCGCCTTGAAGCTCGTGGTACTCGCCGACGCCGAGGATCTGGGGGTTGGTGGCGAGCACGGCGGCGAACGCATCACGCGGCCGCGCGAACTCGGTGATCTCGGCGCCTCCATCGACGGTGAGCACGAGCGCGGTGAGGAAGGAGAGCACCGTTCAATCCTCGTCCGGGCCGTCGAAGAGGCCATGCTTCTTGAGCAGCGAGCGCCAGTGCTTGCGATCGACGTCCGCCTCGCGCGCCGCGGCGGAGAGGTTGTCGCGATGCCGCCCCATCAGCTCGCGCAGGTAGGTGCGCTCGAAGTGCTCGAGCACCGCCTCCTTCGAGTCCTTGTAGGGAAGATCCGTTCGCACGCCGACGACCTCGCCCGACCCGACGGATGCCTCGAGGGAGATCTTCAGCTCGCCGAACCGCCGCGCCCCGGGAGAAAGGACGAGCGCGCGATCGATCACGTTTCGCAGCTCACGGACGTTCCCGGGCCAGCGATGGCTCTTCAGCCGATCGAGGTTCGGGCCCTCGATGCCTTCGGTCTCGAGGCCGCGCCGACGAAGCAGCTCGGCGACGATGAGCGGAATGTCCTCCCGGCGGCTCTTGAGTGGTGGAAGCTCGAGGGCGATCACCGAGAGGCGGTAGTAGAGGTCTGAGCGGAACGAGCCTGACGCGATCGCCGCGTCGAGGTTCGCCGGCGTCGCCGCCACCACCCGCACGTCGACTTCCTTTTCGGCATCGGCGCCGACCGGCTTCACCCGCCGCTCCTCGAGCACGCGCAGCAACTTCGCCTGCACCGCGGCGCTCACCCGTCCGAGCTCGTCGAGAAAGAGCGTGCCTCCGTCGGCGCGCACGAAGGCGCCCTTGCGATCGCTCTGCGCGCCGGTGAACGCGCCCTTCACGTGGCCGAAGAGCTCGCTGTCGAGCAGGCTCTCGGGCAAGGCGCCGCAGTCGACCGCGACGAACGGGCCCTTGCGACGGCGGCTGGCCTCGTGGAGCGATCGCGCGACCAACTCCTTCCCGGTGCCCGTCTCGCCCTTCACCAACACGGTCGCGTCCGACTGCGCGGCGAGCTCGAGCACCGCGAAGATCTCCCGCATCGCGAGGCTCTCTCCGACCAGCTCACCGAAGCGACGCGCGGCACTGGGGCGGACCTCCAACGCTCTCGGCTGCGGTTCGATTCGCAGCGTCGAGCGACCGATCTTGATTGACGCGCCCGCAGAGACTTCGAGTTCCTGCACCTTGGAGCCCTCGAAGAACGTGCCGTTGGTGCTCTCGAGATCCCTCACCAGGAAGCGCGCGTCGACCGGAGTGATCCGCACGTGCTTCGACGAGACGCGATCGTCGGTGAGCGACAGCTCGACGGTGCTCGCGGTGCCGGCCACCTTCGGCCCATCGAGCGAAACGGCGCGGCCGGCGTCGGGTCCATCCACCACGACCAACTGACACCGCAGCGGAGAACCGGTTTCATCGAGCTGCGTCGACACCCGCGTTTGGGCCACGAGCGGTATTGTAGCCGGGTGCGACTGCCTTGCGGGTTCGGACCGTTCGAGCTGGTGGAGCGCGTGGGGATCGGCGGCATGGCGGAGGTGTTCCGTGCCACGGCCTTCGGTGCATCGGGGTTCGAGAAGTCGATCGCGCTCAAGCTGCTCAAGACGGAATACGTCGGCGACGGCACCTGGGAGCGGATGTTCCTCGAGGAGGCGCGGCTCCAAGCGCGGCTGGTGCATCGAGGGCTCGTGCAGGCCCACGACTACGGCGCGGTGGAGGGCCGGCCATGGGTGCGGCTCGATTGGATCGACGGGGCCGATCTCTCCCGGCTCGCGAACAGGGCAGCGATCGCTTCGGGCCTCGCGCAATTCGTCCTCGCCGAGGTGATCACCGCCCTCGCCTTCCTCCACCGCGCGACCGACGAGTCGGGCCGGCCGCTCGGCCTGGTGCACCGCGACGTGTCGGCGACCAACGTGCTGCTCTCGAAGGCCGGAGAGGTGAAGTTGGGCGACTTCGGAATCGCCAAGGCCACCTTGCTCAAGGAACAGACTCGCGGCGGCGTGCGCAAAGGCTCGTACGCGTACATGTCGCCAGAGCAGGTGTCCGGGCAGCCGCTCACTGGAGCGAGCGACGTCTTCTCGGCCGGCGTCCTCTTCTTCGAGCTGCTCACCGGCGCTCGGCCGTTCGATGGTGCGACGCCGATCGAGACGATGGATCGGGTGCGCGCGGCCGTGCTGCCCTCGCTCGACGCCGTCCCCGAAGCAGCGCGGGCGACGATCGCGTCGATGCTCGCGAAGAACCCGGCGGATCGACCTTCCGATCTGCCCGGCCTCGCCCGCGGCCTCCGCGAACGGGCAGCTGACGAATTCTCAGTGGCCGATTGGGTGCGCTCGCGAAATGTTTCGGCACCCACCTCGTTGGAGGCCGTCGATGCCTGACTTCCTGCACACCACCCTGCGCCCAGTGAAGAAGCCAGTGCACCGGCTCGGGCTGGCGCTCAACTACGGCATCGACGAGCGCGGCGTGGAGACGGCCTTCGAGCGCGGAATCAACTACGTCTTCTTCCAGACGTTTCGCACGAGCAAGACGCAGGCAGCGGTGAAGCGTGCGGTCGCGAAGAACCGAGAGCGAATGGTGATCGCGACCGGCCCATCGTTCGCGTTCTTCGGTGGCTCGGTCCGGCGCGGGTGCGAGCGCATGCTCAAGACGCTCGGCACCGACTACCTCGACGTCTTCCAGCTCTATTGGCTCTCGAAGATGTCGGCGTGGACTCCGGCGACGGTCGACGCGTTGGTGAAGCTGAAGGAGGAAGGAAAGGTGCGATCGATCGGCGTCTCGATTCACGATCGCCCACGCGCGGGCCGGCTCGCCGAGGACTCGCCGCTCGATCTCTTCATGATTCGCTACAACGCCGCGCACCCCGGCGCCGAGAAGGACATCTTCCCGCACCTCGAGAAGCGGAAGCCGTCGGTGATCGCGTACACCGCGACGGCCTGGCGGAAGCTGCTCAAGCCACCGAAGGGCTGGACCGGAGCGACGATGACGGGCGGAGACTGCTATCGCTTCTGCCTCTCGAACCCGAACGTCGACGTCGTGCTCACTGGCTCTGCCTCGGGAGCGGAGCTCGACGAAAACCTGCGCGCGCTCGAGAAGGGCCGGCTCTCGGACGAGGAAGCGAAGTGGATGCGCGAGTACGGAAAGCAAGTGCACGGATGAGCGAAAGCCAGCTCGTCATCGGCACTCCGGAGAACCTCGACCGGTTGATCGCCTCGGCGCCGGACCAGCTCGTCGTCGTCTACTTCTGGGGTCCGCAGTGTCCGAACTGCGAGGTCTTCGCGCGCGATCTGCCCGAGCTGCTCGAGGCGCTCCCGAAGAACGTCACCATCGTCAAGACGAACGCGTACGAGCACCCCGAGCTGGCGCGACGGTTCGCCCTCTTCGGCATTCCCGGCTTCATCGTGTTTCGAGGCGGCGTGAAGCTCGGAATGATGCGGCAGTACTACGGGCGCGACTACTGGCAGGCGGTGATCGACGAGAAGGCGGCCTGAGCGGCCGTTGATGCTGTACTCGATCCTCGAGGTCGTGGAAGGTCCGAACCGGAATGAGACACGCGGTTTGGCTCACGATGCTGCTCCTTGCGGCCTGCCGGATCGAGTCGGCGGCGCCCGCGTCCAATCAGGGAACGGTGACGGACGGCGCACCTCGGGGCGATCTCTGGGTCTACACCTCGATGTACCGCCACGTGATGGACGCGTTCGATCCGCTCCTCGCCGAGCGCCTGCCGCAGGTGAAGGTGCGCTGGTTTCAAGGCGGGAGCGAGAAGGTCGCGACCAAGCTCGAAGCGGAATTCGCCGCCGGAGGCTCGCCCTGCGACGTGCTGATGACGAGCGACCCGTTCCTCTACCGGCGGCTCGCCCACGAGGGGCGGCTGCTCAAGAGCGTCTCTCCGAATGGGGTTCGCACCTCGCGCACGCTCGTCGATCTCGACGGCCAGTGGGAAGCGGTGCGCGTCTCGACGATGGTGATGGTGCACAAGGCCGGCACCGATGCGCCTGAATCGTTCGCGGCGCTGCTCGAGCCGACGTGGAAGGGCGAGGTCGTCATCGGCGATCCGCTCACGAGTGGCACGGCGTTCACCTGGGCGGTCGCGATGGAGCGATCCTTCGGCGCGGACTTCTTCACCAAGCTGCGAGCGAACGGCGCGCGCGTCGCGGGCGGAAATGCGGCGGTGCTCCAGAAGGTCGAGGGCGGTGAGGCGAAGGTGGGCGTGGTGTTGCTCGAGAACGTGCTGACGGCGAAGGCTCGTGGGAGCCCCGTCGAGGAGATCTGGCCGAGCGATGGAGCCGTCGTCATTCCTGGTCCACTCGCGATCCTCTCGACGAGCCGGAACGTTCCCGCGGCGCGTGCGTTCGCCGACGTGGTGCTCTCTCCCGAGGGTCAGCGGCTCATTCGCGAGCTCGGCGACATGCACTCGGTCGATCCTCGCCAACCCGGGCCGCGGACTTCACCCGCCATCGATTCGCTGCTCACCAGGAGCGCGGCCTTCGACGACGCGTTCCTCGAGCGAGGGCTCTCCGACGGCGCGGCGCTCAAGGCTCGCTTCAGCGCGGCGTTCTCGAAATGAAGCGCGCCCTGCCCTTCGCCGTGGCGTTGGTCGTCACCGTCTTCGTGCCGTTGGCGAACCTCCTCGTGCGCAGCGGGTCGCCGACGACGTGGCTCGGATCGTGGCTCGCTCCCGAGGCCACCCGCGCGCTGATGGGGACGATGGTGACCTCCGTCGGTGCGAGCGTGATCGCGTTGCTCCTCGGAGTCCCCTTCGCCTGGCTGGTCGCCCGCAGTGACGTCGCTGGGCGAGCGGGCCTGCGAACGATCATCACCCTCCCCTCGGCGATTCCTCCGTACCTGTGGACGATGGGGTGGATCGCGCTCGCGAACCCGCGCTCCGGCTGGCTCACCTTGGTGATCGGCAAAGGGCGCATCGACATCTACGGAGTGGGCGGGATCGCCTTCGTGCTCGGCACCTCGGCGTTGCCGCTCGTCGTCCTCGCGACAAAGGCCGCGCTGGAGCGCATCGATCCGTCACTCGAAGAAGCCGCGAGGCTCTCGGGCGCGTCGGCGCTCCGCACCTTCTTCAGCGTCACCGCTCCGCTCATCGCGCCCGCGACCTTCTCCGGCGCAGCGCTCGTGTTCGTCTTCGCGTCCGCCTCCTTCGGCGTGCCGTATCTCCTCGGAGTCGCCGCCGATCCTCCCGCGCCCACCCTCACGACCCGCATCTACAGCGAGGTCCTCATGGGTGAGTCGGGGCTCTCGCGCGCCGCGGTCCTGAGCGTGGAGTTGCTCGCCGTCGCGGTCATCGTCCTCGCCCTCAACTCGTGGCTCGCCCGGGCTGGGAGCGTGCGACTCCCTCGCGGCAAGGGGCTGGCCGCACGAACCATCGCCCTCGGTCGCTGGCGCAGGCCGATCTCGATCGGCGCGTGGGTCGTCGCGATTACGATCGTGATCCTCCCGCTCGGAGCCGTCTTTCTCACCGGCCTCCAGCCGACCTGGGGCCAGTGGGGCTCGTTCACCCTGAAGCACTGGGGCGTGGTCTTTCAGGCGCGCACGCTCCAGGCCGCGGGGATCAGCATCGCCCTCGCCTTCGTCGCCGCGAGCCTGGTGGCCGTGCTCGGGATCGGAATCGCGCTCTCGAAGAAGCGCTGGCTCGAGACGATGGCTGATGCGCCGTCGGCGATTCCGGGAACGGTGCTCGCGCTCGCGCTCCTCGTCACCTTCTCGCGCGACCTGCGCTTCATCGCCTTCGAGCGCATCGCGTTCGTGCTGGCGCTGGGCAACACGCTCTGGCTCCTCATGCTGTCGTACGTGGTCAAGCACCTCGCGATCGGCGTTCGTGGCGCGAGTGACTCGTTGGCCCAGGCCGATCCGACCTTGGGAGAGGCCGCGCGGTTGTCTGGAGCGAGTCGCGTGCGCGCCTTCGTCGACGGGATCTTCCCGCAGATCCGCGGAGCAGTGGCCGGCGCGATGCTGCTCACCTTCCTCACCTGCGTGAGCGAGCTGACGATGTCGGTGCTGCTCATCCCGACGGGGACGGACGTGTTGGGAACGCTCCTCTTCGAGCTGCAGAGCTACGCGGATCCGGCGTCGGCCGCGGTGATCGCCTCGGCGCTGCTCCTGATCGTCCTCGCGGGCTTGATCGTACAGACGGTGCTCCAACGCCGATCGGAGGCGCGCGCATGAGTGCCGTCGAGCTCGTCGAGATCGAGAAGGCGTTCGGAGCGACCGCGGTGGTGAGGCGCCTGTCGCTCGAAGTGAAGGAGCACGAACTGCTCGCGCTGTTGGGCCCGTCAGGGTGCGGGAAGACGACGACGCTGCGCATGATCGCCGGCCTCGAGCGACCCGATCGCGGCGTGATTCGACTCTCCGGCACCGCGGTCGACGAGGGGAAGACGTTCGTTCAACCCGAGAAGCGCGGCCTGGGCATGGTGTTTCAGAGCTACGCGGTGTGGCCGCACAAGAGCGTGTTCGAGAACGTCGCCTATCCGCTCCAGCTGCGTGGAGAACGAGACCTCGAGCCGAAGGTGATGGAGGCGCTCGGCTGGGTGCGCCTCGGTTCACTCGCGCAGCGACGGCCGCACGAGCTGTCTGGTGGCCAACTGCAGCGAGTGGCCTTGGCGCGCGCGCTGGTGGGCCGGCCGAAGGTGTTGCTCCTCGACGAGCCGCTCTCGAACCTCGACGTCGCCTTGCGTGAAGAGCTGCGCGGAGAGATCGCCAGCCTGCGAGCCAAGCTCGGCACCACGATGGTGCTGGTGACGCACGATCAAGCCGAGGCGCTCGCGCTCGCCGATCGCGTCGCGGTGATGAACAAGGGCGTCATCGAGCAGCTCGCGCCTCCGGACGAGATCTACCGAGAGCCGAAGACGCCCTTCGTCGCCGGCTTCGTCGGAGGCGCCAACGTGATCGAGGGCGAGGTGCGCGACGGCCAGTTCATCGTCGAAGGGGTCACGTTCGAGCTGCCAGAACCCGCGACGAGTGGTCCGACGTCGCTCGTCGTCCGTACGGAAGACGTCGTGCTCGGGTCGAACGGGCCGCCGCTCCAGCTTCAGGCCCGCCTGTTCATGGGGAGCGTGACCGAGTACCGGTTTGTGCTTGGAGGGCTGACGCTCAGAGCGATCGCTCCGGCCGTCGCGCTCGACGTCGGGCAGACGGTGCAGGTCTCGTTCAAGAAGGCGCGGGCGTTCTCGCTGGGCAGGTGAATTCGGTCGACGTCACTTCACCGGCCACTGGTAGTGAATCGCAAACTCCGTGAGCGACTTCCATTCGACGCGCCACTGCGGCGCCGCGCCGATTCGCTCGAGCATGTACTGGATGAGGCCGACGTCGAAGTACGGCGACACCTGCGCGGCGTCGACGATGTTGAGGAAGCCGACCCCAGGCGCGCTTCGATGCCACGAGATGGCGATGTCCGGGCGTCCGAGCTTGAAGAAGCGAGGCACCTTCGCGAGCAGGCTCTCGGTCTCGAGCAGCGGCAGCACGGCCATCACCAGGCGCCCGCCAATCGTCTGAGCGAAGCCCTTGGCGAAGTCCCACCCGAGCTGCCGGCTCGACTCGTCACTGGGCAGTTCGGGGTACTTGTGTCGACGCACGATGTCGATCGTCCGCGCCCAGACGTCGACGCGGTACTTCGTCTTCAGCCGGGCGGGCTCCACTCCGAGCCGCGCCAGATCGGCCACCAACTCGGCGGTCAACGGCACGTCACGCAAGATGCTCTCGATCAGGCTGCCCTCTGCCGCTTCGGGCATCGGGGCGCGCGACGGAGCGCCTGAGGACTCCGCACTGCTCGGCCGCCCGGCCTGCTCGACGCTGAGTCGGCGCGCGTCGAGGTGCGAACCGATCGCGGCCATCACCCATGACGCGAGGGTCTGGCCGTCCGACGCCCTCGAGGCGAGCCACCGCTCGAGCTCTTGCGCCAGCGCCTCACCCGACGAAAAGCGCGCCGCTCGATCGACCGCCACCGCGCGCGAGATGATGGTGCCCAGCGCGACGTCGAAGCCTGGCTGCACCGAGCTTGGCGCTGGAACCGGCCCTTCCTTCACCTGTCGTGCGAGGCCCGCGTCATCGTCAGCGACGCGCGCACGTCGTCCGAGGCAGACCTCCCACAGCACGAGCCCCAGCGAGAAGAGATCGGTCGACACGTCGGCCGGGTGATCGCTCGACTGCTCTGGCGCGAGGTACGCGAGCTTGCCCGCCCTCGAGCCGCCCGCGAAGCCGACGAGCTTGGTGACTCCCTCGCGGGTCACCATGACGTTCTGAGGGTTCACCTCGCCATGCACGATGCCGAGCGGCCGGCCAGACGCGTCGCGCGCCTCGTGCGCTGCCTGGAGCCCTCTCGCCGCCTGCGCCACGATCCTCACCAAGTGGGGCAGCGCCTCCGCTCGCTGACGGGCGGCTCGAAGCAGCACCGCGAGCGACTCTCCGTCGACGTACTCCATCGCGACGATCGGCTCACCCGCCTCCTCGAACACCTCGAGGATCTGGGCGACATGCGGGTGCTTCACCTGCGCCAGCAAACGGGCCACCTCGACCGTCCGTGACGCCTCGGCGCGCTCGGCTCCGACGATCTTGAGAACGGCGAGCCGCTCGTCCGTGCCACGCGCGAGGAAGAGCTCACCAGTACCTCCCACTCCGAGCCGCCGAATCCGCTGGTAGCTGGGCATCACCGTCCTCCGAGGTTCGACCGAGCGTGCCGAAGATCGCGACCACACGATAGCCGCCTTGGCTCGATCGCGATCGACTTGTCGTTCCAGCCTCCGGCCGAATCGCCCGGCGCCGGGCCAAGGAGCCCGAGCGAGACGTGCGCATCGGCGAGCGGCACCATTCGTTCCGCGCCGCTCGTTCCCGCTGCGCTTGGGCCCTGCATGGCGTAATCAGTGGCCCCATGTCGATGCCAGTCACCTACCGGGTCTCGATGCCGCAACCGCACTCGCACCTGTACGAGGTCGAGGCCGTCTTTCCACCGTGTGGCGCCGAGCTCACCATCTGCCTCCCGGTGTGGACGCCGGGCAGCTACCTCGTGCGCGAGTACGCCCGCCACGTGCAGGATCTCCGCATCACCAACACCGCGGGCCAGGCGCTCGCCTTCAGCCGGCTCGACAAGCGCTCGATCACCATCCAGGCCGGCAACGCGAACGTCCACCTCCGCTACCGGGTCTACGCGAACGAGCTCACCGTTCGAACGAGCCACCTCGACGGCACCCACGGCTACTTCAACGGCGCGACGCTCTTCTATTACGCCGAGGCGCTCCGAAGCCGGCCGCACCACGTCGCGATCGTCGCCCCCAAGGGCTGGCGCACCACCGTCGCGCTCGATCGACAGGGAGAAGAGTTCGTCGCGCCCAACTACGACGAGCTCGTCGACTCACCCTTCGAGGTCGGCCCGCACACGCCGATCACCTTCAACGCCGCCGGCGTTCCGCACGAGCTCGTCCTCTGGGGAGACCCGCAGCTCGACGAGAAGAAGGCGATCGGCGATCTCACCCGCATCATCGAGACCGAGGCGGCGATCTTCGATGGGCTGCCGATGAAGCGGTACGTCTTCTTCGTCTACGGCACCGACAAGGGCCGCGGCGGGCTCGAGCACAAGGCCTCGACCGCCCTGCTCTTCCCGCGCACCGGCTTCTCGAGCGCCAAGGGCTGGGAGGACTTCCTCACCCTCGCGGCCCACGAGTACTTCCACCTCTGGAACGTCAAGCGCATCAAGCCCAAGCGCCTGGTGCCGTTCGACTACTCGCAAGAGAACTACACCCAGCTGCTCTGGTTCTTCGAGGGCGGCACCAGCTACTACGACAACCTCCTTGTGCGGCGCGCCGGGCTGATGTCGGCCTCGCGCTACCTGACGCGCTTCGGAGAGTCGCTCACCGCGCTCCACGGCACGCCCGGCCGGCTGGTGATGCCGCTCGTCGACGCGTCCTGGCTCTCGTGGACCAAGCACTACCGGCCCGACGAGAACTCGCCGAACAGCGCGATCAGCTACTACCTGAAGGGCGAGCTCGTCTGCGCGCTGCTCGATCTCCATCTCCGCCGCGCCACCAACGACGCCACGTCGCTCGACGATCTGCTCCGGGTGCTCTGGAAGCGCTACGGCGACGAGTCGGGCGTTCCCGAAGACGGCATCGAACGGCTCGCCTCGGAGCTCGCCGGCACGTCGCTCCAGCCGTTCTTCGACGCGGCGCTGCGCGGCACCGGTGAGCTCGACTACTCGGTGTTCTCGCACGTCGGCCTCGAGGTGAAGCTGCGGCCCCGCGAGACGGCGGCGGACAAGGGCGGCACCACGCCTCGCAAGGGCAACACCGACAAGGCCGCGGGTGGGTGGCTGGGCGTCGTCCCGAAGTCGGGCGCCGGCATCGCGACCGTGCTCGACGGCTCACCCGCGATGGTTGGCGGCCTCTACGCCGACGACGAAGTGGTGGCGCTCGACGGGCTCCGCTGCGACGCGACCGCGCTCATCTCGCGCTGCGAAGAGAAGAAGCCCGGCGACACGGTGAAGGTGACGCTGTTCCGCCGCGACAAGCTGCTCGAGGCGTCGATCACCCTCGGTCCCAAGCCGAACGACACGGCGTACCTCGCGCGGGTCGAGAACCCCTCCGAGGCGCAGAAGGCGGCCTACAAGAATTGGCTCGGCGCGGCCTGGGACGAGAACGAGGTGCGGCCGTGATCGACGCGCTCCGGCTGACGACGATCGAAGAGCGCTACGCCCACCTCGAGAAGCTCGTCACCGAGCTGTCCGAGGTCGTCTACCGGCAGCAGCAGGAGATCGACGCGCTCCGCCACCAGGTGGTGAGCCTCAAGGACAAGGTCGGCGGCGATCCCGGCATCGTCGACCCTTCGCAGCAGGAACGACCGCCACACTACTAGGGCACTCGCTCATCTCGGCGGCATGAACTCGAAGACGAGACCGAGACGATCGAGGACGAGCGAGTCTGCCGCGCAGGCACGAAGGCTGGCGACGAGTTCCTGGCGATCTGCGTCGTCCAACTCGAAGGTGGTGATGCCCCTGGCGCTCTGCACCTGCGTGGTCTCCGCGCGACGGAAGCGCAGCTCGGCAGGGCATGGCGACCAACCAGCGTCCCTTTCGAACGCGTCTGCCAGCTCGGCTGGAGTGAGCGGGAGTCGCACCTTCAGGTTGCCAAAGAAGTCTCTTCCAACGGCCGCGCCTGCAACGCCGCGTGCGTCCCAGCCCGACGCGAGCCCTTCGATCCAGCGCGCTGGCGTCGGGCTCCACGGCAGCACGAGCCCGTCGAACTGGAGCGCCACGCCCGAGCCCGGGAAGAACCGGGTCGCGACCTCGTCCTCGATCAGCGTCGGCTCTGCACCGATCGACCCGATGCGAACACCGATCGCTGCGAGCGCCTCGGCGCTGGAGAACCACGCACTGAGGACCATTCTCGCTGGCACGGGCAGTCTCGCAAGCCCGTGTTCCGAGCGAACCAAACCGTCGAGTTCGACGTCGAGAAGCTCTTCCAGGATCTCACACGCCGCTTGGGCGGATCCGAGATCATCGCCAGACCCGCTCGTCCACGAAGCCATCGCTGCGACGATCTCGCGAAGTGGCATGCAGTGCGTCCAGCCACCGTCGAGCCACTGGCCTTCGCGAAACAGGTGAAGCCGCACCACCTCGGACCAGGCCACGAGCGCCGCGCGCGGCAGCACGATCAGCGGGGTCCCTTGGGCGACCCGAAAACGCAGACGCAGCTGCGGCTCGGCGCAAGTCGTCATCTCGTCGCGGAACCGTGCCTGATCCGGGCCACAGAGAAACCGGCCCCACTTCGTGTCGAGGCTCGTCGGGCCCACCGCGGCCGACCACGCCGCCAGCTCACCCTCGGCCTGCGCCGCGCTGCCGGGCAGACCCAGGTGGCTCGAGAGTTCATCGAGCGCTCGCCACGCTGGCGGACTCGAGCTCGGAGCTTGCTCTTCGACAGGAGGAGGAGCCTCGTCCGGCGCCACGGCCAGGAGTGGGCCGAGCTGGAACGCTCGCCGGAGTGTGGCGAGGTAGCTTTCGGGCGACTTGGTCGACCGGTACCCGACGCCTCCAGCACGGCCGTCGAAGATCAGGTGCCCGCCGACGGTTCGGGCGATCGGGAGGAAGCTATCCTCCGAGGAAAGCGGAGGCTGAAGATCACGTCTGACGAACTGGCGCCGCCACTCGAGCGCGTCACGCAAGGTCAGCCACTCGATCGCCGAGGCGGCTTCCGAGTCGACGAACTCGACGCGAACGGGCGTGTCGGGCCCGTCGCCTCGGCAGAACCACTCGACCAGCTGAGGAGCCTTGGCCCACGCGAGCAACTGCTCGACTCGGGCTCTCGGCTCCCCCAACCGCCAAGGGCCCTTCACGTCTCGCTCAATCGTCTCGCGCAGGGAGGGCGACAGCCACTGGACGTCAGCCAAGAAGCCCATTCTCCACTCTGACACCTGACGTCCAGGCGAAGCGCAAGGAACTTGTGGGCCTCAGGACACCCGGGCGGCGAGCTCGACGAAGTCGCTCCGCGAACGCAGCGGGCCGAGATCGGGATCTTCGCGCAGAGCCTTGCCGAGATCGCTCATGCCCACCCGCACCGCGTCCGACAGCCACGTCATCGCGTCGTCGAGCCGGCCGAGCTTCACCAGCGAGCAGGCGGCGTTGAAGGCGTCTTCGCCTCGCGCGAACTTCTTCCAGAGGAACTCGCAGAGCCGCAGACACGCATCGGCC
This sequence comes from Myxococcota bacterium, assembly GCA_052034585.1. Lineage (GTDB taxonomy): Bacteria > Myxococcota > Myxococcia > Myxococcales > Myxococcaceae > Xiheimicrobium. Next base: position 34,710 of record JBPOIJ010000072.1, read on the forward strand.
GCCCCGGCATGGAAGAGGCGCGTGGTGAGCTCGATGGCGGCACGACCAGCGGCATCGTCGCGGGTGCGCGCGTTCGCCAGCATGAGCGAGGCGACGGCCTCGACCTCCTGGAAGCGTGCCTGAGCGATGAGCGCCGAGGCGAGCAGCGGCGCCGCGGTGACGGGCAGCCGTCCGGCCGTGACCTCCGGCATCAAGATGCGGATCACTCCGTCGACGTCGTCCTTGGTGGCGAGCAGCCGCGCCTCGAGCTCGGGCGCGATCTTCCAACCCACCGGGAGCTTGCGCACTTCGATCTCGGCGCGCTCGATGTTGCCGTTGAGCAGGCACAGCCAGGCGAGCTCTTGCGCCACCTTCGCCCGCTGCTCGTCGGTGGTCGCAGCCTGACGCAGCATCAGCAAGATCGTCTCGGCGCCTTCGCGGTTGCCTTCCCAGCCGAGCTTCACTGCCTGCTGGAGCGCCTCGTCGAAGCTGGGCTGGCGATTGCTCCAGCGGCTCCACCCTCGGAGGATCGAGAAGAACCCGATCATCGCGAGGAACGGCTGGGCGATGAGGAGCCCTCCGGCGATCACCGCGAGCCCGGTGACGATCGCGACCAACCCGACCCAGCGCGGCCGCGGCGTCTTGGTGAGAATGGTGGCGCCGGTGTCGAGCAGGTTGCCGCCGTCGAGCGGCATCAACGGGAGCAGGTTGATGAGGCCCCAGACGAGGTTCACCCATACCGACTGCTCGAGCGCCAGGCTCACCAGGGGACTCGCCGCGGGCGCGAGCTTGAGCGCGAGCAACGAGATCAGCCCGAGCGACACCGAGACCGCGGGGCCGGCACCGCTCACCACGAAGCTCTGCTTCACCGACGGCGCGGCGCTCTCCGGCCAGAAGGTGAGCCCGCCCAGGGCGTAGACCGAGATGCGCGGGCCGAAGCCGAAGACCTTCATCGCCACCGCGTGCCCCAGCTCGTGCAAGAGCACGCTCACGAAGACGATCACCGTCCAGATGAGGGCGCGCTGCCAGCCCTGGCCCCAGGCGAAGAGGGGCACGATGAGGAACGACCAGTCGATCGAGATCGGGATCCCGAAGAGCGAGAACCGGACCAAGCCCTCGCCGCCGCCGAGCATCAGACGCCTCCCGCCAAGCGTTGGAGGAGCGCCTCCGGGTGCGACTCGACGATCAACGTCGCCCGGTGCCGCTGCGAGACGAAGCCATCTTCCACGGCGCCGTCGAGCCACTCGATGAGGGGCTTGTAGAAGCCTCCGACGTCGAGCAGGCCGAGCGGCTTGTTGTGAATCGCCAGCTGTCGCCAGGTGAGCGCCTCGAAGAGCTCGTCCATCGTGCCGAGCCCGCCTGGCAGGGCGACGAAGGCGTCGGCCCGATCCGACATGGCGGCCTTGCGATCGTGCATGGTGGCGACGTCGATGCGCTCGCTCAGCTTGGCGTGGGCGAACTCGACGCGATCGAGCCCCTTGGGAATGACGCCAATGATCTTTCGCCCGCCCGACAGCACGCCGTCGGCGAGCGCGCCCATCAGGCCGTTGGCGGCGCCGCCATAGACGAGATCGCAGCCGTTGCGAGCCATCGCTGCGCCAAAGGCCATCGCCACGTCGGCGAACTCGGGCCGGTTGCCGAGACGACTGCCGCAGAAGACCGCGATCGACGAGAGCTTAGATTTCACGAGTCACCACCGTATCCGTGAGCCAGTTGTGATCATCCGTCGAAAGGTAGTCGAGGGTGTAGTGGAGCCCGCGGCTCTCCTTCCGTCGCGACGCGCACTCGACGATGAGGTGAGCGACGTCGGCGATGTTCCGCAGCTCGACGACGTCACGGGTCACCTTGTACTGCCAGTAGTACTCGCGGATCTCCTCGCGCAGCATGTCGAGGCGGCGCCGGGCACGGGCGAGCCGCTTTCCGGTGCGCACGATGCCGACGTAGTTCCACATCAGCCGGCGAATCTCTTCCCAGTTCTGGCTGACGACGACGGTCTCGTCGGAGGGCACCGAGGCACCCGGATCCCATTCGCGCACGCCGGTCGGGTGGGTGATGCCGGCCGCGAGTTCCTTGGCCGAGGCCGCCGCCGCGCGATGGCCGAAGACGAGCCCCTCGAGGAGCGAGTTGGACGCGAGCCGGTTCGCGCCGTGGAGCCCGGTGCAGGTGACCTCGCCGACGGCGTAGAGGCCGGGGATCGAGGTCGCGCCGTGCTCGTCGGTCACCACGCCGCCGCACATGTAGTGGGCCGCGGGCACGACGGGGATCGGCTGCACCGCGATGTCGATGCCGAACTCGCGGCAGGTGGCGTAGATGGTGGGGAAGCGCTCGACGAGGTACGCCTTCCCGAGGTGCGTCATGTCGAGGTGCACGCAGTCGTCGCCGGTGCGCTTCATCTCCGCGTCGATCGCGCGGGCCACCACGTCACGGGGCGCGAGTTCTTCGAGCGGGTGGTAGCGCGTCAAGAAGCGCTCGCCGGTGCTCTTCAGCTTGAGCCGGCCGCCCTCGCCGCGCAGCGCCTCGGAGATGAGGAAGCTCTTCGCCTCGGGGTGAAAGAGGCAGGTGGGGTGGAACTGGTAGAACTCCATGTTCGCGATCTTCGCGCCTGCCCGGTACGCCATCGCCACTCCGTCGCCCGTCGCCACGTCGGGGTTCGAGGTGAAGAGGTAGACCTTCCCCGCGCCGCCGGTGGCGAGCACGGTGATCTTCCCGAGGAAGGTCTCGATCTGCCCGTCTTCGCGGAGCACGTACGCGCCCTGCACCCGGCCCTTGCCCGGCTGCGCCGAGCGCTCGCGGATGAGATCGATGGCGGTCGCGTCGGGGAAGAAGGCGATGTTCTTCTGCTCGTCACAGGCGGCGAGCATCGCGCGCTCGACCTCTTTGCCGGTGACGTCTCCGGAGTGAACGATGCGCCGCTTCGAGTGCCCGCCCTCGCGGGTGAGATCGAACTCTCCGTTGCTGCGGCGGTTGAACTCGGCGCCCATCGCGACGAGATCCTTGAGGCGCGCCGGGCCTTCTTCGACGGTGATCTGCACGATGGAGCGTTTGTTGAGGCCCGCGCCGGCGACGATGGTGTCTTCGACGTGCTTGTCGAAGCTGTCGTCGGCCGCGAGCACCGCCGCGATCCCGCCCTGCGCGTAGACGGTGTTGCCCTCGGAGCGGCTGCGCTTGGTGAGCACCGCGACCGTTCCCGACTTCGCCGCCTGCAGCGCGAAGGACAGCCCTGCGACCCCGCCACCCATCACCAGAAAATCGAACGAGCGCGCCATGCCGTGGGTGTAGCCGCATCACATCGGAACGGCATGTCATTTTCGGGAGGCGAGCGGCAGGCACACCCGTCGGGAGGCTGCCCAGAACCCGAGGCGTTCCAGCTCGGAAAGCCGGCTCCGGCCCGCAAGCGCGGGAAATTCGTGCCGCACCGCGCTGCCGAGGAGGCGAGGCGATGCAGCCGCGCTCTGCGCGTATGAGGAGGGTCACTTGATGCGGCTACAGCGCGCGCCACTTGGAATCGTCCTCTTCGTCGCCGCGTCCAGCTGTGCGTTTCGGCACAAACGCGTCTCGGACTACGGAATGTTGACGATCGGTGAGGCGCGGCTGACTCCTTGGAAGTCCGTCGCGCTCGCCGAGGGAGACGCCGAGCTCGCACGGTACCTGGACGAGCTGGGCGAGCGAGCACCGAGCGAATACCCCTCCGCGGAGACGATGAGCTGCGTCGAGGCACGGGTCGTGGCGCTCCGAGACAAGGGGCGGCTCCGCGAAACCGAGTCCAGTCAACGTCACTTTCGCGTACAGGACACGATGCAGAGCACACGAGCCTGCTCGAAGAAGTGTGCACTCACGGGCTCATCGCACCCCATCGACGTCGAGGCGGCCAAGCGATGGAGTGCACAGTGCGAAGCGGAGTTTCGAAGTGGCATCGCGCTGGAGTTGGAGGCGCCCCTCGACCTGCTGGCGCGCGCCGAGGCCTCGTTCGCCGCCGGGCGGCTCGGTGAGGCGGTGTCGACCTTCGGCAACGCCAAGGGCTGGCTGCGCAACCTCCAAGCGGAGGAATCGAAGCGACAGCTCGGAATCAAGCTCGCTGAAGTCGAACAAGCGCACCGACTCGTCTTCGACCGCTCGAAGGCCATCGTGAGCGACGCAAGAGTCCATCGCCTCGCGCAAGAGGCAGGTCGTCTCACCGCGCAGCTCGCCGCTCTTCGGCGTGAGAAGAGCGCGAGCGCGAGGATTCTGACCGACAACCTCAACGCGCAACTCGCGACCGTCACCGCAGAGCAAGTCTCGCTTCTGGAAGCGCTTCTGCACGGTGCTCCGACGGAGGGCCGCTGAAGCTCGGAGCGCTCGCCCGGCGGAAGGTCATCGAGGACGAGCTGAAGGCGCGTTGATCACCGGCGCACTTCAAGCCGTCAGCTTCACGCCCGGCAGTTGTCCGGCGACCCACGCAGCGAGCCTTGCCTTGAAGGGAGCACGCATCGGGCTCGAGAACTCGTAACGAACCCAGGTCGTGTCGTTCTCCGTCGCCTCGAGCCTGACCTTCGCGAGCACCGCCTCGAGGTTCTTCAACGGCGCCTTCTTCGGGTCGTGGCGCCCAAAGCGAACGCGCTCGTTGAAGTTCCACGTGCCACCGGCCGACGGGTCCTTCGTCGAGTCGAACCACATGCGCACCTTCGGCCAGTCGCCCTTCGCGAAGACGTTGACCTTGAACTTGAGCGCAGCGCCCTCGGTCATGCCCAGCGCGCGGCCCGCCTGAAGACCCCACGAGCCCGCGTTCCGCTGCTCCGTCGTGTCGAGAATGAGCGCCTTGAGGCTCGCGGTCGCCGGCTTCTCGAGCAGCGGTACGACGTCGTCGCGCAGAAAGTCGAGCTCGCTGGGGTCTTTGAGGAACTTCGTGACGAAGGGGCGGATGACATTCAGCGACGACTTCGAGCCCTCGAACGCCAGGAACAGCAGCGCGTCGCGCGGGTCGGTGGGGAAGGCCTTGAGCAGGGCCTGCGCGCCTGCGACCACCCGGGCATCGCCGGCGATTCGCGCGAGCGCTCGAGCTCGGCTCTTGCGATGCCCTTCCAGCGAGACGTACTCGATGCCGCCATACGCCTCTTTGAGTTCGTACGGCTGCTCGCCCCACGTCTCGATCCTCGAGGGCAGACCGGCCTGGACAAAGACCGCGAGGGGCTCGTTCTTCTGAGCCTTCACGGCCTGCGCGACGGCGGGCGCATAGACACGGGGCGCGAGGAACATCCACTCGATGCCGCTGGCCTTTGCCAGCCGCTTCATCACCGTGGCGACCAAGTCCATCGGAAGGCCGGGCGGAAGGCGTTCGAGGAGCCCGACGAGCTGGGAATGTTCGGGCTGCGTCGGCGCTCGCGTCGCGAAGGGCGTGAGCCGCTCGAGGGCGTTGGGCAGCGTGAGGGGTTTCGGAGCCATGCTTCGACCCTAGCGCCCCGTGGCCCGGAGAACCGCTGCGGCGGCGAGTCGACGTCGGACCTGTGGGAGCTTCAACGGAGCCGGCCCTCGTGGGCCCGGAGAACCACGCCCGTCACGCCGATGTGCACCGTAGCGCTCGGTCCGCTTCAACGGAGCCGGACCTCGTGGGCCCGGAGAACTCGCTCGCACGTCGGGCGGCTGGACCGTGACGGGGCTTCAACGGAGCCGGACCTCGTGGGCCCGGAGAACCAACAAGTCGACGACGACGGCCAACAAGCTCACCTTCGTGCTTCAACGGAGCCGGACCTCGTGGGCCCGGAGAACACGGCCACGTTGTGGGTGGTGAGCGTGCCGCCGAAGTAGCTTCAACGGAGCCGGACCTCGTGGGCCCGGAGAACGTGGTTGGAGATCTACACCGCGCTTGGTGCGCCGGGCGAGCTTCCCCGGAGCCGGACCTCGTGGGCCCGGAGAACCACCACGGTGTACGTCGAGAGCAGCGGCGCGCACATGCTTCAACGGAGCCGGACCTCGTGGGCCCGGAGAACAGGCTCCGACTGCACCACCGAGGCGCTGGCCGTGCAGCTTCAACGGAGCCGGACCTCGTGGGCCCGGAGAACCGCGATCGTTC
>JBPOIJ010000084.1:0-20645 GCA_052034585.1 Myxococcota bacterium
GCCCTGCTGGGGGGTGGCGGAGTTGGTTCGCGCGTGCGTCGCCCCCACCAACGCTCTGCTCAGGTGCGCGCCGATCTTCGACGGGCTCCGGCCCGGCCTGGCGGCGGGCCCCCCGCCACCGTGCCCGCCCACCCCGCCGGTGATCTGCGAGGCCGAGGCGGACGCGGTGCGGGGCTGCCTGGCCCACGCGAGCGACCCGCTGCAGTGTGAGCCCGTGCTCGAGACGTACACCCGCTGCGCGCAGGGCTTCGAGCCTCCCGCGCCGCCCGACGCGGGGCCGCCGCCGTTCGACTGTGAGGCCGAGCTGGAGTTGGTGCGCGACTGTCTGACGCAGACGAACGATCCGGCCGCGTGCCAGGCGCCAATCGACGCGCTGACGCAGTGCCAGACCAACGCTCGACCGTGATGAAGGCTGGCCGCTCCTCTCCTCGATTGCTGGAATCGGCGAGCGCGCCGAGCGACGAAGCCCTCGTCGAGCGAGCGCGCGGAGGAGATGAGTACGCCTTCGATCTGCTGTACCGCCGCCACGTCCAGTTCGTGGCGGCGGTCGTGTTTCGGGTGTGTGGGCGCGGGCACGATCTCGAAGACGTCGTGCAGGAGACCTTCATCACCGCGTTCGAGCAGCTGGGCGCCCTCGACGATCCGCACGCGCTCCGTGGGTGGCTCGCCCAGATCGCGCTGTCTCGCTCGAATCGGCGGGGGCGGTGGTTTCGCCTACTGCGGTTGTTTCGCGACGAGCCCGACGAGAAGAGCGCCCTCGCCACGATGGTGAGCGCCGACGCGAGCCCGCAGGTGAAGGCCGAGCTGCGCGAGATCGACGCTGCCCTCGAGAAGCTGCCCGAGCCCGAACGCACCGCGTGGATGCTGCGCTTTCTGCTGGGCTGCACGCTCGAGGAGGTCGCGCGCGGCTGTGACTGTTCAGTGGCGACCGCCAAACGACGGCTCGCCCTCGCCCGTGGTTTGATGGGCGACGTCGTACGCCTGGAGGACGTCCCATGAAGGGGCCCATCGAAGATCACCTCGAGCCGCCGCTGAGCGACGGGCAGCTGCAGTCGATCGCCCGCAAGGTGCAGGCCTCGCGTCACGCCGAGCGCGCCCGCCCGAGCCGGCTGCAGCTCGCCCTCGCGATGGCCGTGGGGGTGCCTCTCCTCGTCGCCGCCGCGCTCTGGTTCAGCTGGCCCCGGGCCCAGGAGCCGATCGCCACCGCCTCGGGCGCCCCGCTCCCCTCGACGCTCACCGGCGCCTTCGCCTTCTCCGACGGCTCGCAGCTCTCGCTCGAGCAGGGGACGAGCGCGGAGGTCGTCGCCAACCAGGCGGGCAAGCTCACCCTGCTGCTCCGAGAGGGCCGCGGCCGCTTCGAGGTGAACCCGAAGAGCCACCGCCAGTGGGTGGTCGAGACCGGCATCGCCTCGGTCGAGGTGTTGGGGACGATCTTCACCGTGGAGCGCGGCGCCGAGGGTGTCCGGGTCGCGGTCGAGCGCGGCGTGGTGCTGGTGCGCTCGGAGGGCCTGCCCGATCGACTCCAGCGGGTCGAAGCGGGCCACGAGGTGTTCGCTCCAGCGACCGTTGCCGCGTCGCACCCGAGCCCGCCGGCTCCCACCTCGCTCGACGCGCCGCCCGTCGCAGAGCGTCCCGTCGTGGAGGAGCCGCTCGCGAAGCCCGCGCCGCCGCCCAGTCGTCCGCCGAGCCCGCCTCCTCCCGCCCCGCCTCCCGACTGGCAGACGCCCGCCCGACGGGGCGAGTTCGACGGGGCCTGGGCGCTCCTGGCTCCGGCGTTCACCGAGCGGGTGACCACGGCCGACAAGGCGGAGCTGCTCTTGATGGCCGACACCGCGCGCGCCGTCGGCCACCCGGCGGAGGCGGCCAGTGCCCTGACGCGGGCGCTCGAGCGTGATCCCTCCGACGCGACGGTCGCCTTCACCCTCGCGCGCCTCGAGCTCGACCAGCTCGATCGACCGAAGGCCGCCGCCGCGCACTTCGAGCGGGTCGCCTCGGCGAGCCCTCCTTCACCACTGCGCTACGACGCGTTGGTCCGCCAGGCCGAGGCGCTCGACGCTGCAGGAGAGGCGGCCGCGGCCTCGAGCGTCGCGAAGGCCACCCTCGCCGCTTTCCCCGACGGCGCTCACACCCAGAAGCTCGAGCAGCTGCTCCGCACCCTCGAGCGCACCCAGCCGTGATCGAAGCGCTCGGCTCGGTCCTCCTCGCGGCGGTGCCCAGCGTGGAGACGCGCTCGTGCGAGGCCCAGCTCGACGAGACCTTCGCCCGCCAGGTGGCCATCGAGTGGTCGAGCGCGCCGGCGGGCGCGACGGTGATCGTCTCGTGCACGAACGAACGCGTCGAGCTGCGGCTCGAGGCGCCCGGCTTCCGCGGTCGGGTGGAAGAAGCCGCGCTGCCGGAGCTGAGCGTCGAGGCGCGGAGTCGGCTCCTCGCGCTGCTCGCGGCGGAGCGAGGGCGCACCTTGCAGCCGGCGCGCGCTCCGTTGGTGGCCACCGAGGTGTTGCCGCCGATCGAGTCGACGCCCGCCGCGCCTGACTGGTCCCCGCTCCCGGGCTCGCTCTGGTGGTTGGCGGAGCGGTCCGACCGGTCGCTCGCCTGGCGCGTTGGCGCGTCGGCCGTGGCGACGACGCCGCTGTGGTTGGGCCCGTGGCGGCTGGGGCCTCGGGTCGCGCTCTCCAACGGGCCGCTCACCGTCGGGCTGAGCGCGAGCTTCGGCGGTCGCTCGGTCACGTTCGATGCGGTGGCGCCGACCGGCGCGCGGGTGAACGTCCCGGTGATCGCCCAGTCTGCGTCGATCGAGCCCGAGCTCGCCCTGGTGGGCGTGGGAGGGCGCTGGTGGTCGGCTCGGCTGCTCGCCCGCGCGCTCCTCGGATACGGCGTCTTGAGCTCGCCGGGGACCGAGGAGGTGACGAGCGGCTCGGTGGTGAGCGTCGAGGCGGGCGGCGCAGGGGTGCTGGCCGTCGCAGTGCGGCTGACCGACTTCCTGCTCCTCGAGTTCGACGCGGCGCTCGGCTGGGCCTGGGCGGCCTTCGGGACGATTCGCGGCCAGCCCGTCGCGGCGCTGGGCGGCGGCGTGGTGTCGATGGGGCTCGGCCTCGGCTACGCCTGGGGGGCGCGATGAGGGCCAGCTGGGGGTTCCTCGTCGCCGCGAGCTGCGCGCTCCCCTCGGGCGAGCTCGCCTCGTTCCCGCCGGTCGCCCCGCTGTGGACGGACTGCGAATCGGCGCTCGGACTCGGGAGGATCGGCGAGGGGTGCTCGGGCTTCGCCACCTGCACCTCGGGCCCGGAGTCGTGCTGTCGCGCCACGGTTCGCTGCGCGAGCGGCATCATCACGACCGCGACGCGTGACTGCACCCAGTGCCGCTCCTGCACCGACGACACCCAGTGTCCGAGCGGGGAGTGGTGCCTCGAGCAGGTCTGTCAGAGCTGCCCAGCCGCTTCGAATTGTCGGCCGTGCCTCCCACCACAGGTCCCGCTCATGCGGAACGGCTGTCGCACCTGTGACTGTGGGCCGCCGAGCGACTGCGCCTCCTGTACAGCCAGCGAGTGCGTCGCCAGCCGGTACTGTCAGAGCGGCTGCAGTGGGCCGGGCTGCTGTGTGCTCCAGTGCGCGCCCCCATCGTGTGGCGCGAGCCCGGTCGGCTGCGAGCTGCCGTGTGGAGCGATCGGCTGTGCGTTCTGCCTCGCGACGCGGTGCGAATGCCTGGCTGGAGGCTGGCGCTGCGAGCCGATCTGCGCCGACGGCACCCAACCCTGGGCGTCTCGGTGCCAGGCGCCGCCGTGAGTGGCTCCACCCTGCAGCCGTCTAGCGCCCTGGCTTGGCGGTCGAGGCCGGCGCGAGCGCGTTCTGCACCTCGCCGAGCTTCCCCAACAGCTTCTGCCGCTCGAGGGCGCGCTGCTTCTTCTCTCTCGCGTCTTGGAGCGCCTGCGCCACCACCTCGAGCGACTTGAAGGGCTTGCCGAGGTAGCCGTCGAGGGTCGCCAGCCGCCCGAGCGCTCCTTCGGGGAAGGCCGTCATCAAGACGATCGCCGTCTGGGGCGAGTGGAGCGTCACCGCGTCGATGAGCTCGAGGCCGGTCGCGCCCTTGAGGTTCTTGTCGGTCAGCACCACGTCGTAGGTCGAGGCCTGCACCTTCGCGAGCGCGGCGTCGAGGGTGGTGACGCCGTCTGTGTCGTAGCCGCGGGCCCGCATCGCGAGCGAGACGAGCCGAACGATGTCGGGATCGTCGTCGACGACCAGCAACCTCGGTGCGGGGGCCTCGGCCATTCGCGTGGTCTAGCAACTCGGCCCGGTGGGGCTCAATGGCTCACGTCCAGGAAAGGGTGGCTCGATCGGCCCAGTACCGTTCGGGTGGGACGATGAGGCTCTTCGCCCATTTCGAATCGACGGCGTGGGACAGCGCACGGGCGTTCGACTCCAGCTGCGCAGGAGTGACGGCTCCGCTCAGCACGACGTCAGCGAACGGCTGAGCGAGCACGAGGGCGAGCGCGAGGGTGTCGGGCGCCGCGCCGAGCTCACGGCAGCGTTCGAGCCAGAGGGGGACATCGCTCCGCGGCCCGAGCCGGCCGTTGGCGAGGCCTTCCTTGATGATGACCTTCATTCCAGCGTCGTGGGCCGCGAGCAGCGCCGGCCCAGCCGATCGTTCGAGCACGTTCCAGGTCGCCTGAACCCAACCGAACACTCGTTGCCCACCCCGCTCGAGCTCCCGCATCCACTCGATCAGCTCGGCCTGCCGAGGGCCCGAGACCGATGCGCCGATCGCGAGTCCCTCGTCGCGGAGCCTCGCGAGCCGATCGATCACCGCTCCCTCACGGAGGATCGGGCTGTCGGGCGTGAGCGAGTGCACCTGGTAGACGGTCAGGCGATCGCCGAGCAGGGCGCGTGATTGGGCGAGCTGTTCTTCGAGGTGCGCGAGGCCGTGCTCTTTCACCTCGTGAACCGAGGCGGTGCGTTGCCAGCCGGCCGTGTAGCGATAGCCCCACTTCGACGAGACAGTGACCCCAACGACCTTGCGGCTGTCGAGCCATCGCCCGAGGAAGGCCTCGGCCGCGCCGTACGATCGCGCGGTGTCGAAGTGGCGAACGCCGAGCGCGTGGGCCCGATCGAGGACCTCGAAGGTGCGTGCCTCGAGGCCGGCCTCGCTCGCATCGGGCAGATCGTCGGCGTGGCCCACCGTCATGTAGCCAGGGCGTCCGAGGGCGGCGAGCCCGAGTCCGAGGACGGCGGTCACGGCGGGTCGCTCACTCCCGAGTGAGGATCTCGGCGCCGCCATCGGTGACGAGAATGGTGTGCTCGAACTGGGCGGTGCGGCGGAGGTCCTTGGTGACGACCGTCCACCCGTCGTCCCAGTGCGATTCTTCCCAGGTGCCGAGGGTGATCATCGGCTCGATGGTGAAGGTCATGCCCGGCTCCATGCGGGTGTTGGAGCGCGCGTCGAAGTAGTGGGGGATCTGCAGGTTGGTGTGGAACGCGTCGCCGATGCCGTGGCCGCAGTAGGCCCGCACCACGCCGTAGCCGTGCTGGTCGGCGTGCAGCTCGATCGCGCGCCCGATGTCGCTGATCGGTCGGCCCACCTTCACCGCCTCGATGCCCTTCATCAGGCACTCCTGCGAGACCCGGACGAGCTGGCGAGACTCCTCGTCGACCGACTCACCGACGAGGAAGGTGGCGTTGCAGTCGCCGTGCATGCCGTCGAGGTAGACGGTGATGTCGAGGTTGACGATGTCGCCGTCGAGGAGCGCGCGCCCGTCGGGGATCCCGTGGCAGATGACCTCGTTCACCGAGGAACAGATCGACTTGGGGAAGCCGCGGTAGTTGAGCGGGCTGGGGTACCCGCCGAGCGAGACGATGAGCTCGTGCGCGAAGACGTCGATCGCGTCGGTCGTCGAGCCGACCTTCACCTGCTCGCCACACTTGCGCAGCACCTCGGCCGCCGCCCGGCAGGCGCGTCGCATTCGCACCAGCTCCTCGGGCGTTCTCACGTTCCGGCCGCTCCCTCGGCTCGGCATGCCGGTCTCTGCGTAGTCGGGCCGCGGAATCGTGATCGGCACCTCCCGCTTGGCGGAGATCTCGGCGGCGCGCACCTTGTTGGCCTCGAGGCGCTTGCGCTCTTCCTTGAGGAAGGCCTGATCGGCGTCCTTGTGGCACTTCTTGTACTTCTCGCCCGAGCCGCACCAGCAGACGTCGGCCGGCCGGGGCAGCTTGTTGGGCGGCCGTTGGCCCACTGGTTGGCTCGCTGGCAGGGTCACGTTCACGCGGGAGTCCTTCGGGATCAAGCGAGCCTAGCGCGCGCGAGGAAGTCTCGCTCGATCAAGGCCAGGGCCTCGAGCAGCCGCGGCCGGTTGACGCGGCCCTGGGTCGCCTCCAACAGGCCGAGGAGCTGCTCGCAGAGAAAGCGGGTGAGGAAGAGGATCATCGGCTTGTCGGCCATGGTGAGACCGGCCTCGAGGTGTCTCGAGTTCCGCCAGTAGTCGTCGACGGCGTCGAAGTCACGTGAGAGGTCCCAGCGGGTGAGCCGAAACGCCTCTCCGTACAGCCGGGCATCGGGCCGGGTCGGGTGTTGGCGGACGAGCTCGGCGAGCGCCTGACCGGTCTGGGCGTCGAACTCGTCGATCGCCGGAGGCCACTGCCGCAGCTCTTCGCCGAAGAGCTTCGCCGCCTCGCCCACGAGGTGATCGACGATCGCGATGGGCTTCTGCTCGAGGAGCCGCTCCCACTTGTTCCGCACGACCCGACTTCTGCCGAGTTGTGGCGCCCGCTGCAACTCGGTGGTTCAGGAGCTCGCCTCGTGGTGACCGACGCCAACCAGGTCCAGCTCGTCTACTGCAGCTCCGACGGCTGGAACGGCAACGCGCGGGCGGTGAGCTACGACACCACGCACCCCATCACCGGCCAGCCCGTCAGGCTCAGCCTGCATTTCCTCGGCAGCAAGAGCCTCGAAGCCGAGCTCACGATCCTCCATCGTGATGGCGTGGCCGGGCGCCGCGGCGGTGCCGATGCCAGATCACGGCCGATGGTGGCCAGCCGCTGAGCCTGTTCGACGTCTTCGGCTCCTGGCTCGACGGCGGCAGTCCTCCCGCGCTGCTGAGCTCGACCCGCTCCGGCGCGACACCGTGTGCCCACCGTGAGCGGAGGATCAGCGCAGCGGGATCAGCTTGCGAGGCTTCGGCTCGGCGGGAACGGGCAGCCCATAGCCGGTGAACAGCTCGCGCCGCACCACCTGGTACACGCTGCGGCTGGTGAGGAACTCGCGGTGCGCCACGTCGGCGATCTCGACGTTGGTGAGGTTCGGCACCGAGAACTCGTTCTCGACCAGGCAGCTGGGGAAGGGGTTCACCCGATCGCCCTTGGAGAAGATGCTGGTGAGCCGCACGTCGCGCGGGAAGGCGCCCATCTTCAGCCGGCGAATGAACGGGGACATCGGGGTCAGCTGCCAGATGCTGCGCGAGATGAGGCCGTGGGTGATCACCCCGAAGTACGCGGTCGGTGAGCCGTTGTGCGGGCTGCCGAGGGTGATCAGGTTCTTCACCCGCGAGTCTCCGCCGAGCCGCTTCACGTAGTACGTCCCGATGATCCCGCCCTTGGAGTGCCCGATGATCGAGAGCGGACCCATGTTCGGGTAGCGCTGGTAGAGCCGATCGATCTTCGCGCGCACCTTCTCGGCGGTCTCGTCGATGGCGTTGGTGTTGAACGCGTCCTTCCAGCCGCCGAGGTTCATGCTCCAGACGCAGAAGTGATCGCGGCGCAGCCGGGTCTCGAGCACCTCGAGCACCCGCCGTGTCGACATGAAGCCGTAGAGGAGCAACACCGGCCGTGGGCAGTTGGTGAAGTCGGTGCGCCGCACGACGGTGTTCGTCGCGTCGCGATCGAAGTAACCCTTGAGGTACTCCGCCTGCCGCTTCAGCTGACGAATTCGCGCCCGCAGGCCCAACATGGCCGCCTCCGATTTCCTGGCCGGTCACCTCGAAGTGTAGCCGCGCCCCGCACCGGCCGCGATTCGGGTGAAGGTAGGCACTCCGCCCACGTGGTCGTTCATCGGCGTGCCGTCGAGAGAAACGGGTGAGTTCCCGAGCGATTCGGGCCGGGCTCAGCCCTCACCAGCGCCGACGCGCGGCGCTTCGCCCACGAGCACCTCGGCGAGGGCCTCGGCGATCGGCAGTCCTGGGACCCGCTGGAGCCAGAAGAACTCCCCGCCGGCGTTGATCTCCAGGAACACGTGCCGGCCGCTGGGCGTGACGATGAAGTCGGCCGCGGCGTAGTTGAGCCCGAACCAGGCGGTGAGCTTCAGCAGCGCTCGCTCGACCGGCTTGGGGAGCTGGTAGGGCCGCCACGCCTCGAGCAACGCGACGCCTTCCTTTCGCCAGTCGAGCCTCGCGCCCTCCAGCACCTGCGAGTCGACGCAGGCGGTGAAGACCCGTCGGCCCACGACGGTGGCGCGCAGCTCGAGCCGCTTCTCCAGCTTCTCCTGGAAGGTCATCGGCGAGAACGCCAGCCCCTCGAGCGACTCGAGATCGGCCTCGGAGATGGAGTTGGTGAAGACGACGTTCTCGATGCCCTCACGCCAGATGGCGAACGAGTGCTGCATCTTGGTGACGATGGGCCCGCGCATCGCCTTGGCGAACCGACGCACGTCGTCGGGCACGTTGGAGAAGAGCGTTCGGGGAACGTCGAGCCCGAAGTCGCGAGCCTTCACCAGCTGAAGCTCCTTGTGATCGCACCTGCGCACCGCCCGGAGTGGATCGAGCTGGAAACAGCGGCTCGCGGCGATGGTGCCGTAGAGCGTGCGGCGGCTCTCGTCGACGCAGGCGTCGCGCAGATCGCCCAACACGTCGGGGAGCAGCCCACCGGCGAGGAAACGGCGGTACCAGATGGCGCCCAGCCGATCCAAGTCGACGTCGCCGGCTTCAGTGTGGAGCACCCGCTTCGCCTTGCGCCCGCTGAAGTCGCTCGAGAGGCCCACGGCCGTCGGGTACCGATCGGTGTCGAGCCGAACGCCCTTCACGCGGCGCCTCGCGAGCGCTCGCTCGACCATCTCGACGCACTCGTTGTCGTCGCTGCGGGTGACGAGGAGGACCTTCACGGCGCGGCTTCGTAGCCGAGAACGCGCCCGGCTTCGCGGACGAAGGGAGTAGAACGGCGGCCAATGCACCGCGTCCTCGTCAGCGCCTGTCTGCTCGGAGACCCCGTTCGCTACGACGGAAAGGACAAGCGCTCCGCCCATCCCGTGCTGAGGCGATGGCTCGAGGAGGGCCGCGTCGTGCGCGCCTGCCCGGAGCTCTTGGGAGGCCTCGCCGTGCCTCGGCCACGCGCTGAACGGCGAGGGGATCAGGTGGTGACGGAGGAGGGCAGGGAGGTGACCGCCGCGTTCGAGGCCGGTGCTCGAGCCACCCTGGCCTTGACGCAGGCCCACACGATTCGCGTCGCGGTGCTGAAGGAAAACTCGCCGTCGTGTGGGGTCGGCTCGATCGCCGACGGCGGTTTCGCTGGCCGACGGATCGCTGGGTCGGGCGTCACCACCGAGCTGCTCCGCGCGCATGGGGTGCAGGTCTTCAGCGAGGACGAGCTCGAGGCCGCCGACGCGGCGTTGCGTGCCCTGAAGTGAGCGTGCGGGCGAAGGCGCCCGAGATGTCGAAGCCCAGCTCCTTCTCGAGCCAGCCCCACTCTCCGGCTGGGTTCACCTCGAGGAACACGTGCTGGCCTCGCGGAGTCACGATGAAGTCGAGCGCTCCGCTCACCAGCCCCAGCCGCGAGAGGAGCCGGAGACACCGTCGGCGTTCCACGTCGGGGAGCGACGCCCTCCGCCAGTGAACCCCGTCCGTCGCCTCGAGCCGGCGCCAGTCCACCCGCGCGTGCGCGATCGTCGAGGCGTCGATGGCCGCCACGAAGACCTCGTCGCCCACGACGATCACCCGCAGCTCCACCGCCTTGTCGACGAGCGGCTGGAAGATCTGCGGCGCATGACGAAGCCCGGTGAGCGCGGCGTGCTCGGGGACTCGGGACGTGTAGAAGAAGCGATCGGCCTGCATCGCGTAGCTCAGCGGGACCAGCAGCTTGGTGACGAGCCGGGGCTCCTTGATGCGCAGGCGCTCGACCCAGGCTGGCTCGTTCGTCACCACCGTCTCGGGGAGCGTGAACCCAAGCTCGTGGGCGACCCTCAGCTGCAAGAGCTTCGACTCGGCGCGCATCGACGCTTCGAGCGGGTTCACCCAGCGACCCGAGGTGAAATGGGCGAGGGTGTCGAAGAGCGCGACGCGAGCGGTCTCTTCACAGGCGGCGCGATCGCTGAGGCCTTCCGGGAGCGTGGGCGCCCACAGCCGCCGCAGCCACACCGCGTCGACGTCGTCGAGGCGCACCTGGCGATCCGGGAGCTCGAGCACGGCCTCGAGGCTCGTCGGCGTTCGCACCACCGCGACCGAAGCGCGCAACGGGAAGGTATCGGTGTCGAAGCGCAGCGCGTCCCAGCCGAGCCGCCGCAGCGCCGCCTGGACCCGATCGATGGTGAAGAAGTCGCCGGAGTGGGTGAGCAACAACGCGAGCGAGCGCCGGACCTTCGCCCGACGCCCCAAAGACCGTCGCGGCACCGCTCACTCGTCGGCGTCGGAGGGGTACTTCTCGGTGACGGCGCCACCCGGGCGCGTGCCGCCGGGCCGCGTGCCACCGTCCTCGTTGTCCGAGGGGAACTTCATGGTGTGCATTCCCCCGCCAGGTCGGGTGCCGCCGCCGTCTTCGTTGTCCGACGGGTACTTCTCGGTGACTGCGCCGCCTGGGCGCGTGCCACCGCCGTCTTCGTTATCGGAGGGCGCCTTCATGGTGTGAATGGTGCCGCCGCCTGGGCGCGTGCCGCCGCCGTCTTCGTTGTCGGAGGGCGCCTTCATCGTGTGCATCGTGCCGCCGCCCGGACGCGTGCCGCCGCCGTCTTCGTTGTCGGAGGGCGCCTTCATCGTGTGAACGGTGCCGCCGCCCGGACGCGTGCCGCCCCCGTCTTCGTTGTCGGAAGGCGCCTTCATGGTGTGAACGGTGCCGCCGCCAGGCCGTCCCGCGCCACCGTCTTCCTGATCCGACGGAGCCTTCTTCGTCTGCCGAATCGGGCCGCCGCCGCCATGCTGGTTCTCGAGGAATCGGCTGAAGAAGGGCTCGATCGTCACCTTGCCCTTGGCGCCCATCGTCACTGGCCCCGCCACCATCGTGATGCCGGCGAGCCCGCCCGAGCGCTCGATGAAGAAGGACTTCGCCTTGTTCGGATCCGAGGGCTTCACCTTCGGCGCGAGCGCTCCGACGGGAATGAGCGCGGTGTATTGGTACTGATCGCCCGCTTTGGTGCCCTTGAGCGGCACTCGCACGAAGCGCTGCCCGACTGGCATGCCCTGGGCGTGAAACTCCAGCTCTCCGCTCTTGAGCGCGGTCTCGAGCGCGGCCTTGAGGTGCTTCTTCGTCTCGGCCTTCACCGCTGGCGGATTGGCGATGGCGGGCTGCTGAACGCGTGGGGGCGATCCAGTGATGCGAGGCATGTTCCCTCCGAGGGCTGACTGACTGATGCGGGCACCCTACCACAGGGCTCGGTCGATTCGATCGAGCGCCCAGGCCGAGAACTCAGCGCCCCCGAGAAGAAAGACCCGCACCGCGCTCGTGGACACGCGCGCCACCTTGCAGCAAACCACGGCTCCTGGAGTGACCTACAGGAGAGCGCACCATGAACTTCCGTCGACTCGGCCGTGCAGGGCTCAAGGTGAGTGAGCTGTCGCTCGGCTCGTGGGTGACGTTCGGCGGGCAGGTCGGTGATGGGCCGACCGAAGCCTGCATGCGCGCCGCCTACGACGCGGGCGTGAACTTCTTCGACGGCGCCGAGGTGTACTCGAAGGGTCAGGCCGAGCTCGCGATGGGTCGGGTGCTCAAGAAGCTCGGGTGGCGGCGCGAGGGGCTCGTGCTCTCGACCAAGCTCTTCTGGGGCGGCGACGGGCCGAACGATCAAGGGCTCTCGCACAAGCACATCATCGAGGGGTTCCACGCCGCGCTCCGTCGCTGGCAAGTCGACTACCTCGATCTCTGCTTCTGTCACCGGCCCGATCCGAACACGCCGATCGAGGAGACCGTTCGCGCCTTCGACGTGCTGATCCGTCAGGGCAAGCTCTTCTATTGGGGCACCAGCGAGTGGAGCGCGCGAGACGTCGGCGCCGCCTTCCAGGTCGCTCGAGAAGCGCGGCTGACCCCGCCCACCATGGAGCAGCCGCAGTACAACATGCTGGTGCGCGAGCGCTTCGAGAAGGAGTACGCGCCGCTCTTCCGCGACCACGGCTACGGCACCACCATCTGGAGTCCGCTCGCGTCGGGTGTGCTCACCGGCAAGTACGCCTCGGGCATTCCTGCCGATTCTCGCCTCTCGATGCCGAACTACGACTGGCTTCGCGAGTCGGTGCTCAAGCCGGTGAACGTGGAGAAGGCCAAGGCGCTCGCGCCGATCGCGAAGGACCTGGGCTGCAGCCAGGCACAGCTCGCCATCGCCTGGTGTCTCAAGAACCCGAACGTGAGCACGGTGATCACCGGCGCCACCCGCGCCGAGCAGGTCGTCGAGAACATGAAGGCGCTCGAGGTGGTGCCGAAGCTCTCCGACGAGGTGATGAGCCGCATCGAGGCCGTGCTCGGCAACAGGCCGACCTGACGCTACTGCGGCGCCACTTCGTTGCAGGTGAGGCCGGCGGTCGGCGTGCAGTTCTGGCCGATCTGACAGGCGCCCACCCCGTCGAAGTCGACGCAGCGGATCTGTCGGCAGTCGGGATCGTTCACGCAGCGCTTCTTCGACACGCTGCACTCGCCCCGGGTGCAGGTCTGGCCAGGGCAGTCTTCGTTCACCTGACAGGAGCAGTACCCGAAGCCCGAGCCTTCTCGCAGCACGCAGCGGCCAGCGCAGAAGCCGTTGGTCGCGCCGGGCGCCTTGTCGCAGGTGCCGCCCAAGCGGCAGTCGGTGTCCTTCTCGCACGGGAGGCTGGGATCGCCACGGCAGGGGAGGGTGGGGCTGCACATCCACCGGGTGAAGACGATGCGAATGTCGCGGCAGCCGTAGCCGCGTGGGCACTGCTGGCCCTCGGAGCAGTCCGCGCCGCAGTAGGTCGACGCCGTGCGAGTGTCGATGATGCAGTAGTTGGCGCCGAAGCCGCAGGTGTCGACGCCGCCGCCGCTGGTGCAGCGCGAACAGTAGGGGCGCACGTCGATGTCGTAGTCGGAGAAGCAGGTGCTGCGAGGCTGCCCGCCGTCTTCGGTGAGGCCCGCGTCGGGAGGGACTCCGCAGACCTCTCCGTAGCGGCAGAACGCGTCGCTCGCGCAGAACGTCGAGTCGCACACCCCGACCGCGCAGCGCGCGCGCTCGGCAGGCGTCGTTCCAGTGCACGAGCAGGCGACGTCTCCGCAGCGGCAGGAGATGCCGTCGCAGTCACCGTTGGCCCGGCAACCCTTCTTGCACTGGCCCTTGTCGCAGACCTCTCCGAGCGAGCACTGGAGATCGGAGCTGCAGCGCCCCTTCGGCACGCACGTGCCCGCCGCGGTGTCGCAGTACAGAGAGGTGTCGTTGCAGTCGGCGTTCGTCGTGCAGCCCGCGCGGTCCTGGCAGAAGCCGAGCCCGTTGCAGAGCTGGCTGGGCGGGCAGGCCTCGTCGGTGCGGCAGTAGCAGACGCCGGTGCGGTCCTCGCAGCGAAACGCCGAAGCCGGGCTGCCGCAGTCGGCGTCGACCGCGCACTTGCCACCCATGATCCGATCCTTCGGGCAGCCGACGAGGAAGATGGCGAGCGCGAGGGCCTGGGCTCTCACTTGTGCCTCTTTCGAGGGGCGGGCGCGGGCTCGGTGGGCTCCGGCTCGGGGCCGGGCTCCTCGTTCGCGCTCCCCGCGCCCTTGCTCTTGGCGGTGCCGTTCATTCGCAGCCCGGTGGCCTGCTCGAGCCCGTCGATGAAGACCTGCCCGTCGTTGAGCGGCGCCAGCTCGACGCGAATGAGGCGGCCGTCGGCGCTGATCGCGGTGACGAAGTCGGTGCCGACCAGCTCCTCGCGGGTGAGCCGAACGATCTCCTCGTTGCGCATCGTGCTCAGGGTCGTGCCCTTCCAGTAGATGAGGCGCTTGGTGGTGAGCACCGCGACCTCACTGCCGTCGACGCTCATCGTGGTGTCGTAGTACGCGATGATCGCCTCGCCCTCCTCGAGCGGCGCGCGCTTGGTCACCCGCGCCCGGTTCTCGTCGCCGAGCTGGTTCCCGGGAATGACGCCGGACTCGGGCAAGGTGCTCGCCCAGAGGAAGAAGCCCGCCGGCACACCGCACAGACAGAAGAGCGCGAGGCCGCCCACCACGAGGAGGATCGTCGTCTTGTTCGAGCCGGAGCCCTGCGGCGGAACGGGAGCAGGGTACGGGTTCGGGGCGGGGTAGGGGTTCGGCGTCATCGGCGGCGGTACACCACGATCTGCGGCGTCTCGTCCACGTAGAGGCCCGTCGCCGGGCGGGTGGTGCCGAAGGCCTGCCAGATCTGGAACTCGGTCTCGCGGAACTCCTGGTGGTACTGGTACGCGACGAGGTCGGCGTCGAACGGGCCGCCCACGAAGGAGAGATCGCTGCGCAGCATGCCGTTGCGCTGGTAGTCGCGAATCTGCCCGCCGTGGCACTCATGCAGGTACACCCGCTCGCCCGGCCTCGCGTTGGCGTTGATCCACTCCAGCACGCCGGTGACGTTGTTCGCCCAGAACTGCCGCTGCATGCCCATCGTGGCCGCACCGGGCAGGCCGCCCGCGAGCTCCGAGTAGTGGCTGGTGCCGTACGGGTAGACCCGCACCGAAGCGATCAGCGGCGCGACGAAGAGGAGGATCGTCACCGCTCCGAACAGCCCGGTGAAGGTCACCTTGGGCAGCTTCGCGGTCACCCATGGGAGCACGCCCTCCACCCCGCGCGTCACCGAGCCCGCCGCGAGCAGCGCGAGGAACGGCATCGAGGGGAACCAGTGCTTCACCCCGCCGAAGTGCGGCACCGACGGTTGGCTCAAGACGATGATCGACGCGGCCGCGTTCGCCAGCACGAGCAGCTCCAGCATCGTCACCGTGCGCTTCACCGTGCGCACCACCACCCAGGCCACCCCGAGCACCATCGGCACGAACAGCGGCGTCGGCACCGTCAGCGCGGTCTTCACCAGCACGTAGTCGAGCGGGAACGGCGGCTGCCGGAGCAGCTCCCCGAAATAGAACCAGGTGTAGTGCTCGTGGTTGAGGTGGAAGCCCAGGTACCAGGCGAAGCGCTCGACCGGGTGATGCCAGAGGTAGGGCCAGTGCACGTAGAAGACGAGCGGCCCGAGCACCACCATCGCCACCAACGGGGCGATCGTGCGGAACGTCGGCACGTCGACGTGGAAGAGCTTCCAGGTGAGGAAGCCGCCCGCGCCGCACGCGAGCAGGTACAGCCCGAGCTGAGGGCTGATGGCGAAGAAGGACGCTTGGAACGCCTGTGGACCGCCGAGCGCGATCACCATCAACCCGTAGAGCGCCGCCATGGCGACGAAGACGCCGTTGATGCCGAGGAACAGCGCGCGCGCGGCCGGGTGCGCCTTCGAGCGTCGCCAGCCCTCCCAGAGCGCGAAGGGGATCAACACCACGGGGATGAAGTAGGCGTTGTGCTTGGTGCCCATCGCGGCGCCGAAGGCGAGCCCCGTCCAGAGCCACCAGCGTGGCTTCTCGAGCGCCTCGACGAAGCAGTACACGACCAACAGCCAGGTCGTCGCCATCGGCACGTCGAAGCACGACAGGTGCGCCTCGAAGAACTGCCGCGGGACGAGGAGGAACGAGAGCGCCGCCATCACGCCGGCCCAGCGCCCGAAGAAGCGCTTGGTGAGCGAGAAGAGCAACGGGAGGATCGCGGCCGCCATCAGGAACGCCGGGAATCGGAACGCCGCCGCGGGCCGAAGCACCCCCAACTTCTCGTGCAGCAGCAAGAACGAGAGCCCGTACAGGTTCTTCATCAGCGCCGGGTGCTCGTGGTTGAAGTCGAACGATCGGGTGATCGCTTCGTCCGCGAAGGCCTGGCTCGGAGCGGCCACCACCAGCTGGAACCACCGCGCGTGCTGCTCGGCAGCGGCGAAGTACACGCTCTCGTCTCGAACGAAGCCGGCGGGCTTCTCGGTCGCGAGCAACAACACCGTCGCGAAGAGGAAGAGGCCCAGGCCAAGTCGTCGATCGAGGGTGCGCTCCTTCGCCGCCTCCATCGTCGCCGCCGCGTCGGCCGTGGGCGCTGCCGGCTCGGGAGCCACCGTCTCTGCCAAAGCGGGCCCGCGCTTCTGCTTGCTCACGCGCCCTCCCGCCCGTAGCCGAGCAGCTCGAAGCAGACCTCACGGTTCTGCGCGTTGTTCGCCTGCACCCACGCGCGCACCGTTCCCGCTGGCGTGTTCGCGCGCTCGACGCGGTAGACCTTCTCCACCCCTGGCAGCAGCCTCGTCACCTCCGAGGCCCCGTTGATCTCCACCCCGAAGTCGGTGGCGTCCATGTTCCGGTAGTAGCCGCGCTCCCAGGCGTAGCCGGTGATGAGCTCGAGGGTGTCGGTGGCGGGCACGTTCGCGAACTCGGCCACCAGCTTCGTCGGCCCGCCGGGCGGGTAGAAGCGCAGGCAGCGGCGCGGCTCGAAGTGGAGCTCCCGCAGCTCCTCGACGACCTCGCCTCCATTGGGACAGCGCCACGATCGGCCGTTGAAGGCACAGGGCTGTTGGCCTGCGGGTCCCTCCAGGTACAGCCGCGCGGTGGACAACGCCTGCGCCGCCGAGAAGAGCAAGGGCCGGGCGCGCCCGTTCTGGTAGCGCCGCAGCTCGAGCGGCCCGAAGGAACGAGTCGGCCCGTCTTCGGTTCGGCCTCGCTCGAACGCCTTCCAGAAGGTGCCCCACGAGAACCCGGGGAGCGAACGGTTGGCGACGACCCAGATGCGCCGGTGCGGTCGAAGCGAGTCGCCGTCGCTGCCGAAGTAGCCGACGACCGGCACCTGCTCGGGCACGAAGATCCGCGCGCGCTCGATCCACCAGGGCGCGAGCAGCACCACGTCGCCGCTCTGCCGCTCCTGCTCGATCGTCTTCGCGAGGGCCTGGTAGTCGGCCTCGGAGGGGATCGCGGTGGGCAGCTTCACCTGAAAGCCCAGGCAGAGCAGGGCGGTCGCCACCAGCGCGAGCCCTTCCCACCGCTTGAGCGCGGCCGCGGTGTCGGCCCAGAGGTTCACGACTTCGTCATCCGAATCGCGGCCTCGCTCGTGTCGCGGCAGAAGACGCAGAAGCTCGCCTCCCCCTGCGGGTACGACGGCGTCCACGACGGGTACATCGCGCAGCGCGGATCGAGGCAGTGGTGCAGCCCGAAGGTGTGACCGATCTCCTGCATCGCGTAGCGGGCGAGCGTCTTCACCGTGTCGGCGTTGAGCGACTTGATCACCGAGCTGGTGACGATCGCGCGCTGGCCCTTGTAGCGAGAGAGGCCCGCGGTCGGCGCCTCACCCGAGACGAGCTTGCGCGGCGAGAGCTTGCGGGTGGTGAGGAAGAGCACCTTGTCGTCGGCGAACGCGCTCACCTTGGGCAGCGCGTCGAGCAGCTTGTTCGCGTCGTAGGGCTCGCTCTGGCCATGCGGCACGGTGACGTTCCCGGAGTGCTCCGCGCCGACCGCGAAGGCCGTGTACAGCGCCTTGCCCAGCGCCTTGAGAATGGGGGCTTCGTATTCGTCGAGGGTGACGATGCGGATCATGTGCGCGCTCGGTGAATGGAGTTACTTGGCCTTCGGAGGTCGGCCCCGCTTCTTGGGCGGCGGCGGAGGGCCTTCGGGCTTGGGCTTCGGAGGACGGCCCCGCTTCTTCGGCGGCGGTGGCGGCTCGGTGACCTCCGGCTTCGGCTTGGGCGGCCTGCCGCGCTTCTTCGGAGCGGCCTCGAGCGAGGCGCCCTGGGCGATGGTGACCTCGGAGTCGATGTCGAGCTTCTTCTTCGCGGGAGCGGCTGGCGCAGCCGCCGCAGCCTTCGGTGGACGGCCTGGCTTCTTCTTCGGAGCCGCCTCTGCCTCCTCGCCCTCACCGGCCTCTGCACCCTCTTCTTCTTCCTTCTCTTCCTTCTCTTCTTCGCCGCCTTCGCCCTCGAGGCCCAGCATGTCGTCGCCGAGCCCGAGCTCGTCGTCTTCACCCATGCCCTGGAACTCCTCGATGCTGCGCTTCGGGCGCTCCTTGCCGACGGGGAAGAGGACGATGTCGAGCGCGTCTTCGGCGTCGGCTTCGGTGCAGCCCATCGCCGCGGCCAGCTCGGTGACGAAGAGGTGCCGCGCGTCGTTGTACTGCTCGCGCTCCTTGGGCGGCAGCGCGCGCAGCTCGGAGAGCACCTGGAGGCCCTTGACGACCTCGGCGAGGCCGATGAGCCCGCCGATCGAGAGCCGCTCGGTGTTGTCTCGGGCGCGCTTCTTCCAGTCGAGCGAGGCCTTCTCGGAGTCGCTGCGGAGGAAGTCGAAGACGCCCTTCACGTCGTCGGAGGTCGAGACCCGCCGCACGCCGTTCTTGGCCAGCTTGTCCTTGGGCACCTTCACCTTCGCGCCCGTCTCCAGGAAGGTGAGGGAAACGAAGACCAGCTTCTGGCCCGCGATCTCCTCGCTCTTGATGTCGGTGACGGCGCAGAGACCCTGGTTCGGGTAGACGACCCGATCTCCGACCGAGAGGTTGAGGACCGGCAGCGGCGCAGCGGGGGCCGGCGTGGCGTCTGGCATGGGCTCCTCGGTGAGGCGAAACCGTGCCTGCGTAGCACACGGTTCACCGCCTGGAAGCAAAGACGAGGTCTCTCGCAGACTTGGGGCGACCCGCGCTCAGGGCGTGGTGATGTTCACCGTCGCGCTGTAGGTGCCCGCGCTCGCGTTGTACGTCGAGACCCCGACGTAGACCGTCACTGGCACGAGGTTCGGGTTGGTGATCGACACCGCCTCGCTCGCCGGCGCGGTGATGTTGGTGTCGGCGCCCGCGAGGCACACCGACGGGCTCGCCACGCAGGTCGACTCGAAGTTGTACACGTTGAGCACCACGTCGACGGTGGCGGTCGTGACGTTGAAGTCCATTCGCGGAACGCCAGCGTCAGCCGCGGCGCGCGCCGGAATGGTGACTTCGTAGACCCGATCGGGCCCGGTGTAGTTGCGGCAGGGCGCCACCGAGGTGCCGTTGACGATGTCCTTGCGGAACCCGGTGAACGTCTCGTTGCTGAAGGTCCGGGGGAACGGCCCGCTCACCGGAGTGGGCGAGCGGCAGTGATCGCCGGTCGTGTAGTTCACCCCGAGCGAGTAGGTGCCGTTGGCGCTCGACGAGTTGTAGCCCGCGACCACGAAGTAGACGTTCTGCGGCGAGGTCGTGCCGTTGTCCCAGACGGCGGTCTCTGCCGACCCGCTCGCGAAGCCGTCGGCCGAACCGCCGCAGATCCGGGGCATGGCGTCGCAGACGGCCGAGGTCGCCCCAGGCACGATGTTGATCACCGGATCCATGTTGGTCGGCGTCACCGTGCCCACCAGCCGCGTGCGCGGAGGCACCGTCACCTGATGCACGTGATCGGGCCCGGACGAGTCCTCGCAGCCGTTGGCCGCCGTCGTCTGGCTGTAGTCGACCGCGTAGCCCACCAGGCTCTGCCCCGTCAGCGTCTGCGCCGTGGTGATCGGCGCCACCGTGTTCGAGCAGTAGTCGCCCGGGAGCGCGCCCGTGGTGGTGCTGATCGAGAAGGTGCCGCTCGCGCCCGCTGCGGTCTCGACGACGATCAACATGGTGCGCGCGGTGGTGCCGGTGTTGCGCCACACGAGCTGATCGGCGACGCCCGCCCCGCCGGTGTTGGAGCCGGTCTGGCAGGTTCGGCTGAGGCACTCGGCTGCGTCGCCGTGCAGCGCGATGGCGGTGTCGAGGCTCGCGCTCGGAGTGACGGTGACCTGCAGCGTCTCGCCCGCGCCCACGAGGGTGCTGTAGACGCGATCGACGCCGTCGCTGGCGCCCACGCAGCTGCTCGCCGTCCCCGAGCGCGCGAAGTAGTCGTTCGCGAAGCCGGAGAGCACCTCGCCCAGGCGCGGAGTGCCGCTGGTGAGGACGGTGGGGCTCTCGCAGGTGTCGCCCGCCACCGGAGTGTCGACGCTGACGTCGAGGCGGAAGGTGCCTCCGAGATCGCCGCTCGTGAACGAGTCGGCGACGACGAAGACGGTCTGGGTCGAGGTCGTGGTGTTGAGGTAGCGCCCTGCGTTGACGGTGGTGCTCCCGCCGAGATCGTCGCCGGTGACGCAGACCCGGGGAATGGCCGAGCACTGGGCCTCGGGCCCGACGATGAAGTTGATCGACGGATCGTACGCAGACAGCGTGGAGCGGATGTTGGCGAGCAGCCGGGCGTTGGGCGCGACCGAGACCGAGTACACCCGATCGCGGCCACCGGTGCCGTAGCAGCCGGTCTGGTTCGACCCGGTGTAGTCGTTCGAGTAGCCGACGGTGCTGCCCATCACGCTCATCGGCGAGCTCAGCGTGCCGCCGGCGATCGCTTCGGCCGTCGCGCAGGTGTCTCCCGCGAGAGCCGCGCCGCCCGCAGTGCCACCGCCCGCAGCGCCGCCCGCCGTGGTGCCTCCGCTCGTCGCGCCGCCAGCCGTCGCGCCGCCGGCCGTCGCACCGCCAGCCGTGCTTCC
>JBPOIJ010000018.1:0-92535 GCA_052034585.1 Myxococcota bacterium
GCGACCCGTCGGGCACCCGGGCGACGAGCGAGACGACGAACGGCAGGGCAGTGAGCCGCAGCTCCGACTCGAACCGCGTCCCCAGCCACTGCGAGCTGGCTTGAAACGGCAGGCGAGAGGCGGCGCAGCGAGGTGACTGGCACGACGGGCGGCGGAATGACTCGGGTCGTTCCGCCGCCCGCGGCCGTTCCCGCCCCGCTCGACGTGGTGCCGCCGCCGCCCGTGTTCGAGGGCGAGGAGCCGAGCACGTTCTCGAAGGCCTGCCCGCCGATGAGCTCGCCGGAGCACGAGGTGACGGAGAGGAGGAGCAACAGCCGCTTCACGGGGGTCAAGCGTGAGCAACCCTCGCGCCAGTCGCTTCCCTCGATGGATCAGGCGATTAGCGGCCTCGACCTGGTCGCGGAAGGCACCACCTGTTCACTGAGGTGGTCATGAGAAACGCGCGAGCTCATCCCTGGTCTCGACGATCGCCGCTCTCGGTGCGCCGAAGCGTCTCGACGGTCGCCTCGACCTGCTCGCCCGCAGCCCACGCCTGAAGCGCCTTCACGAGCTCGGGCGCGAGCGGCGACCCGTCGGGCACCCGGGCGACGAGCGAGACGACGAACGGCAGGGCAGTGAGCCGCAGCTCCGACTCGAACCGCGTCCCCAGCCACTGCGAGCTGGCTTGAAACGGCAGGCGAGCACCGGCCTCGTTCTGGAGCGCACCGCGCGCGACGAAGCTCGCCTGCGAATCGAGCGCGAACAGTGCCTCGACGTCTTCGAGCGATGGACGTTTCGGCAAGTCCCAGATCGAGTGCGGAGGCTTCGAGGTCGCCCCGAGCGCGTCGAAGAACGGCCGAAGCTGCGCCACCGGAACACGCTTGCCGTCCGCCACCTGCAGCTCGGGCTCGGAGAAGAAGCGATCGAGGAGCGCGCCCCACCGCTTCCACGCCTCGGCGCAGTTCGATGACTGAAGCCGGGCGGTGACGCGCGTGAACGTCCTCCCGCCCAGCCACGGCCGGTACGGGAACCCACCGCCGAGCTTCTTGGCGCCCTTCCCTCGCATCACCTTCGCGTGCCGTTCGTCGAGCGCGTTCACCTCCTTGGGCTCTCGCGCCTTCGCGAGGGCGAGCTCGAGCGACGAGACCTCTCCACGGAGCTCGCCTTCGTCTTGCCAGGCGTCGGCGAGCACCCGGGCGAGCGCTTCATCGTCAGGCTTCGCGCGGGCCTGCGCCTCGAGCTCGGACGACTTGGTGCGCGGCGTCTTCTTCGCATCGAGCGCGAGGGTGGCCTCGACGAGCGGCTCCGTCTCGGGCCGAACGCGGTACACGCCCTGAATCGAGAGCGGCTTGCCCAGCTTCCCGTCCTTCAGGTGCTTGAGTGGGCGCGGGCCGTCGCTGCCGTCATAGCGCCACGCGGCGAGCTGCTCGCTGGTGAAGGCTCGATGAAACGCGAGCGCAACACCCTTGCCCTCGAGCGCCGACAAGACCTCGTCTCCCGTGCGGGCGACCTTCCGCGCCGACGCGTCGGGGTGAGCGTCGATCCACGAGTGGAAAGTCGACTTCTCCTTCACCACGATCATCGCCAGCGCGAAGACGACGCCGTCGATGGAGGTGATGGGCACGACGCGATCGCCCGGGCCGACCTTGAAGCGAGAGAAGCGCGAGTCCTGGTTGTGGCCGCCCCAGAGCTCCTGGAGCTGCTTTCCGTCGAGGCCCAACTCGCGCGCGCCCGAGCACATCCAGTCGGGCCAGTACATCGTGTAGAGCGCCATCGGCTCGCGAGGCTACTTGAGGTTCTGCGTCGGCACGTCCTTGTCGAGCATCGCCTTCGCCAGCTCGAGCAGCTTCGCGCGCGCGGGCTTGACGTCGAACGACCCCGAGGGCAACCAGCGCCCGCCAGGCTTTCCCAACATGAAGACGATCTGACTGCACTTGAAGCTCACCACGCCCTCGATGGTGTCCACTCCGGACTGCGCCTGGAAGGACACTTCAGGCACGAAGTTGCACTTCGAGACGTCTTGCTCGAATCGGTACGACTTCTCGTCGTAGAGCAACCCGCGCAGCGTCTCGAGCTCCTTGGGACCGAGCTCTTGGCCGGCGAGCTCGCGCGTCCACTCGGTGCCGATGGCCTTCGTCGGATCCGGCCGCAGCCCGCCTGCCGAGGCGACCCTCCAGGCCTGCACCTTGGTCGCGTTCGTCCACACCGCGAGCACCTTCTCGCTCACGTTCTCTTCGACCTTCGCCGTGGGGCTCGTCGGCGGTGGCGGGGGCGGCTTCGGAGGCGGCTTGCCCTTCTTCGGCGCGGCGACGGCGACTCCGCTCACCATCAACAGGACGCAGACTGCTCGACCAAGCATCAGCGCTTCGTAGCAGGAATCACGAGCGGCGCGTCACTTCGCCGTCAACCCGTACCGCCAGGGATCGGTGCGCGGCTCGAGCGGCGGCGGCGGCGGCGCACAGCGGAACACCTGCCGGCTCACCTCGAAGCCGCGGTGGTCGCGCAGCACCAGGTCGCGGCCCTCGCACGAGGTCACCAGGCACGACGGCGAGAGCGACACCCGCGAGTAGATGGTGCCCCGCGCGTCGCGCCGAACGAGATCGCCACCTTCACAGCGGCTCATCACGCACGACGGTGAGAAGCGGGTGCGCGAGTACTCGACGCGCGAGGCGTCACGGGAGACGAGGTCGGGTCCTTCGCAGCTGCTCGAGACGCACCCGTTCGAGCGGCGCGAGACCTCGCGATGATCGTGATCGCGGGTCACCAGGTCCGGCCCTTCACAGCGCGTCGTCATCGGCGGCGGCACCGTGGCCAGCACCAGCGGCGCCGGCTTGCAGGTGAGGGTCAGCGCGAGGAGCGTGGTGAGCATGCCCGATGAAACGGGCAGGTCGTCGGTTCGATCTCTTGAACAAATTCACCAACAACGACGATGACTTACGCGACCGGAAGGTACAGCTCGAAGGTGGCGCCCTGGCCCGGCGGGCTGTGCACGGCGACGAAGCCGTGGTGCTGCTCGGTGATGCGAGAGACGACGGCCAGGCCCAGGCCGGTTCCCAGCGGCTTGGTGGTGAAGAGGGGGTCGAACACCCGCTCGAGCAGATGCCCTGGAATGCCAGGGCCGGAGTCGGAGATGGCGAAGCGCGCGAAGCGGCCGGCTCGAGCACCGTGCACCCTCGGGGCGGTCGAGGCGTCGATGTTCCGCTCGTCGACGCTGAGCGAGATGCTCCCCGTCGGACCGACGGCGTCGCGGGCGTTGATGACGAGGTTCGCCACGGCCTGCTCGAGCTGGAGAGGATCGCCCTCCACCACGGGCGCGCCCTGGTGTTGGTAGGTGACCTGCACGCTCCGAGGAATCGAGGGCCGCACGAGGTCGAGGGTGGAGCCGACGCGCTCGATCAACGGTACCCGCTGTCGCCGCACCTCCGACTGGCGGCCGAGCTGGAGCAGCTGGCGTGACAGCTCCCGCACCTTGTCGAGCGCAGCGGTCGCCGACGCGATGGCCTCGGCGTCGGACGGGGGAGGCGTCAAGGTGCTCAGGCTCGTCATCGCCACCGCGAGCAGGTTGTTCAAGTCGTGGGCGACCCCGGCGGCGAGCACGCCCATCAGCTCGAGCCGCTGGAGGCTCTCGAGGTGCCCTTGGAGCGCCCGGCGCTGCTGCTCGACGCGATCTCGCTCCTCCAGCGCCTGCACGCGGTCGAAGGCCGGCGCGAACTGGCTCGCGTAGATGACGAGCGCGTCGAGCTCGGCCGCGGTGGGCGGCCTGATGCCCTCGTCGCCGAAGGTGCCGGTGCCCAGGGAGCCGCGCACGGTTCCAGCGAGCACGATGGGAATGTTGATGATGGTGCGGTTCGAGAAGCGCTCGACCATCTCCTTGTTGGTGCGCGCGTCGGTGCGGGCGTCTTCGACCACCACGGGCCGGGCCCCCACGGCGATCTCCTCGAGCATGGCGTCGGCGCCGCGCGGGAGAATGGGAGAGGTCTCCCAGATGCGCTCTTCGATGTTCGGGCTCGAGGCGATGACCCGCACCTTGGTGGCGTCGTCAGGCTCGAACCAGGCGACCCACACCTCGCGATAGCGGCTCATCGCCTGAACGGCGCGCAGCGAGACCCGCATGAGGTCGCTGAGCGAGCGCGCCCGCTGCAGCTCTCCGGAATGCTGGAGCACCCGTTCGACCGTGCTTGCGTCCATCGAACCCCCCGTTTCTCGCCTCGCGCCAGCGACCGCACTCCGGCTCGACCCGTCAGCCCCTCGTAGCACCGGGCCCGGCCGGTTGGCAGGTCACCCGTGGAGATTCACGGGCGCGAAGTGGTGGCGCTGGAATTCCCTGCGCGCGGCGCCGTTCTTCTTCATGTGCACGCTGACCTCGCCGTCTCCTTCCCCTCCGTCGACGTCTCCCCCGAGCTTGAGCTGGTTCGGCACCTCCTCGCGCGGCGCCTCGACCGCGCCGTCGAGTCCATCGCGCCGCGGCACCGGCTCGTCGCCGACCTTCGGTTGAGCAAGCTCGACCTCGCCATCGTCGGCCTGGAGCTGGAAGACCTCACCGGTGCCTGGCTGCCGTTTCCCCGCCTCGCGCACGCCGAGACGGTCGACGACCTCGCTCGTTTGGTGCGCGCCGCCCGGAGCTCGCGCAGCCGCTGAGCGCGATCCACCCGACTCAATCGGCGCCGGGCCTGATTCGACGCCCCCGCGAGTAGACTTCGCCGCGTGAAGTTCGTGCTCATGCCAGGGCTCGATGGAACCGGCCGGCTCTTCGCGCCGCTGCTCTCCGTGCTGGGACGGGAGCGATGCGCCGTCACCCAGTACCCGCCGAGCGCGCGAACCCTCGAGGATCACCTCGACGCGGTGCCGGTCCCGGCCGAGCGACATGTCCTCGTCGCCGAGTCGTTTTCGGGGCCGCTCGCGGTGGTGCTCGCCTCGCGGGCGCCGCCGAACCTCGCTGGGCTCGTGCTGGTGGCCACCTTCGCGCGGGCGCCCTTTCGTCCCCTCTTGCCGATCGCCTCGCGCAGTCCGCTCTTCTCGCTCGCGCCGATGGCGGTGGTGAGCCGGCTGTTGCTCGGAACGGGCGCCGATCGCAGCCTCACCGAGCTCTTGCGGGCCTCGCTCGCTTCGGTTCCCTCCCCGACCGTCGGAGCCCGCCTCGAGCTGCTCGCTGGGCTCGACGTTCGAACGCAGCTCGGGCAGCTGTCGTTGCCGATCGTGGTGCTCGAGGCCGACGCCGACTGGATCGTGCCGTCCCGACTCACCCGGGCGTTGGTGTCGGTGCAGCCGCGCGCGAAGCGGGTCGTGCTCCCAGGGCCACACCTGCTCCTTCAGCGGTCCCCCGAGGCGGCCGCCCGCGAGCTCGAAGCCTTCGCCGAGACCCTGCGCTGATTCAACCCGCCTCAATCGGCGCCTGGCCTGATCAGCCTCGGCTGCGCTCGAGTCGGGGTGATCAGCCCGACCCCTGGAACGCTCCTTCCCGCTCAGACGTCTTCGTCCTCGACCGGCCGCGTGATTTGCTGCGGTCGAGCACAGCAGCACGAGGAGGGGCACATGAAGGCAGTCGAGACGAGGATCGACTCGGTGACGTTGTTTCACCAGGGCGCCACGGTACGGCGCTCGGGCGCCGTCAGCGTGACCGGAGCAGACGAGCTGCTGGTGACGGGCTTGCCGCTCTCGCTGGCTGATCATTCGGTGCGGGCGCGCTTCGTCGGCGACGGCTCGGCGGTGCTCGCGAACGTGCGGGTCGGGCTGTCGGCACCTCCGCGGGGGACGCCCGAGAAGCCGCCCGAGACGAAGGAGCTCGAACGGCTCCATCAGGCGCTCGCCCACCTCGGCGATCGCCGCGATCAGCTCGAGCACGAACTCGCGCAGCTCGCTCAGGTGTCGATCAACGAGCGACCCGATCCCGAGGAAGGCAAGGCGCCCAACCCCTCTCCGATGTTCGCCCGCGCCTCGCTCGAAGGGCTGCTCGAAGAAGCGTCGACCAAGCGGGTCGAGCAACTGCGCGCGCTGAGGGCCGAGGAGAAGAAGGTGAACGACGAGGCCCAGGAGGTGGCTCGCCGGATCCAGCTCGCCTCGACGGCCACCCACGTGCGCCCCGACGAGCTCACCAAGTCCATCACGGTGCAGGTGAGCGGCACCGGCCAGGGCAGCCTGGTGCTCGAGTACTTCGTCGCCGGCGCGCGCTGGGTGCCGACGTACCAGTGCCGCATGACGAGAGACTGCCGGTCCGCCGAGCTGCAGCTGCGCGCGCTGGTGAGTCAACGCAGCGGAGAAGACTGGCGAGGCGTGAAGCTCTCGCTCTCCACCGCCTCCCCGACGAACTGGACCGAGCTGCCCGAGCTGTCGTCCATTCGCATCGGGCGCGCCCAGCCCGCGGCGCCCGAGAAGCGCGGGTTCCGGCCGCCTCCCGTGGGCGCGGGGTCGCTCTTCTCCGACTTCGATCGCTCGCTCGCCCAGGCTCGGGCGAGCCGGCCCGTCATTCCCGACTGGCACCCGCCGACGGTGCGCCCCGTGATGCCGCCGCCTGCGCCGACGCCGGCCGAGGTCCCGACCGAAGCGCTCGCGGACATGATGGACATGGAAGAGGAGCGCTCGGTCGAGCAGCCGATGAAGGCGAAGGAAGCGAAGAAGGCGTCACGGCGTGAGGCGGCGAGGCCTCCGTCGATGATGGCGCCGATGGCTGCCGCACCGATGGCTCCTCCGATGGGTGGGCGAGCGGCCGCGAGCGGAGCCTCGTTCTCCCGCATGCGCGTGGCGGACGAGTCGAGGGAAGAGATGCTCGAAGAGCAAGACGGTGGCGGCGAAGGCGGCGCGCTCGGGCCAGGCCGCATTCCTGCGTTCGGGTCGCTCCGGCTCGGAGGAGCCTCGGAAGGGTCCCGCGGCCAGCTCACCCCGGTCGATCGCCGCGCGGCCTACCTCGAGTCGCTCTCGGGCCTCGGGCTGTGGGCACCCTTCGACGTCCTCTCGGTGATTCAGTCCGCCGAGGCGCAGGCCGCCGCGGTCGCGCACCTCGCCGCCCCGAGCGGGACCTGCAACGTGCGCACGGAGGCCGGCTGGTACGACTACGTCTACGCGACCGACGCCACCGTCGACGTTCCTTCCGACGGCACCTGGCACTCGGTGCCGGTGAACGTGCGCACCGCGACGGGCGAGGTTCGCTACGTGGTGGTGCCGCGAGAGGACACGCAGGTCTACCGGCTCGCGCTCGTGAAGAACCCGCTGCCCTCGCCGCTCCTGCCCGGACCGGTGGAGGTCTACGTCGCCGGGGAGTACGTGCTCAGCACCACCCTGCCCTCGGTACCGCCAGGGAGCGACTTCAAGCTCTCGCTCGGCGTCGAGCAGGCGGTGAAGGTGGCGCGCAACACGACCTACAAGGAGCAGCGCTCGGGCGACAAGGTGGTGGCCACCACCGAGCTCATCCACGACATTCGCATCGAGCTGGTGAACAACCTCGACCGCGAGGCCACCTTCGAGGTTCGCGAGCGACTGCCGCAGCCGGCTCCAGAGGCCGAGGTGGTGGTGGAAGAGGGCAAGGTGAAGCCCGCCTGGGAGCCCTACACCCAGGAAGAACGCAACGCGGTCATTCACGGCGGACGGCGGTGGGTGCTCCAGGTGAAGCCGTCGGAGCGGCAGGTGCTCGAGGCCCAGTACCGGGTGAAGCTCTACGCCAACAACGAGCTCGTCGGCGGCAACCGAAGGGAGGCCTGAGTCATGACGACCCAACTCGTTCCCAGCAACGCGAAGCTCATCGACGCGCCAGTGAAGAAGGTGACGCTCCTCGAAGATCGCGCCCAGGTTCGGCGCAGTGGAAAGGTCTCGCTCGAGGCCGGCCAGCACACCGTGGTGGTGAGCGACGTCGCGCCGGTGCTGCAAGACGTCTCGCTGCGAGCCGATGCGAGCGCGGGCGTGAAGGTGGCCGACGTGCGGGTGCGCCGGGCACTCAAGGTCACCGTCGAAGAGAAGCCCGAGGTCGCTCGCGCGCTCGAGAAGGACCTCGAGGCCCTCACCGAGTCGATGCAGGTGCTCGAAGAAGAGCGCGGCCTGCTCGATCGGCGGCGCCAACGCGTCGAGGAGATCCTCGAGCGGGGCTTCAACGAGCTGCCTCAAGACGTGTCCTGGGGCCTCTCGGCGCCGCAGTGGAAGGAGAGCCTCGAGGGGCTCTAC
The DNA here is from genome assembly GCA_052034585.1 of Myxococcota bacterium. GTDB lineage: Bacteria > Myxococcota > Myxococcia > Myxococcales > Myxococcaceae > Xiheimicrobium. Next base: position 8,128 of record JBPOIJ010000018.1, read on the forward strand.
GAGAAGGTGCGCGGCTTCCGGAAGCGGCTGCTGGAGATTGGACACGAGCTCGAGGCGCTCGCGACGAAGCAGACGGCGCTCGTCGCTCAACGGCGGGCCTTCGATCGGCCAGACACCCGCTTCGTCGCCTGGCTCGAGGCCGACGTGCTGGTCTCCTCGAAGTCGGAGGTCGAGCTCGGCTTCGAGTACACCGTGCCCAACGCGCTCTGGCGGCCGATGCACTCGGCGCGGTTGTCGGTGGGGCGCGCGCCGGCCTTCCACTTCGAGAGCCGCGCCTGCGTCTGGCAGAACACCGGCGAAGACTGGAAGGACGCGCGGCTCGTCTTCTCCACCGCGCGCTCCTCCCTGGGCATCGAGCCGCCCTCGTTGTCGGACGACTTCCTCGAGGCGAAGAAGAAGAGCGAGAAGCTGGTGGTGCAAGCGCGCGAGGTGGCCATTCAGCGCGCGTCCGCCGGGCCCGGAGGTGGTGGCCCGACGAGCACCGCGGTCGAGCTGCCTGGCGTCGACGACGGCGGCGAAGTGCGCCTGCTGGAAGCGAAGGGCCCGTGCACGATTCCGTCGAACGGCCGGCCGGTGGTGGTGCCGCTCTTCGACTTCACCGCGACGCCGACGCCCAAGTACGTCGCCTTTCCCGAGCTCGAGCTGCGGGTGTTCCTCACCTCGCTCCAGAAGAACGAGGCCAAGCACCCGATTCTCGCCGGGCCGGTGGAGCTCTCGCTCGAGAACGGCTTCGTCGGCTGGACCCAGGTGCTCTTCGTGGCGCCGGGCGAGTCCTTCCTCCTCTCCTTCGGCCCAGACGAGACGGTGCGGGTGGCCCGAACCGCGAAGGACAAGGCGCAGGAGTCGCACGTCGACAAGTGGAAGACGGTGTCGAACTCGGTGTGGATCTTCCTCTCGAACGTCGGCGACGCCGCGCGCTCGGTCGAGGTGAAGGAGCGCATGCCGGTGTCCGAGCTCGAGCAGGTGAAGGTCGAGCTGGCGGCGAAGAAGACCTCGCCCAAGCCCGACGTCGACGCCAACGGCTTCCTCACCTGGAACGTCGAGCTCACCGCGCACAGTCAGACGCAGCTCAAGCTCGTCTACGACCTCTCCACCGCGCCCGGCGTGCAGGGGCTCTGACGCGGAAGACTTGAGGCCTCGCTGTGCGCGACGTGGCATAGAGCCGCCATGCGCTCGCTTGGCCTCGTGCTCCTCCTCTCCGCCTGTCAGCCGCAGCAGTGGCAGGGCACCTGGACCGGTGAGGCCTCCATCAACGACGGCCGCATGCCCTTCACCGCGACCGGCACGATGGACGTCACCAACGGCGCGGGCATTCCAGCGCCGCTCGTCTTCTCGTTCCGCGGCAAGACCGGCGGCACCGTCGAGTTCTTCTGTCCTCCTGGCGGGGTCCAGAGCGCGTCGGCCACTGCTTCGACCGCGACGCTCGTCACCGGCAGCAGCTGCAAGGTGACCGCGACGCCCGACGACGGCTGCACCCGCGAAGTCACCTTCAACTCGGGAGACCTCACCATTCGCGGTGCGTCGATGACGGGCACCGGCCAGGGTCGAATGAACGCGACCTGCGCGAGCACCGGCTCGGCCGTGAGTGACTTCGGGTTCACCCTGACGGCCAGCCTGATGAAGTGATGGAGCGAGAAGGCCACCGCACCGACATCGACGGGCTGCGTGGGCTGGCGGTCTCGCTGGTGGTGCTCTTCCACGCCTGGCCGCCGCTGCTCCCCGGCGGTTTCGCGGGCGTCGACGTCTTCTTCGTCATCTCCGGCTTCGTGGTGGGCCGCATGGTGCAGCGGCAGCTCGAGCGCGGCACCTTCTCGACGAAGGACTTCTTCGTTCGGCGGATCAACCGGCTCGCGCCCGCGCTGCTGGCGACCGTGTTGGGCACGCTCGGGCTGGTCGCGCTCTCGTCGTCGCCCACCCTGCTCGAGCAGACCGTGGTGGCCGCGGCCGCCGGGTTGGCGATGAGCGCGAACGTGCTGGCGGGCTTCCAGTCGTCGTACTTCGACCCGACGGCCGAGCTGAAGCCGCTGCTCCACCTCTGGTCGCTCGGCGTCGAGGAGCAGTTCTATCTCTCGATTCCCGCCGTCGTCTGGCTCGTGCGCCGCCTGCCGCGCGCTCCCTGGAGCCTGGGCCTGTTCGTCCTGGTGGCGTCGTTCCTCGGCTGTCTGGCGCTCTCGCTCCACAGCCCGACGTGGGCCTATTTCCTCCCCGTCACCCGCGCTTGGGAGTTGCTCGCTGGCGTGCTCCTCGCCGCGCGGATCGAGCGCATCGCTCCGCGGCTGCGCCACTTCTCGCACTCCTTCGCCCTCGCCGGCCTCGTGCTGGTGGTGGGTGGTGCCTGGTTCCTCGGGCGCGGTCAGCGGTTTCCCTCGGAGTGGACGCTGCTCCCGGTCGTCGGCACGGTGTGGATCCTCGTGGGCGGACCCGAGACGGTGGTGGCCCGAGTGCTCTCGCTGCGGCCCTTCGTGTGGCTCGGGCTCGTCTCGTACTCGCTCTACTTGTGGCACTGGCCGGTGTTGACGTTGCTGCGCCTCGCCACTCCACCCGCGCAGCACGTGGTGGCGATGCCCGTCGGGGTCGGCCTCTCGGTGCTGCTGGCGTGGCTCACCACCAGGTTCCTCGAGCGGCCGGTGCGGGCGCGCCAGTCACCACGAATCGCCTTCGCCATGGCGCTGAGCGCCGCCCTCCTCACCGTCCTCGCCGTCGCCGCGGAGCTCGGTCTCCAGCCGGAGCAGTGGGCCTTTCTCGACCCGCAGTGGGGAGCGCTCAACCGCTTCGTGAAGAACAAGGACTTCATGAAGGACGCGCGGCTGGGCACGTGCCTGGTCACCGAAGAGAAGCTCATCGACGACCCCTCCTGCACCGAGACGACGCCGGCCGAGGCACCGCTCGTCTTCGTCTGGGGCGACTCGTTCGCTGGGAGGCTCACCGCAGGTCTGCGCACCTTCCAGGGCACCCCCACGCGGTTCCGGGTCGCTCAGCGAACCCGCGCATCCTGCCCACCCTTGCTGGAGCCCGGCGGCGGGTGGTGCAAACACGGCAACGCGGTGGTGTTCGACGAGCTGAAGAGCCTCGCGCCCAAGGTGCTCGTGCTCCACGCGATGTGGAGCTCGCCGAGCTTCAAGCCCAACGAGCTCGACAGCACGCTCGGGCTGCTCACCGAGGCGCTCCCGAAGACGAAGGTGGTGGTGGTGGGCCAGGCGCCGCTGTGGCGGCCGACCTTGCCTTGGGTGCTGACCCACCGGGTGGGAGACGAACCGATTCCGGAGCGGCTCGTGCCTGCGACGATGGGCGCTCAACGTCTGGAGGACGCCAGCTTGCGGGCGATCGCCCACAAACACCGCGTGCCGTACCTCTCGGTCCTCGAGGCGCTCTGCTCGGCGACCGACGACACCTGCCTGGTGCGCACGTCGACCGAGCCGCTGATGCTCACCTCGTGGGACGAAGGCCACCTCACCACGCCCGCCGCCGTCATCGTGGCCCGGCACCTCGTCGTCGACTGGTGAGCTCTCGACTCACGGCACGGTGAGGCAGGTGCCGTTCACCGGCGTTGGCGGCCCGGGTGGATCAGGCGAGATGCTGCACTGACCGAAGCCGACGTTGCGCGCCTGGAAGAAGGCACAGAACTGCGCCGCCGTCGTGGCGGTCGGCCCGCCTTCGAGCTGCGCCACCAGCCCGCTCTGCGGACCGAGCGCGCGCAGGCGAATCGACGACGCGGTCGTGAAGTCGGGAATGGTGTTGCCCTGCACGTTCGCGCACATCACCCCAGCGACGCCCGGGGTCGAGGTCGCCGAGTAGACGAGCCGAATGCCGTACAGGTAGTTGGGGAGCGACGGGCTGGAGACGGTGTTGTTGCGCACCGTCGCGTGCACGAAGGCGTTGCCGGTGCCGTGGTTCACGTCGACGCCCATGGTGCCCAATCGCGAGAAGAGGTTGCCGTTGACCTCGACCACCATCGTCGAGCCAAGGTTGTCCGACACCGTGTTCAAGAAGCCGGTCGAGAACCCGTTCAGCACGCCGGTGACGGTGTTGTTGTTGAACCGCCCCTTCACGGTCTGGACGCGCGGGGTGGCGACGGAGTTGACGAGGACGCCGCCCGCGGCTCCGGGAATGCCGGTGAAGGTGTTCCGCGAGACGTCGAAGGTGTGGAGCGTGCCTCCGCCGTCGAACCACAAGTCGACGTCGTTGAGACCCGACGCGGCTTCGTTCGACAGCGTGTTGTCTTGAACGGTGAAGGACACGGTGCCGTTCGACTGGTGGTGCAGCGAGATCGCTCGGTAGGCGTTGCCGCTGAACTGGCTCCTCCGCACGGCGAGGGTGGACGAGGCGGCGCCGTTGGTGTCGACCTTCACCCCGCAGCCCGACGTCTCGGGGTCTCCTCCGCCGATCGCCCCGCTCACCACCATCGAGCTCAGGCTGACGTTGGCGGCGTTGACGAGCCGAACGCCATGAGCGGTCTGGCCCGAAATGGTGCCGCCGCTGCCGTTGTTCGTCCCGTCGCCGGTGACGCTGAAGGTCGCGCTCGTGCCGTTGAGCGAGATGCCGGTGGTGCCGCCGTTCGCATCGACGCGGCTGAAGGTGAGGGTGCCGCTGGTGGCGGCGAGGGAGATGGCGACGGCGTTCGAGACGGCCACCGAGGTGTTGAGGACGGTGACGCTGCCGAGGGCGACCGCGCCGTCGGTGACGCCGACCGAGCCCGCAGGCGGAGTGACTCGAAAGCCGTTGAGGTGCGCCGTGCTCGCGAGGGTGACGGTGCCTCCGATGACTGGGGCGGTGCCGGTTGCAGGCAGCACGCTGTTGGCCGCAGGCGCGTAGCCGAGGGCCGCGGCGCCGAGGGACACCGAAGCGCCGAGATGCCGCACGCCCGCCTTGAGGGGAAGGGCGACGGGATAGGTGCCTGACGCGACGAAGAGCGCATCCCCCGAGGCGGCCGCGGCGAGCCCCGCTGCGAGGGTGTTGAACGGGTTGGTCTGACGCCCGGAGCCTCCGCCCGCGGCGCTCGCCGAGACGAACCAGATTCGGTTGGTGAGGGTGAGGTTCACAGTCCCCGTCGCGCTGCCCGAGCCGTTGGTGAGCCGGTAGAAGAAGGCGTCGGCGCCGACGAATCCGGCCGGCGGGTTGTAGGTGAAGCTCCCGTCGGCCGCGAGGCTGACCGTGCCGCCCTGGGTGGTGGTGATGGTGCCCGGAACGGCCGTGGCGCCCGAGGTGCCGGCGGTCGCGCCGAGTCCATTCAGCGTCGCGCCGTTGAGGGTGTCGTTCGCGAGCACGCCGGGCACCGGCACCGCGATGTTGACGTTGCCAGTCACCGGGTAGGCGTCGGTCGTCGGGTTCGGTGGCGCGCCGATGGTGATGGACGCAGCGAGGGTCGCGGCGGTCCCCACCCCGTTGGAGGCGGAGAAGACGAGGTTGGGAAAGGAGCCTCCGGTGGTGGGCGTGCCCGAGAGGGTGTTGCCGGTCAGCGCGAGGCCGGGCGGCAAGGTGCCAGCGACCGACAGCGTGGGAGCCGGGAAGCCGCCCACGGTGAAGGTGTGGCTGTACGGCGTTCCAACGGTTCCGCTGGGAGGCGCGCCCGAGAGCGACGGAGCCCGGTTCACGGTGAGCGTGAAGGAGAGCGTCGCGTTGGTGCCGACGCCGTTCGACGCGGTGACGGTGAGGCCGGGGAATGCGCCCGCGGCGGTCGGAGTCCCGGCGATCGACTGGCCGCTCAGCGAGAGCCCCGCCGGCAGCGTTCCCGCCGTCAGCGTGAGCGTCGGGGTCGGGAAGCCACCGACGGTGAAGGCGTGGTTGTAGACCGAACCGAAGAGCGCCGCGGGAGGCGCGCCCGCGAGCGTCGGCGGCGCGTTGATCGCGACCGAGAGCGTCTGCGAGGCAGTGCCGGCGACGTTCGACGCGCTCAACATCAACCCGAAGCTGCCCGACACCGTCGGCGTGCCGCTCAACGTCGCCGTGCCGTTGCCGTTGTCGGTGAAGACGAGGCCAGTCGGGAGGACACCGGTCTGGCTGATCGACGCCGACGGGAAGCCCGCGGTGGTGATGGTGAACGGCAGACCGGTCGAGCTGGCGACGGCGAGCGTGAGGCTCGAGGCGCTGGTGAACACCGGCGCTTCGTTCACCGAGAGCGTGACCAACGCATCGTCGGAGCCCGCGACGTTCTGCGCGCGGTATTCGAAGGTGAAGAGCCCGCTGAAGGCCGTGACCGGAATGAAGGTGAGGCCGCCGTCGCGTTGAACGGTCAGCGAACCAGCCGCGACGGTGGCGGTCGAACCGGGGAGATGATCGGTCACCGCGCCACCGAGCGAGCCGGCCCCGAAGCTCGTGATGACTGGGCGGGGATCTCCGAGGTCGTTGTCGAGGAGGTCGTCGGGCGCCAACTCGGTGCGGGTGAGCGAACCCGCCCGAAGGAGCGCGTAGCGATCGTCGAACGCCGTGGGTGCGATGCCCGCGTCGAGCCCGCCGTCGACCGAGCCGCCAGCCGCGCCTCCGCCGACGGAGCCACCGCCGACTGATCCGCCAGCGACCGAGCCGCCGCCAACCGAGCCGCCGCCGACCGATCCGCCTCCGATCGATCCGCCGCCGATCGATCCGCCGCCAACCGAGCCACCGCCGACTGATCCGCCCCCGATGGATCCGCCGCCAACCGAGCCGCCGCCAACCGAGCCGCCGCCGACCGAGCCGCCGCCAACCGATCCGCCGCCGACCGAGCCGCCGCCGACCGAGCCACCGCCGACCGAGCCACCGCCAACCGAGCCGCCGCCGACGGATCCGCCTCCGATGGATCCGCCACCGGCCATTCCACCTGCGTCACCGCCGCCGACGGATCCACCGCCAACTGATCCGCCACCGACCGAGCCGCCACCGCCGACAGCCGTGCCGCCTCCCGCGCCCGCCGAGCCACCAGCGCCTCCATCGATCCCGACCTCGGGTGCTCCGCATGCGAACGACGACAACGCCATGAGGAGGCAGAGACGACGCGTGATCATGAACGCTCCGGAGACGTCGGGGGTGCTCGCACCCTACCACGCGCGTGGAGTGCCACTGCCCTCGAATGCCGCTGAGCCACTCAGCGACCGAGAAGAACGCTCCGCACTGCCGCCTGCTGGTCTGGCGTTCCACGAACGAGCTCGAGCACCCGATCCTTCAGCATCTCGTTCTTCGGCCGGGCCTTTCGCCCTTCGACGAGCGCGCGCACGAACCAGCTCGCCGCCGCAGGGAGATCGTCGAGCTGCAACGCGAGGCGCCCGAGCTGAACCATGCCGCGAACCTGAGACGGCCCGGCCAGCGCGTCCATCGCGGCCAGCAGCCGGTCGCGCGCTCGCTCTGGGTGCCCCTCGGCCCGATCGAGCCAGGCCAGCTCCAACGCCGCCTCGGGACCAGCGAGCCGCTCGAGCACCGCGCGTGCTTCTTCGTGGCGACCAAGCTCGCCGAGCGCCACGCCTTTTCCAGTGAGCCACTCCGCGTCGTCGGGTGACGCCCGCAGCTCTGCCTCGGCGAGCTCGAGCACCTCGGCGAACCGCTCCCGATGCAGGAGCGACCGGAGCAGATACCGGCGCCGCAGCCCGGCCGTGCCCTCGACGAAGCGGAGGTTGAAGCGCCGCCACTCGTAGCTGAAGTCCACCTCGTAGGCCGCGCCACAGTGGATGCAGACCGCGTGGCCGTCACACGCTCCCGAGCACCCGTAGTGGAGCTGCAACGGCCGCCCGCAGCCTTCGCAGTCGCCGTGCCGCTCGGTGACGAACTCGGTGCGCGGGTTGAAGACGGTGCGCAGCGGCTCGGGCCGGCCGTCGTCGTCACGGCAGTCGTAGCTGCGACAGACGTGGGGCCGCTTCTCGTGCACCGCGCAGTCGCCAGTGGCGTCGTCGAGGTACTCGCAGTGACCGCGCGGCGCACGCTTGAGCACGTCGATGAAGGGCGCCTGCACCTCGAGGCCGTCGTCGAGATCTTCCTGCGCGATCATCGGCAGGAAGTTGCGGCAGCAGAGATCGTGGCACGGGTTGGTCTGCTTGAGCTCGTGGCACGGTGTCCGCGAGGTCTGGGTGTCACGCTTGGAGCGCTCGCCCATGAACCGCCGGAGAGGTGCGGGAGTCATGCGACGATTGACGGTGCTCGACTCTCCGAAGTCAAGCGTCAGGGGAGCTGGAGATCGAGCTTGAGCGTCTCGCCCGGCTTGATGTCGATGGTGCGGCGTGCGGCAACGGAGGCGCCTTCGTTCACCAACTCGAGCACGTGCGGCCCCGCCTCGAGCTTCTTGCGGAAGATGGGCGTCGACCCGAGCGGCTCACCGTCGAGCGAGACCTTCGTCCACGGCGTGGTGTTGAGCGAGAGGAACCCTGGCCCGGTGACGGCTGGGAGCGCAGGCGCGGGCGCCGGCCGACCTTTCGCTTCCGGTTCGAGCTTCACGGTGAGCGCCTTGAGCTCTCCGGGCTCGGCCGTCACCGTCTGCTCGACCCGTCGATAGCCCGACCGCTCGACGAGCAGATAGTGAGGCGTCGACGGAGTGATCTCCACCTCCACCGGGCTCGCGTCGAGCGGCTTGCCATCGACCCGGACCGAGGCCTTCGGCGGAATCGTGGTGACGGCGAGCCGGGCAGGCGCAGGAGGCGTCGGAGGATCGACCAGTCGGGGCGCGGGCTCCGGCAGCGGAGGTGGAAGCGTGTCGGGCGCCGCGGGCGGCTCGGCCTGCGTCGGGGTGACGGGAGAACGATCGCGCGACAGCCAGCCAGCGAGCCCCACCGCGCTCAGCGAGAGCACTGCGAGCGCGAGCCACCGCCGACGCCGCGGGCGGGCCGAGACGTGCCCCACGATGGGCGTGCCCGTCATCACGCTCACCTCGCCGGCCTGATCCTCCCGCTTGCCCTTGAGGGAGATGACGAAGTTCCCCGCGCTGTCCGGTGTCGCCATCACCTTCACCACCAGGTCGTCGGTGCCCAGCGAGCGCATGAAGGCCTTGGGCGAGTCGTCGGCGGTGGCGAAGCGGGTGGCGACGGTCTCGAGCGCGAGCGCGGCCTCGGCGCACGAGGGGAAGCGCTTGTCGGCGTTGCGCTCGAGCATGCGCATCACGACGGCCACCAACTCCGCCGGAAGCGGAGCCCCCTGGGCGACCGGCGGAGGAATCGGCTCTTCCAGCACCTTCTTCACCACGTCGAGGTCGCGCTCGGCCTTGAAGAGCCGCTGGTGGCTCAACATCTCCCAGAGGACGACGCCCAAGGCGAACTGATCGGCGCGCGGGCCCACGTCGCCACCGAGCACCTGCTCGGGCGCCATGTAGGCGAGCTTGCCCTTGAGGGCGCCGGTCGCGGTACGGCTCGCGCGGTTGGTGGCCCGGGCGATGCCGAAGTCGACGACCTTGGTGAGCCCGTCGTCGCGCACCATGATGTTCTGCGGGCTGATGTCGCGATGCACGATGTGGAGCGCCTGGCCGTTCGCGTCGGTGGCCCGGTGGGCGTGGTCGAGCCCGAGCGCAGCGTCACGCACGATTCGCACCGCCACCATCGGCGGCACCCGCTGCTGCTGATCGAGCGCGCGCCGCATCACCTGCGCGAGGTTGCGCCCGCGGATGTACTCCATCGCCAGGTAGTAGGTGCCGTTCCACTGGCCGACCTCGAAGATGCTCACCACGTTGGGGTGGTTGAGGGTCGCCGCCACTCGCGCCTCGTCGAGGAAGCTCTCGATGAAGCCCTCTTCCTTCGCGAGCTCGGGCAAGAGCGACTTCAAGATGACTGGCCGCTCGAAGCCCGGCACGCCCTTCTGCAGCGCGTAGAAGACCTCGCCCATGCCGCCGATGGCGAGCCGGTGTTGGATCTCGTACTTGCCGAAGACGAGCTGGGACATCGAGCGAGGCTATTCCTCGGAGAACCGGGTGAAGGGCAGGAGCATGAGCGTGCCCGCCGCGAGCACCGCCGTCGAGATCATCAACACGTTGGTGGCCGTGGCGAAGGCCTGCCCGCGGGCGATCTGCGGTCCGAGGCTCGCCCCCGCGGCGCCGGCGAGCGCGAGTCGATCGAAGCTGGTCTGTTCACGATTGAGGAGCACGCCCATCACGATGGCGGCGAGGCCCGAGGCCGCGGTGAAGCTGGCCGCGGTGACGAAGACGGGCGGAGGAAGGGGCTTGAAGGCCTTCACCGGTACCGTGCCCGGCAGCACCGAGAGGGTGAGCGGCGCGCGCTCACTCCCGAGCTCGAGGAGCGGCCCTTCGGCGTCGCCCGTCTGGGTGACGTACTCGAGCTGAAAGGCCTCGGCGCCGGCGGTGAACTCCCCGGGAATGGTGCCGCGCCACTCGCCGTCGTCGCTTCGCTCGAGCGCCAGCGAAGAGAAGGCCTTCTGCTGGGCGCGCCGGTAGATGACGCGCACCGACTCCACCACTCCGGCGGTGTCACGCAGTCGATAGCTGAACCGAATCGGCCGGCCACCGAGCAGCTCCTTCGGCGGCTCGCCCTGGATGCGGAGGTTGGCGATCAGCTTCGCCCGCTCGACGCCCTTGAGCTGCAACGCCAGCGCCTGCTCCTCGCTCTGCACCTTGCGGAACACCGCGAGGATCTTCGGCGGCGTGTCGGGAGGGAGATCGAACGCGGGCTCGCTGCGCAGGAGCAGGCGGAAGGGGCGCTCGGCGTCCACCGGGTCCTGCACGATGGCCTTGGCGCAGCCCAACAGGCGCAGCGCTTCACGGCGCTCGGGCGCGCTCAAGCCGGGCCTCGCCAGGAGCGCGTCAGCGAGCGGAAGGACCTGGTCGTACTCGAGGGTGCGGTAGAGCCGCTCGAGCTCGGTGAGCGCCTCGGCGGTCGTCTGCGCCATGACGGGGCTCGGCGACTCGCTCGCGGCGGCTGGCTTCTTCTTCGGCGCGGGCGGCGCGGCGACCGCGGAGGCTGCGATGAGGGTGACCGCCGCCCACGCGCGCATCCTCCGAGTGTCCCAGAGGCGCTGGAGCCCTGCCACACCCGCGAGGACGACCACGCCCGCGCGCCGAACCGCTTGGCTGCGCGCTGGCCGCCTGCTCGCTCGGTGGGAGGCAGATCATTCAGGAAGCTCGGCCCGGCCCTGCGCTGGTACACTCGCGCCCATGGCAGTCGCAGGCATTCCCCTCTCCATGCTGGCGCGACAGGCGTTGGTGCTGGGGCCCGGGTTCAACGGCCGGTACCAGCATGCCTGGGTGGTGTGGGAGCCCGGGCTGCGGGTGACGCCCGCGCCGATCGATCCGTCCGCGGTGAGCACCGTCGTCCCCGTCTCCTCGGCCTCGCGCCTTCCCACCTACGAAGATCCCAGCTGCTTTCCGCTCCTGCCGAAGCTGGGCGGCCTCCCGGTTCGAGTGGGCCGCGCCCCCGAGAGCGACCTCTGCCTCGACGACCTCACCGTCTCGCGAGAGCACTTCGACCTCTGGTACGACGGCGACGACTGGTTCATCACCGTGCCAGAGCAGTCGCACGCCACCACCCTCGTTCGGAACAACTCGCTGCAACCGGGCGAGCGAATGAAGCTGATCGACGGCTGCTCCATCGTCGCCGGCGGAGTCACCCTCACCTTCGTCTCCAGAGGCCGTCTCCTCCCGCGGGTGGTCGCGGCGGCCGAGCGCCTGTCCAAGAGTCCCTGACGTGCGGTTCGATCTCCATCGGCACCTCGAGGGGAGCCACAGCGCCGCGGCGCTCGCGAAGGTCGCCGCCGACTTCGGGGTGACGTCGCCCCTCTTCTACGACGCCGCCACCCGGCGCTTCCGCAGCCCCGAGGCCATCGCGGCCGAGCTCACCCTCACCACCCCGTCCGACGACGCCTCCGCGTTCTATCGATCGATCGTCGCGGCCCGGCAGGCCTACGTCAGCGTCGAGGCGATCCGCGCGCTCACCGTGCACGCCTTCGAGGAGGCCGCGGCAGAGACCGATGGCGTCGAGCTGCGGGTGAGCCTCTTCTCGATGACCCGCACCCTGCTCGAGAACGGCAAGCGCGCGTGGAGAGACGTTCCTCCGCCCACCTTCGCCGAGGCCTACGTGCGGCCGGTGCTGCTCGCGGTGCTCTCGGCGCGCGACGAGGTGCAGGCCCGGGTGAAGAAGCCGCTCCTGATCCGCCTCGGGCTCTCGCGCACCTGGGAGAGCGGCCCGCACTACGAAGCGCTCGCCGACGTCGCCAGCGAGCACGCCCGCGCCCTCGTCGGCCTCGACGTCTTGGGCATCGTGCCGCCGCCCGACACCGAGCCCATGCCCGAGGGAATGGTGGCCGTCATCGAGCGGCTGCGGCGGCACCTGCCCGATCTCACCATTCACGCCGGGGAGTTCGCGGGCCACCACTCGATCGATCGCGTGCTCGAGCTCTCGCCCCAAGCCATCGGCCACGGGGTGCACGCGCTCGAGAGCGAGGCGACGCTCGGCCGCCTGGTGCACGACGGGGTGACGCTCGAGGTCTGCCCGACGAGCAACCGCCTGCTCATCCCCTCGGCGCTGGCGCGACTCGAGGCGGCACGCCAGGGCCTCGCGCCGGTGTGCGCGCTCCAACGCGCGAAGGTGCACTGCGTCTTGGGGAGCGACGACCCGACGCCCTTGGGAACGAGCTTCACTCGTGAGCTCGAGCTCGCGCGCGCGGCGGGGGTCGATCTCGCCCTGCTGGAGCGCGATATGGAACGCCGGTGGGCCCAGCTCACCCCACATCGTTCTCCTTGATGGCCGCAGCGATTCGGGGTCTCGTGGGTCTCCCCCGTGCGTCGCTCGCTCCTCTTCCTGTTGCTGACGGCGCTCACTGCGTTCCCAGCACGAGCGGCAGACGTTTTGCTCTCGGGCTCGGCGGCCATCGACTACCGCTTCATCACCGGCGCCAACCCTCCGCAGAACCCGTCGCTCCTGGGCATCAACGGGCTCACCGCCGAGGTCGCCCAGAAGGCCGTCGCCGAGGTGGGCCACGGAGTGAGCTTCTCGGTGAAGGTGTGCGCCGGCTGCCACGGCCTCGAGGTCGATCAGGCCGCCGGTGAGCTGCGCTTCAAGCGCTTCTTCAACGTGCGCGCCGGGCGCATCAACGTGCCCTTCGGCGAGTTCACGGTGCGGCACGACCCGACCAACTTCACCACGCCCTCCAAGCCGCTGCCGTACGCGATGGGCGACATGCTGTTCTACGGGAGCGACGGCTACAACCTGGGCATCGTCCCCGCGCCCTACGTCGACAACGGGGTCGAGGCCTTCGGCAGCTTCTCTCTCGGCACCAGCACCCAGCTCGACTACTCGGTGTACGTGGTGAAGGGCCTGGTGGGCGAGAACGACCTCGACTTCGCCCGCTCCCGCGCCTTCCTCGACGCGAACCGGCTGCCCGCGGGAGGCGCCCGCCTGGTGCTCACCGGCTCGGACTGGGGGGTGGGCGGCTCGTTCTCGGGTGGCACCGCCGACGCGCTCGACCGCCGCTGGTACCTGATGGGCGGCCTCGACTTCTTCCTGCGGGTGGGCAGCGTCACCTTCCGCGCCGAGGCGCTCGCGCGGAGGACCGATCTCGATCCCACCGCGGCCTACCGGTTCCAGCTGATCGACCCCTGGTTCCTCAAGGCCGGTTGGTACGCGCAGCTCGACTGGGAGCTCACGCCGCGCTTCGTCGCCATCGTGCGCAGCGACGGGCTCCATCGGCTCGGCATGCCCTTGCCCGAGTCGAACCTCTCACCTTCGGCGGGCGTGCAGCGGCAGACCGTCGCCGCCCTGGTGCGGTTGAACGATCACGCCGCGCTCAAGGCCGACTACGAGCTGTGGACCTTCCAAGGCAACGGTGACGAGCGAATGCGCCACGTCGTGCGCGCCGGGCTGGTGGTGGGCTACTGATGCTCTCCCTCGCCCTCACCGTCGTGGTGGCGGCCGGCCCTGCGCCACGGTTGGTCTACGAACAGAAGTGCCTGTACTGCCATTCGCAGGCCGTCGCCGAGTCGGGCCGCCGCACCGAGCCGCAGTGGAGACGGCTCGTCGAGCGCATGCGGGTGAAGGCGCCCTTGTTGATCGGCCGGGCCGACGTCGACCTCCTCACCCGATACATCAGCCGCGAGCTCAAGCTGGCGGTGCCGGGCAAACCCAAGGAGCCGGTCGTCACCTCGACGCCGGCCACCGTCACCGTCACCGCGCCGAACGGCACCGTCAGCCCGCCCACCGTCACCGCCCCGCCCCTCGAGCCGGCGCCGGGCCTCGAGCCGCTCCCCTTCCCCGAGCCGACCCGACGCAGCGACCCCGAGCTCGAGGCGCAGGCGACCGAGCTCATCAGCCGCCGCTGCAGCCGCTGTCACTCGCTGGGCCGCGTCTACGGCCGGCTCGACACCTTCGAACGCTCGATGACGACGCTCGAGCGCATGCGGCTCAAGACGGGCTCGGGCATCACCGACGCCGACATGGAGCTGCTCGAGCGGTTCCTCCGAGAGCAGTTCGACGCCACCGACGAGCGGTGACGGTGGCTCAGAGACAGCAGCGCAGGCCGAGATCGACCGCGCCGCCGATGCCGGGGAGCCGGTAGTCGCGCGAGGTGCACGAGGCCCCCTTGCTCAACTTGAAGGAGCCGCCGCGAATGACGCGCTGCGGTTTCCCCTCGACGTGGAGCGAGGCCGTCCATTCCGCGACGTTTCCGATCAGATCGGCCACGCCCGCCTTGCCTTGACACTTCGAGAACGCGCCCGTCTTCGCCGGCGCCTTGCCCTTGTCGGCGCAGCGACCTTTCTCGGCCTTCTCACCCCAGGGGAGATCGTGGCCGTCGGCGCCACGGCACGCCCGCTCCCACTCCTCCTCGCTGCAGAGGTGCTTCCCAGCCTCTTCGCAGAGCTTCACCGCGTCGGCCCAGTCCACCTTGGTGGTGGGCATCGCGCCGGCTCGGTTCGGGTGCTCGAAGCGATCGACGAAGACGTCGCCGACCCGCACCATGCCGTGACCGAGGGCGAAGGTGACGCGGTGCTGAGTGGCGAGGAGCGCGTCGTCGGGCGCGAGGGGCCCCAGGCGCTGCAACAGCTCGAGCTGCTTCCGCGCGCCGTCGAGATCCTGCTGCTCGAGCGCGGTGGCGACGGCGGCGCGGAGCGAGGCGGCCGCGCGACCACGAAAGGCGGCCCATTCCTCCCGGCCGGGGAACGCGGACTCGGCCGCGAGGAGCGCGGTGACGCCGTCGTCGAGCGACGCGGTGAGCCGGCCGTCGATGTCGGCCGCGGTCCTCTTCACCTCGGCGTCGATGGGCGTGACCGGCGTCGGAACGAGGGGCTTCACCTCGGGCGGGCGCGGCCAGAGCGCGAAGGCCGCGAGCACCACCACCAGCAACAGGGCCGCGCCGAGCGCCACCTTCCCTGCCCCGCCCTGCCGGGGGACGGGGAGCGGCGGAACGGAGTCGACGAGCGCGGGCGGCTTGGGCTCGTCGAGCCTTCGGCGCAGCTCGAGCAGCTCGAGGCGAACCGCGGCCGCGGAGGCTGGGCGCTCGCGCGGGTCGATGGCCATCAGGCGCAAGACGATGGCGTCGAGCTCGTGGGGCACCTCGGGCACCAGGCTCCGAACCGACGGCCGCGGCAGCTGCGCGTGCTGCTGGAGCAGCTCGGGAATGGAGCTCGCCACGAAGGGCGCACGGCGCGACAGCATCTCGAACGTCATGCAGCCGAGCGCATAGAGGTCGGCCTTGGGGCCCACGTTGGCGTTCGCCGCCTGCTCCGGAGACGCGTAGCCCGGAGTGCCCACCGCCTCGCTCGACGCGGTGGTGAAGCGGTGCGCGATGCCGAAGTCGAGGAGCTTGGGCTTCATGCCCCGGCCAGGGCGGGCGGCCAGGAAGACGTTGTCGGGCTTGAGATCGCGGTGCGCGAACCCCGCAGCGTGGGCGGCCTCCAGCGTGTGGAGAATGTCGATGAGCAGCTCGAGCGTCTCGAGCACCGTCAGCGCTCCCCGCGAGAGCCGAGCTTCGAGCAGCTCACCCTCGAGCAGCTCCATCAGCAGGTAGGAGCGGCGGTCGGGGAGCGTGCCGAGCGCGTAGATGTCGACGATGCCTTCGTCGCCGATGGCATTGACCGCCTGGGCCTCGGCGAGCAGCGTCGCCATGCGAGGGTTGTCGGCGTGATGCGCGTGGAGCACCTTCAGCGCGGCCCGCTTGCCGATGGTCTCTTCCTTCACCTCGTAGACCGCGCCCATGCCCCCGGTGCCGATGCGCCGGAGCACCCGGTAGCCGCCGATGGTGGTGCCGAGGAGCGGGTCGCCCTCCGCGGGCACCAGCACCTCACCGTCGAGCGGGCAGACGACGCCGTTGGGAGGTCGCGCCGTTCCACAATGGGGACAGCGGTCCAACGCGAGCTTCACGGAACGACCTCGATCGCGCCCGCCATTCCCTGGCCGGAGGCGCTGCCGTGGTCGGTGCACCAGTAGCCGAAGACGCCGAGCCCCTCCGCCAACGAAAAGGTGCGGCTCTGACCGGCGCGGTTGACGAGGACGTTCGCCACCGGCCCGCAGGACTGGTCGAGCGGGTGGTTGCCGAAGTCGCCGCTGAACGTCACCGTCTGGCTCGCCTTCACCCGCACGCAGCTCGGTGAATAGCGATTGCCGCCCACCGGGAACCGAATGGTGGGCGACGGGTCCATCGTGAGGTCGACGAAGGAGGTGCAGCCCGCGTAGTTGGTGCGGCACAGGTTCGCCGCCGCGGTGCAGGTCGTCGCCCGGCAGACCCGGCTCGCGCAGTCGGTTGGGCCGTTGCAGTGCGCGCCCACGCCACAGGGCGAACAGCTCCCGCCGCAGTCGACGTCACTCTCGGCGCCGTTGCGTTGCGAGTCGGTGCAGGAGCCGGCGCCTGCGTCGGTCGCTCCGGCATCACTCGCTCCACCGTCCACCATCGTCTCGGCTCCCGCGTCGAGGGCTGGGCCAACCAGGGGAAAGCACCCCGACACCGCGAGAAGGACCCACAGGAGCCGCATCGGCCACGGTCTACCAACCTTCGTCACCGGCTGCTCCACTTCGCGTGTGTGGTGTGGTTGGAACGAGCCATGGCCGACCCACGCGAGTTCTGGAACGCACGCTATTCCCTCCCCGGCTTCGCCTATGGCACCGAGCCCAACGACCTGGTGCGGGCCGTGGCAGCGAGGCTGCAAAGCCCGGTGCTCAGCCTGGGCGAAGGAGAGGGCCGCAACGGTGTGTTCCTCGCGCAGCAGGGCCTCGACGTGACCGCGGTCGATCTCTCGCCGGCTGGGCTCGAGAAGGCGAGCGCGCTCGCGGCCGAGCGGAAGGTCTCCCTTCACACCCAGGTGGCCGACCTCGCCGAGTTCGACCTCGGGCGTGAGCGGTGGGGCGCCATCGTCTCGATCTGGTGCCACCTGCCTCCCTGGGTGCGCACCAAGGTGCATCGGCAGGTCGTCGCCGCGCTGAAGCCGGGTGGGCTGTTCGTGATGGAGGCGTACACGCCGCGCCAGCTCGCGTTCGACACCGGCGGACCGAAGAACGCCGAGCTGCTCTACGAGCCGAACGTGACGCGCGCCGAGCTCGAGGGCCTCGTCCTCGAGCGGTGCGAGGAGGCCGAGCGAGAGGTGCAGGAAGGTGACTGGCACCGCGGCAAGAGCGCGTCGCTCCAGCTCGTGGCGCGCAAGCCCGAGGTCGGCTGAGCGCGCTGGCTCGCCGCCTCACTCCGCGGGGAGCGTCGCGGGCGCGTAGAGCTTCTTGCCGGCTTGCAGCTCCTTGAGGAAGACGACGTCGACGTGCACGCCGTTGAGCTCTTGCTGCGCGGGGAGCACGATGCGCGGCCCCTGCGAGACCGAGGCGCGCCAGCCGCTCAGCCGAACGGGGCTGCCGTGCTCGAGGCTCGCGACCGCGCGCTGGAGGTTCGGGTCGTCGGTCACCGCGACGACGCCGAGCATGCCCTGGTCCGGGTGAACGTCGCCCGGCTGCGACTTCGGGTCGAGCAGCGCCTCGGCGCCCGGGCCCCAGACCAGCACGGCGGTGCCCGGAGTCAGGTCCACTCCGCCGGGCCGGTTCAACGACAGCAAGTACCCCGAGGCCTCGTAGTCGGCCTCGGGCGTCACCGTCACTTCCTGGCCCGAGACGGAGAGCGTGAAGGCCGCCCGCGCCGTTGGCTCCACCGTCGCGCCGAGCGTGGTGTCGATGGCCTTCGCGGTGGTGGTCGCCTTCGCCCGCTTGCAGCCAGGGAACCCGAGGAGCGCGATGACGGCGAGCACGGAGAGCGGGCGGGCGAACATGCGGGCGATGTAGCAGACCCACGCGCTCGTTTCGCTGCGGCGCGGCGTCAGGAGCAGGCCCGCCGCGGTGCGGAAGGTGAGCTCGCTCGCGCGTCGAGGCGTCTAGAACTTCGAGAAGTCGGGCTTGCGCTTCTCGAAGAAGGCACCGAACGCCTCGGCGGCCTCGGGCGAGTGGAGCTGGGCGACGAAGGTCTCACCCTCGACCTTCATGCGAGCCCGCACCACGTCGGCGTCCTTCATCAGCGCCTTCGACAGTCGCACGGCGGTGGGTGCCCGCTCGGCCAGCTTCTGCGCGGTCTCGAGCGCCTTGGGCATGAGCTGATCAGGCGTGACGATGGCGCTGATCAGCCCCCAGTCGAGGGCTTGCTTCGCCGGCACGGGCTCGCCGAGGAGGAGCACCTCGCTCGCGCGGGCGTGACCGATGAGTCGTGGCAAGAGGAGTGAGGAGCCGGCTTCGGGGACGAGGCCGAGGTTCACGAAGGGCGCAGTGAGGGTCGCCCGCTCGGTGGCGTAGACGAAGTCGCAGTGGAGCAACATGGTGAGGCCCAGCCCGACGCCCTTCCCGTCGACGGCGGCGATGAGCGGCTTGGGGAAGGTGGCGAGGTGCTCGATGAAGCGGAAGACCGGCGAGTCTTCTCCGGTCGGAGGCGACTGCATGAAGTCGGCGAGGTCGTTGCCGGCGGTGAAGGTCTCGCTCGTGCTGCCGAAGATGATCGAGCGCACCGAGGCGTCCTTCTTGGCGTCGTCGAGCACCGCGTTCATGCGCTGGTACATCGCGATGGTGAGGGCGTTCTTCTTCGCCGGGCGGGCGAAACGAATCACCTGGGCACCGTGCTGCCGGGAGGTCTCGACGTCGTCGATGGTGGCGGGAGTCATGAGCGCCATGTGCCACAGCGCTGGCGCGGCTCCAACTCCTTCACGGCCGCAGCAACGAAGCGCGGCGCTGCTGTCGTCGTCGGCGGGGAGGTCGACCGACCACTGGGGCCCCATCCGCACTGCCCGAAAGACGCGCATCGGGCTCACCATCTCCATCGAGATCGGCGACGAAGGAGCCGGCGCGAGCCTCGCGCTACTTCTTCGTGCGCGCGGCATCGGGCAGGCCGTCATGCGGGCCGAGCGGCCGCTTCGGCGCGTCGCTCCACCAGTGCTCGCCGATGGCTTCGTTGCGCTTGGGGTGGAGCGGGTAGTGCACCTTGAAGCGGCTCCGCGACGGCTCACCGACGATGAGCAGCCGAACGTCAGCGTCGGTGTTGTTGATGATGGTGTGGGCGATGCCGGTGCCCGCGGGCCAGCCCACCGCGTCTCCGGGCGCGAGCCGATGGAGCTCACCGTCCTGCCAGAGGTCGGGCGTGCCCTCGAGCACGTAGACGAACTCGTCCTCCGACAGCTCCGCGTGCGGCCAGCTCGTCCGACGCCCCGGCGGCAGCAGCTCGTGACTCACCGCGAAGCGATAGAGGCCGAGGTGCGGCGCGAACCGCGCGGTGACGCCGAGCAGCTCGGAGTCACCCGGGTACGGCTTGCAGCTCGGGTCGGGGACGTCTTTCCACGAAAGCACGTTGGAGGGTCGGGCCATGGCGCGGTCATAGCGACCTCCTCGTCGTGACGGAATTCGCAGCGACCGCCCAATACGAGCGCGGAGGCTGCACATGCACATGATTCGACGAAGCATCTTGGGGCTCTTGTTGGTGACGTTTGGTGGCTGCGCGACGATGCGAACCTGGGAGCTGCCGCTCTCTCCGATGGAGGGCCAGCGCTACGTGCCCGCGCTCATCTCGGTCGGGCAGACGGAGGGCCTGCGGGCCTTTCGTGGCGTCAGCGGCGCGGTCGTCGAGCTCGAAGACGGCACGCGGCTCTCCTGGCAGGACTCGGCGAACCGACGCGACTTCATCCTCCTCGTCGACCTCCCGTCGGAGACCCCGGAGGCGGACTACGAGAACCGCTTCTTGGCCGCCAAGGCGCGCGCCGACGACTTGTGGAACAAGGCCACCTCGGCCCGTCGCGCACTCGCACCCGTGGCCGTGCTCCAAGTCCCCGCCTCGTCGCCGTCCGACTGCCTGATGGGGAGCGACGGCTCGCGCGCGTGCGGCTACCACTGCATGCTCGGCTCGAACGGCCGCGCCGACTGCGCCGCCACGCCCGATGGGAGCTGCCACCTCAACAGCAACGGCACCGTGAGCTGCGGGAGAAGCTGCCAGTTCACCAGCAGTGGCCGCTGGCAGTGCTTCTGAGGTTACTCGCTGAGCTCGCAGCCGCTCGAGAAGCCGGTCGCGTCGAAGGTGCGGGAGAGGCCTCCGACGAGCGTCTCTCCGTCCGGCGTCGCCCACTTCGCCACCACCTTCACCGTGTGCTGCCCCGAGCGCTTCGGGCTGCAGTACTCGAGCAGGTAGAACCGATTCGCGCGGGAGGTCACCTTCGCCGCCACCGCATCGAACGCCTCGGACAACGCGCTCGCCTTGTTCACCGGCCAACTGCCGTCGGTGCCGAGCGCGCGTAGGGTCTGGAGATCGATCTCCCCACCCAGGCCCACCGTGAACTTCCGCACCGCCGAGCGGTTCGCCCGCGAGAGCATGTCGAAGGTGTTCACCCGCGACGCCTGGTCCGAGCCATCGGTGAAGACGACGAAGGCGCCCTCTTTCCAGGTGACCGCCTCGGCCGCGAGCGCCTCGTCGAGAAAGTCGAGGCCCTTCACCACCGCGCCGTTCAAGTTGGTCGAGTCGTCGACGCAGCGCCAGCCCGCACAGGTTCGCCGATCGGTGAAGCCGGCACACTCCGAGTTGGTCGAGCACTCCCGCACCTCGAGCGCATCGAGCCCACGCAGCGCCACCGAGGGGTCGCTCGTGAAGCCCACCAACACCTCGGGCGACTCGCGGCCGTCGAAGGTCATGATCGCGAGCCGCTGCCCGTCGTCGCGCGCGCTCAGCACCGTTCGCACGTAGCGGGTGGCGGCATCTTTGAGGGTCGAGAAGTCTCCCGAGCGAAGGATGCTGCCCGAGAGATCGAGCATGAGCACCGAGGCCATGCGGTAGCGCTGGCCCTTCGCGCGAATCGCCCGCTTGCTCTCGAGCGCGGAGAGCGGCTTGCCGTCTTCCTGCACCTCGAACGCCTCGGCGGCGAGCCCCGACACCGGGTTGCCCTCGCAGGTGTCGACGCCGAAGAAGAGCGAGACCCGCGCGGGCAGACTCACCGCCAGCGACTCGGTGCCCTCGGGTGGCGCCAGGCTCAAGCAACGCGAGCCCTGGGTGAGCGACGTGTCGCCACAGGCGAGGAGCAGCAGGAACGAGCCCAGACCGAGCTGTCGCAGGAGTGACATGCGGCCAGGGTACGAGGGAGCGCGCGCTCCGCAATTTTTCGGACTGACTCCAGGCCGTGTCGGCGGAAGATGGACGCTTCCGCGATGGCACCGAAGAGCCCGAAAGGACACCCTGTTGCTCGATTCGGTGCGCACCATCAAACGCGTGCTCGTGGTCTCCAAGCGTCTGGCCGACTTCGTCTCCGAGCACGGTGGCCCGGAGCTCGAGCTGCTCCCGATCACCCTCGTCGACCTTCATCCTCCACCCTGTCGGCCTGCATGACTGCCTCGACCTGCCCAAGTGCAAGCCCGTCTGGTCCGAGCTCGCGACCGAGAAGGCCGACGAGCTGAAGAAGTTCGTCCTCGACCCTTCGAAGCTCCCGAACGACCGGAAGATCTACCGGCCGCGGTACGACCTCTCTCCGGTCCTCGTGCAGCGGGCGCTGGCGCGCGCCATCGACGAGGCTGGCTTCACCGGAATTCGGTGGATCGAACCGGCCGACCTCCAGACGAACTGACGTTCGGGTGATCAGCGTGGCAGCGCGCAGTCGAGCGCGTGCTCGAAGACGGTGCCGAGCAGCAGCCGCCCGCCGATGGGTTGCGCCACGCTGCTGCCCGAGAGGAGCGACCCGTCGTCGACCGCCATTTCGGAGAGCGTGAGCGCGCCGGTCGTCTTGTCGACCTTCGCCCGCAACACCGCCGAGGGCGAGTGCGCGCTCGGGTCCTTCGCGTGGGACAGAAACGCGAGCATGTTCGGGTGCGCGCCGATCCACAGCTCGCCGGAGCCGTCGACCGAGATGTTGTCGAGCCCGGCGTCGGCGGTCGCGGTGGACAGTCTGGTGAGCGTCCCATCGGCGGCGCGGCGATAGGCGTGGAGCGCCCTGCCCGTCGTCTCCGAGACGAAGACGAGGTCGCCGTCGGTCGCGAGGCCGTTTGCGTAGCGCAGGCCCGTCACCACGAAGCGGCTCGTGGTGCCATCGAAGTAGCCGACGCCGGCCAGCGGGAGCCGCAAGAAGGTCTCCAGCACCCGGCCGAACGACTCGGCCTTCGTGCCTGCGTCCACCGTCACGTAGAACTGCCTCGGCCCGACGGGCGCGACCTCGTTCAAGCTCGCGAACGCCGGCAACGCCACCGACTCGAGGTGATGGAGCGAGGGGCCCTCGCGCACCTCGAAGATCTCCACCTGGCTCTCGAGCGGCGTCGGGTGGTTCACCACGAACAGCCGCGCGCCGCGCTCGTCCTCGAACAGGCCCATGCCGTGCGGGTGGAACGACGGCGGCCCATCGCGCGGCACCTTCGTCGGCGCCCCGCCGCCGCCCGGCTCGTAGAGGAAGACGTCTCCGCTCGCCTCGCGATGGCGGAAGTCCTGGCTCGAGATGAAGACCCGGCCCCTCTCGCGGTCGAGCACCACGTCTTCGGAGCCGCCAAGCTCGAGCCGGCGGCACTCGGTGAGCCCATGTGGGGTGATGGAGCGGAACGCCCCCGCCGCCACCACCGTGCTGATCAGCCAACCTCCGATGATCAGGGCGACGACTCCAACCCCCAGCAGCACCTTGCGCTTCATGGCTCCACCCTCCGCTGTGGCAGCCAGTAGCACCGAAGAAGGGTCGCTTCTCCACCGAGAAGGATCTTTCCTGACCGGGAATTCAGAAACTCGGTTGCGGTTTCTGACCCGCCGTTTAGAAATGAGCATCCCATGGCCCGCCCCGCTGATCCGAACGCCAGGAGCGCCCTGGTCGCCGCTGCCCGAGCACAGTTCCGCGAGCACGGGATTCAGCGCGCGCGCATCGAGGACATCACCGGGGCGTGCGGGCTGTCGAAGGGCGCCTTCTATCTTCACTACGAGTCGAAGGAGGCCCTCTTCACCGAGCTCGTGCGCGACTTCGAGCGCCGCATGGACGAGATGTTCGAGCGCCGCACCGCCGAAGAAGACGCCTTCTTCGCCAAGCGCGGCGCCTTTCGCCGCAACGACTTCGCCACCGGCTCCGAGCGCCTCGCCGCCCTCAACGAGCTGCAGATGCGCCAAGACCTCGAGACCCTCGAGCTGATGTGGGGCCTGCGCGACGTCATTCACGTGCTGATGAATGGCTGCCAGGGCACCGGCTTCGAGGGCGTCATCTGGCACGTCATCGATCGCGAGCGGCACCGCGTCGTCGAGGCCTGCGATCGGCTCAAGCGCTTCGGCGTCATTCGCACCGACGTCTCCAGCGACGCCATCGCCAAGGCGCTGATGGGCACCTGGATGCTCACCCTGCGAGACATGCTCGCGCTCCCCGAGAAGCCCGACTTCGCCGCCACCCTCACCGAGCTCAACCTGCTGCTCGGCGCTGGGCTCACCCCCGTCGGCGCCACGCCCGTCTCCGCTCCCTCGCCCCGAACTCGTCGGCGTCGAGGCGCCCCCCGCAACGCCCGCATGAGGAAGGCCAAATGATTCGCGCGTCGTTCTTGTTGTTGCTCTCCGCGCTGCCAGCGCTCGCCGCCGAGCCCGCGGCGCCCAAGCTCCGGCTGGTGAAGGTGCGCGAAGTGCGCTCCTCGTCGAAGGAGACCGTCACCGGCCAGCTCTTCCCCTCTCGCATGCTCCCCCTCGGCTTCGAGGTGGGCGGCCGGCTCGCGAGCTCGAAGGTTCAGAAGGGTGACGTGGTGAAGGTCGGGCAGCTGCTCGGCTCACTCGACACCGAGATCGTCGACGCGCAGGTCGCCCAGGCCGAAGCCGGCGTCGCCCAAGCCGAGGCGGTCGCCAACCTCGCCCTCGACGTCGCGGCCCGAAACGAGAAGCTGAAGGCCGAAGGCAGCGTGTCCGACGTGCAGAACCGGCAGGCCGAGGTGAGCGCCAAGCAGGCGCAGGCCGGGCTCGCCCTCGCGAAGGCGCAGCTCGCTCAAGCGCGCGCGGGCCGCAAGCGCCACGAGCTCAAGGCGCTCTTTCAAGGCACCGTCATCGACGCGCCCGACACCGTCGGCGGAATGGTGGGCCCGGGCGCGCCCGTCTACATCGTGATGCAGCTCGACCCGCTCACCGTGAAGGTCACCATCCCCGAGCTGCTGCGCACCGCGGTGAAGCCCGGGCTCAAGGTTCGGGTCGAGGCCGTCGGCGGCTCGGCGATGACGGAAGAGGCCACGGTGAAGGTGGTCATCCCCTCCGCCGATCCCCAGACGCGGCGGGTGCCCGTCGAGGTGACCGTGCCCAACGCCAAAGGCGAGTTCGTCGCCAACACGCTCGCGCGGGTCGTCGTGCCGGTCGGCGAGGTGAAGAACGCGTACGTGGTGACGACGACGGCGCTCGGGAGCACCGGCGGTGATCACGTCTACGCGGTCTCGGCCGACGGCACCTTGAAGAAGGTCTTCGTCACCGTGGTGGAGCGCCGCGCTGGAGAGCTCGTCATCTCCTCGCCCGAGCCGCTCGATCAAGTCGTCGACTACCCGACCTCGGCCTTGGTGGAAGGCACCAAGATCACCCAACGCTGACGAGCGCCCAGGAACCCCGCCATGACGCTCTCGGACGTCTCCATTCGCCGGCCGGTCTTCACCACGATGATGTCGTTGGGCCTCGTGGTGCTCGGCGTGCTGGGCCTCAACCGCCTCGGCACCGACCTCTTCCCCGACGTGTCGTTCCCCTTCGTCGCCGTCACCACCGTCTACCGCGGCGCCGGCCCCACCGAGATCGAGCAGCAGGTCACCAAGCCGATCGAAGACGTGGTGGCGGGCATCGCCGGCGTCGAGGCGATTCAGTCGATCAGCCGCGAGAACCTCTCGCTCGTCTTCGTGCAGTTCAAGCTCTCGACGCCGCTCGATCGCGCGGTGCAGGAAGTGCGCGACAAGGTCGCCTTCGTGCAGACCCAGCTGCCGAAGGACGTCGACCTGCCCAAGGTGGCGCGCATCGACTTCGGCGCGGCCCCCATCCTCACCTACGCGGTGTCGGCCGATCTCAAGTCCTCCGAGCTGCGCCAGGTGCTCAAGGACAAGCTCGAGCCCGCGCTCGCCCAGCTCGACGGCGTCGCCCAGGTGCGCATCATCGGCGGCGACGTGCGGGAGATTCGCGTCGACATCGAGCTCGACAAGGCGAAGGCCGCCGGCATCGCGCCGATGCAGATCGCCGAGCGCATCGGCATGGAGAACCTCGACGTGCCCGCCGGCCGCCTCGACCTCGGCCCGACCGAGCTCAACGTGCGCGCCCTCGGCCAGTTCCGGAACATCGACGAGCTGCGCGCCCTGCCCATCGTGCGCAACCAGAACGGCACCCAGGTGCGGCTCGACGAGGTGGCGACGGTGAGCGACGGCGTGGGCGATCGGCGCTCCATCGCCCGCTTGAACGGCAAGGAAGCGGTCGTCGTCGAGGTCATCAAGCAGCCCGGCTCGAACACCATCGAGGTCTCGAAGAGCGTCAAGGCGCGCATGGGCGAGCTCGGCCCCATCATCGGCTCCAACTTCCAGCCGACCCTCATCATCGACAACTCCACCGTCATTCGGGAGAACACGAAGGAAGTGTGGATCGCCCTCCTCTTCGGCGGGCTGATGGCCATCGTCATCATCCTCCTCTTCCTGCTCGACGTGCGCGGCACCACCATCAGCGCGCTCGCGCTGCCGACCTCGGTGATGGGCACCTTCTTCGTGATGTACGTGCTCGGCTACACGCTCAACCAGATGACGCTGATCTCGCTCTCGCTGGCGATCGGCCTGCTCATCGACGACGCGGTGGTGGTGCGCGAAGCCATCACCCATCGGCTCGAGCAAGGTGAGACGCCGATGCACGCCGCCGGGAACGGAACCCGCGACGTCTACCTCGCGGTGCTGGCCACCACCCTCTCGCTCGTCGCCGTCTTCGTGCCGGTCGCCTTCATGCCCGGCATCGTCGGCCAGTTCTTCAAGCAGTTCGGCGTCACCATGTCGGTGGCGGTCGTCATCTCGCTCTTCATCAGCTTCACCTTGGACCCGATGCTCTCGGCGCGCTTCTCGAAGCAGCGGCTCAAGGGCGCCGCGCACCAGGAGAACGTGGTGGCGCGAACGCTGCGCTCCTTCTTCGAGTGGAACGAGCGGCTCTACGCCACCGCGCTCGGGTGGACGATTCGGCACCGCGTCCTCACCGCGATCATCATCGCCGCCATCATCGGTGGCTCGGGCCTCGCGGCGTACCTCGGTGGGCTCGGCGTCGACTTCGTCACTCCGGAAGATCGCTCGCAGTTCATGGTGGACCTCAAGCTGCCCGAGGGCACCAGCCTCACCGAGACGAGCGCGCGCGCGACCGACGCCGAAGGCCTCATTCGTGGGTACGCCGACGTGCTCGACATGTACACGGTGGTCGGCACCTCCTCGGACGGCGCGGGAGCCGACGCCAACCGCGCCCGCATTCGCGTCTTGGTGAAGCCTCGCACCGAGCGGCAGCTCACCCTCAAGGCGATGCAAGAAGACGTGCGCGCGAAGCTGGTGAACGCGCTCCCGACGGGCACCGACATCGGCCTGCTCGACCCGCCGGTCATCGAGGGCCTGGGCGACTTCTTCCCCATCATGCTGTCGGTGATGGGCAACGACTACGCGCAGATCTCCGCCGAGGCGAACCGCATCGCCGGCATCCTCCGCGACCTGAAAGGGCCCAACGGCAAGACCCTGGCGAACGACGTGCGCGTCGCCGCGAACCCGCCCAAGTCGGAGCTGGCGGTCACCATCGATCGCAGCCGGGCGAACGACACCGGGCTCACCAGCGCGATGCTGGGCATGCAGATGCGGCTGGCGATGAACGGTCAGCTCGCGGGCAAGCTGCGGCAGGAAGGCGTCGAGACCGACATCATGGTGCGGCTCTCGGAGAAGGACCGCGCCACGCCCGAGGCGCTCAAGACGATGGACGTGTTCACGCCGTCGGGGCTGCGGCCGATCACCGACGTCGCCGAGGTGGCGATGCGCGACACGCCCTCGATGATCGAGCGCTTCAACCGCGAGCGGCGAATCATGGTGCAGGCGGCCTCGGTCGGCGAGGGCGGCGCGCTGGGAGATCTCTCGACTGCGCTGAAGGACCGGCTCGCCAAGGAGCCGCCGCCGCCAGGCGTCACCCTCTATTACGACGGCCAGGTGAAGAACCTCGGAGAGATGGTCGAGGCCTTCCTCTTCGTCGGCGTGTTGGCCTTCGCCTTCGTCTACATGGTGCTCGCCTCGCAGTTCGAGTCGTTCAAGCACCCGTTCACCATTCTCGCCTCGGTGCCGCTCGCCTTCATCGGCGCCTTCCTCACCCTGATGGTGACGGGCTTCAGCATCAACATGGGCGCCTTCATCGGCATCGTGCTGTTGATGGGCCTGGTGACGAAGAACGCCATTCTGCTCGTCGACCAGGCGCTCCAGAACTTGCGCGCGGGAGAGCCGCTCGACGAGGCCATCATCAAGGCCGGCCCGCGGCGGCTGCGACCCATCTTGATGACCTCGGCGGCGATGGCCATCGGCATGGTGCCGACCGCGCTGGGCCGAGGGCAGGGCTTCGAGTTCCGCGCGCCGATGGCGATCGGCGTCATCGGTGGCGTCATCTCGTCCACCTTCCTCACCCTCTTCGTGGTGCCGCTCATCTTCGCCGTGTTCGAGAAGCTCACTCCGCGGCGCTTCCGCATCACTCCGGACGAAGAGCTCGCGCCCTCGGCGCACCATGAGCCCGAGAGCGACGTGCCCACCAGCCCAAGCCTCGCCGCCAAGGACGGCCGCTCCGTCGACGAGAAGAGCGCCTCCGAACCCGGACGCGCCGCGGCCCGGCCGGTGTGAGGACCATCATGAGAACCTCCCTCTTCGTTTCCGCCCTGCTCCCGAGCGTCGTGCTCGCGCAGACCCAGCCGACGCTCACCCCGACCGCGGTCTCGACCAACGAGCCGTCGGGCGTTCAGCAGACCCTCGCGACCGAGCAGGCCTTCGTCGCCAGCCGCCGGCAGGTGACGCTCAAGGAAGCGCTCGCCATCACCGAGAAGAAGAACGCCGATCTCCAAGCGGCGCGCACCGCCATCGCCAGCGCGTCGGCCGCCACTCGCAAGGCGCTCGCCATCGCGCTGCCCGAGCTCTCGCTCAGCGCGTCGTACGTGCACACCAGCGTCGAGCAGGTCTTCAAGGCCAAAGAGTCGGCGCAGGCCCAGGCCGACGGCACCATCGGGCTCGTGAACTACATGGCGCAGACCTTCGGCTTTCCGCTCAGCGAGGCCCAGCTCGCCCCGCTCAAGACGCAGCAGAAGGAGGCCATCGACAAGGTGGAGGACATCACCATCGTCGGCCGCAACTCGCTCTACGGGAACGTGCTGGTGAGCCAGGTGCTCTTCTCTCCGAACTTCCTCCTCTTGCCGGCGGTCTTCGAGGGCGGCGAGGCGGCGCGCTTGGGCACCTTGGAGGCACGCGAGCAGATCCTCCTCGCGGTGGCGCGGGTGTACCTGGGGCTCGAGGGCATCTCGCAGCTCGAGCAGGCGGCGCGCGAGGCCGAGCAGGTGGCGCTCAAGCGGGAACGCGACGCGAAGGCGCAGGCGAACGCGGGCACCTCGACGGAGATCGCCGTGCTGCGCGCCCAATCGGAAACGGCGCAGGCTCGGGCGACCCTCTCGGCGCTCTCGGGGCAACGGGTCGCCTTGATGGCGCTCCTCGAGGCGCTCGTCGGAGAACCAGTGCGGCCCATCGACGGCTCGCCCACCACCTTCGACGTCACTGCTGGCAACGAGCCCGACTCGCCGTGGAACCAGTCGTACGGGCTCAAGGCGCAGCAGGCGGGCTTGTCGATTCAGGAGCGCATCTCGGGCGTCGACCGGCTCACCTGGCTGCCGACGATCGTCGCGCAGGCGAAGGGCAGCTACAACTCGAACCGCGGCTTCGCCGGAACGAACTTCATCTTCGACGGCATCCTCGCGGCGGAGTGGAAGCTGTACGACCGAGGCCTGCGCTACGCGACGCTGCGGGAGAACGACGCGAAGGTGGCTCAGCAGCGCGCCCAGCTCGAGGGGACGCGGGCCAAGGCGAAGGCGAATTGGATCGGCGCGAAGACGAACCTCGATGCGGCGTCGGTCGCGCTGCAGCAGGCCGAGGCGCAGGCAGCGTTGGCGACGAGGGCGCAGAAGCAGGTCGGCGCGGCGTACGAGAACGGGCTCACCACCTCGCTCGAGGTGAGCGACGTCGACAACAAGCGGTTCCTCGCGATGTCGGCGGCGGCGCAGGCACGAGCGCAGCTCGAGATCCGCAAGGTGGAATTGGCGGCCTCGGAAGGCCGGCTCGCTTCGCTGCTCGGTCTGCCCGAGAACTGAACCTTCAGTCGGCGCGAGCCACATCCACCGGCACTCCGCTGAAGGCCGCCGTCGCGGTGAGCGGGTCGATGAGCCGTTCGTCGGTGAGATCGTTGAGGCTCACGCCCGCCCGCGCTGCGGCGACGTCGAGCTTGGTGCCTTCGCGATGATGGCCCCAGCCATGCGGAATGCTCACCACCCCGCGCGAGATGCCGTCGGTCACCTCGAGCTGCACCCGAACGCTCCCAGTGCGCGAGGTCACCTTCACCATCGCTCCATGCTCGAGCCCGCGGGCCTTCGCGTCGTCGGGGTGCATCAGCGCCGTGCACGCGTTCGGCCCCTTGGTGAGCCGGTCGACGTTGTGCATCCACGAGTTGTTCGAGCGCAGCCCCCGTCGGCCAATCAGCTGCAGGCTCGCCTTCTCGGCGCCGAGGCGTTGGCGAGCCCGGGGCAGCTCGTCGAGGAAGAGCTTCGCGTCGAGGTCGATCGGCGTCTTCAACCGTGGCTGGAGCGGACCAAAGTCGACCCCGTGAGGGTTCGCCTCGAGCTTCGCGAGCGAGGTCCGCTGCGGGCCGAGCCGCAACAGAAGGTCGAGGATGCGTCGAGTCCCCAGCGCCCGCGCGGCCCGAATCGTCCAGGCGTGCGACCGGCTCCCTCTCCGCTCGGCGACGCGCAGCCCCAGCTCGGTCATCACCTCGAAGTCGTCTCGCGTCTCTCCAGGCGGGGCGAAGACGGGCGCGGCGTACTTGGCCACGTTGCGAATCGCGTAGGTCGCGAGCGCGAGATCGTAGTGCGGCCGCTCGAGCCCGAAGGTCGTCGGCAGAATGAGGTCCGCATGGCGCGTCGTCTCGTTCAGGTAGAGGTCGATGCTCACCATGAAGTCGAGCTGGCCGAGCGCGGCGTCGACGGCGGGCCCATTCGGAGCGCTCAGCACGGGGTTCCCGGCTGCAGTGACGAGCGCGCGAATCTGCCCCTTGCCTGGAGTGGCGATCTCCTCGGCGAGCACCGCGACGGGCAGCTCTCCACCGAACTCCGGCAGGCCGCGAACGCGTGACTTGAAGCGGCCGTAGCTGCCCGCGAGCCCGAGGCGAACGCCGAGCGCGACGAGATCGATCGCCGGGGTGGTGAACATCTTCCCGCCGACGGCATCGAGGTTTCCCGTCACCGCATCGAGCGCGACGGCGAGATAGGCGGTGAGGCCTCCGAAGACCTGGGTGCAGGCGCCCAGGCGTGGATACGTCGTCGCGCCCGGCGTGCTCGCGAAGGCCCTGGCCAACCGGCGAATCGTCTCGGCGTCGATGCCCACCGTCGAGGCCACCGCGTCGGGCGTGAAGGCCGCGACCTCCTTCTCGAGCTGCGTCCAGTTGGCGACCGCCGCGCTCTTCCGCGTGCGCTGCTCGGAGAAGACGACCTGCAGCATCGCGAGCAAGAGCAGCGCGTCGGTGCCGGGCACGATGAAGTGATGCTCGTCGGCGAGCTCGGCCGTCTCGGTGCGTCGCGGGTCGATCACCACCAGCTTCCCGCCACGCGCCCGGAGGTCCTTGAGCCGCCGCTTCACGTCGGGCGCGGTCATGAGGCTCCCGTTCGAGACCGCCGGGTTCGCGCCGAGCACCAGGAGGAAGCGCGTCCGCTCGAGGTCGGGCACCGGCATCATCAGCTGGTTCCCGAAGAGCTGATGCGCGACGAGCATCTGCGGCAGCTGATCGACGCTGGTGGCCGAGAAGCGCGAGTAGGAGCCGAGCGCGCGGGTGAGCAGGACGCCACCGAGCAGCGCTCCATGGGAATGCACGTTCGGGTTGCCCGCGTACACCGCGATCGCGTGCGGCCCGTGTTGCGCTCGAGTCGAGGCGAGGCGGTCCGAAGCGAGCGCCATCGCGTCGGCCCAGGAGATCGGCGACCACTTCCCGGTGGCGCGATCGCGGCGCATCGGCCGGGTGATTCGGTTCGGGTCGGTGCGCACGTCGTCGAGGCCAGTCACCTTCGGGCAGACATGACCGCGGCTGAAGCCGTCGGCGTCGTCGCCTTCGATGCGCAGCTGGGTGTTGCCATCGGCGGTCACCTTCACGCCGCAAGAAGCTTCACAGAGCATGCAGGTGGCGAATGCCGTGCGGGGGGTTGGCATGTCGCAGCTTGGACTCGATTTCCCGCGGCGCGCTGCAAATTCGCGCTGCTCAGGCCCGGGCCTTCAGCTGGCTCACCCGCTCCTCGGCCGTCTGCACCCGGCGCCGCGCCTCGGCCAACTTCAGCTCGAGGAGCTTCACCTCGGTCGCCGCGGTGCGCGCCTCGTCCTCGGCAGCGCGGAGCTCGCGCGCTTCGGCCTCGAGATCTCGAGCCGGCGCCGCCGGAGCGACTGGAACCGCCGCGCTCGCCTGCGGAGCCTCCGGACCCGGCGCGACCGGAGCAAGGCCAAAGAACCCAACTGGCGCGTCGGGCAACTTCGAGAACCGCCCTCGCAGAATCGCCTCACTCAGCGCCGCATCGGCCATCGCGCCCTGAACGATGGGCAACAGCACGGGCAGCTCGCCGATCGGCATCTTCTGCTTCACCGCCTCGAGGGCCGCGCGTTGCCGCTCCAACGCCTCGTGAAAGGCCTTGCCGGTCGCGAGCGCACGGCCCGCTTCGAAGAGCCGCTCCAGCTCGGGTCGCGCCGCCCTCGCGAGCTGATTGAGTGCATGAGCCGATTGGGTGGGCTTGTGCTGCGCCTTGACCTGCGCCGCGCCGTCCTTGTCGCCTTCGGCCTTGAGCGCCTTCGCGAGTCGATCGCGCGTGGTGATGAAGCCTTCCAAAGAGGTCGCGAACAGCTCGTCCAGCGCGGCGTCCACCGTCATGCGCGGCATGGTTTCAGAAGCGGGCTCCGCCGTCATCGCCGCGCGCCGTTTTCCTTCCTCGTCGAACCCCGTGCAGCGAGTGCGTCACCCGATCCGCTGAAGGCGCGGAATCAGGAGGGCACACACGATGCAGTCACTTCCGCCGATCGCGCGCTGCGACGGCGGCTCGTCGTGCGGCGTCGCTTCGTCGCGAAGAGAGGAGTGATCATGCTCACGCTCACGAAGTGGACGACCGTCGTGGCTGCGCTCGGAGCGCTCGCCATGCTCGGCTGCGGCCCGAAGCCGGGCATCGACGCTGGCGTGGAAGAAGACGCCGGCGTCGTCGAACTCATCCCCACCACCAACGCCGAGCACCAAGACATGCTGCGCCAGCTCGGCTTCACCACCAACGTCGGTCCTCGCACCGGGCCGAAAGGCGAGGCGCTCGCCGATGGCTGGCACCCGTTGAAGACGCGCTACGCCGCGTTTGCTCCGCGCATGGAGCTGTACGTCGCGGGCGGCCCGACCATCTCCAGCCAGAACGAGCTCTTCCTCGACGACAAGACGGCCAACCACGCCGCGCTCCCGCTCACCCGCTACCCCGACCAGACGTGGATCAACGCCGAGTTCAAGAACGGCATCGCGGTGGACGTCGACGACGACGGCCGCGACGAGTTCTTCGTCGTCTACTTCGCGCAAGGGAGCGGCACCCTGAAGTACCTGCTCCTCGACCCGAACGACGGCACCACGGCGTCCACCGGCACCATCGACGTCGGCATCACCCAGGCTGGCAACCTGGACCGGTATGCCCAACCGGCGCTCGCTGTCGGCGATCTCGATCGTGACGGCAAGCCGGAGATCGCGGTCGGCTTCGGCCGCCTCTACCTGCTCACCAACGTCGTCGATGGTCAGGCCCAGGTGACCAAGCGCTCGTACCTCGACTTCAACGACGTCGGCGTCGCCATCGGCAGCATCGATCGAGATCCCGCGGTCGAGCTGGTGGTGACCCACACCGAGACCCGCAGCAACGTCGTGCGCGGCTTCTACGAGGTCTTCGACGGCTCGCTCACCGAGCCCTTCGAGAACGGGGAGCTGCGGGTGAAGGACGCCACCTCGGCCGATCACTTCTTCGGCGAGAGCCGGGTGGCCATCGGTGACGTCGACGGCGATCACCTCGACGACGTCGTCTTCCACGGGCGCCGCGTCTCACCCGCCGACGACCGGTGGCACTTCTACCTGATGCGGTACGTGGCGAGCCCGGTCGCTCCGGAGACCAAGCACTGGGTCTTCCGCACCACGCTCTACTACTCGGATCTCGCCTACCCGACCTCTCCGCGCATGCTGGTGTTGCCCGACGTGAACGGCGACGGCGTTCGCGAGATCCACGGCTGGGGCCAGGTCCTCGGGCTCGCGAGCGATGGGAACCTGGTCGTCAAGTACAGCGGGCTGCCGGGGTGGACCCGCGCTGCGGTGGCCAACATCGACTCCGATCGCCGCGACGACATCATCGTGGCCGCGAACGGACTGCTGCAGATCTGGGGCCTCGACGCGCTCGACACCTGGAAGCTGAAGACGAGCTACTCGGGCGGCGGCGCGACCTACGACACCCCGGTGCTGGTGCCGGCCAACACCGACGACGACTCACCCATCGTCCGCTACGACGGCGAGTACGAGCTGCTCTTCACCGACCCGCACCTCATCACCGTGATGGCGTCTCCTCCGTGGCAAGACGGCATCGGCCAGAACGTCGACGCCACCCAGGCCACCTTCGGGAAGACCGAGAACAACGCGGTGGTGCTGACGAAGTCGCTCGGCTTCAAGGTCGGCTTCTCGGTCGGCTACGAGTACGAGAGCGACCTCTTCCAGACCGGCGTGTCGGCGAAGGCCACCTTCGAGTCCGCCTTCGACTTCTACACGACGGAGTCGCGCGCGGTCGAAACCTCGGTGAGCTACACGACGGCGCCCGGCGCAGACAAAGTCATCTTCACGACCGTGCCGTTCGACGTCTACTACTACACCATCGTCTCCTCGCCGCGGCCCACCGAGGTCGGCAAGAAGGTGACCCTGAACCTGCCGCGGAAGCCACAGATGATGGGCACCTCGGTCGAGTTCTACAACGCGCACAATGGCGGCGGGCTCGACGTGAACACCGCCATCCTCAAACACACCCCGGGTGACGTCTGGTCGTACCCGACGATCGACGATCGCAAGCGCCTGCTCAGCGCCGCGGAGCGCGACACTCCTGGCTACCTGCAGCTCTGGAACGGCCCGGTGAAGGTGGACGAGTCGGGCAGCAACGGCCTGGGCATCAACACGACCCAGGGCTCGGCGCGCGGCGCCTCGATGGACTTCAGCACCGAGTTCGAGTTCGAGGTGAAGGCGGGCGGCGCCACCGTCGGCAGCTCCGTCGGCTTCCACTACGGCCAGACGTACGAGACGAGCACCGAGCAGGGCGCGGTCTTCGAAGGCACCGTCGGCGCGATCCCCGGCGCGGCCTACGCGGCGAACGCCTACTGCTACGGCTTGATGGTGTACCCGCAGGTCCTCCAAGGGCAGCGCTTCGTGGTGCTGAACTGGTGGACGCAGAAGGAATGCGGCACCGAGTGACGTCGGCTCGAGCGGCCCGTCGGCAACGGAAGCGTCCGTCACCGATGGGCCGCGCCGCGTTTCCGCGTTGAATCGCTTCGCGCAGCAACCTGGCTCGACCGGGTGCGCGCTCGTGGAAACCTCCAGCGTCGCGCCTCCTCGATGGTGTATGGGGAGCGCGTGCTTCGGGTCCTCCTCCCCTTCGTTCTCGCCGTCTCGTCTTCGGCCGCCTGGGCCGAACACGCCATCATCGCGGGCGGCTTCACCGCGACGACGGCCGCGTCCTTCAGCTCGAGCCCCGGCGTCTCCGGCTTCTACGCAGCCTGGCAGTACCGCACTGGCTCCTTCGTCTCGGGGCTGGGGCTGCGGGTGAGCGGCGCGAGCGCGGTGAACCCGATTCCCCTCGAGGCGTTCTCTCGCAACGGGCTCACCATCGAGCTCGGCCCCTACGTTCCCCTGCTCGCCTTCGAGCTCGGCGTCAGCGGGCTGCAAGGGCTCGCGCTCCCGCCCTCGATGCGGCCGCAGGACTTCAACCGCGCCGAGAACCGGCTCACCGGCTTCTTCTACGTGGCGATGCACACCGAGGCGCTGCGATTCCAGTGGAAGCGCTTCACGGTGAGCGCCGCGGGCCTCGACGTCGGCACCTCGCTCACCGCCGCCGGTACGGTGCTGCGCCTCAACCTCGAGCTCGTCTCGGTGGGGGTGCGCTGGTGAGAACCGCGTTCCTCTGTCTCTGCTTCCTCGGCTGCGCGCCGCTCGGTGTCGACTCGGCCACCACGACGAAGGCGCGCGCGATCGCCCAGGAGGTCGACGGCCAACGCGTCATCGACGACGTGCGCACGCTCTCGACGCAGCACCTCGACGACAGCCACCTCGACTGCGCCGCGCTCAACTCGAAGCTCGACAGCTGGTGCAACCTGAGCAACTCGCGCTCGCGGGCGCTGGTGATGGCGCGGCTGACCTCGCTCGGACTGCAGGTCGAGCTCGAGAGCTCCGACACGCACCCGGTCACCACCAACGTCGTCGCCGAGCTGCGCGGCACCTCGAAGCCCGACGAGGTGGTGATGATCGCCGCGCACTTCGACGCCTTCTATTCGGGCGCCGATGACAACAGCTCCGGGGTGGCGGCGATGCTGGAGGTCGCCCGCCTGCTCGCCAACCGCCCGCTCGCCCGCACCGTTCGCTTCACCGGCTTCGACTTGGAAGAGATCGGCCTCGTCGGGAGCACCCGCCACGTCGCGACCCGCGCTCACCCCAAGGCCTCGCTCGTCTTCGACTGCATCGGCTACTCGGACACGAAGCCCGGTTCGCAGTCGAGCTTGCCCGGCTTCCCCACGCCGTCGGCCGGCGACTTTCTCGCCGTCATCGGCAACGACGTCTCGCGTGGGCAGGTCGAGCAGCTCTTCACCGTCGCGAAGGATCAAGAGGTGCCCACCCTGTTGTCCATCGTCGCGCCGGGCCGTGGCGCCGGGCCGCTCTCCGGCAACCTGATGCGCAGCGACCACGCCCCGCTCTGGCTCGCGGGCGAGAGCGCCGTCTTCTTCACCGACACCGCCAACTTCCGAAACCCGAACTACCACCTGCCCACCGACAAGGCCGACACCCTCGACCAGCCGTTCCTCACCGGCGCGACGAGGGCGGCCGCGATGGCCATCGTCACCTGGGGAGACGCGCCATGAAGGCCCTCGCACTCCTGGCGACGTTGGTGGCGGGCTCGGCTTCGGCCGAGGGCACGCTCTTCTCGCGCTTCACCTTGGGCCTCGAGACCCAAGGCGCCATCTCGCTCACCCCAGCGCGGACGCAGGGCGGCATCGGCGGCGGAGCGGTGCTCACCTTCTCGCTCGACGAGCACTGGCTGCTCGACGCGCACGCAGGGTGGCTGTTCGGGCTGGGGTCGCACTCCCTGTTCCGCGTCGGCGGTGGCTGGCAGCGCTCCGGCACCTGGCGTCCCCTGCTCCGCGCGGGACTGGTGATGGGCCTGGGTGGCTCGCTCGACTTCTCGGTGCGTGGGTCGCTCCCGTCTCGGGCGCCGACGCTCGGGCTGGTGCTCGGCCTCTCGGCGTTGCGGTTTCAGGTCGGCCGCGCCGTGGTCTCGGCGCTCGAACTCGAGGCGGGCGCTTCGACCGAGTTCGTCGCGGTCGGCCCACGGCTCGGGGTGACCGTCATCTCCATCTCCGCGCCGCTCGGAGAGTGACGCCGCAGGGCCTTCCCTGCCACCCGTTCCTCAGGCACGGTGCGCGCGAGGAGTTTCGCCAATGCGTCGCGCCCTTCCCGTCTTCCTCGTCATCCTCGCCTGTGGCCGGGCACCCCTCGACGCGGACGCAGGCGTCGACTCGGACGCAGGCCTCGACGCGGGGTTCGTCGCAGATGGGGGACTCGACGCCGGCTCGCAGGACGCCGGCTTGGGCGACGCAGGAGCAGACGCTGGTCTCGCCGACGACGCGGGCGCGCTCGACGCGGGAGACGAGGACGCCGGCCTTCGAGACGCGGGGGCTGACGCTGGTTCCTCGGTCGACGCAGGGGCGCGCGACGCAGGGCCGCTCCTTCCTCCGCCGTTGCCCACCTACCCCGGCAGCTGTCCCACCCTCGTCTCCGGTGCCACCGCCGCGACCGCGCGAAACACCGGCTTCCCCTCGCACGGAGACCAACGCACCTTCTTGCTCCTGGTGCCGAGCAGCTACACCCCAAACAAGCGCTACCCGGTCGTCTTCGGCTACCACTGGCTCAACTCCTCGGCGAACAGCGTGGTGCGCGACGCCGAGCTCGAGAGCGCCATCGCCCAGTTCGAGTTCATCGCGGTGGTGCCCGAGAACCTCGAGGTGAGCGGCCGCAAGGCGTACCAGTTCGACTGGCCCTTCGTGGAGACGATGTCGGCGCCCAAGGAGCTCGGCTTCTTCGACGACGTGCTCGCCTGCGTGGCGCAACAGTTCAGCGTCGACGCTTCGCGGGTGCACGTCTTCGGGGCGAGCGCAGGCGGGCTGTGGACGTCGTACCTCTCGACGACGCCGACGGTGAATCGCGTCGCCTCGGTGCTGTCCATCTCGGGCGGCCTCGGCCAGGAGTCGCTCACCAACCTCTGGCGCATCGACTGGGCGCCGCAGCAGAACAAGTTCCCCGCGCTGGTGGTGTGGGGCGGCTCGGCCGACTTCTTCATCCTGAACTTCGACCTCGCGTCACGGCGCTACCGTGACGCCTTGCGCGGCGATGGACACTTCGTCACCCAGTGCGTGCACAGCGCCGGTCACGGCATTCCGCCCTTCACCGCGCCGGCCGACGGCGGCACTCGTTTCCCGATGTTCTGGGAGTTCTTCCGCGATCACCCGTACGGCCTCGCGCCTGGAACGAGCCCGTATCGAACGGGCCTGCCGGGTGACTTCCCGTCGGTGTGCAGCGTCGTCCCGTAGTCGTCCTCTCCCCAATCGCCCAGAGAGCCGGCCGACGTTCCAGCTCGACCCAAACTCGGAACGACGCCCTACTTCTTCTTTGGTGGCGTCACTGGCGGCGGCGGCTTCTTCGTCGGAGGCGGCGGCGCCTTGGTGCCCTGCGGCTTGGCGGCGACCGTCGTCGGGGGCTTCAGCGGCACGAGCACCTTCGGCGGAGGCTTCTTCTCGGCGGGCTTCTGCACCACCGGCTCGTCCATCGCGATGATGGGCGCCGGCGGCGGCGGTGGCGGCAACACCTGCCCTTCGAGGACGAGCGAGCGGAAGGTGCACGTGCCGTCGAGACAACCGAGGGCCGCGCGCGGGGTCTCCGAGAACTCGGCGTGCCACTTGGCCCCGAAGTGAATCGGCTCTCCCAGCACCCGGCTGTCGCGTCCTTCGCCGACGATGGCGGTGAGCTCGTTCGTCGAGGGATCGAGCCTGAGGGTGAGCTGCTGCTTCTTGGTCGAGCTCGGCAGCGGCGCCGTCATTCGTCCCTGACGATCGGGCCCCAAGTTCCACTCGAGCTCTGGCGGAGAACCGCTGCCCGAGATGATCAACGCGACATAGCGCCCGGCGTCACCGAGGAGCATCAGGGCGCTGCGAGCCTCGGGGCGCGGGCCGCGGAAGAGCGCGAAGAGCGGCTCGAGGCGCGAGGGCGTGACGGCTTGGGTGTCGACGACCGCCGAGACGGTGAGGCCATCGCCTTCGACCGCCGCGTCGACGAGCGCCCGGCCGGCGGTCACCTCGTCGGGAGGCGGGAAGGTGACGGTGCCCTTCTCCATGGTGATGGCGCGGCCGCGCGCGACGACGGTGACGGTGTCGGGCCCTTCGCCCAGGGTGACCGTGCGCGCCGCCTTGTCGAGCCGGCCCGCGCTGGTGACCGGCTGCTGCGCCCCGTCGTCTCGCATCAGCTGCATGCCCGCAGGCTCGCGCTTCGTCTCGAGCCGCGCGCGAAGGAAGACGGTCGTCACGATGACCGCGGCGAAGGCCACGATGCCGATGGCCACCACCCGCGCCGCCTTCTGAACGCGCTCCTTCGCGAGCCGGAGCAACCGCTTCGCCTTCGTCTCCTTCGCGAGCGCGGTCACCGATGACATCGGCACCAGCGTCTCGAGCTCGGCGAGGAAGGCGGCGACGGTCGGGTATCGATCCTCCGGCGCGGGCTTGAGGCACTTGGCGACGATGGCGTCGAGGCGGCGATCGACCCCCGGCTTCTTCACCGACGGCGGGTCGAACTGGCCGAGCGGGACTTCTCCCGTCATCAGCTCGTAGAGCATCACCCCGAGCGCGTAGAGATCGGCGCGCGGCCCGGCCGACTTCGCGTCGACCCGTTGCTCGGGCGCCATGTACGAGGCGGTGCCCATCGCGACGTTCGTCTGGGTGAGGTTCTGCGGAACGGCGCTGCCCGCCTTCTCGTCGAAGCCGGCGAGCCCGAAGTCGGTCACCTTGGGAATCGAGCCGGCCTGCTCGTCGAAGAGAATGTTCTCGGGCTTCAGGTCGCGGTGGATGACGCCGCGGCCGTGCGCATAGTCGATGGCGCGACCGACCTGCACGAGCGTCTTGAGCGCCGCCATCGCGTCGAAGTCCGGGTCGCGCATGCGCTCTCGGAGCGAGGGCCCGTCGACGAACTCCATCACCAGGTAATAGGTGCCGCTCGCCTTGCCGCGGTCGACGATGCTGACGACGTTGGGGTGCCGCAGCGTCGCGAGCGCCGCCGCTTCCTTCTCGAAGCGCGCCACGAATTGCTCGTCTTGCGCGAGCTCGGGTTTGAGCAACTTCACCGCGACGGTTCGGCCGAGCGAGAGCTGCACCGCCTGGTGGACCTCGCCCATCCCACCCTTCCCCACCAACTGGACGAGGCGGTAGCCCGGAATCAGGTCGTCCAGACGAACGCGCGCAACCGCAGTGTCGGCCGGGGCAGTCACAGCACTCCTGGTTTTATGTCGAATCCTGGCGCGACGCGCTGTCCAACCGCTCGGGGTTGACGCGGCCCGTTCCCCACATGGACTCAGGTGGAATTGGCCGCCCGGGTCGAACGTCGTCGGCGCCGCAGGAAGAGGACAGGCGCGAGGAGGAGGGCCGGGGCGGCATCGCAGGAACACGGAGGCGGTTGCTGGTCGATGGGCAGCGGCGTCACGCCGGCGTCGACCTCGGTGCTTCCCGCGTCCATCGTCGAGCCACCATCGGCGGTGATGAGCCCGGCATCGTCGCCAGCGTCGAGGTCGACCGTTCCCGCATCGTTCTCCGAGCCACCGTCGGCCGCTCCGGCATCGGAGAGGCCCGCGTCGGCGAGGAGCCCCGCGTCGACGACCCCAGCATCGCCGAGGCCCGCGTCGAGGAAGCCGGCGTCGAGGAAGCCGGCGTCGGTCAAGCCAGCGTCGGTCAAGCCGGCGTCGGTCAAGCCTGCGTCGAGCGAGCCAGCATCGATGGCACCCGCGTCGGCGCGCCCTGCATCGACGACGCCCGCGTCGAAGGTGCCCATCACGGTCGTCGCGCTCGTTCGCGCTCCGAGCGAGTGATTCAAGAAGGTGCCGCTGCCCGTCGTCTCGCGCACCACTGCGACGACTCTCCAGCGGTAGCTCGTGAGCGGCATCACGTTGGTGTCGTCGAGGGTCGTCGCCGAGATGGGCGTCGAGGTGAGCCGAATCGGAGCCCCCGTCGTCGACCGATAGACGTGGTAGCCGACGAGCGCGCCACTGCCTGTGTACGGAGCCCACTGCAGCCGCACGAAGCCCAGCAACGGCTGAGCGGTGAGCGAGCTGAGCCGCGGTGGATAGAAGAGGCGGAGCGTCGGATCGCCGAGGAGCGCCTGGTACACCGGCATGCCGCGCGCCATGAAGTTCGTGTCTCGGCTGAAGGCACGGCCGAACGACTCGAGCCCACCGAGGGCGAACAGCTGCACCTGGGGGCGGGCGTACCAGAGCGACGTCACCGTCTCTCCCGAGCCGAGCGCGGCACGCAGCAGACCGTCCTGGTAGTTCCAGTCGCCGAAATACGAGCCGAACAAGCCCATGAAGCGAGTCTGCGCAGCGCGCGTCGCGAGCTCGGCGGTGGTGGTGACGTTGCCGCAGGTGGTCGGCGAACCGGGCCCATCGCCCCACGCGAGCAGCACGCCCCCATCTTCGAGCACCGGGAAGAACGGCGCGTTGATCGGCTCCTGGCCGAGGATCGCGGTGCCATCGCGATAGCCCGCGCGGCCGAAGGCCTCACCGGAGAAGTAGCCGAAGGTGGGTCGCACGAGCGCACGCCGAGGGAGCGGAGCAGCGCCGATGCGGAAGCGGTGCACCTTGTCGAGATAGCGCGCGAGCTGCACCGTGCCGGCGTCGGGCCCAAAGGCGGGCATTCGCTCGAAGTCGACGCGCCCCACCGCGCACTCCACTGGCGAGGTGTAAGACTGATCGAACTTGCCGTCGCCCGCGTCGTTGGTGAACGCGCCGACGCCTCCAGCGTTCGCATCGGTGAAGGTGAGCCCGGTGAGATCCGCGTAATAGGGATCAGCCGGCCAGGCGCCGAGGTGATCCGGGTGGCCATCGGGGTTCTGGATGCCGGAGAACGCCCGCGGCACCGCGCCGAGGAAGAGCACGTGGAGCGGCCGACCCGCAGCCGTCGTCAGCGCAGCCGCGAGGCGGGCCTTCACCTGAGGCGGTGCTTCGGCGCGCGGCACCGACTGCAGCACCACCTCGAAGCCGTCGTCGAGGAGATCGGCGGTGAGCACGTCGAGCTGCGGCCGCACGAGCATGGCGTTCGTCTCGTCGACGAGCACGAGCACGATGCCAGGGTCGTCGGTGAACGGCGCCTCCACGCCTGCGAGCAGCATCGACTCGCCGAAGAGCCCGTTCTGCTGGGTGCGCTGGACCCGATAGAGGGCGCGTTGCCCGACGGCGAGCGGCTCGAAGAAGGAGGTCACTCCCGCGTCGAGGGTCGCGATCGTCGTCGACATCGCCGAGCCCACCTGCTGCCGGCGAATCACGACGTTCCCCGAGTTCGCCAGCGCGTTCCAGCCGATGACGATGCCGCCGTCGACCACCGTCACCGACGCGTGGGGATCGAAGCCTTGGACGGTCTGGGCGAAGCACGGCAGGGAGAGGAGAGCGAGGAGGGCGAGCGCGCGCACGGACGGACCCTGCACGTCAGGCTCGCGCAAGTCGAGTAAGCTCGCGTCATGGGCAAGATCCTCGGAGTGGTCCTCGGCCTCGGCGTGCTCGGCGCCATCGCCTACAAAGTGATGTACCGGACGAGCGCAGTGACGACCGATGAGAAGAGCGCTCCGGCGCGGCAGCTCGAGAACGTTCGCGGCGCCGCCAACCGCATCGAGGGCGAGACGCAGAAGGCCGCCGACGCGGTGCAGAAGCAGGCCTTCGGAAACGAGTGACGCCTCAGGCCTTTCGAAGGTCGAGCACGAGCGACATCAGCACGACGCCCGCGCACCCGATGACGTTGTACCAGAGGAAGCCGATGTCGCTGCCGAGCCAGGTCGCGACCACGGCCGCCTGT
The DNA here is from genome assembly GCA_052034585.1 of Myxococcota bacterium. GTDB lineage: Bacteria > Myxococcota > Myxococcia > Myxococcales > Myxococcaceae > Xiheimicrobium. Next base: position 51,072 of record JBPOIJ010000018.1, read on the forward strand.
GCCAGCAGCGTCGCGATGAAGACCGGCGTGCCGCGCACCTTGGGGAGAAAGAAGCCCACCAGGAAGACGCCCAGCATCGGGCCGTAGAAGATCGACCCGAGAATGTTCGTGGCCTGAATGAGGTTGTCGAGCTGCGAGGCGAAGACCGCGAAGGCGACGGCCAGCGCGCCCCACCCCACCGTGAACCAGCGCGCGACTCGCACGCCTTTGTCGTCGGCGAGCGTCGGGTCGATGCTGCGTTTGTAGAAGTCGACCACCGACGTAGTGCCCAGCGCGTTGAGCGCGCTCGCGGTCGCCGACATCGCCGCGCACAGAATCACCGCCAGCAGGAGCCCGACGAGCCCACTCGGGAACCTCGTCATCACGAAGGAAAGGAAGACGTAGTCGGCGTCCTTCGGGTTCGCGCGCGCGTCGGAGGCGGTCACCAGCGCCTTCGTCTCCTTCCGTAGGGCCTTCGCCTCGGCCTCGAGGGTCTGCAGCGTCGCCTCCGCGGTTCGCTGCCGGGCCTCATCGTTCGAATGATGCGCTTCGACCCAACTGTCGATGGCCGCGCGCTTCTTGGCGAACACGTCGGCGTGGCGCTGTTCGAGGGCGGTCGTCTTCGCTCCATCGAATTGTCGCGCTCGCTCCAGCGCAGGGGCATTGAAGAACAGCGGCGGCGCGTGGAAGAGGAAGAAGACGAAGACGACGACGCCGACCCCGAGGATCATCACCTGCATCGGCACCTTGAGCAGGCCGTTCATCAACAACCCGAGGCGGCTCTGCTTCAGTGATTCACCCGACAGATACCGCTGCACCTGTGACTGATCGGTACCAAAATACGCGAGCGCGACGAAGGTGCCTCCCGTCAGGCCCGACCAGAGCGTGTATCGGGTTTCGAAGGTGGCGGACGTGTCGATGGCCTTCAACTTGCCGAAGGCGCCCGCGAGGCCCACCGCGTCCGACACGGTGACGCCGTCCGGGAGCGTCATGAACGAATAGATGAACGCGAGCCCCATGCCGCCGAGCATCACCGTCATCTGCAGTTGTTGGGTCTGGCTGACCGCCTTCGTTCCACCCGAGACGGTGTACGCAATCACGACGACGCCGATGAGCAGGTTCGTCCAGGTGAGCGACCAGCCGAGCACCGTCGAGAGGATGATGGCGGGCGCGTAGATGCTCAGGCCGGCGCCGAGGCCGCGCTGGAGGAGGAAGATGAGCGCAGTGAGCTGCCGCGTCTTCAGGTCGAAGCGTTGCTCGAGGTACTCGTACGCGGTGAAGACGCGCGTCTTGTAATACATGGGCACGATGGTCGCGCTGAGCACCACCATCGCGATCGGCACTCCAAAATAGAACTGCACGAAGCCGAGGCCATCTTCGAAACCCTGCCCTGGGGTCGAGAGGAACGTGATGGCGCTGGCCTGGGTGGCCATGATGCTCAGCCCAATCGTGTACCACTTCGAATCGGTCCCACCGCGGAGGTACGAATTGAGCTGCGCCGCGCCGCGCGTGCGCCAGAGCCCGTAGGCGACCACGACGCCGATCGTCCCGAGGAGGACGGCCCAGTCGATGCCGCTCACGAGAAGTGCCTCGACAGCCAGCCGAGGAGCACGATCTCGACCGCGAGCGCGCCGAGCACCAGCAGGTAGGCGCCGCGCCAGGTCCGGAAGAAGGGCGGTCGATCTTCCGGACTCATTTGGCGCCGAGCCTGATCGTCGTCAGCGGCCATGGTCGATCAAGTTCGCGAAGAGTCGCCAGGCGCCGGGAACGCCGGCGGGGAGTTGCCGGAAGAACGACAACCCGGTGTACACGAATCGGCCCTTCCCGTGCTTCGCCACCAGGAGACTCCCCTTCGAGGGCTTCTCGTTCGGGTCGTGCATCGAGAGCGGCGTCTGGTACTGCTCATCGTATTTCCCGGCGAAGTAGAGCCCGCGCTCCTGCACCCAGCCGGAGAAGTCGGCCGCGCTCAGCCGGTTCGGCACGTCGAGGATGGGGTGCCGAGGAGTCTCGAACACCACCTCGGCGTCTTCGTCGGTCACCCGCTCCTGCGAGAGCTCGAACGGAAATGGTCCAAGCTGAGCGGGCACGCTGCTCAACCAATTTCGTGTGTTGTATTGCGCGACGAGCGTCCCTCCGTCCTTCACGTATTGCATCAGCCGTGGGTACGCCGCCGGGAGCCGCGCGTTCACGTTGTAGGCCCGAATGCCGACGACGATGGCGTCGAAGCGAGAGAGGTTCTCCGTCTCGGCGTCGATGAGCGTCACCTGGTAACCCGCCTGCTTGAGCGCCTGCGGAACGTCGTCTCCCGCGCCGACCAGATATCCAACCTTCTGAGTGCGGCCGCGCTCGAGCTCCAGGGGTAGCAGCTTCACCTTCGCGGGCCCCAGCACCACCTGCATCGGGAGGTGTGGGTAGTCGATTCGAGTCAAGGTCATCGCGTCGAAGGCGAGCTCACCTGACTCCTTTGCGGTGGTGCGCTTCACCGTCAGTGTCACCGTCGCCTCGTCGCCCCTCTTCGCGAGCTCGTAGTTCACCTGCTCGGGGCTCACGGTGAATCCAGGCGGCACTCTCAACGCCACCGAGCCTCGTTGCGCGTCGGCGTTCGCGACCACCGTCACCACGAGCGGCTTCGGCGCGGCGGAGGTGAACGCGAGCAGCGGCTCCGAGAGCTTCACGACGACGGGCGGGACGACCTCGAGCGGTCGCGTACGCTCTCCCACCGTCGGGTCGACCCACTTGAAGAACACCTCGCGCTCGAGGGTGAGCCGCTGCGTTCCGACGACGAAGACGAACCGGGCCTCGAGCGACGGCGCAGCCTGCGGCGCGTTGAAGGACATCGTCTCGTCGAGCGTCCACGAGCCCTTCGCCGGCGGCTTCTCGAGGAAGAACGGGCTCGTCAGCCGCGCAGGTGCCGGCACCATCAGCTTCGCCTTGGCCTCGGTGGCCTTCACCTCTCCGATGCGAACCTCCTCGAAGCGAACCGGGTCTCCCGCGCGCACGAGCGCCTGCGTCGTGACCTCGAGCGTCGCTCCCGGCACCACCGTCGCGACGTTCGCCGCTGCTTCGACGAAGACGCCCGCGCAGGATGCGATGACTTCGACGAGCTCCTGCTCCTTCTTCACCGTCCACGTCGAGCGCGGCAGCTTGCGGAGCTCCTCGAGCGCCGACCCCAACACCGGCACCGAGCGTTGAGGGGCATCGACCTTGAACTCCTGCGCTGCGCGAGCGAGGGCCGCGGCCACCTTCTCCGAGCCAGGCACTCTCTTCCACGAGAGGTCGACCCCATCGAAGAGCGTCTTCGTCGCGGCCTCTCCACCCAGCGGAGCGAAGAACTCGGGAGCGCTCCCGTGGATCGGCGCGGCCCCGAAGCCCTGGCTCTTGTGCATGCTTCGGCTCTCGGCGGCGAGCTCTCCGTAGGTGAGGCCGAGGAGCGGGCTGAACAGGCTCGAGTCCCAGGTGAGTGTTCCGGGAGGCAGGCCGTTCGGCTTCCCGTCGGGTGCCCACGCGTTCCACACGATGCGCCGCGCCTTCCAGGGTGCGACTCCGCCCACGAGCTGCTCGGGATGAAAGCTGGCGTCGGCGGCAGCTTCGAAGGCCTCGAGCGCAAGCCGCGCCGAAGCCGTGTGGTGCCCATGCGTGTCACCGCCCTTCAAGTCGAAGCGGGTGATGATGACGTCGGGCTGCAGGACGCGAATCGCGTAGACCGCGTCGGCCAGCACCCGGTCGTGGTCCCAAATCGCGAGGGTCTCGTCGACGCTCTTCGAGTAGCCGAAGTCGCGCGCACGAGTGAAGACCTGCTCGGCGCCATCGAGGCGTCGCGCGGCGAGGAGTTCCTGCGTTCGAATCACCCCGAGGAGCGGGCCCAGCTCGGGACCGATGAGGTTCTGACCCCCTTCGCCGCGGGTGAACGAGAGATAGGCGGCCCGCACGAGGGACTCGTTGGCGAGGGTGGCGAGGAGCCGGGTGTTCTCGTCATCGGGGTGCGCGGCGACGTAGAGCGCGCTCCCGAGCACCGACAGCTTGCGAACCTGCTGCAGCAGCTGCGCGCCATCTCGACGAGGCGGAGGGCCGGCGAAGGTCGAAGCAGACATGAGCACGCTCAGCGACACGAGGGTGAAACGGTTCATTCGGTCTCCAGCACGGATCGATAGAGCGCCTCCCAGCGCGCGACGACCGGTTCGGGTTGCCAGTGCGAGATGCTCCACTCACGTGCCGCCGACGAGCACCGCTGGAGGAGCGCGGCGTCTTCGAGCAAACGCACCGTCGAGGCCGCCATCGCCTCGACGTCGCCTGGCTGGTGCAGAAACCCGGTGATTCCATCGCGCACCACTTCGGGCAGTCCGCCGGTCGCGCTCGCCACCACTGGCACGCCGCACGCCATCGCCTCGAGCGCAGCGAGGCCGAAGCTCTCCACTTCGCTCGGCATGAGGAACACGGTGCTCGCCTGAAGATGGGGAACAACGTCGACGGTCTCTCCCGAGAACCGCACCTGCGCTTCGAGGCCGAGCTCACGCACCAACGCCTCGACGCTCGGGCGCTCCGGCCCATCACCAATCAGCTCGAGCTCGCAGCGCACCGCGCGTCGAACGCGCTCGAAGATGCGCACCACGTCTTGCACGCGCTTGAGCGAGCGGAAGTTGGAGTTGTGAGTGAGCGTGGGAAGCCCACCGGGAGGTTTCACGCCTGGGCGAAACCGCGTGCCGTCGACGAAGTTCGGCACCACCTGCACCGGCCGGGTGAGCTCGAGTCCGTCGGCCGCGGCACGAGCGAGCCAGGCAGAAGGCGCCGAGACGAGGTGACTTCGCTCGAGTGCCTGACGCACGAGCGGACGAAAAGCAGGCTCCAGCCCGAGGGTGAGCACGTCGGTTCCGTGCACCGTCGTCACCAGCTTGGGCGCCTTCGCTCCGAGCAGCTCGTTCGCCAACAGCGCGCTCGTCGCGAGCGGAATCGCGTAGTGCACGTGGAGCACGTCGAGGGACGACCCGACCTCCGCCAGCTTCGACGCGAGCGCGAGGGTGAACTCACCGTGAGGAAAGAGCGGATGCGTCGGGTTCTTCACTTCGTGCAAGGTGAGGCCCGGCACCGAGCGCGAGGGAAGCCGGGGCGGTGCGTGCGCGGCGACGAGGTGAACGTCGTGACCGCGTGAGGCCAGGGCGAGCGCCAGCTCGGTGGCGATGACGCCGCTTCCGCCGAAGCTCGCGTGACAGGTGAGGCCAATTCTCACAGCGACAGCTCCTGAACCGTGGTCGTGAACGGCTCGAGACGTGAAACGGCCGAAACGAAGGGCTCGAGGCCGAAGCGCGCCACCATCGAGGGCAGCGAGAGCACCCGTTCCTGCGGTTCTCCATTGGGAAAGAGCGCTCGACGCAGGCGATCGACCCGCTCCACCAACACCGAGTCGCGCTCGGCGAGGGCGAAGGCGAGTCGACGCTTCAAGCGAGACGCGGCGCGGGCGATCGTCTTCTCGGTCCTCGAGACGGCGTCACCGAGCCGGGGGTCGTTCGGCACCTCGGCGAGCACGGGTCGAACCGCGTCGAGGAGCCGCTGTTCGAGCGCGTCGGGAGAGCGCTCCTGGCCTTTCGAGACGAACGAGGCGAGCACCCGCTCACGGGGACCTTCCAGCTCCGAAGCGCGACACCCGAGCTCGTTCAACGTCGACCGGCTGCGAGCGTCGAGCACTCGAACGCGCGTTCGCGGCACCAGCATCGGCATCGTCACTCCGAGCGCGTCGTAGAGCGGCTCGAGCTGCGCGAAGTAGTTGAGTTCGCCTGGTCCCGCGACGATGGCCGCGGTCGGGAGCAGCGTGTCCTGCACGAGCGGACGCAGCAACGCCGAGCTCGAGAAGACCGCCTGCTTCGAGAGCCGGCTCGAGGGCGCGACGCGCGCGCGTGGACCGTCGAAGCCCTCGGCGTGCACGAAGTTGAGCGACACCTCCGGACGAATCGGCACCTGCACCTCGAACCCGGCGCGGGCGAGCGCGGCTTCCCGCTCGAGCAACACCTTCGAGACCGCGACGTGCTCGGCGAAGACCCGCTCGTGGAGCGGCCGCGCTTCTTCGACGAGCTCGCTCGCGCGCGGATCGATGAAGAGCAGTCCATCGCTCGCGAACACCTCGCCCATCAGCTGCAGGAACGCCTCGACCCACGAACGCTCCGGCAGGTAGTGGCGTCGAACGAGCGCGACCGCTTCGTCTCGGAAGGGCAGACCGTCCAGCTCCGTCGCGAGCCGCGCGACCACGGCCTCCACCCCGGCGCCGAGCGTCAGGCACGAGACGCTTCGCCGCGACTCGGGCCCAGGGCCGTCGAGCGACAAGCGCACCGCGTCGCCCGACTTCGGGAGCACCCAGCAGTGATCGATCTCGGGAAAGTCGTGGTCTTCGCTCTGCAGCCAGAAGACCGGCACGCACGGAACACCCGTCTCCGCCGAGAGCGCTCTCGCGACCGACACCGCGGAGGCGGCCTTCACGAACGCGTAGAGCGGCCCGGTGAAGAGCCCGACCTGCTGGCCGGTGACGACGACCGCGGCGTTGCCCTTCGCGAGCCGCTCGAGGTTCGCGCGTCGTGCCGGGCTCTCCGCCAGCCGCGCCGAGTTGGAGCTCAGCGCGGCGAGGGTGACGCTCGACGTCGAGCGACGAGCCGCCGCCCGAACCTTCTCCGCTCGTCGAGCCGGATGACGAAAATCGTCGGCGAGAAACGCGGTCGCGCGCGGCTCACCGTTCAGAAACGACGGTGAGAACGGCGCGGCCATCGCTCACTTGCCCTTCCACTCCGTGAGCGCCTTCTTGATGTCCTCGGCGTAGAAGAAATCCGTCGGGGGAACGACCTGCGCGCCGAGCTTCTGCGCCTTCTCGGCCAGCGGGTACGCGTCCTTGTACTTGCCGCTGCCGGCGAGGAGCTGCGCCTTCACCCAGGTGTTGAACCAGGTCTCCTTGATGGCGATCGACTTGTCGACCGCGGCGAGGCCGGGAGCCCACGCCTTCGCCTCGAGGTAGTACCGCGCCGCCTGGTTCATCGGCTGCCAGGCGCCCTCGTCGGCCTGCTTGATGTTCTTCTCCGCCTGCTCCGACGTCTTCAGCTTGATCGGCAAGGTGACGCGCACCTTCTCCCATTCGAGATCGATGTTGGCCGCGTCGTTGGTGAAGTTGGTGATGCCGTAGGCGAGGCGCTCCCGGTTGGGAATCGCGGCGGGCGTCACGGTGACGCGCACGACGTCGTTGTCCTTCGAGTACTCGCCGCTCCCCCACTGATCAGCCGACTTGTTGAGAATGAGCGTCCACGTCTTCGCCGTCGGAATGACGAAGAAGGAATAGGTGCCCGCCGCGAGGTCCTTGCCGTCGACGACGACCGGCGCGCTGAAGGTGATGTTCGTCGCGTGGTTCGCTCCAGCGCGCCAGACGGCGTCATAGGGAACGAGGCCGCCCCAGATCTTCCGGCCCTTCACCGCCGGCGAGCTGTAGTCGATGGTGATGTCGGTGAGCCCGACGGTCTGCACCACCTTCGCCGAGGGACTGAGCGCCGGCAGCTTCAACTGCGCGAACGCGGGCACCGAGAGGACACAGGTCAACGCCACGGCGAGCTTCGTCACGAAAATCTCCAGGAAAAGGAAAGAAAACGGGGAGTGATGTAGCTCAAGCCGTGAAAGTTTCACCGCAATCGTCAGGCCCATCGAGAATGAGCCGATGGCGGCGTTGAACGAGTTTCAGAAGGAGGCGATCAAGAAGATCCTTGGGCGGCGGCTCACGATCACCTCCGCGTTCGACCTCGACCGAGACTTCTTCGCCGTGCTCACCCGCGAGCAGCTCCGGGCGACGGTGCCGGTGTTCGGTGCGCCCGCCTCCGATCGACTGCTCCGCATGGGCCCGACCGAGGAAGACTGGCTGGTGCTCGCCAAGCGCGGCGACGAGACGGTCTCCAAACGGGCCAAGCGCGCGCTCATCGCGAACCCGGCGATCTCCGACGAAGCGCTCGAGTACCTTCTGCTCGCCGGAACGAAGAAGACGCCCGAGCGGAAGAAGGCGTTCGAGGTGGCGATGGCCCGGCCGCCGAACGCGAAGCTCCTGAGGAACATCTTCCCGCGCTTCAAGAAGGGGCCGGAGGTGAAAGCGGCGTGGAAGCGATACTCGACGCTTCCGCTCGACGTCGACGAACTGCAGAGGGTGCTGAAGCACGTGACCGATCGCGAGGTGCTCGACGACGCGTGGGGCGCGTTCCTCTCCAAGGAGCCCAGCTCGTCCGACGTCGCGCACGTGCTGTGCTTCTGCCTCGACCGTCAGGTTCGAAACCGCGCTGGCGGCGTGCTGGTGAACGACCCGACGACCAGCGACACCGACCTCGGCTACGTCGTCGTCTACGCGACGGATCAACGCGTGCTCGAGGCAGCGGCGCGAAGACTCCTCGCGAAGGGCAAACGGAGCGCGGGAGACATCGCGACGAAGCTGAAGGACAAGACCCTCGCCTTCGAGGGATGGAAGCGGTTCAACCGTCGACAAGGCGTCGAGCTGCGCAACATGGTGGTGAGCGCGGTTCGTCCCGACATTCGCGCGCTCGCCTTCGCCGTCGCCAAGCCGATGCGCTGGCCGGAGCACGATCTCGACTACCTGCGCACTGCCAAGGAGCCAGCAGTGCGACGGGCCTTCGGCGCGAAGAAGTGAGCAGACCACGCCGCCGGAGACACGCTTCCTCCGGCGGCATCGATCTTCTCAGCGAACGGGCTCGAACCCATCGAGGGTCATGGAGACCGACCCACGGCCCTCGGTGCGGCTGCGAAGACTGGTGACGAAGCCGAACGACCTCGCCACCGGCAACCGCGCCTCGATGACGCTCTGACCCAGCGTCGTCGTCACACCCTTCACCACGCCGCGCCGGGTCGATACTTCACCCAACGCCGCGCCCAGGTGTGACTCCGGCACCGAGACGTGCACCACCGCGACTGGCTCCAGCCGTGACAACCCTGCGCGCTCGCACGCCTGCTGAACCGCCAGAGACGCCGCGACCTCGAAGGCCATCGCGTTGGAGTCGACCTCGTGCTGCAGCCCGTCGAGCAACGTCACCTGCACGTCGATGGTGGGAACGCCCTCACGAACGCCCCGGGCCAACGACTCGCGAGCGCCGCGCTCGACTGCTGGAACGAACTCGGCCGCCACCGTTCCGCCTCTCACCGCGTCGACGAAGGTGAAGCCCGTGCCCGAAGGGTTGGGCGCCACGCGCATCGTCACCACCGCGAACTGCCCTGGACCGCTGTTCTGTCGAACGTGGCGGTAGGTCACGGTGGCTTCGCCAGTGATGGTGTCGCGGTACGAGACCGCCGGCGTCGAGGCCCTGATCGTCAGCCCGTCACGCCGCGCGAGCTTCTCGAGCCAGATGGAGAGGTGCAGCTCACCGACGCCGCACAACACCGTCTGTCCCGTCTCGGCGTCGACTCGAACGCGCAGCGAGGGATCTTCCAAGCACGCGCGCCGGAGCGCTTCGCCCAGCTTCGTCCGTTCTTCGTTCGTCTTGGCTTCGATGGCGAACTGCACGACCGGCTCCGACGTCTGGAGCTGCTCGAGCACCACGTTCATCGACTCGGCCGACACGGTGTCGCCGGTCTTCGCTGACTTCAGGCCCACCAAGGCCGCGATGCCGCCTGGCCCGAGTGCCTCGAGCGGCTCGAACTGCCCGCCGTGAAGGCCGAGCACGCGCGAGATCCGCTCCCGCCGCCCCGAGGGGCGCACGACGATCGCATCACCGGGACGAATGGTGCCTTGCAGCACCCGCGTCCACGACAAGCTGCCGACGTGTGGGTCGACGTCCGTCTTGAAGACGAAGCCGACCGCCGCGGCGCCTTCGTCCGCCACCAGCCCGTCTCGTGAACGCTCACGAGGTGACGGGAGGTATCGAACGACGGCGTCGAGCACTGGAGGAACGCCCCGGTTCCGCAGCGCCGCACCGGCCACCACGGGAACGAGCCGCCCCGAGCAGGTCAGCCGACGAAGCGCTGCATGGAGCATCGACGACGGCACCTCTTCGTCCGCCGCCCAGCGCTGCATCACCTCGCCGTCGAGCTCGGCCACGATCTGCACCAACAACTCGCGACGCTCCGGCTCCTCGGCAGGCACCGTCGTCATCCGTCCGCGTTCGTCGAAGCGAAGCTCGAGCTGATCGACGAGATCGATCAACCGGCCGTCGGCGCTCACGTGCTGCAATGCGACGGCGTTCGCGCCCAGGCGTTCCCGCAGCTCGACCAGACACTGCTCGAACGACGCACCAGGAGCATCGAGCTTGTTCACGAAGACGACGCGGGGCACCCGATGACGCTCGGCTTGCCGCCACACCGACTCGGTCTGTGGTTCCACGCCGCGCGAGGCGTCGAGGACGACGATCGCCCCGTCGAGCACGCGCAATGCTCGCTCCACTTCGATCGCGAAGTCGACGTGCCCAGGCGTGTCGATGAGCGTCAAGCGGTGAGGCTCGAGGCCCTTCGGCTGCCAGGTGAACGACGACGCGGCCGCGGAGATGGTGATGCCGTGCTTCCTCTCCTCGGCGTCGTGATCGAGCGTGGTGTCGCCGTGGTGCACTTCGCCCACGCGGTGAATGCGGCCGCTGGCGAACAGCATGCGTTCGCTGATGGTGGTCTTGCCTGCGTCGACGTGAGCCAACACGCCGAACAAACGGGTTCTATCGATGAGGGTGAGCATGAGACGTCCTTGCGCGGCGCTCCGAAGAGGCCACACGTCGAGGTGAATGGACGATGCAGCGAGTGGCGCGAGCGAGCACAAAGCTCGACCCGACAACCGCGTGAGTCGTCCTGAAAATGGAGTGCTTGTGGGGAAATGGCGGGCGAGCCGAGACGCGCCTCAGCGCGCCCGAACCAGGGCCTCGAGCAGCACCGGCGTGCGCTGCACGAGCAGTCGAGCAACGAGGGCTGGCCCAACGCGTGTCATGCCGGGCCCGACGGGGGAGCACGCCCGAGCTGACGGGTTCACTCGACCCCTGCGTCCTCAACGAGATCGAGCGCTTCGGGCTCTTCAGCGGCGGCTTCCCACGGCGCGGCGCTGCTCAACGGCAGACAGGTCCACTGTTCGAAGAGCGTGGCTTTCGGCGCGAGCTGCACGCCGGCCTGGAAGCAGATTCGCTGGCGTTGGATGCGCTCGGCGTTTCGCCAGGCGACCTCCCCGTTCTTCACCACCACGCGATCGTATTGATCGGGCGAGCTGTCGGGCGCTGGCCGGAAACGAACGGTCAGCCGTCGCGAGTCGCCCTCATCCGGCAGCCGCACTTCGACGCCGTACCAGTCGTCCTTGGTCACCAGTCTCGCCTCCGGCCGCGGGAGCGCATCGATCTCCGCGCGCTCCAGCGCGAGCCGCTCGTCGACTCTCGCGAAGAAGTCGTCGGCGACGAGGCTCAAGTCCATTCCAGCGAGCTGAAAGGCGGTCTGCCAGAGCGTCGCGCCCGAGAGCTTGGGAGGCAGCTGCTCGGCTCCGAAGGCCGCGAGCAGCCGATGAATCGAGTCCGGGCCGTAGCGCTTCACCATCGCGTCGATGAGCCCGCGGCCGATGACGTACTTGAGATCTTCGTCACCGTTTCGCGCGAAGGCCTCGAACTCGATGATCTCGCCGAGCTTGAGCTCGTCGCGATCGAGCAAAGCCGCCAGCACCTGCTGCTCCGCGACCGGGTGCTCGAGGAAGTGCCCTTCGATCCACGAGGCGAGCCCTTCGTCCAACACCCGCGCGTGCGACCAGCGGCGGAAGCCCTCTTCTCCGACGATGCGACGAGCGATGACGTGCCCAGTCTCGTGCGCGAGCGTCGCCACCGCTTCATCGTCCGCGCGCATGCGAATCCGATCACGAAACGCAGTGCCCACGGTGTTGCGAACGGTGCCGGAGAGATCGACGAGAATGGGCGCGCCTCCGTCGGCACCGAGCAGCTGGCTCACCCGCTCGTAGGTCTCGTCACCTTTCTCGGCGAGCGCGAGCGCGGGCTGCGACTCGATGCTCGGGTAGCTGAACTCGTAGTGCTTCGTCGTCGTCGAGGCGGGCGCGCTCGAGGGAATCGCCTCGAGATCGGGCTCACCGTCTGGTTCACGTGGGCCGGACGTTCCCTGCCAGAGGTACACCGCGATGAAGAGCACGCCCAAGGTGATGACGGTCACGATCGCGCCGACGACGGGCCGCGGGTTGACGAGGACGGTGCGGCTCCGTCCAGCGCGCACGAAGAAGACGAGCGAGAGCGAAACGCAGACGAGCGCGACGACGCCCTGCACGAGAATGGCCTCGACGTCGTACCGCCAGCGAACACCCTCGATGCCCGACTCGATGAGCCGAAAGGGATCGAGCGCCGCGGCGCGCGGGACGAGATGCACCAGGCGCTGAATCGCGATCGCCACCACGCCGACCAACATCCAGGTGAGGCTGCGCGCGAAGCCGAGCAAGGTGCCCGCCGCGAGGAAGGTCGCCATCAACTGGGTCTGCATCAGCAGCGAGCCGAGGAGCAGGTTCCACCGGAACGGCCAATCGAGGCTGCCGCGCGCGAGGGCGTGCTCGAAGACGGCCCAGAGAATCTGGAACACCGGCAAGGCGACGAGCACCAGCATCGCGGCGGCGAGCTTCACCAGGAAGACCCGCGTGCGCGTCACCGGGAGCGAATCGAGAAAGCCCAGCGTGCCTTCGTCGCGTTCCTTCACCGAGATGCCGGTGCCGAGCGCGAGCGCGACCATCGCGTAGAGGAAGCTGAGCGTGCTCCCGGCGAGGGAGGGAAAGTTCGAGGCGAGCGAGCGCGGGCCGGGCAAGGTGAAGATCACCTCCGAGGCGCTCAGCACCATGAGGAGGATCGCCAGCACCCAATACGGCCGCAGCGCCCGGAACTCCTTGCGAAAGAGCGTGAGCGTCATGGCAGCACCGTCCACGCCTGCATGACACGCGCGCTGCACTTCAGCTCGGCATCGTCGACTTCGATGGCGAGGAAGAGCCGTTCTCCCGAGGTGTACGTCGCCGGCGCCATCGCTTCGCCGGAGCGCGCATCGACGCGGGTCGGCTCCGAATCACTCACGCCCGACTGCCACGGCCCGGTCGAAGCCGAGAGCCCACGCCAACGCATCACCGGAGCCCCGTCTCGCTCGAGCGAGAAGCGCACCTTCTGTTGACCGCCTCCTTGAGAGACGAGCTCGTACTTCCCTCGATAGTCCGTCGGAGCGCCCGAGTTGCGTCGGGCGGCCTCCGCGCGAGAGACGAGCTGCGCGAAGTCGAGGCCCTTCTCGTGAAGCTGTCCCTCGACCGAGCGCTCGGTGAAGAAGTCGCGGAGATCCTTGTGGGGCTTTCGGAAAGTCTGCTTCGCGAGCTCGATGACGGCGGCCTCTCCGAGCTCGTCGATCGCCGCGTCGACCAAGGTGAACGAGATGGCCATGCCGAAACAGTCTCCGGCGGCTTCGAAGGTCTCGCTCCAGCGGTGCACGCTCTCGACGGACAACGAGACGGGCGACGCCGCGGCTCGACGACGGAGCATCGCCCGGCCCTCCGAATCGCCGCGCACCGTCCAATACGTCGCGAGCCCATCGAGCAGCCAATGCCGATCTTCCTCGAGCGCACGATCGGCGGTGTGATCACTGATGATGGTGTGGAGGATCCGATACCGCAGGTTGAGCTCGTCGAAGCGCGAGTCGGCGAGGTTGGCGCGGTAGACGACGCCGTCCTTCTCTCCGAGCGGCACGCGCAAGATGACGTCGGGATCGAGCCCGCGCTGCGAGACGACGTAGACGCCGGCGAGCCGCGGAAAGTCGAGCGCCTTCACCAGCGTCACCACCTCGACGGCGACGCGTTCGACGAGGCCTTGGGCTTGCTCGGGCGAGACGCCTTCTCCTGGCAGCACCCCGATGGGACCGACTGGCGACTCGGTGGGCTTCACGCTCTCGAGCGCGAAGGCCGGCCGGTCTCGATTGCGATTGAGCGTCGCCACCAACGCGAAGCCGCCGAGCACCACCGTCACCGAAAGGATTCGCTCGCGAGAAGTCATTCGTCCCGAGAGCGCGGAGGCGATGCTCCCTTCTCCCGCGACGGCGAGCACCAGGCCCGTCACCAGCCCGACGACGATGATGGCGACGCACGTGAGCACGTCGACCGCGGCTGGCCAGTCGTTCGCGGCCGAGAGCACGTCGGAGACGAGATGGAACGGCGGCGTCGCGCGGAGCTCGAGCGGCGCGACCACTTCGAGCGCGTAGACCGAGACGCCGAGGAGCGACCAGAAGAGCAGCCGGTGCCGGCCGAGCAGGCCCGCGACGAAGCAGAGCGACCAACACGCGGCGAGCCAAAGCAGCGCCGGAACCAGGGCGTGCAGCGCGTCTTCCCACGAGACGATGGTGTTGCGCCGCTGCCACCACAGATTCACCGCCCACGCCGTGACGCCCGAGAGCCACACCCAGCCGAGCCCGAAGAGCCACTTGGTGACCGCGACGCGCAGCCGGCTGATCGGCAACACCTCGAGGAAGAGCTGCGTCTTGCCGCCGTACTCGCGCACGACGAGCCGGTTGCCTGCGACGAGCGCGCCGACGGGACCGAACGTCCACAAGAAGGACTGGAGCGCCGCGAACCGCCCGCCGTCTTCGTCGTCACGGCTGAGCAGGCCCGCGAGGCCGAGCCCGAAGAGCACGAAGAGCACCGCGAGCACCCAGCCGTGCTCCTTCAGCTCCTTGAGAACGAGGCGTCTCATGCGGCCGTGGCCACCGCGTCGGTCCGGGCGAAGGCGAGGAAGACGTCTTCGAGGTTGAGCGAGTCGATCTCGGTGCCGGGAGGAAACACTGCCGAGGCCCAGGTCTCCGGCGTCGCGCGGTAGACGTCTCCTCGCACCAGCTCGAAGCCCGGTGGCGGGAAAGGAACGTCGAGCGGCGCCGAGGCGACGGGCACGAACCCCTCGGCAGGCGCAGGACCCAGCTCGACCGGAGGGGGCGCCGATTGAGTCGGATTGATCGGTGGTGGCGCTGGCGGAGCGAGCACCGGTGGTGGGCCACGACGAATTCGGCGCACGGAGGCGAGCAGCTGCGGCACGTCACCTTCGATGCGCATCTTGCCCGCGTGAATGATGCCGACCCGATGCGCGACCTGCTGCACCTCGTCGACGAGATGCGAGGAGAGGAACGCCGTGCAGCCGCGTTCCTTCACGATCACCTTCACCAGATCGTTGAACTCCCGGCGCGCGACGGGATCGAGGCCGGTGGTGGGCTCGTCGAGGAGGAGGAGATCAGGCCGCGGCGACAACGCGAGCGCGAGGCCGAGCTTCGTTCGAGTGCCACCCGAGAGCTCGAGGCTGCGCTTGCCGAGCGGCACGTCGAGCAGCTTCGCGAGGCGCAGAAACTCCTGCTGATCCCACTTCGGGTAGAAGCCGGAGACGAACCGGCCGAGCTCGTCGCCCGTCATCCAGGGATAGAAGTGTTGCTCTTGGGAGACAGTTCCGATGCGCCGCTTGAGCTCGACCGGCACGCGTCGCACCTGCTGGCCCAACACTTCGACGGTGCCCGCGTCTGCGTGGAGCACGCCGGTGAGGATCCGCAGCGTCGTCGTCTTGCCCGCGCCGTTGCGGCCGAGGAAGCCGTAGATCTCTCCCTGGCGAACCGAGAGCGAGAGCCCGTCGAGCGCGATGGAGCGGCCGAACCTGCGGCGAACGTCGGTCAGCTTGAGTGCGTCGGTCACCGGACGAGTATGAGACCGATCGACCGACCCGTCACCACTCGTCACCGCGTCGCGTCGGTCCCACTTCGCATGACGAATTGGTTCGAACCAGAGATCGCAGCGACGCTTGCCTCGCCGTTCACCAATGGGAGATTGGGTGTACGGTTGGCAGATGCGCACGATCCTCTGCTGTCTCCTCTCGTCGTTGGCAACGTCGTGCGTCCAGCAGGTGTGTGTGCCTGGGCAATCAGTCGCCTGTGTCGGCCCGGGCGGCTGCTCGGGAGCACAACGCTGCGCCACGTCAGGGCAATCCTACGAAGCGTGTGACTGCGGAGGCGGGTCGGCGGGAGGAGCGGTGGGAGGAGGAGCCGCTGCAGGAGGAGCCGTCGCGGGAGGCGCAGTCGGAGGCGGGTCCACCGATGGCGGAACGGACGCCGGCTCGCGGTGTGACGCGGTTCTCCAAACCGGGTGTCCGACGGCGCAGCGCTGCCTGCTCGACACGTTCGACGGCGGCAGCAACTGCGTGTCTCCTGGAACCGCGGCAATCGACGACCCGTGCACGAGCGACGAGCAGTGCAACGGGAATGCGATTTGTTGGCGACCGACCTGTCGCCCGCTCTGCAACGACTCGACCCAAAAGTGTCCACCGAACTCGGCGTGCTTCCCGGTCGGCGTGGGCTCGATCGGCGTCTGCCTGCCGACGTGTGACCCGGTGACCTTGGTGCGGCTGAGCGATGGAGCGGCCAACTGCGGGTCGACGAGCTCGGCCGGCTGCTACGCCCAGCCGACCGTCGACGCTGGCATCGCCTTCGCGTGTGCCGCGGCGCCTGCAAACGCTCCGGCCCACGGAGAACCAGCGCGCCTCGGCAGCACGGGTCAACCGTTCGCGAATGGCTGCCGGCCGGGCGCCTTTCCCTTCTTCGTCGCCAGAACGGGATCGGCGACGACTGTCTGCACGGCGACCTGCCGCCCCAAGCCGACGTCCACCGCGTCGTCACTCGATGCGGGTGGCCTCGAGCCATATTCCTGTTCGATGCGCGGGGCGCCGAACGCAGAGTGCCGTTACCTCGACTTCTGGCTGCCGATGTCGACGCGCACGAACTACGGCGTCTGTTACGACTACCAGAACTTCACCTGGGATCACGACGGCAACACGAATACCGCGCCAGTCCCCACGCCCAGCTGCAGAACGCTCCCCCCGGCGGACGCCGGCGCTTGGGGATGCCTGCCGCTCTGATCGTTCCTTCGGATCAAGCCTCCGAGGTCGGTCACCACTCGTCCGGGCCGGGCTCCTTGGCCGCCTTCCGCTCGATGGTGCTGTCTCGATAGGCGTGGCTGCGCGCACGCATCATCGCTCCGACCGGACGGAACTCGACCGGCGCGTGCCAGGGATCGAACGAGAGCGACTCCACCTTGGTCGCGAGCGCCTTGCCCGCGTCGCTCGCCGCGTCCTGCTGGAGGATCTTCAGCTCGGCGACGTCGACCCACGGCGACGTCCACACCTTGGTGGGGTCTTCGATCGGCGTCTCCGCCTCGGTGGTGAACGGCTGCACGCGGAGCACGAAGGTGAGCGGGCCGTTCTTCACCCGCGCCTTGAGATCGTCTGCGTAGCGCGAGTCCTCGTTGGCGATGGGCCCGACCTTGGCGGGGTTCACTGGCGCGAAGGAGAACTTCACCGCAGTGCTACCCCAGCGAATCGGCAGCGCCGAATAGAACGTCTGCTCCGCGAGCGACTCGACCTTCACCTCCCGGCCCTTCTTGAGCTGCCCGAGCACCTTGAAGGTGTCTCCACCGAGCGCCATCAAGATGCGGGGGAGAATGAGGAACTTGGGGCCGTTCACCGCGCGCACGACACCGACGAACGCGGCCGGCGTGGCGAACGGAATCGCCGGAGAGAGGATCGCGAGGAAGTCCTGAGTGGGCGCGTCCTCCATGCCGGGGATGAGCTTCTTCCCGCCGACGCCGGTCACCTTCACCGCGATGCCACGCACGTCGTCGCGGCGATCGGTCGCGTGCACCGTGCCGCCATTCGAGAAGCGCACCCAGGCCTTGAAGGTGCCGGGCTCCGCGAAGATGCCGACCTTCGCCCAGTCCGGGAGTCCGCCCTTGGTGGAGAGCTCGGCCTTGAGCCCAACGTGGCCCTTGGCGTGGAGCGCGCGGTTGGTGACCCCGGTGGCCTTCGCCTTCTCCCGCTGAATGTCGCGCAGCTGCGCGGCGAAGACGTCGAATTGGGTCGCTTCGTTGGGAACGACGTTCTCTTTCCAATCGGTGGAGGCCATGGCGCGCCTTCCTAATCGGCCGACCGTGCGCCTGCGCCACTTTCTTGAGGAGCGCTCCGAGCCCGCTACCGTTCGCGCATGGACAAGCACTTCCTCGCCACCCAGCTCACCAGCAAGCTGCGCGCTACGTACGATCTGGCGCTCCGGTATCTCGAAGACGCGCGGGTCGATGCGAAGTCGGGCGCGCCTCGGGCGGTGAACATCGCGCAGGCGGCGAAGCAACGGCTCGAGGCGGCGGAAGCGGCGTGGGCGGCCTCGGCGGACTTCAAGCCAGCGCCGATGAAGAAGGGGCAGCGCATCGGCCTGGGCTCGCTCGTCGAGGTCGAAGATGGCGAGATGGGGAAGACGTTGTTCGTCGCTCCCTCGGGCGCAGGCGAGGAGCTGACCGGACCCGATGGCGACGGCTTTCTCCACGTGGTGACGCCGGGCTCTCCGCTGGGGAAGGCGCTCGTTGGCCGCACCGTCGGCGAGGTCGTCGAGGTGATGGTGAAGGGCGAATTGGCGGAGTGGGAGATCACCTGGGCGTCGTAGAGTCCGCCCATGCCTTCCACCGACAAACGCGTCGACGCGTACATCGCCAAGGCGAAGCCGTTCGCGCAGCCGATCTTGAAGGAGCTCCGCAAGCGCGTGCACGCCGCCGTGCCTGGGCTGTCGGAGACGATCAAGTGGAACGCGCCCTTCTTCCTCCTCGACGGGCGCATCTTCGCGTCGATGGCGGGCTTCAAGGCGCACGCGAAGTTCCTGTTGTGGAAGGCCGACTTCAAGAGCGCGATGCCGGCGTCGGTCGACTTCCGTTCGCTCGATGAGCTGCCGACGGTGGCGGCGTTCGCGAAGACGGTGAAGGCGTCGGCGAAGACGTTCGCGGCGGCTCCCGTGGAGAAACCGAAGAAGCCGAGGCGCGCGACCTGAGCGGTTGCGTCATCGGGCACTCTTCCCCGACGTGTCACCGATGAGATACACCTTGGCGCCATGGCCGACTTCGATCTCGAAGCGCTGTCGCGGCACCCGGTGGTGAAGAAGCTGACCGAGAAGGTGCACGACAGCCTGGGGCTGACGTTCCTGCTGATCTCTCCGCGGCCGCACGTCGAGGGCATTCCGCAGGGGCAGTTCATGCCGACGACGAACGCGCTCTGCACCCGCATCTGCACCGATCGAAAGAAGGGCATGACGGCGTGTCTGCAGGCAGCGAAGGCGCTGCTGGCGACGAAGAAGCTGGTGAACGGCGACTTCACCCAGCGGCCCTGCCACATCGGGATGCAGACGTTGGGCGCGCCGATCGTGATCGACGGCGAGGTGGTGGGGCTCATCGCGACGTGTGGGTTCATGCGGGCCGAGCACGTGTTCGAGGAGGAGCAGTCGGTGGCGCACCGGGCCGCGCGGCAGGGCTGGGCGCCGGGCTTCGATGAAGCGCTCGCGCAGCTGCGGCAGACGCCGTCGCTCAACGTGCGCGAGGTTCGCATCGCGACCGATCTGATGCAGCTGATGGTGGAGCAGCTGATCCACTTCTCCCGTTCGAGCGAGGCCGACGCGGAGGCGTTGGGGCGGGCGTGGCAGGCGCTCGACTTCGCGTGTCCGGAGCAGGTGATGGTGGGCGACTCCGAGGCGATGCGGGCGGTGCTCGCGGTGGTGGAGCGCTCGGCGTCGAAGCGGCTACCGACGCTCATCTCGGGGGAACAAGGCGCGGGCGCGACGCACCTGGCGCGGCACGTTCATCGGGCGGGTGGTTTCGCGCGCACGCCCTTCGTGACGATGGAGGCGAAGGAGGGGCTCTCGGTCGCGAAGGGGCTGGTGGCGAAGGGTTACGCCGGCACCATCGTGATGGAGCACCTCGAGCAGGCGAGCGGCGCGGTGCAGGAGGAGCTGGTGGAGCTGATGCAGAAGGCTCCGGACGTGTTCTGGGTTTCGACGACGCGGGCGGCGCTGGACGCGAGCGTGGTGGCGGCGGTGGGCGTGGTGCAGTTGGCGTTGCCGCCGTTGCGGGAGCGAGGGCGCGACGTTGGCGCGCTGTGCGAGGTGTTCCTGGGCCGGTTCGGCACGCCGCATACGTTGAGTCCGGCGGTGCTGTCGGCGCTGGAGCGGTACGGGTGGCCGGGGAACGCGGCGGAGCTCGAGGCGGTGCTGCGGCGGGCGTTGGCGCTGGGAGGGTTGTCGCTCGGGCATCTGCCGAGGGAGGTGGCGATGTTATCGGCGCGCGCGCGGCGGCGGGCGGGGTTCCACGATGAGGTGCTGCAGTTCAAGACGGAGCTGGTGGCGGAGACGCTGCAGCGGACGAATGGGAATGTGAGTCAGGCTGCGCGCGAGCTGGGGTTGCAGCGGACGTATTTGCACCGGTTGATGAATGAGTTGGGGGTTCACCCGGAGCGGGAAGAGAAAGTGACGCCGAGCGCGTGAGCGATCTGGTTCCCCTCGAGGAGGGAGAGGCGAGCCTGTGGATCGAGCGGCCGCCACGAGTTCGGTCGAAGGTGGTGGTGGTGTTGCTCGTGGTGCTGATGGGGCCAGGGCTGGTGGGCTCGCTGGTCGCGGCGCCGATTGCAGGGTGGCTGACGAAGTCGTGGTGGGTCGCGCTCGCGTTCGTCGCCGGGGCGGCTGGGGTCGGGGTATTGGGTTGGCTGATGGCAAAGCTGTCGACTGCGATGATCGAGGCGCGCTCGGTGAACGTGCAGTTGACGACGAAGCGGTGTGTCGTCGAGCGGCGAGGCGGCGTTGAGCAGCTGGCGTGGAGCGAGATCGCCGCCGTGCGCGCGCTCCGGCAGCCGGGAATCGACGGGGCCGGTGAGGTGACGTGGCTCGACGTGGCGGGGTTGGTGGTGGACCTGGCGGTCGACTCGGCAGCCGAGCGGAAGAGCCCGACGACGGCGGCGTATTGGTCGGGCGCCGCAGGGATGGTGCTCCGGGGGAAGGATGGACGGGTGCTCGAGGTGCCGTGCGCGAAGGCGACTGGCCTGGGGCCCGAGTTAGTGCGGGCGTTGGTGGAGAAGCGGACGCCGGTGTTCAGCGCCGCGTTCGAAGTTCGGTGAAGCGCTCGAGCACTGAACTCCGCAACCGTGAATAGGGAGAACCACTGATTCACTCACTGGATAGTTGTTGCGCGTCGCACACTTGGGCGTCGCGATCGACAACCTGACCACGCCATCTCATGGACACGGCACTCACGACTCTTCATTCTCCGTTGTAGAAATCACCGCCTCGCATGACGAAGTTGGGTGACGAACTGATCTTCTCCTCCTCGACGAACTGAAAGAACGTCTCGAAGAAGAACGACATGACGTCAGAGCGGCCTCGCGCCTTCGCTTCCTCGATGAACGGAGAGACCCAGCCGGTCCACTTGAGGGAGCGACCAGGTCGCAGCCGCCGAACGAAGCGATAGAAGAACCGCCACTCAGCGGCGCCTCCTCGCTCTGGGTCGAGCGCGTCCCACCCATTCGAGAAGGCCGCCAGAAAGGTCGTGAGCGATTGGAACTCCGTCGAGCCCGTGAACATGGCTGGACGCATCCGAATCTTCTCGAGGAGCGGGACCAACCAGCGGCTCTCGTTCTCGCCTCCTCGCGTCGCGGCGGTCACCGGCTCGATCTCGAACGAGCTGCAGTGAATCGCGAGCTCACCCCCGAACGAGGTGGAGATGCGCACGAGCCAGCGCCCCGCCTTCGCCCGAGTGCTGCGCTCGGCCTCATCCGGGCGGTAGTCGCGACCGACGAGCGTCTCCCAGGCCTCCGCGGGCGCCGGCATCTGTTCGAGGTCGAACGCCTCGGCTGAAGCCACGACTGCATTCTTGCGATAGCCGATGGCGCCACAATCGATCACGACTGGGAATACGAGCTGAACACGCGACCCGTCGAGGCGACGAAACACGATGCGACCCGACTCCCCGAGTTCGACTCGCTCGATGGACCCGTCGTGGACGCGCAGGTTGGGAATGAGCTGCAGCACGGAAGCTCCTGACGCCGCTCGCGATGAGACGCCAAACTACGAATAGGCGACCTTCGCCCAGAAGGGCTTGGCCTTCTTCGGGTGATCCTCACAACAGAACAACAACACGACGCCGACCGAGGGCTCGAGGAGGGAAATGAGTCCCATCACCGCCACGCAATTCGGTACGTGCACCTCTCCGATTTCTTGTCGTGCACCAACACCTCGACGCTCAATTCCTTCGCTCCCGCCACCGTCAACATGTCCTCCATCACCGCCTGCATGTACGTCGGGTACTCATTACTCGGCTCCAGATCGAGCTCGAACGTCGTGGCCGCCAACTCCCTCAACGTCACCTTCATGTAATTGTTCGTCGACCGAAACGTCCGCGCCAACCGCCCCAACGTTCGCTTCGGCCCGACCAACTTCACCATCGTCATCGTCGCCGCTCCGAGCGCGGTGTCTCGCAGGCCCGGCGTCACGTGCTTCCCCACGCGATAGAACGCCTCGCTCACCGGCACGTCTGGAAACAACGTCTTCGCGGTCAGCTCCACGCACTCGTTCACCACCTTGCGTGGATACGCCGGCATCATCGGCTTCATCACGTCGAGCCCGCGCGCCCGCAATTGCGCGATCAGCTCCGGGCCCAGCTTGCCCTTGAGCCCCCGCACGAAGAGCCCTTCCAACGTCGGTCCGAACACCAGCTGTTCATCGCTCATCGACCGGCAGACGGTAGCACGCCAGAGTGAGCCTCGTGGGAGCCCTCCTCGTCATCGCCCTGCTCGCGCAACCGTTCGACGGCGGGCTCCCGATGCCGTCGGCTCCGCCCCTCTTCCCGAGTGACGTGCCGCTCGAGGTCGCGCCGACCCCACCACCCAAACCCACGCCTCCGGAGCGCGAACCACCCAACGCCGTCCTCCACTTCGCCCCGCTCAGCCTCTTCGCGACCCATCTCTCGTTCGAGCTCGAGAAGGCCATCTCCTCGTCCGTCACCGTGAGCGGATCGATCGGCGCGAGCCTCATCCTCCAGGTCGGCGGAGAGCTCGGCCTTCGCCTCTACATCGCCGAACATTCCTTCGAAGGCCCCTTCATCGGAGCACAAGGCGCGCTCCTCTACTTCTCTGCAGCCCAAACCCTGCTCGTCGGGCCCGGCGCACTCGTCGGCTACGTCTTCCGCCCCAAAGGCAACCTCATCATGTCCGTCGGAGGCGGCGTCACCGCCTGGTTCCAACCCACCGCCGACTCCGGCGCGCGCGTATTCGGCGTCGACCCAAAGGCGAGCGTGCTCCTGCTCCCCGGATTTCAGCGACCCGGCCAGGGCCTCTGGGCGCCACAGCCGATCATTCGGTTCACCGTCGGCCCGGCCTTCTGAGTTTCACTTGCCGTCGCCCGACAGCTTGAACAGGAACGGATACGAGATGGTGAAGCCGCCCGCGAAGACCGGCTGCTTGCTCGACGGGAACGTCCAAGTGCGCACGCGGCCCGCGATGCACTCACCGAGCTCGGCGCGCTTCGCCGTCGAAGAGACCACCTCCGACGCATTGACGGTGCCTTCCTGCGTCACGTGCCACTTCACCACCACCCGTCCCTCGAGCGTCGGGTAGCGCGGCAACAATTGCTCGTAGCAGTAGCGAATCTGCCCGACGTGTTGCCGCACGATGCGCCGAATGAGCTCCCGGTCGAGACAGCCTTCGGTGCACCCGATGCCCTCCGGGGGCGGCTCCACGTACGGGCCCACTCCGTCACCCTTCTTCAGCTGCACGTTCGGGCTCCCGCCAGGTTGAAAACGCGGGCCGATTCCGCCGATGCGCAGCGGACCGCCGAGCTCCCCACCGCCGCCGTTTCCTCGGAGCCCGATGCCACCGAGCCCGTCCGACGAGGCGCTCACCACGTTGCCGAGCGACTTCGTCAGCTCCTCCGACAGCCCGCCGTGACCCAACACGCCCTGCCCGCCCAGCCCGGCCAGGATCCCGCGCACGTTGGGGACGACGGGCGTCCGCGCGCCACCTTCACCGCGCGTCACCGGAGACGGCTTCGGCTTCGGCTTTCCTTCCGCCGCCGGCTCGCGCTTCGCCGGGAGCTTCTCGTGCGTGTCGGTCGCCATCGCCGTCGAGCGCTCGGGCTTCGCCGCGACCACCTTGAGGTGCTGCATCGTCGCCGCCGCGTTCGAGAGCCCCTCGTCGTCGTAGGCGCCGCCCTCCATCGCGAAGAGCTCGAAGCGCAGCACCAGCACCACCGCAACCAGCACCGTCGCGAGCAGCACGTTGAGCCATTGGTAGTCGAGCGCCGCGCTCATGCGCCCCGCGAGTGACGGCGCCTTCGTCGGCCACGCCTCCACCTCGAGCGCACCGAACTCGAGCACCACTCCGTCGCGTTTGCCGAGTGGGAGCAACCACCCGTCGTTCCCCTCCTGCGCGAGCCCCTTGTGGATCACGTCGGACATCGGGAGCGCAGTGTCTCCGTTGCGGAACACCTGCCCGCGCACGCCGTCGGTGAAGTGCACCTCGGGGCCATCGGCGCCGAGCTGGAAGGTCGCCGAACCCTTTCGCGGAACCGTCACGTCCGCGTTCGCTTGCTGGCCGAGCTGGAACGGACGGCGATCGCCTGGACGGAGCACGTGCGAGCTGATCAGCCGATCACCCCAACGAACCGAGATGGCGAGTGCGATCGAAGACATGAGAAACCTCTGGCCGCTCGTCGGAGAACGAGGGCTTGGTGAAGGAGTCGTTGTTGCGTGTGAGGCTCTCGACACCGCGCGCGCGAACGGGTTCCCGCGACGAGCGGCGGGCCAGTGGGAGAAGGTGCGCGTGGAGGGCCGAAGCCCTCAACGATCGCGAAGCACTACGCGGAGCGACGGCGACGAACGAAGAGCAACCCGAGCGCGCCGAGCCAGAGTGAGCTGAACGAGGTCGAGGTGCACCCGCAGCCGCCTGGCGTCATGGTCCCGCCTCCGCCCGCCGAGCCACCTGCGGTCGAACCACCTGCGGTCGAACCGCCTGCGGTCGAACCACCTGCGGTCGAACCACCTGCCGTCGAGCCGCCAGCCGTCGAGCCGCCAGCCGTCGAGCCACCTGCGGTCGAGCCACCCGCCGCGCCGCCAGCCGTCGAGCCACCGCCCGCCGCGCCGCCAGCCGTCGAGCCACCTGCCGTCGAGCCGCCTGCCGTGGACCCGCCTGCCGTGGACCCGCCTGCCGTGGAGCCACCAGCCGCCGAGCCACCAGCCGCCGAGCCACCACCCGTCGACCCGCCGCCGAACCCGCCGTCCGTTCCTGCCGAACCGCCGCCTGCCGAACCTCCTCCAGCCGAGCCGCCTCCGAAGCCGCCATCGGGGCCCGCCGAGCCTCCGCCAAAGCCACCGTCGACTGGGCTGCCGCCATCGGTCGGGAGCGTTCCGCCATCTCCGACTGCGTTCACCTGGAACGACGTCGACCCGCTGCCCTCGGCGATGATGAAGTACGTCGTTCCACCGACGAGATCGACGTTGAAGAAGGTTCCCCCAAACGTGCAGCTCGCCGCGTTGCACGCCCCCGCCGAGATCCACAACGACGCCGATCCCGAGAACGTGTAGCGACCCGACGCTGGAGGCACGAACGTGTACGTCAGATCCGCGTTCGTCGTTCCGCAGCCCGTCCCGCCGTCGAAGCCGAACAGCTGCCGGTAGTCGTCGAACGCGCGGGTGAAGGTCTGGAAGTACGTGGTGCCGACGTTGATGGGCAGCGCACCCGCACAGAGATCATTCGCGGGCGGCACGAAGCTCGAGAGCGAGATGGTGAACGGCCCGGGGGAAGCCGACGAGGGCGAGTCCACCGCGATGAGATACGGCGTCGCGGCCGTTCCCCTGAAGTTCAGCTCCGTCTGAAAGCTGAAGGGGCTCGTGCCCGTCAGGCACCCCGCGTCGCAACTCGCGGAGAACAACCCAGCGCCCAGCCCGAAAGCGCCACCGTCGCCACCGTCACCAACCCCGCCGATCGTCACCAGGTACGCGCCGCTCGACGCCGGCGTGAACGAGTAGAGCACGTCGGGCCCGTTGAACTGGAAGTTGCAGCTCACGTTGTCGTTCGCGCCGACCAACGTTCCGGTCAACGTCTGCCCAACCGAGATCGGCGTCGGCATCGAGCAGGTGTCATTCGGCGGAACGATCACCGGGTCGATCCGGAAGCTCGCCGTCGCCGAGCCCTCCGCGAGGATGAAGTACGTCACGCCGCCGACGAGATCGGCGTTGTACGCGCTCGCGCCGCCGATGGTGCACGACTGACCGCAGGTGCCCGTCGAGAGCCAGGTCGAGACTCCACCCGAGAACGCGTAGCGCCCGGTCGTCGGCGGCACGAAGGTGTAGACGAGATCGTTCACGCCGCTGCCGCAGGTCGCCGTGCCGCCATCGAAGCCGAACGTCGAGCGGTAGTCGTCGAACGCGCGCTGGTAGTTCCCGCTCACGGGCGTGCCGGTGGTGACTGCGATCGGCGCCGAACAGGTGTCGTTGGCCGCCGGCGTGAAGCTCTGCAACGTCAGCGAGAACGGTGATTGCGTCGAGGGAGAGATCGCGTCGACGACGATGAAGTACGGCGTCCCCGCGGTGCCGCGGAACGTCGCCTCCGCGGTGAACCCGAAGTTGAAGTTCCCGTTGAGGCACCCGCCGTCACAGACGCCCTGGTAGATGGTGGGGGCAAGGCCGAACGGAAATCCGCCGTCACCGCCTGCCCCGCCCAGCTGCGCGACGAACGCCCCGCTTGCCGACGGGGTGAAGCTGTACACCACGTCTGGACCGGGCCAGGAGAAGCCGCAGTTGAAGTCGTTGCTCGCTCCGACCGTCGTCCCGCTCACCGTCTGCCCAGCCGTCATCGTCGCTGGCATCGAGCACACGTCGTTCGAAGGCACCGCGACCGCGTCGACGCGGAACGTCGCGACGCCGGAGCCTTCCGCGATGAGGAAGTACGTCGTGCCGCCCACCAGGTCGGCGTTGAAGTTCGAGTTCGAGCCCGAGCAGCCAGTGCCACAGGTGCCCGTCGAGAGGGACAGCGAGACGCTGCCGCTGAAGGCGTAGCGCCCGGTCGTCGGCGGCGTGAACCGGTAGGTCAGGTCGGGCGACGAACTGCCGCACCCCACTCCTCCGTCGAGCATGAAGCTGGTGCGGTAGTCGTCGAAGGAGCGGGTGAAGTCGGCAGTGACGACCGTGCCGGTGGTGATGGTGATGGCTCCGGCGCAGACGTCGTTCGCGGGCGGGTTGAACGGAATGACCAAGAGCGAGAAGGGCCCTTGCACGGACGAGCTGTAGGAATCGACGACGAGGTAGGAGGTCGTGCCAGCGGTCGCGCGGAACGGCAGCTCGATGGGAAAGCTGAACGTCGAAGTGCTGCCAGCGCAGCTCACGCCACCATCGGTGGAGCAGGCGCTCTGCATCAAGCTCAGGCCCATTCCGAACACGCCAGCGTCGCTCGTGCCCACGGGGTTGAGGGTCGCCAGCACCGCGCCGCTCGAGCTCGGGGTGAAGGCGTAGACGACGTCGGGCCCTTGGGACGAGAAGTTGCAATTGAAGTCGTTGAGCGCGCCCGCGGTCGTTCCCGTCACCGTCTGCCCGAGGGAGATCGTGCCCGTCATCGAGCAGTCGTCGAAGGCGATCGGGTCGCGCCGCAGCGCCACGCTCGAGGGACCGTCGAGGGCAAGCTGACCGCAGGCAAGGCCCACCACCGCGCCGACGACGGCCGCCACCACGAGTCGCAGGTTCATAGGGGCCGAAGCCTAGGAAGGGAGCGACCAACCTGTCACGACCGAACCACGGTGGTTTGCTGCTACAAGGCCGCCCATGCGCTGGGCCGGCCTCCTCTTCATCGCGGCGTGCAAGACGACCGAGCCGACGACCGAGCCACTCAAGCCGCCACCGCCCAAGGCCCGCGAGAACGCCGTTCGGGTGCGCGTCGCGCCCTTCGACGTGAGCGCCTGCGCCAAGCCGACGCCGCTCGCGCCGGTGACGAAGGAGACCCTCGCCGCGCTCCTCGACGCCGAGCGGCCGCGCTTCGAGGCCTGTCTCGTTCCGCCCTCGGCGCGCGAGAAGCTCGAGGGCAGCGCCACCCTCGACGTCGCCGTCACCGTGAAGGAAGCGAGCGTGAAGGTGACACCTCGAGACGTCACGCCCGAGGGGGTGGGCTGTCTCGAATCGGCGGTGAAGACGCTCGCGCTGGCTGGCGCCTCGGCGGGTGCTCAGCTCACGGTCAGCTCGCCACCGGGCTCGCCGGATCCGACCATCCAGCTGCTCCCAGAAGCGAACACCCTGCGCGCCGCCGTCACCTCGGCCTGCGGGTGCTTCGAGCTCGGGGTGAACGCTCCGCCGCAGCTCGTGCTGACCATCGGCCCTGCGAGCGCACTCGACGTCGTCACCTCGGCGGATCCGATCTCCGAGAAGGTGGAGCGGTGCCTCGAGGCCGCGCTCGCCGCCCACCCGAAGCCGACCGTCGAGCTCACCTTGGATCTGCCGTTGATCAACGCAGACGCCGCCGCGCTCAGCCCCGACGCCTCGCCCGAGATCCTCGCCCTGCAGGACCAGGCGATGAAGCGCCGACACTCCGCCGAGGTCGTGCTCCTCGACGCCCGCCGCGCCGCGCTCCTCAAGCAGCTCGAGCCCATCGCCGCGAGCTACAAGCGCAAGCCCACTCCGAAGCTCACCCGCGAGCGCCAAACGCTCTGCGAGGCGATCCTCGAGATCGAAGAGTCGCTGCCCGTCGCCCTCGAGCGCGCGAAGAACGCCGACCTCACCAAGAACGTCTCGACCGAGCCCGCCCAGCTCTGTGCCTTCGCGCGCACCGCCGAAGAGGAGTGAGCTACCCTCGCGGGCGATGCAGTCGTTCTACCGAGACCTCCAGGCGTTGATCGACGAGGGCACGCCGTTCGTGCTCTGCACCGTGGTCGCCTCGCACGGCTCCACGCCCCAGAAGCCCGGGAGCAAGCTGCTCGTCTGCCGCGACGGCCGGCTCTTCGGCACCGTCGGCGGAGGCGCCATCGAACAGCAGATCGTCGACGCTGCCCGCGCGCTCCTCGCCGATGCGAGCGCTTCCACCTCGATGCTCGAGACGCACCTCACCCACGAGCTCGGCATGTGCTGCGGCGGTCGAATGACCGTCTTCCTCGAGAAGCACGAAGCCGCGCCAGCGCTCGTCCTCTTCGGGGCCGGCCACGTCGCCAAGGAGCTCGCCGCCCTCGCCCGCCACGTCGGCTTCGCGCTCACCGTCGTCGACGATCGCGCCGAGTGGCTCACCGCCGAGCGATTTCCAGGCTGCACCCTGCGCAAGGCGCTGCCCGACGACGTCGCGCGCGAGCTCGAGCCGACCGCGAACCACTTCCTCGCGGTGATGACCCATGATCACCCGCTCGATCAGCGCTGCGTCGAGGCGCTGCTCGGAAAGCCGTTCGGCTACCTCGGCGTCATCGGCAGCCGGCGAAAGGCGGAGCGGTTCCGGCTGCGGCTCCGTCAGGCCGGCTTCGCTCAGGAGCGCATCGACCTGCTCGAGTCCCCCATGGGCGTCGCCATCGGGGCGCTGACGCCCGCGGAGATCGCCGTCTCCATCGTCGGCCGGTTGGTGGCGGTGCGCCGGGCGGAGCGGCAGCAGGTGAAGGCGCGGCACCTCGCGCCCGTCTCGTCCTGACCGTCGGACCATTCACGCGGCGAGGGAGGCGAACCGGCGCTCGACCTGACCCAGCCACCTCTCCCGCTTCTCGCGCGACACGCTCTTGACCTGATCGAAGCTCAGCCACTTCACGTTGCGGTAGCCCATCTTCCGGAAGGTGCCCCACACCAGGGAGATCGACCTGGTGGCGCGCCTGCTCGAGCCCTCCAAGAAGCTCTCCCCCGGAAGAGGCCGCGCCAGAGCCGCTCGAAGGCGACGGTCGAGGCGATTCTGCACGCCGCTGCGAGTCGCGGCGTTGCGGCAGATGATCGCCGCGGTGGTGAACGAACACCGAATCAACCCAGCCCTCCACCCGGTGTTCTCCGAGGAGCTGCCGCGCACGAACCGAATACCGGGAACGCCGACGCGTGCGCAGGCGCAGTGGGGCGAGCGGGTGGCGCCGATGATTCGGGTCCCCGACGCGGCCCTGGCGGCGTTCATCGCTCGAACCGCTCTTCACGCCGTCATCCACGAAGCGGCGACGAGCCAGCCGGAGTTGCTCGAGCACCCGCTGCTCGTCGACGAGCTCACCCGGCTGCTCTCGGTCTATCTCACCGGCGAATGTTCCCCGAGGCGGCCCGGGGTTGGAAAACGCACAAACCGGGCGCCGTGAGGTAGGGTGTTCGTCCTCCGTGCGCGCCCTGCTGCTCCTCGCCTCCCTGCTCGTCTTCGCGTGTCCTCCGCCGATGGCGACGCCCGACGCCGCGGTGGATGCGGGCGCGATGCCGGTCGACGCCGGCGAAGACGAGGTGGACGCCGGCCGCATGCGCTTCGACGCCGGAACACCCGACGCCGGCTTCACCACCGCTTCGGCCACGGCCTGGTGCCGCCTCAAGTCCGAGGCGACCTGCGCGCGCCAGCTCCGCTGCCTCTCCCTCTCCGAAAACGCCTTCGCCGGCTGCATCGCGCGGCTCACCGCCGACTGCGATCAGCTCTCGCTCACCACCGGGGTCGACGCGGGCCGGCTCACCTTCGACCTCCGGCGCGGCGTCACCTGCTTGAACGACTTCGCCCAGGGCAGCTGCACCCAGGAGCCCGCTTCCTGTGCCAGCGTCTTCAGCGGCAAGGTGCCCGTCGACGGCGGCTGCGTCACGACGATGGACTGCAGCACCGACAGCTACTGCGACGTCTACACCGGCAGCTGTCCCTTCCGCTGCACGGCCTACCGGAAACGAGACGAGACCTGCGACTTCTTCCGCCGGTGCGAAGTGGGCCTCTCCTGCTACCGGCAGCCCGACGGTGGCTTCACCGAGGTCTGTCAGCCCATCAAGCCCGCCGACGCCGGCTGCGTCGACTTCGACGAGTGC
This sequence comes from Myxococcota bacterium, assembly GCA_052034585.1. GTDB lineage: Bacteria > Myxococcota > Myxococcia > Myxococcales > Myxococcaceae > Xiheimicrobium. The sequence continues at coordinate 81,832 of JBPOIJ010000018.1, forward strand.
GGCGAGAACGGCGCCTGCATCTCGGGCTCGTGCATCACCCGGCGCGCCGATGCGGGTCAGACCTGCGGGGTGCGGAGCGGCTACCCGTTCTGCAGCGACGAGTATTTCTGCCGGCAAGATCCTCCGGCCATCGAAGGCGAAGATCCTCCACCGGGTACCTGCCAACGGCGCGCTGGCGTCAACGGCACCTGCGTCGGCGCGGCCACCTGTCTGCCCTCGCTGCGCTGCTCGACCGTCATCACCACCGGCACCTGTCTTGCGCGCGCGAAGCGAGGCGATCGCTGCTCGTACTACAACGACTGCGAAGAGGGCCTGTTCTGCTCCAACGCCACCCAGCGGTGCGAGCCGTTCCCCGGCGACGGAGGCGACTGCAGCTTCGACCTCGGCAGCGCCGGGCGGTGTCAAACCGGGTACTTCTGCCTCTACGTGAACGGCGACGTGCGCCTCTGCTCGCCCCGCCGTGCGTCCGGAACGGACTGCGACTATGATCAGATGTGCCTGTCGAACGAGTGTGAATACGGCGTGAGGCCAGACGGTGGCTTCGGAGGGACCTGCGCCGTGGCCTGTGCACTCAAGGCCGACGCCGGGCTGTAGGACGACTCGCCGTGACCTGGTCTCGTGCCTTTCTCGTGGGAACTTCGCTGGGCGCGATCGTCGCGTGTGGTGGGTTCTATCCTCCGTCCAAGCTCGATGGGGGCAACGGCGGCGGCGGCGGGGGCGGCTCTGGCGTGGGCGGGGGCGGCGGCGCGACCGTCACGCCCGACGGGGGGCTCTCGTACCGGCTCGCCTGCCCCACCCTCAACGCGAAGCGCTGCGAGCTGATGCGCAGCTGCGGCGTCATCGACGACTCCACCGACGCGTACCGCAACTGCGTCGCCTGGCTCACCGCCACCTGGTGCGGCCCGACGAAGTGGACGGCGCGGGTCGAGATCGGCACCCTCCGCTACGACGCGTTGCGGGCCCAGGCCTGCGCGACCGATTGGTTGACGCGCGCCTGCAGCGACTGGGCGACCGAGCCCACCTCGTGTCAGCGCTTCCTCTCGCCCGGCGTTCCCCTGGGAGGACGGTGCTACGACGGCTACCAGGAGTGCACCGAAGGCGTCTGCCGCGGCGGAGCCTGCCCTCGCACCTGCGCCATGCGCGGCAACGTGGGAGACGTCTGCCTCACCGCCGCCGACTGTCAGCCCTCGCTCTACTGCCGGCCAGCCGCAGGCACCGCGCTCAACCAGTGCACCGCGTTCGCGACCGAGGGGACCCCCTGCGGCACGGGCCAGCAGTGCGCCGCGGGCCTCACCTGCGCGACCGGCGTGTGCAAGCGGCTCCCGATGGCTTCGCAGCCGTGCCTCATCGGGCAGTGTGAAGAGGGCGCGTTCTGTCTCTCCGCGTCCGACGGCGGCATGTGCGAGACGCGCCGCGACGCAGGAGAGAGCTGCAGCGACGACACCCAGTGTCAGGCGAGCCTCGTGTGCAGCCTGGCGACCTCGAGCTGCGCGGGCGCCACGGTGAGCAGCATCGGCGCGACCTGCACGGCGCAGCAGCAGTGCCCGAGCGGCTCGACCTGTCTGCTCGAGGCCAACGCGCAGCAGGGCACCTGCGGGGCCTTCAAGCGGCTGAACGAGGCCTGCTCCGCGCCGACCGACTGCCAGGAACACCTCACCTGTGGCTTCTCCGATGGCGGGCGCGCGTGCGTTCCTCGAAAGCCGAACGGGAGTTCCTGCGCGACGGCGCGCGACTGCCTCGCCTTGAGCACCTGCGCAGCCTCGAGCTGTCAGCCGTTGCCGACCCTCGGCGAGCGCTGCTCGGTCACCCTGCCCTGCTTGTGGGGCTCGTGCTTCGACCAAGGTGATGGTGGTTCGGTCTGCATCGAGCCTCAGGGCCCCGGGCAGCGCTGCCGCACCGGAGCGGACTGCGCGTCGGGCCGGTGCGATCAGGGCCTCTGCGGCGCAGCCTGTCTGCCCTGAGCGGGCGCGCGCCGAGCCTGATCACTCGAGCGGGCCGAGGAGCTGGAACGTCGGCCGGGTCAGCGCGTGGTCCACGCCTGGTGCGTTCGCAGCTCGTCGATGGCGGTCGTGCCGCGCTCGAGCTCTCCGCGCTTGGCGTCGACGATGCGCCAGGCGAGCGACTGCAGGTGAATGGGCTGGGACTCGACGAAGACGCAGCGCACCTCGCCGTCCTCGAAGCCGCACTGCCGCTGCACCGCGCCGAGGAGCTGCTCCTGGTGGAGGTGGCCCTCTCCGAAGTTCCACCCGAGCACGATGCCGGCCATCAGCTCGCCGTCGGTCCACTCGTAGTCTTGCAGGCGGTCGACCGCCTTGGGGACGAGGTGCGGCAACAGGCGACCGTGCAGGTGCATCATGCGAAACGCCATCACCTTGCCCACCATGCCGACCGCGACGCGCTTCTCGTAGAGCGGCGCGAGCTGGTCGTAGATCCACCCGCTCGACTTCGTCAGCTTGCCCAGCTTCGCGACCGCGTCCTTCTTGATGAACCAGACCGAGCAGGCCCAGTTGCCCGCGTAGTAGCGCATCGCGAGCAGGAACGAGATGAGGTCGGGCCGCAGGTTTCCGAGAATGGGCAGGCCCACCGTCCAGACCACGACGAAGGCGGCGACCCAGGCCGGCCCGAGCGAGAGCAGCGAGACGTCGGGCTGGCCCCAGAACAGCGCGAACCCGCCGTAGACGACGGCCACGTTCCACTCGATCGGCACGCCCATCGGAACGTTGCTGGTGATGTACGTGTGGAGGAGGAGCATCAAGCCGATCGCCACCACCGGCGGCGTGCCCAACGGCGTCAGCAGGAACGCGATGGGAACGGCGAGCTCGAGCACGGTGCCGCCATGGGCCATCGCGGTCGCGAGCGTCGAAGGCCGGAGGTCGTCGGGGAAGTGCCGGTACATGGACTTCCGGAGCGCGGGGATGCGGGTGAACGGCCCGTTGCTCGTCATCACCGCCACCACCGTGGGGAAGTGATGGTTGAGCTTCGAGACGCCGGCGAAGAACCAGAGCGCGAGCTGCACGGCCTTCGCGCCGGCGATCCACTCCGTGGCGAAGGCGAAGCACACCACCGTGACCCAGTAGTGCTCGGCGCGCGCGGCGAGGAAGACGGTCTTGTCGAGCACCCCCAACAGCGGCACCAGCACGACGATGGGCAGAAAGTGCTCGAACGACGGCGTCGCCGTCACCAGGGCCCGCACGCACGCGACGACGAGGCCCGCGTAGAGGAGGACGTCGACCACCGTGCGGCGATCGGCTCCGAGGAGCGGCACGTTGGGGAACAGCGGCAGCTTCGTGGTGCCCGGACGCAGGAAGGACAGCGCGCCGCCGAGCGGAGGCAGATAGCGGCCCGTCAGCGGGCCCGAGCCGCAGCCCAGCCCGAGCACTTCGAAGCAGAGGCTGAAGATGATCGCCTTCTGGAAGGCGATGGGGTGCAGCCACCAGGACGAGAGGGTGGAGAACGAGCCCAGCCCAGGCGTGAAGCTGCAGAAGAAGGCCCACGCGGCGACGTACCCGACGACCTTGAGCGCGTAGGCGAAGTAGACGGGCAGCGGAGCTCCGTACCCCTGGAGCGCCCACGCCTCGCACACCATTCGTCCACGCTCTTCGAGCGGCTTCTCGACCCACTCGAGCGGGTCGTATGGCGGCGCAGCAGGGTCGAGCAGTCCCATCGGCTCTCCGGGGTGTCGGGGGCGAGCGCACTCAAGCACGGAAGTGGGGCGCCGGTTCGACTGCGCCGTTCGCTCGACGTCGTCACGGGCCCCAGAGCGCGGGCTTCGCCACCATCGCGAAGATGATGAACACCGCCGCGGCGAACGCGGGCAGGCCAAGCACGAGCCACACCCGGTTCAGCCGATGAAAGCGCTCGGGCAGGGGCGTCTTCTGAGCGAGCGCGGTGTCGGTCATCTTGCGCAGCTCGATCTGAATCCACGCCGCGGGCAGCCAGGTGATGCCGGCGACGACGAAGCCGCCGATGCTGGCCGCGACCCACGGCGTCGACCACGGCAAGCCATACGTCATCACCAGGTACACCCCGGTCGCGGGAGAGACGAGGCCCGAGGGCACGGTGAAGACCCAGTCGGCGAACACCACCTGCTTCTGCGCCCACCGCACCACCTGGAGGTCGCCGCTCAGGTCTCCGCGGAACTTCCAGAACGCGCTCATCAACCCGGCGCCGAAGAAGATGGTCGCCGACAGCACGTGCAGCCACTTCACCCAGAGAATCAGCGGCGGCATCGGTGAATCACCATGAGCGTTCCACAGAGGATGGGGAGGTTCTTCGTCATCGGCCCGAAGGGATGCACCCACAGCGTCGGGTCCTGCCAGCTCACCAGCACAGGGAGGATCAGCAACGCGAGCACCTGCGCACCGAGCAGCACGAGGAGCAGCTTCCCGCGCAGCACGAGCGCGAGCACACCAGAGACCAGCTGGGCCACGCCGAGCAGCATCAAGAACGTCTGAGGCGCCATCGGCACCAGCCCGCTGTTCGCCACCACCGCGACCTCGATGGGCTGCTGGAAGAGGAGCTTCGGGAACAGGCCCTCGGTCATCCAGATGAGCGCCATGCCGCCGCGGAGCACCCAGGTGGCGCGCGCCGTCCACCCCTCGCGCGCCACCAGCCAGGTCGCGGTCACCAAGGCGAGGAACGGGTAGTTCTTCGACAGCATGCCGAAGGGGTGAACGAGCAGCATCGGCTCGAGGAACGCGAGGATGAGGGTGAAGACCGTCACCCCGCCCGCCTGCGCGACGAAGAGCCACGTCTTCGGCGCAGAGACGACGATGATGATCGCCAGCACCAGCTCGCCCGCGCAGGTCGCCCACATCAACCACTCGGGCAACCCGAGCCGCCCGAGGAACGCCGAGCCCACCTCGCGGTAGAACGGGTGGAGCACTCCGAGCGCGGTGGTGAACCAGATGCTGGCGGCGCCGAGCTTCAGGAACAGGAGCTCGCCCTGACGCGCAGGCTCGGTCATCGAGTGAACTGTGCTCGAAGGGCGACGCGGGCGCGAGGGAGATCGTCTGCGCTCCAATCGGCTGGGCATCGCTTTCACCGCTCTGAATCCACTTGGGTCGACGACGGAATCGGGCAGACTCTCCGCATGTCGTCCTCGCTGGCACTCGCCAGTCCCGAACTGTACGTGCGCCAGAAGCGCGAGCTCGCCGAGTTCTTCGGCTTCGAGACGCGCAACAAGTACGCCATCAGCACGCCCGATCGGCGCGAGGTGCTGTACGCCGCCGAGCAGCGCTCTGGCTTCTTGGGAATGCTGGCGCTCCATTTCCTCGGCCACTGGCGCTCCTTCGACATCGCGTTCTTCCAGTCCGACTCCCTCGCGGCTGGGCCTGGTCAGAACCGGCAGGAAGCCTTCCGAGCCCACCACCCGTTCCGGTTCTTCTTCCAGCGCCTGGAGGTCTCCTCGAACGGCCGCCCCATCGGCGCGATCCAGCAGCGCTTCGGGCTCCTCACCAAGCGCTTCGACGTGCTCGACGCCCAGGGCCAGCTCGTCTTCGAGATGCGCTCAGGGTTCCTCAAGATGTGGACGTTTCCCTTCTTCCGTGGGGACGCGCAGGTGGCGGTCATCGAGAAGAAGTGGAGCGGCGTGCTGACCGAGATGTTCTCCGACAAGGACAACTTCCGCGTCGCCTTCCTCGACCCGAACCTGAGCGCGGAGCTGCGCATGCTGGTGCTGGCGGCGGCCGTCTTCGTCGACCTCCAGTACTTCGAGCGGAAGGCGCAGTGACCGATGGCCGGTGGACCGTTCGCACACGAGGTGACCTGCCCGACCTGCTTCCTCGAGGAGGCGACGGTGACCAAGGCCGTGCGAGTCTCCGAGGGGGTCGAGACCGATCAGTACCGCTGCGAGCGGGGCCACGCCTTCGGCATCGACTGGTCTCGCGGCCCAGCGACGAAACCCCAGTGGCCTCCGCCCGAAGGGGGAGACGACGAATGACGCGCCTGTCGTGGAGCTTCCAGTGACGACCGCCAAGACCCCGCCCGTGGTCACGACCCTCCCGGGAAAATCGAGCAGCCGACGGAGCAGGCTCGCGCCGACGCTCATTCACGTCGCGAGCTACGACGACCTGCTTCGTCCGCCGCTGGGCCTCTTCCCGCTCGAGGAGAAGCTGGTGGTGGGGCGCTCCGAGGCCAAGCGCGGTGACGCGGGCATCTGGTTGGACGACGCGCGGGTCTCGTCTCGACACCTGAGCGTCGAGCGCGCGACGGGCGGCGTGATGGCGGTCGACCTCGGCAGCAGCAACGGCACGCTGCTCAACGGCAAGCCCCTCAGCGGGCCCACCGCCTTGAACGACGGCGACCTCCTCGAGTGTGGCCGGTCGCTCCTCTGCTTTCGGCTCTTCGCGAGCAACCCGAACCCGAACGGCTGGGTGTGGGGCCCGGGGCGCACCTTCAACCAGGCGCTCGGGAAGCTCGGCGCGCAGCTCGATCGCATCGCCCGGTCGGGAGAGCCAGTGCTGCTCCTCGGCGAGACGGGCACTGGCAAGGAGATCGCGACGAAGCGGGTGCACCACATCTCCGAGCGGCCCGGGCCGTTGGTGGCGGTGGACTGCGGAGCGATTCCCGAGAACCTCGTGGAGTCGACGCTCTTCGGGCACGAGAAGGGCGCCTTCACCGGCGCCACCGAGGCCCGCCAGGGAGAGATTGCCCGCGCCCACCAAGGCACCCTCTTCCTCGACGAGGTGGGGAACCTCCCCTTCGCGACCCAGGCCAAGCTGTTGCGCGTGCTCGAGACGAAGGTGGTGCGGCCGGTCGGCGGCAAGGACTCGCAGAAGCTCGACGTGCGCTTCGTCGCTGCGACCAACTCCGAGCTCGACGAGGAGTCCTTCCGCTCCGACCTCCGCTTCCGGCTCTCGGGGTTCGAGGCGCGCCTGCCGCCCCTGAGGGAGCGACGCGAAGACCTCGGGCTCCTGGCCTGCGTGCTCCTCTCGGAGCTCGGTGTTCGCAAGGCGCGCATCAGCCGCTCGGCTGCCAGGCTGCTCTTCCATCACGACTACCCGGGCAACATTCGCCAGCTCCGTCAGGTGCTGCGCACGGCCGCGCTCCTCCATGGCAGCTCCGAGGAGATCGAGCTCGACGTCGACGCCTTCGAGTCACTCGCCGGCACCGGCAAGCAGCGAGCGCTGGTGCCGAGCTCGGGGCCGCAGAAGGTGCTGTCGCGCGCCGATGCGCCGGGCAAAGAAGCGCTCGAGGCCGCCCTCTCCACCGCCAAGGGGAACGTGGCTGCCGCGGCGCGAGAGCTCAAGACGTCTCCGCGTCAGCTCTACCGGTGGCTGGAGAAGCACCAGCTCAACCCCGACGATTTCCGCGCTCGTTGACGCGAAGCGCTCGGCCTCGAGTTCGCACGGCCGTCTGAATCCTGAACGACGTCGCTGGGACTCACTCACGCAACGGCCAGGGTTGATCGACGCCAACTGATGTGGGGTGCGACGCGTCGAGGGTTTCTCAATCTCCAAGAGCCGAAGAAAGCGCGCTCGAATCGAAAACGCCTTCTCATGCTCCGTCGTCGAAGGGTCTTGTCGCCAAATGCGCACGGTCTTCATCGGTCTTCTGCTTCTCTCTGGTTGTGGTCCTTCACGCTCGGACTGTGCGAGGACCTGCGACGGCTGTTGCGACCTCAGCGGGACGTGTCAGCCTGGCAGCGCGAATGACGCGTGCGGTGCGAGCGGGTCGACGTGTCGGACGTGCTTCGTTGGAACCGTGTGCGCCGCGGGTGATTGCGCACCGAGTTCGGTGACGCCTGGCGGTGGTGGATCGGCAGGTGGTTCGGCGTCCGGTGGATCGGCAGGTGGCTCGGCGTCCGGTGGATCGGCAGGCGGCTCGACGTCCGGTGGATCGGCAGGTGGCTCGACGTCCGGTGGATCGGCAGGCGGCTCGACGTCTGGTGGCTCCGCAGGCGGCTCGTCGGCCGGTGGTTCTGCAGGCGGCTCGACGTCTGGTGGTTCTGCAGGCGGCTCGACGTCCGGTGGATCCGCAGGCGGCTCGACGGCCGGTGGTTCTGCAGGCGGCTCGGCGTCGGCTGGTGGCTCCGCGGGATGCGACGCGACACACCCGTGCCTCTCGGGAAATTGGTGCTCGAACGGCACCTGTGTTCCGGGCTGCGACCAATCAGCGCAGTGCCCCCAACCGGGTACGTGCGATCTCTCCGCGCACGCGTGCGTCTGTGCCGCGACCCACCACGCGTGTGGAACGAATTCCTGTCGCGCCAACGACGACCCGACCGCGTGTGGAGCGAGCTGCCGAGTCTGCCCCGTTCCCATCAGCGCGATGGCGACCTGTTCGAGCGGAGTGTGCGGTTCGGTCTGCCTGAATGGCTACCACTCGTGCAGCGGTACCTGCGTCTCGAGTTCGAGTGTCACGAGTTGTGGCACGTCATGCACCCCCTGCGCAGTTCCCGCCAACGCTCGTGCGACCTGTGACGGCACCTCGTGCAACTTCGAGTGCACCTCCGGCTTTCACCGGTGCGGCAGCCAGTGCGTCTCGGACACAGCGGTCGCGACGTGTGGAACCTCGTGCACGGCGTGCGTGCCACCGGCGAACTCGACCGCGACGTGCAATGGGCAGACGTGCGGCTTCTCGTGCAACTCGGGAACGTTGGCGTGCGGTTCGGGCTGCGCGGTCTGCACCACGCCACCGAACGCGACGCCGGTCTGCGCCGGGTCGCTCTGCGATTTCGTCTGCGCCACGGGCTTCGTTCGGCGCGGCGCGGCCTGCACACCCATCGTCTACGTGAAGGCCTCGAACGCTCGTGCGGAGGACTTCTTCGGCAACGCGGTCGCGATCTCTGCCGACGGGAACACGATGGCCATCGCTGCGTCCAGCGAGAACGGCACCTCGCTCGGAATCAACGGCGATCAGAACGCTCGGCTCACCTACAACGGTGCCATCGGAGCGGTCTTCGTCTTCGTTCGCTCGGCCACCGGCACGTGGACGCAACAGGCGTACGTGAAGGCTTCGGTCAGGAGCAACCAGTTCGGGGCTTCGCTGTCCATGTCGTCTGACGGAAACCTCCTCGTCGTCGGCGCTCCCAACAACGACTCGAGCACGGGCTCGGCCTTCGTCTTCGCGCGGTCGGGGACGACGTGGACTGAGCAGGCCGTGCTCGCGGCGTCGAATGCCGAACTCGGCGACCTCTTCGGCTCGAGCGTCGCGGTCTCGGGAGATGGCTCGACCATCGTCGTCGGAGCGATCTTCGAGTCGAGCGGCGCCACCGGCGTCAACGGTGATCAATCGAACAACAACGTCACGAACTCGGGCGCGGCCTACGTGTTCGCTCGAAGCGGAACGACGTGGACGCAACAGGCCTACCTGAAGCCGACGAGCACCGCCTCGTCCCTCATTTTCGGCAAGCCACTCGCCATCACGGCCAGTGGCAACGAGATTGCCGTCGGAGCGCCCAACACCAACCTCACGTGGGTCGGCGCGGGCGCGGTGTACCTCTTCCAGCGCTCGGGCACGCAGTGGGTCGTGGGCCCCCGAGTCACCTCTCCGACGCAATCAGGCAACGGCAACTTCGGCAACGCGATCGCCTTGTCGTCGACGGGCACCACGCTCGCGGTGGGCGCTCCGTCAGAGTCGCTCAACCCCAACATGCCCGACTCGATCGGTGCGGTGCACGTCTTCACGTGGGCCAGTGGCTCGGTGACGCACGTCACGCGCCTTCAAGCTCCGTCACCTGGAACCTTCGATCTCTTCGGCGAGTCGATCTCCCTCTCGGCCGACGGAACTCGACTGGCGGTCGGCGCTCCCCAGGAAGACAGCTCGGCCAGCGGCGCAGGAGGGAACGCGAGCGACAACTCCTCGTCGAACGCCGGAGCGGCGTATCTCTTCACGCGCACTGCCACCTGGGGCACGCCGCTCTACCTGAAGAGCCTCGCGCCTGATCCGACCGACGGCTTTGGAACCGCAGTCGCGCTCTCGGCTGACGGAGTGACGCTCGTCGTTGGCGCTCACAGGGAGGACGGCGCGAGCGTTGGGCTCGGCGGCGACCCAACGAACAACGCGGCGCTCAACTCAGGGGCGGCGTTCGTCTTCCAGCCCTGAGACGGAGCGAGGCGAAGTCGAACCGAACTGTGCACGTTGCGTCAGACGGTTGGCCCTGCGGTCCCGGTGACGGCGTTGCTCGTCGTGGGCGGTCTGAGCGCGACTCGCGGCTCGAGACTGCTCGCTTCACGGACGAGGGGCGCGTGGCGTTGGTCGCATTCCGTGATCGGCGTTTGCACAGGGCGCGCTCCGAGGCGACGGGAGTGCTGTCGACACGGCTGGGCACCGTCGGTGCAGAATGGGCCCATGGGGCGCGCTGCGTCGAGCCAGGGTCGTCGAAGGAGCAGCCGCGGATGGATCGGCGTGCTCGTGGTCGTGACGATCCTCGCCTGGAGTTGTGAGGGGAATGTGTCGGATCACCCGGCGGGCGTCGGAGGTGGATCGGCGGGCGGATCAGCAGCAGGTGGAGGCGAATCGGCTTCGGGTGGCTCAGCTGCGGGTGGAGTTGCCGGCGGCTCGCCTGCGGGCGGAACGTCCGGCGGTGGATCGACTGCGGGCGGAACGTCCGGCGGTGGATCGACTGCAGGTGGCTCGACTGCAGGTGGCTCGACTGCGGGTGGCTCGACTGCGGGCGGAACGTCCGGCGGTGGCTCGACGGCGGGCGGAACGTCCGGCGGTGGCTCGACTGCGGGTGGCTCGGCTGCGGGCGGAACGTCC